>QXHL01000033.1 GCA_003584005.1 Alicyclobacillaceae bacterium I2511 | reverse complement strand
GTCTGGGGGTGCCAAAAAATGGACAGCCCCATTTTCCAGGGTCACCTGTGCCCCCAGTGCTTCCATGCCCTTGATGTGTAAGTCTACGGGACGGGGTCCAATATTGCAGCCGCCAGGCATGGCCACCACCGCCTCGCCAAAGCGAGCCAACAGGGGGCCCACCACTACAAAAGAGGCCCGCATTTGGCGTACGAGATCATAGGGGGGACAGACGCTTTGCAAATGACTGGCGTCCACCTCCAAGTTGGTTCCTTCCAGATGTACCTGTGCCCCCAGTGAAGCCACCGTGGCAATCATGTGTTGCACATCCAAGAGCGATGGGACTTCCTCAATATGGCTGATGCCTGTTTCCGCCAACAAACTGGCGGCCAAAATAGGCAAAACGGCGTTTTTTGCGCCGCTGACCCGGACTTTCCCCTCAATCCGGTGTCCACCTTCAATTACTATTTTTGCCATACCCGTTCCACTCCTGTGCGCTAATCCCCACACCAGACGGCCGACGCGCGCTGCCCGTTCCCCACTTCCTTCAGGCAGCCGCTTGTCTCCAACTGGGGATAAAAGCAGCGGACTTAATAAGGAATGGTGATGACGGGCGTGCCGACGAGCACGTCGGTGTGGTGGCGATATGCATTGTAGTATGCGGCCACCTGCAAATTGATGGGATGGCCAGCCGCGAGAATTGCGATGTCCTGCCCGTGCGAATATCCAGAAATACTGGTGACATTGTTTGATGTCAAACCTTCCACGCGCACAGCGTGTACGTTTTGCAGCACCGTTTGTGCCCAATGAATCCTTTGACCGTCACTCATTCTATCATTCCGAAAACCCTCGATACAAGCACTAATTTGCGGCGCCCATCCCTGGCCTGCGACAGCGGACGCCATTCTTTCCCAGTCCTGTGTCAACCCCGCAGTCTTTGTGGCATCTTTTTGGACTGCAAGCACCAACAAAGTTTCCGCTTCACCCGCCGCAGGCGCACCCTCAGGTGCCGAGGCAGCGCTGGTGGCGGGTGCCGCAGACGCACCCGTAGCTGCCGAGGCAGCGCTGGTGGCGGAAAACGCAGGCGCACCCTCAGGTGCCGAGGCAGTGCTGGTGGCGGGAGCCGCAGGCGCACCCGTAGCTACCGAGGCAGCGCTGGTGGCGGGTGCCGCAGACGTTGGCAAGCCAAAGCGGAAGGAACTGAGGACCACCCGGATGGCCGTATGGCCGGGGCCAGCACCATAGATTTCGTAATAATTTTCTGCTTGTGTCCGTCTTTCCAGGATGTGTGGCGCCACAAGCGACAATTCTTTGGAAATCGCGGTTGCGTCAGACGCCAACTGGTTCACCGATTCAAACTGCTGGTTCACCTGTGTCCAGTCATGCACCAAATACCCTGTGGGAGTGGCGCCACTGGCGGCAAAAGCCGTTTCCAAGAAACTAGATTCTACACGACTGCGTTGTACTCCCAGTGTGACTTGGGATTGCTTGCCCAGCGTCACTTGTGGAGTGGGAACTGCGCTGCGTTGAGAACTGGTCGCTGCAAAGCCATTGTTGTGCGCCATTCCCCACAGTGCAACCCCCAGCAGTACCGCCAAGGCCCATTTCTTCTTGCCCATACTTACTCCTCCCCCAATTTTGCCCTGTCTATGCCTGCCCCTTGTGGGATTTGTCCCCATCTGTTTGAGCGGTCGCCGACAGGCAATCCCCCTAAGGACGAAACCCCTAAGGACGAAACCCCTAAGGACGAATCCCCTAAGGACGAATCCCCTAAGGACGAACCCGCTGTCCTTGTTACTAGGCAGTGTGGGCGCAGAGAGGTGGGTTTATACCTGTCTGGAGAAGTAGACTTCATAGGGTAGGTGCTATAGGGTAGCAATTAATGGAATAACTAATGGAATACAGGATGTAATGAGGACTAGAGTGTAGGTGGCGGAAGGGGGGAAGTCTGGCGAAAATAGGAGACGGTCGGTAAAACGGAGGAAACCCGCCGGAAATACGCACGAAAGTGGTGCTTAATCATCCAAAATCACCCGGGTAAGGATTTCTTATGCAATTCATACCTGCCAGCTAGCTCTCCCGGATTCTATTATTGGCTGGTTCGTCCGTTTCAAATCAAATAAGGGCCCACAGGTCGCTTATGAGCCTTTTCAAGTCACGTTTCGCATAAATAGGCGTCCGTTAGTCCCTTATTTCAACAAATTCGGTGCAAAAACAGTGGGAAAACGTGCAACAAGCGACTTACACACCCTTATTTGCGTTTCATCCCCCGTTTTTTGATGATTTAGCGACTGGGGGACGCTTAATTCCGGTCCCGTAGAAATCGGTCTCCCTTTCCGCTAAAGTGGCCCCCCCACAATCCTTCGGGGTGGTGCTTAGTAACAATGCGGCTATAGGAGGCAAGATTCTGTTATAGTACAGTGATACAGAGGAGGTTAGCTACAACTACAGGAACACCCCCTAAGAGCCAGAGTGTTTGGTTGGATTTGTAGGGGCGGTCTCTTCTTCGGGTTTGCCCAGTCGACTCCAGAGCAACCGAACCAACAGGATTGCACAAAAGGCCACGACATCAATGGCCAACTGTGTCTCATTCACAGAGAGCAATATTTTCCGCGCCAGCACGGTCAAAATGACATCCATCAGGCGATTGGGGGACAGGGTGCGAATCAAATCAAGAATTTCGTAAACCAGCAGCAAGGAAAAAATATCCTCTGTGATATTTCTGAAATTTGTTAGTGCAGATTCTGGATGTACCAGCAACTCTGCCCAACGCTCGGCAAAACCAATGATGCCAAGAATAAGGGTAAGAAGAATGAGTGCGACAATCACCCAGCGTATGTAAATAATCAACAGCCTAGCCAGGGTCAGTAAACGGTGATTCAAGGGAAGTTCACTTCACTCTCACAAGACAATCTGCCGACTAATCCAGTCGAACCATCCAGTCGAACCATCTAGTCAATCCATCTAGTCAATCCATCCAGTCAATCCATCCAGTCAATCCATCCAGTCAATCCATCCAGTCAATCCATCCAGTCAATCCATCCAGTCAATCCATCCAGTCAATCCATCCAGTCAATCCATCCAGTCGAACCATCCAGTCAATCCATCCAGTCAATCCATCCAGTCCATCCATCCAAACGATTGTTGGGTGCTGGATGAGCTGTTGTGGAAAGGTCCCCCGTACTTTGGGATTAGGCCCACAAAACGCGCAAAGACTGGCCAGCCAACAGGTACCCAACAGCGACAGCCCCCACCAAGAAGCCGCCCAGTAAGGCCAAAAAAAACCGCAGAATGCGAATATTCTCACCCGTTGGGTCGTACATAAACGTGTCCCACTTGAGTGCCCCCAACCCTCGCCAAGCATAATAGGTTCCGATTAAAAAGGCCAACATAAAAATGATGCCGTCAGCAGCAATCAACGAACCAAAGGGGCTGGTTGAAGCGGGTGGAATCATTTGTCCTCACCTCACACAGGAGATGACCTAAGGCTCCACGGCCACCGGGGAATACCTCCCCCCGGGGCCGGAAACCAAAACGGCCAAACCAAAACGGACAAACCAGAACAACCTAACCAAAACGGCCAAACCAGAACAACCTAACCTGGACGGCTTCCACAGTGACACAGGCACTCAGTATACCCAGTGTGCGTTCAGTAGGGGGTGCAGCAGGGTGGCTGGAACCAATCCCAACACCAGCGTCAACACTACACACAGAGCCACCAGAGTATTCATCGGTAAACTGATGGGCACGGCCACCCGTTCCTCCTCTGGATTGTGCTGGAAGACCTTACGCAGCCATCCCAGGTAGTAGTAAAAGGACACCACACTAGTGGCAAACAGCACAATCCCTAACCAGGGGGTGTGCAACTGAACGGTGTTAGAAAAGATGTAGAACTTGCCGAGAAATCCGGCAGTCAGCGGCATCCCCGCCAACGACAACATGAAGATACTCAAGGCCACCGCCAACCATGGTGATCTATGATACAGTCCAATGAGCGCATCGGAGTCCAATGTGTGTTTTTGTTCAGACACAATGTGGACCACGGCGAAGGCTCCCACCGTCATGAAGGTGTAGGCAAACAGGTAAAACGAAATGCTGTCAAACAAACTCGGCCAATCCTGCACAGTGCTGGCCCCAATCAGCGCAAACGGCACGAGAATGTACCCCGCCTGGGCCACACTGGAAAAGGCCAACAGTCGCTTCATGTTGCGCTGTGGCAGGGCAATGAAATTGCCCACTACCATTGTGATGGCCGCCAAAATGCCGGCCCAAAAAAACACTTTGTCTGCAACGCCATTGAAGATAAACAGCAGCATCCGCAGCAACATGGCAAATGCAGCGCTTTTAGACAGGGTTGCTAAAAAGGAACTGATGGCTGAGGGTGCCCCGGCATAGGCGTCCGGCGTCCACATGTGAAAGGGTACCAGAGAAAGCTTAAAGCCCATGCCAAACAGCATCAGTACAAAGCCGAGTACGGTGATGGCCGGGTACGTGGTGTACATGGTGACAGCAACAGCACTCAGGGACATCAGATTGGTGGTGCCGGAAATCCCGTAGATGAAGGATATGCCGTAAAGCAGTACGGCAGACCCTAAGGCCCCCATCAGCATGTACTTGATGCCACCCTCGACAGAATGTGTCGACTTGCGCCGCACGGCCACCAGCACATAACTGGCGATGGACAAAAGTTCAAGGCCCACGTACAAAGTCACCAAGTCCACCGCGGTAGCCATCGCCAGAGCCCCCACCGCTGCAAACAACAGCAGGTAGGTGTGCTCTGCCGCCAGACGATTGCTGCCCTTGTAATCCAAGGTAAACAGCAAAACCAAAAAGACAGTGATGAGAATCAGCACACTGAACACGGAGCTAAAGGCATCAATCACCACAGTGTTCAGAGCTTGGCTCGGTTGCGCGTTGAAGTGACCTAAGGCCACTCCCAAGGCCACCAGGGTGCCCAGCATGGAAATACCGGTCAACCAGCGGCGGTCTCCGTTGCGGAAAATGAGCTCCAAAACCATCACCAAAAATGCGGTGACTACCAATGTCAGTAGAGGCCCCATTGTCATCCAGTACGGTTGGTGAAGCCAATCGATGGTGTTCGGCATTGCTTAACCCCCTATCCTCAACAGCGCTTGGGCGGACAGGCCGAACAAGTGACCAATGACGTCCGGATAGACACCCACCAGCAGGACCAAACCCGTCAATACGACGGCGGGCAGATACTCAAAGGGTCGGGCGTCCGCCAGCTGCAAAAATCCCTCCGCAGTCGGTCCGAAGGTGGTGCGCTCCATGGCGTACAACATGTACACCGCCGACAGCACCACGCCCAGCGCGCCGACAAACGAGATGGCCGGGTAAGTGGCGAAGCCGCCAATAAACGCTTGGATTTCGCTGATGAACCCACTGGTCAGGGGCAACCCCAGTGAACCAAGTGCGGCCACCATGAGAAATCCGGAAAGCATGGGCATGGATTTGGACAACCCACCCAAAGAGCGAATAGTTAACGTTGTCGTACGGTCTTTCATGGCACCCGTCAAGAAGAACAGCAGGGCAGTGAGCAGGCCGGAAGAAATCAGCATGAACATGGCTCCCTGCAATCCGGCGCTGTTCAGTGCCGCCACACCCAACAAAACCAGCCCCATGTGGCTGATGCCACTGTAAGCAATCAACCGCCGCCAGTCTTTAGAACTCCAAGCGGCGAACGCCCCGTAAAGGATGTTGATGACGCCAAAGACAGCCAACATTACCCCCCAGTGACGTACCTCGCCAGGCAACATGCCGACACCAAAACGCAACAGAACGTAGGCCCCGGTCTTTGTCACCACGCCGCCAATCAACATGTTCGTGGAGGTATCCGCATGCTCATGGGTGGTGGGCAACCATGTGTGAAAGGGCACAAACGCTTCTTCAATAAATACGCCCAACAGCAACACCAAAAATAAGGCTGAGGCCGCAGCCGGACTCAACCACTGACTGACCGCTTGATGTAGCGTCGCGGTCAAGGTGGGGATGTTGAGTGTAAACACTGCATTGCTGACATTGGCGTTGCCTGCGGCATACCCGCCGGCAGCGGCCCAAGCCAATCCCACCAAAGCCACCATGAAGGCCACCGTGCTAAAGCCACGGTAAATAAGAAACTTGACGGCCGCTTGCTGATGGCCCGTTTCGCCAAAGAGATACACCAAGAAAAACACTGCAAACAGTACCAGTTCCAGGGCCACCAAAAAGGTAAACAGGTCTTGGCTGGTAAACACGGCCATCAAACCGGTCAGTGCGAGCGACAACCAAAAATAATTTTCTTTGCCCCGATCGCGATCTTTAGGCACCGCCAGTAATGCCAGCAGTCCCACCACAGCCGTCATTGTGGCCAGTGGCAAAGACAGTCCATCGACCCCAAAGGACAGACCGACAACTAGATTATGTCCATGCCACAATCCGGGCAGTGTAAACCAAGGAATTCGTCCAGCCAGTTGCACGACATTGGTACGGCCGTCAAATGCGAACCAACCCGCCAACACCAAGACTAAGGTCAAGATTCCTCCGGATAAGGCAATTGTCCGATAAACCGCCTTGTCCAGTTTCGGCAGGATGAGAATGAGCAGGGCCGCAATCAGTGGAATTACGGTAAACCAAAAGGCCAGCCCCATGTTAAAACACCCCTCCCACGTGGAACATCGCGATGGCCAAAAGAATCATTATGCCAAAAAACGCGATGACGCTGTAGGTCTGAACTTGGCCGGTCTGGGTGTACTTCAGACCGACGCCCCCCATGTAGCCAAGGCGACCCAACATCCGGACAATCAGGTCTAGAATGTAGCGGTCGAAAAAGTCGACAATCCCAGCAATCAGTTTGCCGGTCCAAACAACCACTCCATAATAGATTTCATCCAGGTAAAACTTGTTGAATGACAGCCGGTACAGTCCAGACAGGTTGCGAGCCAACTTCTCAGCAGAAATCACCGGTTTCCAATACATCAGGGCCGCCAGCCCAATCCCTACCAAAGCCACCGTTACGCTGATAATCATCAGTGGAACGTTGTCTGGGTAAACCTTGCCAATGAGCCCTGTGGGGGAATCGGCCATCAGGTAACGCTGCAGTCCAAAGTTGTTTAGACCCGTGTTGAACAATCCGGCGATGAACGCCATCACGGCCAGGATAATTAGTGGGACGGTCATCACCCAAGAACCTTCGTGGGCATGGGCCATTTTCGACTCATCTCGCGGTTTGCCGTGGAAGGTGAGAAAATACACCCGAAAAATATAGAAGGCTGTACAGAAAGCGGCAATTTCAGCAATCCAAAACAATGTCATGTGACCCGACTGCAGTGTGGCGTTGATGATGCTGTCCTTGGACCAAAATCCTGCCCACGGGAATACGCCTGACAAAGACAGTGCGCCAAACAGAAAGGTCCACTGGGTAATCCGCATTTTTTTGCCCAACCCGCCCATTTCAAACAGGTCCTGTGTATCCACAGCATGGATGACAGAGCCTGCTGCCAAGAACAACAGGGCCTTGAAAAATGCGTGTGTAAACAGGTGAAACATGCCATAGGCGTAAGCACCCACACCCAGACCCATCATCATGTATCCCAACTGCGATATGGTGGAGTAGGCTATCACTCGCTTGATATCCCGTTGGGTCAAAGCAATCAGCGCACCCAACAAGGCCGTGATGCCACCCACCCAGGCCACCACTGTGAGGGCGGTGCCACTAGCTACAAACAGTGGGTACATCCGTGCCACCAAATACACGCCCGCAGCCACCATCGTCGCGGCGTGAATTAACGCCGACACAGGCGTAGGGCCTTCCATGGCATCCGGCAACCAGACGTGCAGTGGAAACTGTGCCGACTTACCCGCAGCCCCCACAAAAACCAGGATGCCTGTCAAGGTGGTCAAGTCCGCCGGTGTAATCCACGATAATCCCAGATGGCCCGTAGTGGCCGCCTGAAACACGGTGGAATAGTCAAAGCTCCCCGAGCTGAGGAACAGCAGAATGATGCCAATGAATAGCCCCACGTCCCCCAACCGAGTGACAATGAACGACTTTTTCGCCGCCAATGCCGCCTCCGGCTTAAAGTACCAAAAACCAATCAGCAGGTAGGAACACAATCCTACCATTTCCCAGAAAATATACAGTTGCAGCAGATTTGGCGAAACCACCAAAGCCATCATAGAGAAAACAAATAGGTTCAGGTACTGGTAAAATACCGGAAACCTTTCATCTTTGTGCATATAGCCTTTGGAAAACAGAAATACCAGCGTGCTGACCGCACTTACCACCACCAACATCAAGGCGTTCAAGTGGGTTACCTGAAAACCGACGTCGATGGAATGGGCGCCCAAGGTCAACCAGCGCATTGTATAGGTACCTGTAACGTCCGGATGGGCGCCCAAGGCCGTAAACACTGCCAAGCTGACCAAAAAGGACAAGAAGGTCAAGATGACCGATACGCCAGCCACCAATCCCTCCGCCGCACGGCGGCCAAGCGCCAACAAGAACACGTAGCCGACAAGCGGCAACACGGGCGCCAGCCATGCGTACTCTACCATAGAATCACCCTCCTGTGCGTATCTGGACCCCTGTTACCATTTGTGTACGTTCAGGTCTTGAACCTCGCTGCTCCTGCGTAGCCGGAAAATGGCCAACAGAAGTGCCAGGCCAACGGCAATTTCCGCCGCGGCAACCGTGATGGTAAACAGGGAAAATACCTGTCCAGAAAGACTCGGGTTGACGCCCAGGCGGGAGAAGGTGACAAGATTAATGTTGGCCGCATTGAGCATCAACTCAATGGACACCAGCACAATAATCAGGTTCTTTCGGGTCAGGGCGCCAAACAGGCCAATGCAAAACAACAAGGCCCCCAAGGCCAACAACGACCCGGTGGGAATGGGAAAAAGAGGACCACCCAATCCTGTCATGTCACTCTTCCTCCTTTCGCTCTTGGGCCAGAATGACGGCGCCCACCAGTCCGACAATTAACACCAGGGACACCAGCTCAAAGGGAAATGCATACTGTTTAAACATGACCAAACCAATGGCCACCGGGTTACTGTTACCGCCGTTTAAATTCAAATTTGCCGACTGCACAGGCCAGGTGGTGGAACGAATAACCGCCAACAATACGAGCGCCAGCAGGACACTGCCGACAGCAGCAGTGGCGTTTCGAACCGTCCAGCGAAATGGTTCTTCTTCAGCCTTGTGGTTCGTGAGCATGATGGCAAACATCATCAAGATGGTGATGGCACCCACATAAATCAGAATTTGCGCCACCGCCACAAATTCAGCCCCGAGCAGGATATAGATGCCCGCTGCCCCAATAAATACGCCGCCAATGGACAGCGCCATGTAAACCACCTTACGCACAGACAACATCAGGATGCCTGCGCCCAGGACACTTAACGCAAGTACATAGAATGCAATCATGGGTCCGTTCCAGACAAAGTTCATACCTAATTCCCCGCCTTTTTCTGGACGTCCGTCTCGGGAATGGCCCTGTCCGGGTGCCTGCGTTCGTACTCCAATTCATTATTGTGCAACCAGTGCATATCGAGATAAAAATCGTCGCGCGTGTAACTGGCAAGTTCAAATGTGTCAGACATTACAATGGCCTCTGTGGGACACACCTCGGTGCACTGGCTACAAAGAATACAGATGTCAAAATTGATGTCGTACGTCTCAATCCGCAACTTACGGTTTTCATCGCGGCTGCCGGACAGAGAGATACAGCTTGTCGGACAGATGCGGGCACACTGGTTACATACGGTGCACAACTCGGGAATAAACCGATGTACACCCCGGTACCGTTCCGGATAATCCGGTTTCTCCTCCGGGTACATCACCGTGACTTTCTTTTTCGGCAATTGGCTGATGGTCACGCCCAGGCCCTTCAGGAACCCAAACATCGTCTCACCCCACTTTTGAAAACAGTGTGTACGAACGTGCAGTCACTTAGACCAGCACTTTGACGACGGCCGTGATGACCAAATTGGCCAAGGCCAAGGGAAGCAATAACTTCCAGCTAAAACTCATCATCTGGTCTTGCCGAATCCGCGGCAAGGTTGCTTGCAACCAGAACTGGAAGGTGAAGAATATGAATATCTTAATGGCGAACCACAACCACCCAGGCAAAAAGGGTCCAGCCCAACCGCCAAAGAATAGGGTCGCCATCAGTCCCCCCATGGCCAGTAAGTACACATACTCGGTCAGCATGAAAAAGGCAAACCGAAAACCACTGTACTCCACATGGTAGCCACCCACCAGTTCTGATTCTGCATCTGGTAGGTCAAACGGGGTGCGATTCATTTCCGCAGTCCCAGCAATGACAAACACGATGAAGCCGAGAATCTGGGGAATCACATACCAGACGGTGTGCATCTGGGCAGCAATAATGCCATTGAGATTCAATGTGCCCGCCATCAGCACCACGCCCACGATAGACATGCCCAGGGGCACCTCATAGCTGAGCATCTGCGCCGCGCTACGCATGCCACCAATCAACGCCCACTTGTTGTTGGAGGACCAACCCCCCAGCATCACGCCGTGAATCGTAATGGCTGAAATGGCCACATAAAACAGGGCGCCAATGCCAATATTGGCTGTGAACACGTGATGGGCGGAAAAGGGAATGATGGACAACACCAAGAATGCCGGCACAAATGCGAAAATAGGGGCAAGTAAAAACAGTGTACGGTCCACGTTTGCTGGGATAACATCCTCTTTGACAAGCAGTTTGAGGACATCCGCAACGGTTTGAAACAAGCCCCAGGGAC
The DNA here is from genome assembly GCA_003584005.1 of Alicyclobacillaceae bacterium I2511. Taxonomy (GTDB): domain Bacteria; phylum Bacillota; class Bacilli; order Alicyclobacillales; family Alicyclobacillaceae; genus QXHL01. The sequence continues at coordinate 16,091 of QXHL01000033.1, read as the reverse complement.
CCACACGATTGGGACCGATTCGCCACTGCATCCAGCCAATAAACTTACGCTGCCAGTAAATTGAGTACATTACCACCAGCAAGGCCAACAACAGAATGACGACCGCACCCACCAGCATCCCTACAAAACCCGGCCAGCTCAAGGGGTGGCCTGCCCAGTGCCAGAGATTGTTCCAAGTCCACATTAGGCATCCACCTCCCCCATCACCGGGTCAATCGAGCCGAGAATGGCCACCATGTCCGCCACCGGCACACCCTTCAGGATGATGGGCAGTATTTGCAGATTTTCAAACGAAGGGCGGCGAATCTTGAGACGGTAGGGTTTATCCTTGCCATCACTGACGATGTAAAAGCCCAATTCGCCACGGGTTCCTTCAATGCCGCTGTAATACTCGCCCGCTGGAACGCGAATGAGTTTAGGCACCTTTGCCATCACCGGTCCGGGCTGAATCTGCTGCAGTGCCTGCTCTACAATGCGCAGCGATTGTTCCATTTCCTCCATGTGCAGGATGTAGCGGTCCCAACAATCGCCCGCGCTCCCCAAAGGCACATCCCAATCGAAACGGTCGTAAATGCTGTAGGGCTTTTTCTTACGCAGGTCCCAATTGTAACCGGTACAGCGCAGATTAATGCCGCTCATCCCATGGCCCAAAGCCTGCTCTGTGGTGTACGCACCAACCCCGTGCACCCGGGCCAAAAAGATCTCGTTGCCTGTAACCAACTGCCGGTACTTGACCATTTCCCCCTTCATGCGTTTGACGAAGGCATCCACTTGCTCCAGCCAACCGGGAGTTGTGTCAAACTTAACCCCGCCCACGCGCATGTAGTTGTACGTAATGCGAGCACCGCACAGCTCATTAAACATGTCAATAATTTTTTCGCGTTCTTCAAAAGCATACAAAAACGGTGTCATGGCACCCAAGTCCAGGAGATAAGTGCCAAAAAAGATAAGATGGGAAGCCAGTCGATTCATTTCCATGGTAATCACGCGAATGTATTCTGCCCGGTCTGGAATTTCCAAACCCATGGCCTCTTCTACAGCGTGTACCAAGGAATAGTTGTTCAACATTGCCGAAACGTAGTCCAATCGATCCGTGTAAGGAATGCACTGGGAATATTGCAGGTTCTCGGCAAGCTTTTCTGTTCCACGGTGCAAGTAGCCAATCACCGGCTCTGCCTCGATGATGGTTTCCCCACTAATCTTCACCACCATGCGAAAGACCCCGTGGGTACTCGGGTGCTGAGGACCGACGTTGAGTAACATCTCCTCGGTGCGTACCAGGTCTGTTTCATCCGTGAGTGCCATGTCCGTCCCCTCCTCAGTCCCACACGTTGTAGTCTTTGCGCAACGGATGGCCCTCGAATTCTTCCCACATCATAATGCGCCTCAGGTCCGGGTGACCCGTGAAAGTGACACCCAGCAGATCAAAAATCTCCCGTTCCTCCCAGTTAGCCACAGGAAATACCGGCTCTAGGGAGGGGACTGTGGCGCCGTCTCGCGGCGTGCGGGTTTTCAAACACGCAAAATGACCCAGTTCAGTGGATTGCAGGTAGACCACCACTTCGATGTAGTCGGGGTAGTCTGTGCCCGCCATGCACTCGAGATAGTTGAATTGCCACTGCGGGTCATCCCGCAGGGTGGCCACAGATTCCCGCCACTTTGCCCGGTCCACCAACAACATGGGGGTAAAGTGGGCGGCACCCGTTTCTACCACTGCGTTCGCACCAAGCTTAGCCACCACCACTGCCTTTAGTTCGTCTGCCTTCTGCTTGGCTGCGACGACTCGCGGATCGGGCGGCGGTGGCGCCTTTTTGGCGGCAGGCTTGGCTGCGGGCGTTGCTGTCTTGGCCGCAGGTGTTGCCGCCTCAGCCGCTGCTGCCTTAGCCGTAGGTGCTGCTGTCTTGGCGGCGGGCGCTGCTGCCTCAGCTGCGGGCGTTGCTGCCTTGGCCGCGGGTGTTGCCGCCTCAGCCGCAGGTGTCTTGGCGGCGGGCGTAATCGGCGCCCCAGCGGACTTCTCTGCACCCTCCGGAACTTGCGCCGGCGGTTGCTTGCTGGCGGCTGGACCGGCCGGGCCGGGACTCGGATTCATGGCCGTCCGCGCCATCGCCTCAGCGCCTTGACCGCCCGGGTCTTGTGTGCGCTGCGGGCTAGGATTGCGCTGTGTGCTGGGCTGTTTCGGTGGACTGGGCTTGCGGGGTTCATCGCTCATGCCTGAGTCACCCTCTTCCCCCGAGCTTCCATACGAATCTTCTCTTGCAGCATGTTGAGCCCATACAGCAATGCGGGCGGTGAGGGTGGACAACCGGGAATGTAGACATCCACAGGCACGACTTGGTCCACACCCTTTAAAACGGCGTAGCTTTTGACGTAAGGTCCCCCAGCCGTGGCGCATGCCCCCATGGCAATCACCCACTTGGGCTCCGCCATCTGGTCATACAGCCGACGCAGTAGAGGAGCCATTTTCTTGGTTACTGTGCCGGCGACAATCATCACATCCGATTGCCGCGGCGAGGCGCGAAACATGATGCCAAAGCGGTCTAGGTCATAGCGGGCCGCACCTGTAGCCATCATCTCAATGGCACAACAGGCTAAGCCAAAGGTTAGCGGCCACATGCTGTTGCTGCGGGCCCAACCCTTAACGACCTCCAGGGAGTTTACCACGACGCCACCCCGGCGCAATTCCAGGTTCTCCTCTGCGGACAGTCCCTCATATTCGAGAACCGGTAATTCCTGCAGCCGGTTCAGCCCGTTGGTGTGGGTCAGCTCCATTCCAGCACCTTCTTTCTCCAGGCGTAGGCCAAACCAATCACCAGCATGAGAATGAACATCAACATCTCTGTGAGTGCAAATAAACCGAGCTGGTGAAAGCTGGCTGCCCAGGGGTACAGAAACAGGGTTTCCACGTCAAACACGACGAACATCAGGGCAAAAAGGTAATAACGGGCATTGTACCGCACGTGCGCATCACCCACAGGCTCGACGCCGCTTTCGTACGGAGTGTTCTTAGCCACCGTTGGGTGTTTGGGCCGCAACAACGGACCGAGAACCCAGATGGCCGCCACCGGCAAAAAGATGCCGAGGAGCAAAAATAACACTACAAAGAAATAGTCGTTCCAATACTGGAACACATGGATCCCTCCTCACTTGCGAGAGGATGTGGAGCGGCTGCTGTTAGACTTCCCACAGCGAACCCACAATAGTATATCAGACAGGTATTTTCGTGTAAAACACCCGGTAGTGTGTTCTACCGGGTGTTTCCGACTATGTGGGCACAGTCCAAACGGGGGGTTTTTGTAGAACACAAGGATTAATCTTCCATACCCTGTGGGGTTATGGGAAAAATCGTCCCCTTAGTGCTGTACCGTATCCTTCAGTGGGCTACCTGCCTTTTGCGACAACTCCCACGCTTGCAGCCGACTGAGGGCCTTGCTGAGGGCCAGTTCGGCCCGCCGCAAGTCTACGTCCTGGCCCTGGCTAAGACGCTTCTCCGCCCTATTTTTAGCCTCTTGTGCACGTTCTACGTCGACACTGCCCCCCAGTTCCGCTGTGTCCGCCAAAAGCGTGACCCGCTCTGGGCGAACCTCTAAAAAACCGCCACCCACGCTGATGAAGTCTTCACTGCCATCCTCCAGCCGAACCTTCACGACGCCCGCTTTGACGGTGGCCGCCAGGGGCGCGTGGCGGGGTAAAATACCCAGTTCCCCACCGTCCGTGCGGACAAACACCATATGCACGTCCCGCGTTATCAAAACCCGTTCAGGGGTAATCACTTCCAAGCGGGTGGTACTCACCGCGCAACGCCTCCTTGCTTAACCCCTGGCATTAAATTGCAACTCCGTCCGCCTTCGCCCGCTCCAGCACCTCTTCAATGGCGCCACAATAGCGAAAATAGCTCTCTGGAATTTCATCGTGTTTGCCGTCGAGGATTTCCTTGAAACTGCGCACCGTGTCTTTCACCGTCACATACTTGCCGGGAATGCCCGTAAATTGCTCCGCGACAAAATTTGGCTGCGACAAAAAGTTTTGCATCTTGCGGGCGCGTGCGACCGTCACTTTGTCTTCATCGCTCAGTTCGTCCATGCCAAGAATGGCGATGATATCCTGCAATTCTTTGTATTTCTGCAGTAATTGTTGTACCCCCCGAGCCACTTGGTAGTGTTCTTCCCCCACCACCTCAGGTGCGAGCGCACGGGAGGTGGATGCCAACGGGTCCACTGCTGGATACAGACCCATTTCAGCAATGTGCCGATCTAGGTTGGTGGTGGCATCCAAGTGTGCAAAAGTGTTGGCAGGTGCCGGGTCTGTGTAGTCATCTGCAGGCACATAGATGGCCTGAATAGAGGTCACAGAACCGTCCACTGTAGAGGCAATCCGTTCTTGCAGCTGTCCCATTTCAGTGGCCAGGGTGGGTTGGTATCCGACTGCCGACGGCATCCGGCCCAACAGCGCCGACACCTCAGAACCCGCTTGCGTGAAGCGGAAAATGTTGTCCACAAAAAACAGCACGTCGCGCTTCTCCACATCCCGGAAATACTCCGCCAGGGTTAGCCCGGCTAAGGCGACGCGCAGACGGGCGCCTGGAGGCTCATTCATTTGACCAAACACCATGGCTGTTTTATCAATGACGCCAGAATCGCTCATCTCATGGTACAGGTCATTCCCCTCACGGGTTCGCTCTCCGACACCCGCAAACACGGAGTAACCTCCATGCTCTTTGGCAATGTTGTGAATCAATTCTTGAATCAACACGGTTTTCCCCACACCAGCGCCACCAAACAGACCGATTTTGCCGCCTTTGACATACGGTGCAAGCAGGTCAATGACCTTGATGCCCGTCTCAAAGACCTCCATCGTGGTGGTCAACTGACTAAACAGCGGGGCCTCCCGATGGATGGACCACAGTTCCTTAGTGTTGGCCGGCCCCTTCTCGTCAATGGTCTCCCCCAACACGTTGAACAAGCGGCCAAGCGTTTCCGGTCCCACGGGCACCTGGATGGGGCCGCCTGTGGGAATGACTTCCGTGCCGCGCACCAAACCGTCGGTGGACGACATGGCCACACTGCGGACCACATTGTCCCCCAGGTGCAAAGCCACCTCCAAGGTCAAGTGCACCGACGCATCCCCCTCGTAATCGATGCGCAGGGCGTGGTTCAGCGCAGGCAGTTGACCCTCGGGAAAACGCACGTCCACAACTGGGCCCATGACCGCCACGACTGTTCCATTCTTCACAAAATGTCCCTCCTCCTATTTCAGGGCCTCCGCGCCCCCGACAACCTCCACAATTTGCGTGGTAATGGCCGCCTGACGGGCTCGGTTTAGAACCAACGTCAGCTTTTCAATCATCTCTTTCGCGTTGTCGGTGGCATTGCCCATTGACGTCATGCGAGCACCGTGTTCACTCGCCTTGGCATCTAAAACCGCCTGGTAAACCAAGGTTTCTGCATAACGCGGCAAAAGTTGCGCAAACACCGAATCCGCATCCCGCTCAAACAGGTATTGGGTGGGGCGCACAGTTGCTTCCTGGCCACTGCGAACAGCCCCCGCCGTTTGCGCAGGTGCTGTGGCAAGGGGCAACACCTTTTTTACAAGCGGTCGCTGGGTGACAGCATTAATGAACTCGTTATACACGAAGTACAACTCATCAAATTCTTCATTGCCATAGGCCGCCACCACCTGCTCAGCCAAGGCGCGAATACTGCTGTAAGTGGGAGAATCGGACAACCCAATGACCTCACCCCCCACCGGATAGCCTTGCCGGTTAAAGAAATCTCTGCCCCGTCGACCGACGGTATAGAGCGTGTAAGTGGATTTATCTTTTTTTCGAAACTCTAGCAGGGACGCCCGAATCACATTGGCATTGTAAGCACCCGCCAGGCCCCGGTCCGCCGTGATGACCAGATAGCCACTTTTGCGCACTGGGCGCTGTGCCAATAAGGGGTGCTTGACCCAACGGGCCGACTGGGAAATGCCCGCCAACATTTCTTGCATTTTGGCCAAGTAAGGCTTGGACAATTGCACCGCTTCTTGGACCCGCCGCAATTTCGCAGCGGCTACCATTTCCATGGCTTTGGTAATTTGGGCGGTGTTTTTAACGCTGCTGATGCGGCGGCGAATGTCTCTTGCATTTTGCGTCACAGTACAGGTTCACCACCTTTGCGGCGCTGCCCGCTGGCTGTGCGGACGAGCGCTGAAATTAACGGACGTGCACCTTTAGGCAACGAAGGTCTGTTTAAACTTTGCAATGGCCTCTTTCAGGCTGGTTACGGTCTGCTCGGACAAATCGCGATCCGTAACAATAGCCACACCCACCTGGCCGTACTTGGAGTTCATGAACGCCAACCAGTCCTGCTCAAACTTGCTCACCGCGGTCACCGGAATGTCATCCATGTAGCCATTGACAACCGCCCACAGGGACAGTACTTGATTTTCCATCGACATCGGCTGGTACTGTTTTTGTTTAAGAATTTCAACCATCCGCTCGCCGCGGGCTAAGCGAGCCTGCGTGGCCTTGTCCAGGTCGGACCCAAACTGTGAAAAGGCTTGCAATTCGCGGTACTGTGCCAAATCCAGGCGGAGCGTGCCAGCCACCTTTTTCATGGCCTTCGTTTGGGCATTGCCACCCACGCGAGACACCGAAATCCCCACGTTGACAGCCGGGCGTACGCCCGCATAAAACAAGTCGCCCTCCAAAAAGATTTGCCCGTCTGTAATAGAAATTACGTTAGTTGGAATGTAGGCCGCCACATCGCCGGCCTGTGTTTCAATAAACGGCAGCGCCGTCAAGGAGCCGCCCCCATGTTCTTCACTCAGCTTAGCGGCACGCTCCAAAAGGCGGGAGTGCAAGTAAAACACATCGCCGGGGTATGCCTCACGCCCAGGCGGGCGGCGCAACAACAGGGACATTTCCCGGTAAGCCGCAGCCTGTTTGGTCAAATCGTCATACACCACCAAAGCATGTTGGCCATTGTATAAGTAGTGTTCGCCCATGGCACAACCCGCGTAAGGGGCTAAAAACAACAGGGGTGCTGGGTCTGAGGCACTGGCGGCCACCACAATGGTGTATTCCAGCGCACCGTGGCGACGCAGGGTGTCCACCACTTGGGCCACCGTGGACTGCTTCTGGCCAATAGCGACGTAGATGCATTTCACGCCCGTATTTTTTTGATTAATAATCGCGTCAATGGCAATTGCCGTCTTCCCTGTTTGACGGTCCCCAATGATGAGTTCCCGCTGGCCGCGGCCAATTGGAATCATCGAGTCAATGGCCTTGATGCCGGTTTGTAAAGGTTCATGCACAGAACGGCGGACAATGACGCCGGGCGCCTGCCCTTCCACAGGACGAAATTCTGTCGTCGCAATCGGACCCCGGTTGTCCAGGGGCTGCCCCAAAGGGTTAACCACCCGTCCCAATAAAGCATCGCCCACAGGAACTTGGACAATGCGACCGGTGCGTTTCACCTCGGCGCCTTCCTGAATGCCCAGCACGGAGCCGAGTACCACCACGCCCACATTGTCCTCTTCAAGATTCAGCGCCATTCCATAAACGCCGTTGTGAAACTCCACCAACTCGCCCGACATCACGTTGTCGAGACCGTGAATGCGGGCAATCCCGTCGCCGACGGAAAGTACTATGCCTGTATCATAAACCTCGACCTGGGCTGCAAACTGTTCAATTTGCTGCCGGATTAAGGCGCTGATCTCATCCGGTCGAATACTCAATGCGTTCCCTCCTCGGCACCGCGCGCAGCCAACCTGGCTTCAAACTGTTTCAAAGCGCCGCGCACCGTTGCGTCCATGACCCGGTTGCCCACGCGCACCCGGAATCCTGCAATCAACTCCGGCTGCACGGTAATGATGGGTGTTGCCTGTTGTTGCAAAACTTTGCTAAGTTGCTCTGCCAGTCGTTGCACCTGTGCGGGTGTCAGGGGCAGGGCACTCTCGACGAGTACCTCAGTGCGCCCCTTGGCCGCATCGGCCTGGCGGTGAAATTCTGTAGCCACCGCGCCCAAATAGGGAGCCCGCTTGCGCTCCAGGGCGACCGCCACAAAACGTTCCACGAGCGGATGCAGGTGGGCCCCAAAAACATTCCGTAGCACATTCAGCTTGGCCGCAGGGTGTATCACAGGGTGTTCCAGCAGCGTCCGCAGGCGGGGAATTTCCTGCATGGTTTGCACCAGCAAGTGTAAACTGACATCCACCGCCGTAATCGTTTTTTCATCTTTTGCCGCCGCGTACAGCCCTTGGGTATAACGACGCGTTACCGTTCCGCTCAACATACGAGTTCTCCGAGCTTCTGCTCGGCCTCCTTGAGCATCTCTGCATGTACGGCCTCAGAAACGTGATCGCGCAGCAACTTGGTGGTCAACTCCACCGTCAACTGGGTGACTTGTCCCAGAACTCCAGCCAACGCCTCTGCACGCTCCCGCTCAATCAGGGCGCGTCCCTCGGTCAAAATGCGCTGGGACTGAAGCTGTGCCTCCTCCACCAATTGCCGCGCTTGTTCATCCGCCCTCACCCGGGCTACTTCCAGCAATTCTCTCGCCTCACGCCGGGACTGTTCCAACAAATCCCGCTGCTGTGCCAGTAATTTCTCTGCCTCGGTCTTGCCTTGCTCGGCCTCAGCAATCTGAGTTTCCACGTGATTCCGCCGCTGTTCCAACATCTTGGCCAGGGGCTTAAAGGCGAAGTGCTGAATGAGCCAAAACATGATGAGAAACGTCAGCAGCGAAATGACCAGCGTGCCGACCTCTACCAATCCTGTCACCCTCCATTCCGTCCATTGGTGCGTGGACGCGACTTAAAACTTGGCCGGGTCCACGACCCCGGAACGCCGATTAAAGCGTGCCAACTGTAAACAGCATGATAATCCCGAAGGCTAACGCAATGACCGGGAATGCCTCAACCAGGGCGACGCCCAACAGCGAGCTGGCGAAGATGGAACCGCTGGCCTCTGGCTGACGGGAAACACCTTCCACGTACTTACTCATGACCAAGCCGTCGCCCACGCCTGAGCCCACAGCCGACAGTCCGAGGAGCAACGCCACGGCGATGTCGTACAAAGCTTTTGTATCCATTCAGCAAGATCCTCCTTAACAGATGGGGATAAGTATTGGGTCTGCCAACCTGTTGGATGATTCCCAGCAGGGAAATGCGATGGGGCTCAAAGACCGTGGTGCACCTCTTGGGGTTCGTGTGACTTGTTGCCGATGTACAGGGTCAACAGAATTGTAAATACATAGGCTTGAATGGTGCTGACAAAGGCACTATAAATCAACCACACAAACAACAGGGGCATACTCCAGGGCACAAAACCCCACAGCAGTGGCGCCCCAACCAACACGCCAATCAGTGCCTCACCCGCGAAAATGTTGCCGTAAAGACGCATGCCATGTGTCAATGGATTGGTGAACTCTTCGATGATGTTAAAAGGCAACATAAAAGGCGACGGTGATATGAAGTGTTTCAGCCACATTTTCGGGTGTCGCAAGCCACGCCCGTGGCTGATGAGCCAGACCAACAATGCTAGGCCTAAAGAAAAGCTCATGTTGGCGGTGGGAGAGTCTAACAAAATGACCTTCCCATGGGCAGTCGCCAAGGCTGTCGCCGTCAACCCCAACCACGGCAACGGATGCTGCATGTGCAGCGCCACGGTGGCCACCAATCCAAGCCAATTCGCCACAAACAAGTAAATCAGGGTTGTGAATGCAAAAGGTAAAACCCAACGTACTGCCTGCTGATTTGGCATCGTGTTTTTGGCGATATTGCTGGTGAATTCCACCGCCGACTCAAGCAGGTTTTGCATGCCACGGGGGTGGCGCATGTCCAAGTGGCGTACGCCCAAACGCAGCACAATGAACACAATCAGTCCGGTTAAAACGGTCATTGCCCAGGTGGTCAGGTTGACTTTGAATAAGGTGTTACTCCACAGGTAGGGAAAGGCGTCCACGCATCTCACCCTCCTTCACTGTAAGGTCGCTAGACTGCCGCATTGCGTCGTTCTAGCGGTTAACAAATGCGCCCTTCTGGACAGCGTCTTGCCATTCCCATGGAAAGGTGTCCCACTTCACACACCCTGCCTCGCATCACGGCGACGGTTCCCTGTTGCGCGGCGGTACGGCCGTCCACAGTTTCGTTGCCGCGTTGACTGTTTGATGACTACTTGAAAAAACGTTTTTGGTTTCTGACAAATCCAATGAGGCCAACAAACACCAACACAAACCCCAGCATGTACCCCACAAGGGCCATGTAAGGACTGACCTGCGGTGTTTTTACCGCCACCACCATGATGGTTGCCAAAACCGCCAGGCGAGTGAACATCCCCGACATCCCGGAGGCAAACAGGGCCCTGCCTTGCAATCTATCTCGCAGGTGTCCCTGACGAATCATGCTGTAGACCACATAGGCACCCCCCACTTCGCCCAATAACAGACCGTTGAGGGCATCATGCCAATTACGCAACACAAACCAAGCGAGCACAGTGAGGACAAAAAACGCCACTCCCACCCGCTTAATATTGCGCACCCGAGCATAAAACTGGTCTACATCACTCATTGTCTGTCTCCCAAAATCTGCTTTGCGAGGAATACCAGTCCGGTTCCACCTACCACCACGCCCACTAAAGCACCGGCCGCCGTCACCCAGGGGGCGTGCCAGCGCAAGGCCAAGCCATGGCCAAGCAAAGCAAACACCACCACGGAGGTGCCAAGTTGCAGTGTGGCTCCGGAATACACCGCCAGGGTTTTCCACTGATTGGAGCGTTGCTGTGGAATCTGTCTGTATTTTTTCACTGTGTCCAGCCCCTGCAACACCAGATGTGACCCTATAAAATCATCCAGAGTTGTGAAACCTATGCATTTTCTGCTGTGAACTCCCCTGTTTGTTGCACCTGGTGAAACACATGCACCTCACAGTGAAATGCCAGAACCACTGCTAATCTTACCTGATAGGAAAAAAGCTTGTCAACGAATGTCTATCGATTGTTATGGCAATTTGTCGTTCCTTGCCTGTCTTATTCATAATGTCGCCGATAATTTGGTGGACTAATCATTTTTGCAGCAAATTTTTTACTTGCCGCACCCTGCTTTGGTAACGAAACGGATTGGGTCGCAGGCCTAGGCCAAAGTAGTGTAACACCCCCTGCACAATTCGTTGCGAGGCCAGTCCGTCACCGTATGGGTTGCTACGCCGAGCCATGTCCGCATGTGCGCTGGCCTCTGTCAGCAACTGTGCGGCCGCCTCGTATATGGCCCCTTCCTCTGTGCCCACAAGGCGCAGTGTCCCAGCCTGAATACCCTCTGGACGTTCCGTGGTGTCCCGCATCACCAGCACGGGCACACCCAACGACGGCGCTTCTTCTTGAATCCCCCCAGAATCGGTCAAAATTAGGTAGGAACGGGCCATAAAGTTGTGGTTGTCGACAATATCCAAAGGATCTATCAAGTGAATTCGGTCCTGATTGCCAAGAATGCGAAACACCGTATCGCGGACGCTTGGATTCAGGTGCACCGGGTATACCAAGTGAATGTCTGGAAACTCGCGCACCAAGTGGTCCACCGCGTGGCAGATATTGGCCAGCTTTTCCCCTAGATTCTCGCGCCGATGGGAGGTCATATAAACCAACCGCGCGGACGTCGGCAGACTCGCCAACACCGGGTGCCGATAATTTTTGCGCACGGTGGTCTGCATGGCGTCCACCACTGTGTTACCGGTGACAAACACACGGTCTGCAGGTTTACCCTCGCGCAGCAAATTTTCGGCCGCCCACAGTGTGGGTGCAAAGTATAAGTCTGCCAAGATGTCTGCCAGTTGGCGATTCATTTCCTCGGGAAAGGGACTGGACTTGTCATAGGTGCGCAGTCCCGCCTCGACATGGCCAATGGCTACTTGTTGGTAAAAGGCGGCCAGCGCTGCCGCAAAGGTGGTGGTGGTATCGCCATGCACCAACACAACGTCTGGGCGCCGTCGCGCAAAAACCTCCTCCAGACCCGCCAACGCCTTACGCGTGATGGTCCCCAGCGTTTGCTCGGGTTCCATGATGTTTAGGTCTTCGTCGGGAGTGATTTCAAACGCGTTGAGCACTTGGTCCAGCATTTGGCGATGCTGTGCCGTCACACACACCAAGGACTCCACCTCTGGGTGACGTTGCAGTTCTTTTACCAAGGGCGCCATCTTCACCGCCTCTGGTCGAGTTCCAAACACGGTCATTACCCGTACAGGGTCCCTCGCCACACTAACGCCTCGCCTTCTTTACTTCTTGCACCGCTGCACAAGCAACCAGCAGACTTTGCACCCATTCTCCCCGCATGAATTCAGAAACCTGCGACGGGTTTTGGGTCAGCGAGTGCCAAACAAGCGGTCCCCCGCATCCCCTAACCCAGGCACAATATACCCGTGGTCATTCAGTCCCGCATCAATCGCAGCCACGTATATGTCCACCTCCGGATGATCTCGTTGGACCCGCTGCACCCCCTCAGGGGCGGCCACCAGGCACATTAACTTAACCGCCGTGGCCCCTCGCTGCCGAACTGCGCTGATGGCCGCCGACGCGGACCCGCCTGTGGCTAACATGGGGTCCACCACAATGACATCTCGTTCTTCTAGGTTTTGCGGCAATTTGCAGTAGTACTCGACAGGTTGCAGGGTTGCTGGGTCCCGGTAGAGGCCCACGTGACCTACCTTAGCTTTCGGTATCAGATTGAGAATGCCATCCACCATACCTAACCCGGCACGCAGCACCGGTACCAAGGCTAGGGTCTTGCCAGCAATAACCCGGGTTTTTGCCCAAGCCACTGGGGTTTCCACAGTGGTTTCCTGTAAGGGCAAATCGCGTGTTATTTCGTAGGCCATAAGCATGGCCACCTCTTGGACGAGGGCTCGAAACTCTTTAGTGCCGGTATTTTTGTTGCGCATATACGTTAGTTTGTGTTGAATCAACGGGTGCTCAAGCAGGTGCACTGCTCCCACAACCTCACACTCCTCACCGTTTCGCCGCTAACAAAGCTTAGCCCACGAACTCTCAGTGGCATGGACGGCAGCTTGTCCCTTACCGAAAGATATTATATCAAAGTTGTGCTGCAAAACATTGTGCTGCAAAACGCGGCTGTGCTGCAAAAAGCGGCTGGCCGCATCCAGCGGTGTGGGTGGCACGGTCCGAATGCCGCCGAGGGCAGACTATTCGTTCGTTACATGGGCAAGACTAGCAGAGTATCCCTGGACTAGGCAAGGATTGGATTGTCTGCGAGGTGCAACCAGAGGAGTGACTTGTGTGCGCACCCTTTCCCGCCGCCGTTGGCTAGAGCCGGCGTTGTTTCAGCCCTTCTTGCTGGGGACTCTGATCTCTTTAGGTTTATCCGAATTTGTCCGCGGAGCCCTAATTTTATCCTTGCTGCCGACGTATGGTCGCACTGTACTGGGGTTTGCCGTGGAGTCTACGGCGTTGGCGCTGTCTGTACACTATTTGGTGGATACCTTGTTGCGCACGGTGGCCGGGTGGTGGGTGGACCGCCTCGGCCAGCGCGTCAATCTGTTGATTGGTTTTGCCATTGCCATGACGGCAATGCTGTGGTTAATGCGCGCGCGCTCTGTGCTGGCCCTGGTGCTGGCGATGGGACTGTTGGGTGTGGCCGCCGCCCCGGTCTGGCCGGCGGCCGTGTCTGCCATTTCGTGGACCACGCCCAAGGCCAGCCGCGCCACCTTCATGGGTTACCTATACCTGTTCTGGTTGGCCGGCAGCGGGCTGGGGCCTATGGTCATCAACCTGTTGGCCGGTGGGACCTACAGGGCCGCCTTTTGGGTTTTACTGGCAATTGAAGCGGCCGCCTTTGGCATCGTGTTTGTTTGGGTGAAACCGCCTCCTACAGCACTGCAAAAACGGGGGGACCCCCTTGCCAGTGCGGCACCCCTGGGTGCGGCGGTGCGGTGGCCAGAATTGTGGAAGCAAATTAAATCCGTGGCCTACCTGTTTCCAGGCATGTTTGCCCAGACTTTCGCCGTGTCCTCCCTGCTCCCTAATTTTTCACTTTATGTTCGTTCTGTGTTGGCTGCCAGTGGTGCGGTGTACAGTGCCATTTTGGCAACTTTAGGGGCGGGTGTCATTAGCCTGCTGATTCCAGCGGGGCATTGGGTGGACCGCCGCGGCAAACGCCCTTTTTTGGTCAGCGGACTGTGGACGGTAGGGGTTGTTTTGGGACTGTACCCGCTTGGCATGCGCGGCCATCTGCTGACCCCTTTGGGTTGGACCTTTGCCACTGTGGCGGTGCTCGGCATGGCCTACGCGATTGTCTTGCCCGCCTGGAACGCAGTCTTAGACGGCTCCATTGCGGTAAAATCTAAAGCCACGCTGTGGGGAGTGTTCATGACTGTGGAGGGACTGGGGTCTGCCTGCGGACCTGTCGTAGGCGGGTGGGTATGGGAACACTTTGGTCCCCTGGCCTCCTTTTGGCTGAGCGGCGGCGTGGTGGCGACCGTCGGCTTGGCGTACCTGTTTTTGCCTGTGGAGAGCGCAGACATGCAGGCGCACAAAAAGAGTCAAAAAAATACCCCGCCGTCCCGCACGGGTTGGCCCAGCCGGGACGGTGGGGTACAAGAGGCAGCCCCTACCGCCATCACCCCGCTCGATGGACTGGGCGGCAAGCAAAAAACCTAGGGCACACAAACACCTCACGCTTGATTGCTGACCTCAGTGGGCATAACTCTCCCCCACATAAAGGGGGAACTGGTCTGTCAGTGTGCGCACCCGCGCCCTGGCCTCGGCCTGTACGGAAGGTTCAAATGGGCCGCTGAGCACCATTCGAAACACCTCCGCCACCTCTTCCATAGCTTGGGGGGTCATACCCCGGGTGGTCACCGCCGGGGTGCCAATCCGAATTCCGCTGGTGACATTAGGGCTGGCCGGATCAAAGGGAATGGTGTTCTTGTTCACAGTGATACCCACCGCATCCAGACGTTGCTCTGCTTCCTTGCCAGTCAATTCCAAATTGCGCAAGTCCACCAGCATCAGGTGGTTGTCCGTGCCTCCAGACACGAGTCGAAAGCCGCGCTGCGTTAAAGCGGTCGACAGGGCCTTTGCATTCTCAAGAATTTTGCGCTGGTAGTCTTTGAACTCCGGCTTTAAGGCCTCTCCGAAAGCCACCGCTTTGGCCGCAATAATGTGCATCAACGGACCGCCCTGAATCCCTGGGAATATGGACTTGTCCACCGCCTTGGCGTGTTCCTTGTCGGTCAGAATGAGCCCCCCCCGCGGACCGCGCAGGGTTTTGTGGGTGGTGGAGCTGGTAAACTGGGCGTGGGGAATCGGCGTCGGGTGCAAGCCGGCGGCCACCAGCCCGGCAATGTGGGCCATGTCGACAAACAACAGCGCCCCCACCGCGTCAGCAATTTGGCGCATGCGGGCAAAGTCAATGATGCGCGGGTAAGCGCTGGCGCCGGCGACAATCATTTTAGGTTGATGTTCCTGAGCAATTTTCAAGACCTCGTCATAGTCAATCGTCTCCGTCTGTGGGTCCACCCCGTAAGACACAAAGTGGTACAACTGGCCGGAGAAGTTGACGGGGCTCCCGTGTGTCAAGTGGCCGCCATGGGAGAGATTCATGCCCAACACGGTATCCCCCGGTTTGAGCGCAGCGAAGTAAACGGCCATGTTGGCCTGTGCACCGGAGTGGGGCTGTACGTTGGCGTGCTCAGCGGCAAACAATTCTTTAACCCGCTTGCGCGCGACGTCCTCCACAATGTCCACATACTCACAGCCGCCGTAGTATCGACGGCCCGGATAGCCCTCAGCATACTTGTTGGTCAAAACGCTGCCCATGGCTGCGAGCACCGCTTTACTGACAAAGTTTTCTGAGGCAATCAGCTCAATTTTACTGCGTTGCCGCTGCAACTCTTGCTGCATGGCAATAGCAACCTCCGGATCTATCCCCTGTAGGTCTGTCACCTTGTTCGCTCCTTTGGTTGGATTGGCTGGAAAAAGTGTGAAATTTTACGCATGGGGTGGCTGTGATCCCGCTTGCAGGGACATCAGCTTGTCCACGCGGCGCTGGTGTCGGCCCCCCGCAAAGGGGGTGCTCAGCCAGACCTTTACAATGGCGGCAGCC
>QXHL01000032.1 GCA_003584005.1 Alicyclobacillaceae bacterium I2511 | reverse complement strand
AGGCACGGCGGCGGGGTTATGCATCCTGTTGTCTGATGCCCAGGGGGAGACAGCGAAGGCTCGACTCCATACACTGGCCACCACAAAAGACGGTTTTATGATTGCTGAACGGGACTTAGCTCTACGAGGCCCCGGTGAGTTTTTGGGGATTCGTCAGAGCGGTCTACCGGAATTTAGCGTTGGGGACCTGAGTAAAGATCTACGGGTCATGGAAGTGGCGCGACAAGAGGCTTGGAAATTGCTTACAAATGATGAACTTTGGCTGATGCCCGAGTACCGCTTTTTGCGAGAAACGGTTTTAATCAGAAAAAACCAGCAATGGCCAGACTGAATAGGGCCAAACTGAACATGGAGTCAACTTTCAGAGGTCCCGTGAAAAAAATTATGCTTGAAGGGAGGGAACGGGCATCAAGATTACCAAGTTAGTCTTGGATATTATGCCCAAGGGCCTGCTAACTCGCTGTGCGGGGTCTCTCTTTCATAGAAAAATCAGTCGACGGCTGATTCCCTGGTATGTTCAGCACTATCATATTGATCCGGAGGAGTGTGACCAATCACTTGGTTCTTATGAATCGCTGGGCGCTTTTTTTTGTCGTGGGCTGAAGCTGGGTAGCCGACCGATGGCAGCTGATGGGGTTATTTCACCAGTAGATGGATTGGTACAGGATTTAGGACGTATTGATTCCATGACGGTTTTTCATGCCAAAGGAGTTCCCTATTTTTTAGGAGCACTTTTGATGGAAACGGTTGAATTAGAAAAATGGGTAAATGGATGTTACGTTATTTTTTATTTAAGTCCTAGAGATTATCATCGGGTGCACATGCCTACAGATGGAACAGTTGTTCAATGGAAATATGTCCCTGGTTGCTTATACCCCGTGAATCGTTTTGGATTGCGAACGGTACCGGGGTTGTATGTGAAAAATGAACGGGTAATTACTTGGATTAAATCTCAAGGGGGACCCGAATATGCTGTGGTGAAAATTGGTGCTGCTTTGGTGGGGGGGATTGACACAGCTTATCCTATGCCTAAATTTCGACCTCGTCGGAAGTATCCACTGTCTCAACAAGGGCAGGTAGATTGGCTAGCATGCAAGGGTGAGGAACTAGCGAGGTTTTCATTTGGTTCCACTGTAATTCTTATTTTTCCTCCACACTTCATAGGCCCATTTATGGTACAAAGTGGTGAAATGGTGCACATGGGACAGTGTATTGCCCCTTTACAGGATTAGGGCATTTGTACAGCGGGTATAAGTTTTCCGGCTTCGGCCACACTGTTAAACGAGGTGATTAACCTTGAAAAATCCTCTTCGTACAGTGGCCAGAAGTACTGGAAAAGGTCTCCGAATCTACTGGGGTTGGGTTGTTAAATCGGCCGAGCAGATGGATGAGTACTACCCCTACTGGTAATTACACTGGCTGGGCGGGTATTCGCAGGCGTTCGAAAAGTGTCCAAGATGTATTTGGTATGTCTATGTGTACATGCCTTCTTGAGTCTTCTTGGGCCTTTTCGAACCCACTATTTTGTCTATATGCTTGCCCGTTTCATACAAAACTTGTACAGTGTAAAAGGAAGTCACACGAATGCGGCCAAGGTCGCCAATAGACAGATGGGGTGACGATTGCATGAGAATTTTGATTGCGGGTGGGGACGGTTTTTGTGGGTGGCCCACAGTACTTTATTTTTCTGAACGAGGGCACGAAGTTGCGATTGCGGACAACATGATTCGTCGGCAGTGGGATGTGGAACTAGGTACACAATCTTTAACGCCCATTGTGCCCGTAGAGCAGCGAGTGGACGCCTGGCAGGAAGTATCCGGCCGCAAAGTTAAACTGTATGTAGGGGATATGACTGATTACAATTTTGTGGAACATATATTTAAGGATTTCCAGCCAGAAGCTGTGATTCATTATGCGGAACAGCGGTCTGCACCGTATTCGATGATTAATCGGGAACATGCAGTTTTTACACAGACCAACAATGTAGTGGGCACATTAAATGTGCTGTATGCGATGAAAGAAAATGCACCGGAGTGTCACTTAATTAAATTGGGCACCATGGGTGAGTATGGGACACCCAATATTGATGTGGAGGAAGGATACATTCGAATTCAGCACAAAGGTCGAGAAGATGTTCTGCCCTACCCAAAACAACCGGGTTCGTTTTACCACTTGTCGAAGGTACATGACAGCCACAATATCATGTTTGCTTGTAAGACATGGGGAACTCGAGCTACAGATTTGAATCAGGGCGTTGTTTATGGCTGGTGGACGGAAGAGACACAGCGTGATGCTCGATTATACAACCGCATTGACTATGATGGGGTATTTGGCACAGCTCTAAATCGATTTTGCATTCAGGCTGCCGTTGGACATGATTTAACGGTCTATGGTCAGGGGGGTCAGACGAGAGGATTTTTAAATATTTTAGACACCATGCAGTGTGTGGAACTGGCGGCTCTAAATCCAGCGGACAAAGGCGAGTTTCGCGTATTCAACCAGTTTACGGAGGAATTTTCTATACTGAATTTGGCACAAAGGGTACAACGTGTTGCAGCAGACATGGAATTAGCTACAAATATTGTGCATTTACCTAATCCACGGGTGGAAAAAGAACAACATTATTTCCATGCTGAAAATACAAACTTGTTAGATCTAGGAATGCAGCCCAACTATTTGACCGATGATGTTATCCGCAGTTTGATTGAGGCAGCTTTGCGGTACAAGGACCGTGTTGACTTGAACGTGATAGCTCCGACTGCACAGTGGAGGTAAGGACTCAAGATGCGGATTGCGATATTTACGGAAACCTTTTTGCCAAGCACCGATGGAATCGTCACCCGCCTGTGTGCAACCCTGCGGCATTTGCAGCATGCTGGGCATGAGGTTCTACTTTTTGCGCCCGCAGGAGGTCCGGCTACATACGCATCCGCAACAGTCATCGGTCTCCCTACATTTCGTTTTCTCTTGTATCCAGACAAAAAGTTTTCTTTACCAACACGGCATGTGGCCCAGCCTTTGCTAGATTGGTCCCCGGATTTGGTGCACGTTTTAAATCCTGCATTTTTAGGAATTGCAGGTTTGTATTATGCTCGCCGATTCGGCTTCCCTTTACTGGCTTCTTATCATACTAACGTACCTATCTATGCACATCACTATCGATTGGATTGGGTTGAGCCCGTATTGTGGTGGTATTTTCGAACGCTGCATAATCAGGCTAGAATGAACTTGTGTACATCACAGGCCATGGTGGGTGAGCTTAATGTACATGGTTTTTGTAACGTTGCCCTGTGGGACAGAGGCGTAGATACGCAGGTGTTTGGACTGGCGGAAGCGGCACCTCTGATGCACCATACATGGACACAGGGAGATGCTGAAGGAAAAATCCTGTTGTATGTGGGCCGCTTGGCCGCTGAAAAACAGATTCAGCAATTACGCCTGGTGCTTGATGCAAATCCGCACATTCACTTAGTCATTGTGGGGGATGGGCCATATCGAAGCGACTTGGAGCGCGTGTTTGCTGGGTCACACGCACATTTCACAGGATACCTCCATGGTCCGATATTGGCACAGGCTTATGCAACTGCAGACGGTTTTATTTTTCCTTCAACGACTGAAACGTTAGGCTTAGTTTTGTATGAAGCGATGGCCTCCGGTTTGCCTATTTTGGCGGCAGATAGTCCACCGACCCGCGAAGTTTTGGAAAGTGGAGAGGCGGGTCTTATTTACCCGGGGCAGGATTCAGACGCGTTACTTCGTTTCGTTCATGAATTGTTATATGATGAGCCCCGTCGGATAGGATTGCAAAAAAGGGGTCGTCAAATTGCAGCAGCCATGGACTGGTCCGGTCCGACCCGCCAACTGATTGGATTTTACCAGTCGGTCATTCAGACAGAAATGCAGACTGTCCACACTACAACGCAGAGAGGGTCTCGTATTTCTTGACTATAGGGTCGAAAGAAAGTAGCTCATAATAGTTATCGACAGCGTCCGCCACAATCTGGTTTGAGGCGGACGCTGTCGATGTTACGTGGGGAAAAAAGAAAAACCCGTTCACATAGTTTCTGCGGTGGACTCATCGGCTGTACTGTTCAGTGGTTTCAGCGATAGGCGGGAGCTATGCCTGGATACACTAAAATTTGTTCAAATAGTTTCCCAATGGAAAGCAACTTGGGTTCTGAAAATTTTGGTCCAATAATTTGAAGTCCCACAGGGAGTCCGTCGTGTGTGAACCCGCATGGGATGGTTAATGCAGGTAACCCAGTTAAATTCCATGGATGGGTGTTTCTAGTGAGATGGCTACGCACGTTCACTTCGTGCGTGTGAACGTGGGTTTTTACCTGGCCAATATTGGTGGCAGGGATGGGCGTGGTGGGTGTCAGCAGTACATCTACTTGCTCGAATACTTGTTCCATAGCGGCCGTAAAATCCCGTCTAACTTGGGCCGCCCATACGTACTGGTCGCCCCGAATATCATCGGCTTCCATGAGACGAGTTCGGACGTCTTCTCCATACAGTGCGGGGTGGGACTTGAGCCAGAGATTGTGCACGGCCCTGGCCTCGCTGGTGATGAGAACCCGCTGTGCCTCAGGTACCTCTACCATTAAGGGAATTTCAAGTTCAACCCAGTGATTTAATTCAGGACTGAGGTGTTCACGCAAGTTTTTGAAGGCTGTCTGGATTACTTGCAAAAGGTTGGGATGGCAGCGGTCATAAAAGTACTGTTTCGGTAAGCCGATGCGCAGTGTTTGTGGCAAGAGGGCTGGGTACTTGCGGGCGGGAGATTGGCAGGAGTCGGGGTCTAGGGAATCATAGCCTGCCAGGACAGACAGCAACACTGCCACATCAGCAACTGAATTGGCCATTGGGCCCACGTGATCTAGACTTTTGGCTAAAGGAAACACCCCCCTCTTGCTGACTAAGCCGTAAGTGGGCTTGAGCCCTACTGTTCCACATAGTGCGGCAGGAATGCGAATACTCCCCCCTGTATCTGTGCCAACGGCTCCCAGACATAATCCTGCAGCCAGGGCAACTCCGTTTCCTCCGCTACTTCCCCCACTAATTTTATTTATATTCCATGGATTCCTTGATATTCCGTAATGAGGATTTTCCGTTGTGGTACCATATGCATACTCATGTAGATTGGTTTTGCCGATGACAATGGCGCCTGCTTGTTGAAGAAGTGTTACAACAGGTGCGGAAAAATCCGGAATATGAACGTGATGACGTCCCCCGTAAGTGGTTTGAATGCCCTCAGTATCCAGCAGGTCCTTAATAGCAATAGGCACGCCTGCCAACGGACCTGGATCCTTTCCAGAGTTTCGTAGTGCGTCCATGGCGGCTGCCTGTTCTAAGGCATTGTCAGAAGAAATTATAAAGGCTTTAAGACTGCTGTTCCATAAGTCAATACGCTGTAAAAAATAGCGGGTGACTGTGACGGCGGACATTTCCCCGGACCGTACGGCCTGTGCAATGTGACGCAAACTCCAGGTGTGAAGAGACATCCGGCTTCCCTCCTTGCGAGACATTGTCCGACTTTTGCTACAGTATAGTGCGTGTCTTAAAGGGCTTCAAGTGCTGATGGGAAACGAAGAGTAGTCAAAAACCCACGCCCGGGTACGCGTGGGTTTTTGCAGATCTCACATTCCTGGCTAGGTAATGTAAGATCCATCTGGGAGAGGAGAAACCGGAGGAAGAGCTTATGGGGAACCTAAGTCTTCACCCGCGGTTGCCTACAACAGCTCGCGCCGTTGCTAATCACAGTCTAACCCTTTGACAGTAAAATATACTTATTTTTGTAACTTTTTTTAAGCATTTTCTGGGACAGGGGTATCAGCCTTTGTGAATTTACAAGGACGGTGTTACATTGAAATGAGATTTGGATTGTAATGGCTTGTTGTCCCGGCAAGGTGGCGCAAGTGGGAGGGGTGTTAAAGTGAGAATCATTGCCGGTCAATGGCGCGGTTTGCGCTTGCACGCCCCAGAGGGGTCTTTGACAAGACCCACCACGGACCGGGTCAAGGAGGCGATGTTCAGCCTAATGGGTTCAAGGTGGTCTAGCGGATTAGCTGTTGACTTGTTCGCAGGTTCTGGTGCGCTGGGGCTTGAGGCGTTAAGCCGTGGAGCGGATGGGGCAGTGCTTGTGGACCACAACAGATGGAGTATTCAAACGATTCGCCAGAATGCTGATAAATGCCGGACAACAGATAAAATGAGAATTTGGCAATTGGACTGGCGAGTGGCTTGGCGGCGATTACAGATTGAAAATGCTAGTATTGGCTGGGTGTTTGTGGACCCCCCCTATGCAACGGCACTGTGGCCAAGTGTATTAGAAGTGGTAGCCTGCTCGGAAATTGAAGTCCAGGATGGTGTGGTTTGTGAGCACCCCGTGAGTCAGAATTTATTAGAAACCTATGGTCGTCTGCGACGCACGAAATATCGTTGTTACGGCGAGGTTTGTGTCAGCGTGTACCGGGATGTGAAGACGGGTGAGGTGAACCATGAAAATCGCGGTCTATCCGGGAAGCTTTGATCCGATAACCAATGGACATTTGGATGTGCTGCAAAGGGCAGCGGAATTGTTTGATCAGGTGATTGTCGGGGTTTTGCAAAACCCGGATAAAAAACCCCTATTTTCTGTGGATGAGCGAATTCATATGATTCGTGAGGCAACTGTGAATTACCCGCGCGTGGTGGTTGACAGTTTTATGGGGTTACTCGTAGACTACATGAAATTGCGGGAGGCTGTGGCCATCGTCCGCGGTTTACGGGAGATTAGTGACTTTGAAAATGAATTGCGCATGGCCCACATGAATAGGCAGTTATATGTGCATGCGGTGACAGTCTTTATTCCAACAAATACGTCTTATTCCTATTTGAGTTCTTCTTTGGTGAAAGAGTTAGCCATGCATGGAGCAGATATTTCTCATTTTGTACCTGAAGTAATTGAACAGGCTCTCCATGCAAAGTTTTTCGGAGTGTAGGTGAACCACATGGGTTTGCCGACGATTGGGCTTGCTTTGGGTTCCGGTGGAGCAAGGGGTTTTGCGCACATCGGTGTTTTACGTGCTCTGGATGAAAATGGAATTCCCGTGGGGGTTCTCGCAGGTTCCAGTATGGGTGCACTGGTAGCGGCTCTATATGCGACAGGGACTTCTCCCGCAATGATGGCAGGGTTGGCTTCACAATTGCGGAAACGGTACTGGCTGGATTTTACGGTTCCAAAGGTAGGGTTGATAGGCGGCACGAAAATTCATCAGTTGATGATGCTGTTGACACACTCGGCGGAGTTCTCACAAAGCCGCATTCCATTGGCGATTGTTTCAACGGAGTTAGTGCAAAGACGTCTGATTACTTTTACCACAGGGCTAATTGCAGACGCCGTACGCGCAAGCATCTCTATTCCTGGTGTGTTTGTTCCGTTTATTCACAACGGGGGAGTGTACGTGGACGGTGGAGTCTTAGAACGGGTTCCTGTGATGGCCGCTCGCAGTTTGGGTGGTGAAGTGATTTTGGGTGTCGATGTGGCGTCCAACCCGCGCAGTGTCGTGCCTGAAACTATTTTGGATGTAATTCTTCAGTCCCTGGATATTATGCAACGTCCATTGCTACAGGTGGGGGTAGATGCTGCCGATGTTTGGATTGAACCAGATTTGGGCAACATTGGAACGTCACACTTTCAACGAGCTGCTGAAGCGGAGCAAATTGGATATCAGGCAACAATTGATAAAATGGTGCAAATTAAACACAAACTAATTGAAAAAGGTGCGTCAAGGCCGTTTCATGAGGATTAAATTCATTCCCTGATTTTAAAGGTCTCATGGAAGGATAGATTGACACAGTCGAATCGACCAAGGTATACTCAACAATGTTGTCGATAAGGTGGGAGCCATGGACGTTTGTTGGCAGGATGTGCGCAAGTCCGGCGGGTCTTTGTCACTTTCTCAACGGTTAGAGTTGCCCCGGGTACAGGCTGAAAATCCGGATGTCTTAGACATCACATCCGTTGTGATGCAGGGAACTGCGGAGTCTACAGGCAGACGGATGCGAATTCATGGTGTGGTGACGGCACAACTGACTTATAAGTGTTCGCGTTGTCTTGAGCCTTTTATCCAAACTCTGTCCACTGACTTCGACGAATCGGTCACGACAGACCCGCAACAGGCTCAGGATGAGATTTGGTTGGTGAACGCAGATTGTTTCAGCATTGATCCATGGATTGAACAGGTGGTGAATCTCGCTATTGAGTTTTGTCCTGTCTGTCAACCGGACTGTCAAGGGCTGTGTCCCCTATGTGGAAACAATCGCAACACGCACCCCTGCAATTGTGTGGAGGACGTCCGGGATGTACGCCTAACCGCACTTGCACAGTGGGTTGAAGACAGTGACAACGAGCCTGTGGACGAACGGTAAGCAGATGTCACAACGGAGTGTACAGGCAACGGCGGAAATTACATCAACTTTATTTGGACGTTGACAGAAACCTGAAAGGGAGGTGGATGAAGTGGCGGTACCGCAACATCGGACATCTAAAACCCGCAAGCGTAAGCGTCGCACCCATTTTAAGTTGCTGGCTCCAGGAATTGTGGTTTGTCCTCAGTGTGGAGAGTACAAATTGAGCCATCATGTTTGCAACAGTTGTGGTTCGTACGACGGACGAACTGTTTTAACCGTTAAGTAAAAAACTTTAGACACAGTTAACTTTAGGTACAGTTTACTTGAAGTTAAAAATTTTACTGCATATTAATCCGAGACTGACATTGGTCAGTCTCGTTTTTTCTTTATTTATTGAGGTGTGTTGCGCCAATAGTACAATTATGTAAACAACAAAATGATTTGATACTTGTGTTTAAAGCTTAAATCAATCGTTGTTCTGTACTCCTGCAGCAATACGTGACATCATTGGGACTAGGTGATAATATCAGGTCATTGTGTCCCATGGATTTAACGCGTGTTTCATTGATTTAATGCGTGTTCCATGCAAAATTAGGGAGTTTCCTATGCTCCTGCAGTGATGAACGCAAATGTGCCCTTAATATTCAAGGCATATTTGTAGCTTCCCCGCGGCATGCGTTTGCGTAATCACACTGTCGTGGATGGAGTCCTCTGGTGGGTTACGTCCAACCCAAGGATCCGCACACTTGAAGGATGAGGGGTGAGCCCATGCGAATCGTTGTTGATGCCATGGGAGGAGATCAAGCTCCGGGAAGTCCCGTGCGAGCTGCACTACAATTTGCTGGGAGTCATCCCGAGATACACCTAATGCTCGTTGGCCAACGAGAGTGTTTGCAACCCTTACTCCCTTCCACTTTACCAAATAACTTTCAAGTATTGCATGCCAGCGAAGTCATTACTGGAAACGAAGAACCGGTACATGCCGTGCGGAGAAAGCCGAATTCATCACTGGTGACGGCAGCCCGTATGGTCAAGGAGGGACAGGCGGAAGTCATGCTGTCGGCAGGAAGCACTGGTGCTTTGGTTGCCAGTGGTCTGCTGATTATAGGCCGTCTGCCAGGAATTTCTCGTCCTGCATTGGCCCCCGTACTCCCTACTTTAACCGGGGGACGATTGTTACTGTTGGATGCGGGTGCCACCATGGACGCGGATGCGGGAAACCTGTTACAGTATGCTCATATGGGGGCACTTTACAGTCGACATGTGTTAGGTGTGGAGCAGCCACGTGTGGCACTACTAAATGTAGGTGAAGAGCCTGGCAAGGGAAATCATGTGACAAAGCAGGCGTATTCATTGTTTGAACAGGCAAACTTTCAATTTACTGGCAACCTAGAGTCTCGCGAACTATTGGAGGGGCGGGCCGATGTGCTGGTCTGCGATGGGTTTGTCGGCAATGTGGTACTTAAAGCGGTTGAAGGTCTCGGATTGGGCATGTTTCGACTGTTGCGGGAGGCAATGACGCAGTCTTTACACACGAAATTAGCGGCGGCTGTATTAAAACCTTCCTTGCAAAGTCTACGGAATCGCTTTGACTACAGTGAAGTAGGCGGGGCTCCGTTTTTGGGGGTTAATGGGGGCTGCATTAAAGCCCATGGGAGTAGTAATGAGCGGGCTTGGTTTACTGCGCTAGAGCAGAGTCTACTTTTTGTTAGACAGGGGGTACTGCAGAAAATGGGAGAGCGGTTGCAGACCACCTTGTGAAAAAATAAATAAATATATATCAAAAACGGGTCTATCAGAAGGGAATGAATCTTTTGGAGCAAAACGGCTTAGGTTCCAAAATGAGAGCGGGCATTCTAGGGACGGGATCGGCCTTGCCTAATAAGGTGTTGACAAATCAGGACTTGGAAAAGATTGTGGATACGAGCGATGAATGGATTGTTTCTCGGACGGGGATTCGAGAACGCAGAATTGCTGGGGCTACTGAGGCGACATCGGATTATGCCTTGCTGGCCGGGCAAAGGGCACTGGCGAGTGCAGGTATCCAAGCAGAAGACCTAGACATGATTATGGTGGCAACGGTCACCCCGGATATGATGTTTCCCTCCACTGCCAGTCTGGTTCAGGACAGACTGGGGGCCACACATGCGGCTGCGTTTGATTTGGAGGCCGCTTGTTCAGGGTTCATGTACGGGGAATTTCTGGCGTCTGGACTTGTAAATAGCGGGCAGTGCAAGTACGTATTGGTGATTGCTGGAGACTTATTGTCCCGTATTACGGACTACGAGGACCGCAGCACCTGTGTGCTGTTTGGAGACGGTGCAGGTGCGGCTGTAGTGGGGTTGGTTCCTAAAGAAAGAGGATTCCTCGCTTTTCATTTAGGATCAGATGGCGCGGGAGGGAAATTTCTCTATATGCCTGGGGGGGGGTCACGTCTTCCAGCCTCTCAAGAATCTGTGCAATCACGTCAACACTTTTTGAAAATGGAAGGTCAGGAAACCTTTAAATACGCCGTACGCGCGATGGGAGTGTCTGTGGAGCGTGTGCTTTCAGACGCGCATTTAGAGATGACGGATGTGGACTTGCTGGTACCTCATCAAGCAAACGTTCGCATTATTGAGGCCATTCGACAACGCCTGCACTTGGACCCAGCCAAGGTGATGTATACCATTGAGAAATACGGGAATACCTCTGCATCGTCCATCCCAATTGCATTGGATGAGGCTGTACGTGAGGGCAAAGTCATGCAAGGACAGGTGGCGCTAATGGTGGGATTTGGGGCTGGAATGACCTGGGGGGCTGTGCTTGTACGGATGTAAAAACTGAAAGAGATTACCCAATTACGGACTGTGGCTTCGCTTATAAAGCAATCCGGAATGGAGTGGGGAAATGAAACTGGGGTTTGTGTTCCCTGGTCAGGGTGCGCAGTGTGTGGGTATGGGTTGGGAACTGGCAAACAATTATGAGGCAGCCTCTAAAATTGTCCGACAAGCGGATGAAGTTTTAGGATTTGCTTTGTCTGACCTTATGTATCAGGGACCGTTATCCCAACTGAAGCTGACTTTTCATACCCAACCGGCCCTGCTGACTGCCAGTGTAGCAGCTTATCAAGTTTGGCTAGAAGAAACGGGGATCCGGCCGCAGGTGGTGGCGGGCCATAGTCTGGGTGAGTACTCAGCGCTAGTGGTGGCGGGCGTTCTGGATTTTCCGGCTGCCGTACACCTGGTTTATATGCGTGGGCGCTGGATGGACGAAGCGGTACCGGCGGGACAAGGGGGAATGACTGCAGTCTTAGGGATGGAAGCAGCGGCTCTGGAGGAGGTTTGTCGGCAAGCTAGCCAGGGGGATTCGGTGGTGGAGTTGGCGAATGTCAATTGTCCTGGACAAATTGTGATATCTGGAGCCATGCCAGCAGTCCAGCGGGCTGGAACGCTAGCGAAAGCCGCAGGTGCCAAACGCGTCATTCCCTTGGAAGTCAGTGGTCCCTTCCATTCCAGTCTAATGCGCCCGGCAGCGGCAAAGTTGAGTGAGGCATTGGCAAAAACGGATTTTCATCGGACGAGTATGCCCATAGTGACGAATGTGGATGCTATCCCACATGTGGAACCAGTCCAAATTCGCTCTACTCTAGAAAAGCAGCTCTACCAGCCCGTACTTTGGGAACAAGATGTACATACTATGCTTGAGATGGGGGTCGAGGCCTTCGTAGAATTTGGTCCAGGGAATATTTTATCCGGACTGATTCGCAAAGTGGATCGCAGGATTCCCGCCTTTCATGTAGAAAATGAAAGATCGTTGCGAGAAACCGCGCAAAGTCTGAAGAACCTGTCTTAATAAAATTTGCGCTGGCTATGGTAACAGATCGATAGCGTATTTTATCGGTAATGGATTTTAGTAGAAAGGGGGGAATTCCGGTGACAGGTAGTGTCGCCATTGTTACAGGAGCTTCCAGAGGCATCGGGAGAGCCGTGGCACTTGAACTTGGTCGGTTGGGTGGCAGTGTTGTCATCAACTACACTACTCAAGAAGATGCTGCGCGGGAAACGGCGCGACTGGTAGAAGAGGTGGGGGGACGGGCCATAATCGAACAAGGAAATGTAGCTCTTGCACATGATGCAGACAAACTGGTAGAATCTGCCTTGGCTGCCTTCGGGCGCGTAGACGTTCTTGTCAATAATGCGGGTGTGACGCGGGATATCTTGATTATGCGGATGAAGGACGAGGATTGGGACACAGTGATGGAAACCAACCTCAAGGGGACTTTCCATATGATTCGTGCGGTGACACGAACGATGTTAAAGCAACGCTTTGGACGTATCATCAATACGACCTCAGTGGTAGGCATCACAGGTAACGCAGGACAAGCCAACTATGCGGCCTCGAAAGCGGGCATCATAGGGTTGACTAAATCTGCCGCTCGTGAACTGGCTTCTCGGGGGATTACAGTAAACGCGGTCGCCCCAGGTTTGATTCGGACGGACATGACGGCAAAATTGGACGAGCAAGCTTTGTCTGTACTGGTTGCTGGAATTCCTGTTGGGCGGGCTGGATTTCCTGAAGAAGTCGCACATGCCATATTGTTTTTGGCTTCTCCGGCAGCCGCGTATATCACCGGTCAAGTCTTGCATGTCGACGGCGGCATGGTCATGTAGTATACTTCTCGCAGGAGGTGGGAGCATGTCTGACACGCTACAAAAAGTAAAGTCCATCATTGTGGACCGATTGGGTGTGGATGAGGCAAAGGTCATTCAAACCGCTACATTTAAAGATGACCTGAACGCCGATTCACTGGACGTTGTTGAGTTAATCATGGAGTTGGAAGATGAGTTCGATATGGAAATTTCTGATGAGGACGCGGAAAAGATCCAAACGGTTGGCGACGTGGTTACATACATCGAACAACACCTATCGTGAGGACATTGGACTATTTCATGACTCATCAACAACGGAGTCCCGTGCGATTGCCGGGGCTTTCTGTTATATAGGTGTGCCGTTCATCCGTTCCTATTCAGAATCTGCAGGGCCAAAAGATTTGCAGAGCAATACAGATATAGAGAAGTAGGTGACGTTGTGAAACGGCGAGTTGTCATTACGGGCATGGGAGTCGTCTCACCCGTTGGGAGTACCGTAAATAAGTTTTGGGATGGTTTAATTCATGGAAAATCAGGAATTTCTCCTATTGATACATTTGACGTTTCAGAATACGCGACGCAAATTGCTGGGATAGTTCGGGATTTTGAGCCTGAAATGTATATGGAACGTAAAGATGTAAGGCGCTTTGACCGCTTTGCTCAGTTTGCAGTGGGTGCCTCTTTACAAGCTTTAGAAGATTCCGGATTGAAAATTGACAGAAATAATGAAGAACGAGTGGGCGTTTATATTGGTTCCGGCATTGGCGGTATCCAAACCTTGTTGGAAAATTATAGAGTCTTGTTGCAACGCGGTCCCAAACGGGTAAGCCCCTTTTTAGTTCCAATGATGATTGCCAACATTGCTGCGGGTGAAGTGTCAATTCTAACAGGTGCCAAAGGACCGAATAGTGCTCCAGTTTCGGCCTGTGCTACAGGGACACATGCCTTAGGCGATGCGGCTAAAATTATTGAACGAGGTGCTGCAGACGTTATGATTGCGGGTGGGGCGGAGGCTGCAATTGTGGATATATCTTTGGCTGGTTTTTCTACGGCTAAGGCGTTGTCCACGCGTAACGATGAACCGCAGCGAGCCAGTAGACCCTTTGACCGGGACCGGGATGGATTTGTCATGGCTGAAGGGGCTGGCGTGGTCGTCTTGGAGGAACTGGGGCATGCTCAAGCCCGGGGGGCACGTATCGTTGCGGAAGTGCTGGGGTATGGTATGTCTGCAGACGCATATCATGTGACTTCACCAGATCCAGAGGGTAACGGCGCTTTTCAGGCCATGCGTGTTGCTCTTCAAGATGCGGGCATCCGGCCTGAGCAGGTGAATTACATCAATGCCCACGGAACTTCCACTGAGTTGGGAGATCGTTTTGAGAGTTTGGCCATCAAACGACTTTTTGGGGCCCATGCCTATCACTTAGCGGTCAGTTCAACCAAATCTATGACAGGTCACATGCTGGGTGCCGCTGGAGGTGTGGAGGCCATTGCGGTAGCAATGGCCTTGCAGGAAGGTATTTTGCCGCCGACCATCAATCTCGATAACCCAGATCCAGAATGTGATCTGGATTATGTTCCAAATCATGCTAGAAAGTGTGACATCACCATAGGAATGTCCAATTCTTTTGGTTTTGGGGGCCATAACGCTGTTCTCATTTTACGCAGATTTGACTTGAACGCGTAGTTCTTCAGCGCGTGTGGACCAACATGTGACAGGGGTCCCAGAGTATGTTGGGGTCCCTGTCTTGCAACTCAAGGATGAAAACCTTCAGATTAAGTTTCGGGCAAGGTTTGAGATAAGGAGTGCCACAAATTGCTGAATGCGCATTGGGACCAGCTGACTCAGGCCATTGGGGTGGAATTTCGTTCGCATCACCTGCTGCAGCAAGCTTTTACACACGCATCTTACCGTAATGAACACCGCAGACCCGGATTGCAGGACAATGAACGGTTGGAATTTCTCGGCGACGCTGTACTCGAACTCATTGTGAGTGATTATTTATATCAGACTAGACCAGACTTACCAGAAGGGGAACTTACAAGACTACGGGCGGCTATTGTTTGCGAGCCAGCACTTGTAAAGTTCGCCCGGGATCTAAAGTTTGATCAGTATATTCGGCTGGGCAAGGGGGAGGAGCGTTCTGGCGGGCGCAATCGGGCTGCGCTGATGGCGGACGTTTTCGAAGCCTTTATTGGTGCATTGTACTTAGATCAGGGGATTGATACAGTCAGAGCTTTCATGGAAAAATTTATTCTACCCAAGCTTGAAGGATATTCTCTGTCCTTTGACTATAAAACTGCACTGCAAGAATGGGTACAGCAACATGAGGCTGGGGGATTGCGTTATGTGACATTGGAAGAGCGTGGGCCTGCACATGCCAAGGAGTTTGTGATGCGGGTGCTGGTGGCAGACCGACCGTATGGAGAAGGGATTGGACATTCGAAAAAGGAGGCAGAACAACAGGCGGCCAAGACGGCACTGCAGGTGTTGCAACAACGGGGTATAGCGGAAGGGCGATGAGGTGTGTTTTTAAAACGCATTGACATGGTTGGCTTTAAGTCTTTCGCGGATCGCACAGGCATTGACTTTTCTTCTGGGATTACCGCAGTTGTAGGACCTAATGGAAGCGGTAAAAGCAATATTGCGGATGCGGTGCGCTGGGTCCTTGGCGAACAGAGTGCGCGCAGCCTACGCGGCAACCGGATGGAAGACGTCATTTTTGCTGGGAGTGAATCTCGCAAGGCGGTCAATTTTTGCGAGGTGTCCTTAACCCTAGATAACGGAGATCATCATCTTCTAGTACCTTTCGATGAAGTGTCGGTGACTCGACGCATGTACCGTTCTGGGGAAGGGGAGTATTTTCTCAATAAACAGCCCTGTCGATTAAAAGATATTACAGAGGTTTTCATGGACTCCGGCATCGGACGGGAGTCCTATTCTATTATTGGCCAGGGACGAATTGAAGAAATGTTGTCTACTCGCCCTGAGGATCGCCGCGGGCCATTCGAAGATGCGGCTGGCATTGTCAAGTATAAGTACCGACGCAGAGAAGCCGAGCGCAAGTTAGAACAGGCAGCCAGCAACATGGTGCGGGTGGACGACATTCTTGTGGAACTGAGTGTTCAAGCAGATCCCCTGCGGGTACAGGCGGAAAAAGCATTGGCATACCAGGAGATTGTGGACTTACTGGGACACCTAGAAATGGGTCTTTTACTCGTTGAAATTCAACGAATGAAAAGTGGGCTGGCCGAGGCTGTGTCAGATACTTTGATCTGGATGAAGCAGCGGGATGAACAACAAACTGCGTTACTCACTGCGCGAGCAAGCTTTGAGTCTGCCCGTGAGACACTGGCTGTAAATGTGGAAGCACAGGCGAATACACAGCAATTGTTGTTATCCGCTGTAGAAGCCAGGCAGCGTACCGAAGGACAACTCCATCTGTGGCAAGAGAGGGTACAAGTTGCTCAGGCCGGGTTAGTGGACAAAAGTAATCAGGTGGCGGCCTTAGTAGAAGAACTGGATCAATTAGCAGTGCGGAAAAATCAGCAGGAGCAGCGGTTGGCGAACATTACAACAAGTCTTACAATTAACCAAAAACAGTTACAAGAAGCCGTTCAAACCCTGGACTTGCAAGCACGTGCCAACTTGGAGGCACTGATTTCCACTGTAAATGAATCTTTGATTGACCATCACCAGGCTGCTGCCAATCGCAGAAATGAGCACAGGGCTTGGCTGGAGCGGTTGCAAGGTGGGAAGACCAAAGTAAATGAGCTACAAACAAGGAAGGAAGAATGGTTGCGGCGTGCAGATGCATTGACTGTCCAGATTGGACAGTCTGTCGGGGTGTTACAGGAAAGGTCGCAACAAGTGGCAACGTTGCAGCAAGATCTTGCTGAAGGCGCTGCGATTTTACGAGAGTTGTCACATCAAGAAGCGAATGTGGGGGCACAGTTTCAGCGGCAACATGCACAGATAGCTGGCTTGAGTTCTCGGATTGAGGTATTGCAGGAGCTGGAAAAGGAGTTTGACGGCTATGCTATGGGAACTCGAGGTGTTTTGCGGGCGTCAGCCAAGGGACAACTTGTGGGAATCCACGGTGCGGTAGCTGGTGTTTTGCAAGTCCCCCCAGAACTGGAAACGGCTATTGAGACGGCTCTGGGTGCGGCTGCGCAAAATATTGTGACCGCTGATGAGGGACAAGCACGGGCCGCGATTGAATGGTTGAAACAACATCAGGGCGGGCGAGCCACCTTTATGCCGCTCTCGATTATTCGCGCTCGTTTTCTTACCGCGTCTGATTTGGCACGTGTGGAACAGCTTCCAGGTTTTTTGGGTGTAGCAGCCGATGTAGTGAACTGTGAAATACAGTATAAGAACATCGTGGGACACCTCTTAGGCCAAATACTATTAGCGGAAACCTTGGCGGAAGCGAATCTTCTGGCCAAGGCTTTGTCCTATCACTTTCGGATTGTTACCCGCGCCGGAGACGTTGTGTACCCCGGGGGGGTAATGTCTGGCGGTAGCAAGTCCAATCGGGGAGTAAGTCTGCTGGGGCGCAAAAGAGAGATACAGGAACTTTTACAACAATTAATTTCTTTAAGAGCTGACGAGCAATCCTTAATGGATACTCAAAAACAACTGCGCGAGCAAACTGCAATAATTCAGGATCAGCAAAGTAAACGCAGTCGTGAGTTGGAAAAAATGCGAGCGCAAAAAGCTGGATTTGAAGCCGAGTTGGTGTCCCAACAACGGGAATTGGAGAACACGCGAGATAGAATCGATGCCTTAGAGGATGAACTGGACCAGGTTACCAGCGATTTGGAACAGGGACAGGCAAAATTACAGTCAGCGAATTCTGCGGTGACGGCAGCGGCGGCGGACATTGCCAATTTGGAGCAACAACTGCGGCAGCGAAGGCGGGAGTTGCAGGATTGGGATGAACATCTTGCGGATGCTCGTGAGGTTTTAACCCAGTTGCGGGTGCGCAGTGCGGAGTTGGCACGAGAAAAAGAGAGCCTTGCGGGGACTGTCGTAGAACACATGGAACGATACAGAACGTTGAGCCAGCAACGAGATACAGCGGCACTCGCAATGACACAGCTCCAGAATTCTTTAGCTGAAGCGCAAAATCAGGTGTATGTGAACGAACAAGATGAATTTCAAATGTCCAATCAGGTAGCGGACTTACAGGATAGTTTAGCAGACCTCGCGGCTAATCGAGTGACTGCGGAGGGAGCGCTCAGCCAAGCTGAACGGGTGCTACAACAAACACAGCAATCTCTTGCTGAAACGAACGAACAGTTGCATCGTCGGCAAGTCCAGGTAGAACGCTTGGACAGTGATTTAAATCACCGTTTAACGATGCTGGGGGAAACCTACCGGATGACCTTTGAATGGGCACTGGCACATCATACGTTGGTGGTGGATGAACTGTCGGCTAAACAGCAGGTTAAAGACTTACGCCAGCGACGGGATGCCTTGGGAGAGGTTCAACTCAGTGCAATTGAAGAATGGCGGCGGCTATCAGATAGAATTGATTTTTTGCAGCGTGAACGTTCTGATTTGGTGCTTGGGAAGTCCCAATTGGAGACAGTCATTCGGGATATTGATAAAGAAATGTCACGTCGCTTTGCCGAAACATTTGAACAAATTCGCCAAGAATTTCAAGTAACTTTTCGTCAATTATTTGGTGGGGGCAAAGCAAACTTGACGCTCACGGACAGTGGGGATGTGCTCAGTGCGGGCATTGAGGTTATGGCAGAACCGCCCGGGAAAAAACTTCAAAATTTAAATTTGTTATCTGGTGGGGAACGGGCGTTAACGGCTATGGCTTTGTTGTTTGCTATTTTGCGTGTAAGGCCTGTACCTTTTTGCGTGTTAGACGAGGTGGAAGCAGCTCTTGACGAGGCGAATGTCACGCGCTTCGCTCAGCAATTACGACGATTTGCAGAAGAAACCCAGTTTATTGTGATTACCCACCGTCGTGGTACCATGGAAGATGCGGATGTTCTTTACGGAGTAACGATGCAAGAGTTTGGCGTATCCACTCTGATTGGCGTTCGCCTGATAGAGGATTCAGGAATAGTGTCTGCATGAGGTCCTGCAATTTGCTGGTGGTGGTGAAAGAAACTTGGGGATTTTTGATAAATTTAAGCGAGGGTTAGAGAAGAGTCGCAATGCTGTTTTTGGCAAACTTTCAGGATTGTTTCAGGATAGAAAACTGGATGATTCCGTTTTTGCTGAGATGGAAGAAATTTTGATTGCTGCGGATGTTGGCGTGGATACGGCATTGTGGTTGGTGGAACGAGTTCGGCAAGCGGCCCGCCGGGAGAAACTGACTGACACGGCACGGTTGTCAATTTTGTTGCAGGCGGCAATGGAGGAAGCCTTGTCTGGGGTGGACTCGCAGATGCGGATGTCGGCAAGTGGACCTACCTTGTATCTTTTTGTCGGGGTTAACGGTGTTGGGAAAACCACCACCATTGGCAAATTAGCCCGACGTTATCAGCAACAGGGGACACAAGTCATCTTGGCTGCTGCAGATACATTTCGTGCGGCGGCCACTGAACAACTGGTTATCTGGGGGGAGCGGGCTGGGTGCACTGTGGTCAGGCAGGGGCCAGGGGCAGACCCAGCGGCGGTGGTCTATGATGCCATTGTGGCTGCTAAATCTCGCTTAGCGGACGTCATTCTGTGTGATACGGCAGGTCGATTGCATAATAAAGCTAACCTTATGGCAGAATTGGCGAAAATTCAAAAGGTGGTGGCAAGGGAACTCCCAGGGGCGCCCCACGAGGTACTGCTCGTTCTGGATGGCACCACTGGACAGAATGCTCTCAATCAGACTCAGGCCTTTCAAGAAGTCGTTTCCGTCAGTGGGATAGTTGTTACAAAGTTGGATGGCACAGCAAAGGGGGGCGTGATTTTACCGATTGTGCGGGAGTATGGGATTCCGGTGAAATGGGTGGGATTGGGAGAGGGAATAGAGGACCTTGAACCTTTTGATTCTGCAGCTTTTTCGGCCGCCGTTTGTCAACCCTGAATGTTCACTGCCTACCTTTGTAAGGTGTAAAGGGGATTGGCTTGACAGTGTCAGAGAACCCTCGTATGATTGACAAGGTAACGCGAATGGGTAGACTTTGTGATCTGTATGGGCCCATGCTTATGGCGAGGCAGCAGGAAATGCTTGAACTGCACTATTTCGAGGATTGGTCTTTATCTGAAATGGCCACTTACTATAGAATTAGTCGTCAAGCGGTACATGATTACCTGCAGCGAGCTGAGGTACAGTTGGAAATGTACGAGGATGGAATGGGTCTATTGGAGAAACAAAAACAATGGGATGCGTTGATGACCCGCTTGCAGGTGTCGTGGTCAGCGGTTCGGCAGACTGTCTCAGATTTGGATTGCCTGGCGATGGAGGAGATTGTTCGAGAAATGTCTCGGTGGTCTCTGACGGAGGGGAGGGATGGAGATGCTGGAAAGTCTGTCTAACAGCCTGCAGAAAGCTTTGGGGAAACTGCGGTCCAAGGGCAAACTTAGCGAGGATGATGTGGCTCAAGCCATGCGTGAGGTGCGGTTGGCATTACTGGCCGCTGATGTGAACGTCAAAGTTGTGAAGGACTTCGTGGACAAGGTTCGGGTACGAGCGGTGGGACAAGAGGTTCAACGAAGTTTGACCCCCGGGCAGCAAGTGGTTAAAGTCGTCTACGAAGAACTCACAGAATTGATGGGGGGTCAGCAGGCTCGAGTGCGAATGGCAGCCGTGCCACCTACGGTAATTATGTTGGTGGGTCTGCAGGGTGCCGGAAAGACCACAGCGGCCGCAAAGTTAGCCCTGTCCTTCCGCAGTCACGAACACCGTCCACTCTTGGTGGCAGCAGATGTCTATCGTCCTGCGGCCATCGACCAACTGCAGGTACTGGGTCGACAGATTGATGTTCCTGTGTTTACGTTGGGAACAACTGTAGATGCGGTGCAAATTGTGGAAAGCGCAAGGCAAGAAGCAATTCGCCAGGGTACCGATGTGATGATTGTGGACACCGCTGGCCGTTTACACGTGGATACAGAATTGATGGATGAATTGGCCCGCATTCAACAGGCAGTACCTGCTGATGAAATTCTTTTAGTGGTAGATGCCATGACTGGCCAGGATGCAGTAAACGTGGCCGAGGCTTTCCATAAAAAGTTGTCCTTGACGGGTGTTGTACTGACCAAGTTGGATGGGGATGCCCGAGGTGGAGCGGCCTTGACGGTGCGGGCAGCGACGGGATGTCCGATTAAGTATGTGGGGCTGGGAGAAAAGATTGAACCGCTTGAAGTTTTTCACCCGGACCGACTGGCTTCACGAATCCTCGGCATGGGGGATGTTCTTAGCCTGATTGAACGGGCTCAACAGACGCTGGACTTGGAAAAAGCTCAGGTCATGGAGGGCCGCTTACGCAAGGCTGAATTTTCCTTGGACGATTTTCGGGAACAGTTGCTTCAAGTGCGGAAATTGGGACCTTTGGATCAGATTATAAAAATGTTGCCAGGAATGAATAAGCTCAAAGGGTTGGACAATCTGCAGATGGACGATTCAAAGCTTCAGCGAATTGATGCTATTATTTCGTCCATGACCAGGCAGGAACGTGGAGACCCGGGGCTCATGAATGCCAGCAGGAGACGGCGGGTGGCTCTAGGGAGTGGTGTCACCGTCCGGGATGTCAATCAGGTACTGAACCAGTTTGAGCAGGCTCGCCAAATGATGAAACAGTTTTCGGGTGCGGGGAAACGGATGGGGAAACGGGCCGCTCTTCAGTCTCTTAAATCCATACCCGGGTTCCCCAATCCAGAAGAATTAATGGCGAGTAAGGAAAATTCACTGTTGTCCACATCTGGGGATGCTGGGTTGCCTCGTCACCACCACAAGAAAAAACGTCATTAGTGTACGTCACTGCAAAGGGCATCTCCATTAAAAAATAAACCTAGGTGATACGAGGTTTATGCGGCTCAAAAAATTTAGAGGAGTGTGGATAGACATGGCAGTAAAAATTCGTTTGAAGCGAATTGGTGCGAAAAAGGCTCCGTTTTATCGAGTTGTTGTGGCGGATGCGCGGTCACCACGGGATGGACGTTTTGTAGATGAAATCGGTACTTACAATTCGCTGACGAATCCGGCAAAAATCTCTATTGATGAGGAAAAGGCTTTAACGTGGTTGAAAAGTGGGGCACAACCTTCGGATACCGTACGAGATTTATTGCGTCAGACAGGAATTTTGAAAAAGTTTCACGAATTGAAATACCAAAAGTAAATTGCGTGCTTTGACGGCCGAAAATGCTCCGAAAGAGAGTCCTCGGAGGTGCGTGCCGGATGGGAGGCAACCATGAAAGCGTTGGTGGAGTTTTTAGCCAAGTCGTTGGTGGAGCATCCGGAGTCCGTGTCTGTTTGGGAGGAACAGCGTGGAGATGCGGTGGTATACCACATCTCCGTTGCTCCTGAGGATGTGGGTAAGGTCATTGGTCGTCAGGGTCGGATTGCACAGTCACTGCGGACTGTGGTGAGTGCTGCAGCAGTTCGACAGAAGCGACGGGTATTTGTGGACATTGATTCTTGAGTGGATGTCCAGACCGCACATTGCGGCACACAGAGAATAATTAGGTGTAATTGTATTTATGGGGATGGATGGGTCGGTAATCCAGAATGAGGAGGTTGATCGATTATGCTGTCAATTCGCCAACCTGTAGCGGTTAAGTTTATTTTAACGGAAGATACGAAACAACAAATTTTGACTGAGCAAAGACGACAAATAGAACAAATCACGGCATCATTGGAGCAATTGGAACAAGGGGGCAGACAGGCACTAGAACAGGCTATGGCCCAAGGTGGGGATGTGGCCGCAAAAATAAAAGAGCAAGTAGAACAACAAAAGCAGAGCCACTTGCAACAGCGAGAACAATTGATTCAACAAATTCAGCAGATACAACAAATGTCTATTGGAACTGAAGTACCCAATATGAATGTGGAAACCACTGTTGAAGTCCATGTGGGGGATGATTGGGGGAAAATTCTCCTGGGTTCAGAAGTAATAGTGAAAGATGGCATTGTTCATGAAATTAGACGCGGTGGGCAATCTTGGACTGAGTCATAAAAAATTGACTTGGAGACTAGGGATAAGTAACGGGTTGGGCACTTTTTGCGCGCCAACCTGTTTTTGTTTGTCTTGTTAAAGAGGGGCCACTTTAATCTGAATAACCCTTGTTTGGGGGAACCGATGTTGAGCGATAATGAGCCGTTTTTTACTGTGGGGATTGTGACAGGAATGCATGGATTGCGGGGAGAGTTAAGAGTATTGCCACGGACGGATTTTGTGGAAGAGCGTTTTAAACCAGGAAGCGTGTTGTGGTTGCGTCACCCCGGGCAACTTCCCCATCTTCAGGTGACTGTGGCTACTGCCCGCTCTCACAAACAATTTTATTTGATTCTCTGTAGAGAATATACGGATATTAATCAGGTTTCAGAGTGGAAAGGCATGGAGTTTTGCGTTCCTAAATCGGCTTTAATGCAGCTTCCAGAAGGCAGCTTTTACATTCATCAGTTGATTGGTTTAGAGGTACATACAGAAACAGGAGAGCTTTTGGGGCAGCTGGTTGAAGTATTGCAGCCTGGTGCTAATGATGTATATGTGGTTCGAGGACCCACCCACAAGCAAGATATTTTAATTCCCGCCATTGCTTCTTGTGTGTTGCAGGTTAATATCGCACAAGGGCGTATGGTAGTTCACTTGCTACCAGGTCTGTTGGACGAATGAGTACGGCATTCCCTGCAAGGGTATAGTTCAAAAATAAGTCGAGGCACTGAAAGGGGTGCCCATGGGGAGTGAGATACGATTCGAATTACTGTATTAAGTCTTTTTCCTGAAATGTTCCGTGGCATGTTAGAGGAGAGCATCGTAAAACGTTCCATTCAACAGGGACTTGTGCAAGTCGAATTGAGTAACTTCAGGGACTTTTCAGAGGATCGCCACCATACGGTGGATGATTATCCTTTTGGGGGCGGGGCGGGGATGGTCCTCAAGCCGGCTCCCTTATTTCGGGCAGTGGCAGAAGCCTTAGATTCTGAGGATGAAAGACAAAGTGAAGCTGTGGTGTTAATGACACCTCAGGGAAGACCATTCCGCCAGAATATTGCAGAATATTATGCACGAAAGGATCATATAATTTTGATTTGTGGTCATTATGAGGGGATTGACGAACGGGTTCGCCAACAGATTGTCACTGATGAGATTTCCCTGGGGGATTTCGTTTTGACAGGGGGAGAAATTGCAGCGATGGCTGTGATGGATGCAGTGATTCGCCTGCTTCCAGGGGTGTTGGGCAATACTTTATCTGCTGCGGAGGATTCTTTCGCCAAGGGATTGTTAGAGTACCCCCAATACACTCGGCCAGCAAACTTTTTTGGTCTGGAGGTACCAGGGGTACTACTTTCTGGTCATCACCAACAAGTTGAGGTTTGGCGAGCAAAACAAGCACTATACAGAACGTGGATACGCCGCCCTGATTTAATTAGCATCGCTGCTTTAAATCCAAAGCAAGCAAGTTGGGTGCAGGCGTGGGAGGCCGGTGATTTTAGCAACATTGATGTCTTGGAGCCTGAGCACGTAAAAAGGTGGAAAGATACCTCTAATTATGGAAGTAAATCGTAGTTCGTTTATTTGTTCAGGAGGTTTTGGCGATTCTCGACGATTACGTATCTGAGCTGACTGGCGAGATTTTCTAATGCGGACCTGGGTAATGTCGAACGACACACGGACAGGGCACATTCTTAATTGACAGGGTACATTCTTAATTGACAAGGTACATTCTTAATTGACAAGGTACGTTCTTAAGTGTAAAAGAGAAGGGTCAATATAAAGAAATATCATAGTGATTACAAGTCCTTGCCGGGAAACGTCGAAAGGTGACAAGGCCCCTGGGTGTAATATGACCAGGGGCCTTGTCGTCCGATGCCGTCTTTGGTGGGGCACGGAGTGTGACAGAATGTAGTATTGTTTTCTATGTTGCGGTAGCAATGATACCGTTGAATTTTTTTGACATGATGGCAGGTGATGGACTATTCGTTCGAGTAATTTTACGCATGGGGCAAGAACCATGGTCCTCAATGTGTTCTTGTCAAAGTTGTTGGGAATTGTCTATATCATCCCTCTCACCCGATTGATTGGCAGTGAGGGTATGGGTGTGTACTCTAACGCCTATGCTCTTTACACCTTTTTTCTTACTTTGGCCACCGCGGGATTTCCTACTGCTATGGGCAAAATCATCTCTGAACGTCTGGCACAGGGGCGACTGAGGGATGCAGACCAGATCTACCGTGCCACCTTACAAACCGTCACGGTGTTTGGAGTGGTTTTGTTTTTCTTAATGTGGTTTGGTGCACCCGTATATGGTCATCTTGTTGCTTTTTCAGATTCGACACGTTCAGTGGCTAATTTGGTGCCTTCTGTTCGGGCTGTGGCATTGTGTCTGTTGGTGGTTCCTGTGATGAGTGCTTTACGTGGGTATCTCCAGGGGTATCAGAGGATTGAACCGATTGCTTATTCCCAGTCCATTGAGCAAGTGATTCGTATTGTCACCATGCTGGTGGGGGCTTATTTGGCCGTAGCCGTTACCGGGAAAATTGCTTATGGTGCGGCAGCAGCCACTTTCGGGGCAGTGCCTGGAGCGGCCGTGGCCGTGCTTTACTTAGCCTACCACGTACGCTATCTACGTCGTACTCAACACAGACGTGAAGAAAAGAGACGGACGTCCACAAATCGTAAATATACAGCCGGTTCATCTGTGCTTAGGGAGGAACTCAGCGGAGGTGGGGTGGGGCTCAATCGGGAATATGGAGATGCAACGTCTGGCAACAGAACGAGTGGGGATGAAAAGGAGTTCTTACGTCCTTATTCTCGCGGTCGTGCCTTGCGCGATTTGGCACGGGTCGCCATACCCGTGAGTATTGCCACACTTGTCGTCCCAATTTCCGGGTTCATTGATTCTGTAACAGTGCAAAACGTGCTCATGTGGTCTGGATTTTCTTACACTCAGGCGACGGAGGCCTATGGAATTCTATCCCGCCAAGCTATGCAACTCGTACAGTTGCCGCTGGCCTTTGCTATGGCACTTGGAATTACGGTTTTACCTGCCATTTCCGCTGATAAAGCAGTGGGAAA
This sequence comes from Alicyclobacillaceae bacterium I2511, assembly GCA_003584005.1. Taxonomy (GTDB): domain Bacteria; phylum Bacillota; class Bacilli; order Alicyclobacillales; family Alicyclobacillaceae; genus QXHL01. Next base: position 2,120 of record QXHL01000032.1, on the reverse strand, counting down.
TCAAAATGGATTGCAAGAAAAGGTATTGTCCTCACTTAGGTCCGTATTGTTTTTAACCTTTCCAGTGGCAGCGGCTTTATTGACCCTGGCCCGACCGCTAGATGTGCTACTGTTTGGCTCCACACAAGGCCAGTGGATTTTGGCTGGGGTGTCTTTTATGGGTATTTTCAGCGGACTGGAACTGATGTCCACATATATCCTACAGGGGCTAGGTGTGATGTACCTGCCGGTGCGAAATATGTTTATAGGCCTCTTGATAAAAGTCGTGTTAAATTTGGTACTGATTTACCCATTTCACGCGATTGGGGCAGCTATCGCAACAACTGTGGGCTATGTGGTGTCTTCTAGCTTAAATTTGCAGGCTGTGAAAAAGTTTGGCGGGTTTCGTTCTTCTTTATGGAAACTGGCGTTGCCGGGACTGGATGCGGTCACTGTCCTCGCTTTGGTATTCGTTGTGATTCGCTGGTTGGGTAGCGACCTGGCGTCACAGGGGCTGGGTTGGACCGGAATTGGGCGAGCGGTAGTACAACTGTTGTTGGCGGTGATGGTGGGCGCGCCGGTATACGCGGTGACCGCTGTTAAAGTTGGGGCCATTTCCAATTCGGAGGCATTAGCAGTGCCTATTCTTGGCCGTTTTCTGTCACTACTTTATCCGCGATTGTCCACTCAGAAACTAAATCAGGAAGCAACTGTTTCCCATCTTTCCATGCCAGACCGCCCGTCTATACCAATCCACACATCATTACATCGGTGGACGGACGGTGCAGATGGTCGCAGATGGCGGGAAAGAGGCGAATACGGAAAAGTGTGGGGAGTACCCATTGAAAAAACTGTCGCATTAGTTGATGGCGTACCAGAGGTGTGGAATGACAGTTCTGCGGCTGCAAGTTTTTTCTTTTCTCAAAACCAACTAACGGATTTGGTGGGCGATGAGCGAACCCTTCAAGATTGGGAGAAGGCCTACGGAATTCGTATTCTGGACTTCGACGGTTTTACTGAATCTAGGCAGGATTTACTCTCTCGCCGCCTAACGCGGCGAGAGTTTGAGCATGCAGCCACGCATTGTACCATTGTAATGAATATACCAAAGCTAGCAACACAGCATCATTCGCACAGGTTTGATTAATTGTGGGCCTTTTCTTGCTCTTGTCTAACTTTATCTTCCCGAGCGTGGGAAAAGGACCGATTAGTCTCTGTGATACCTTGGTGAAAGCTAAGGCGATTGAGTGCCACTTCTGGCACAGAGCGTTCAATGAGTGGAAAAACCTGTTCTTCCTCTAAATGGACATGATTTGCGAGTAATTCTCCGAGCGTGTGCATAGTGTCCACGGTTGCTTCTGCATCATTGAGTAGGAAGTCTACCGCGGCACGTATTTGCACATGTTGTAAAAGCATGCGGATAATCTCCGCCTTTTCCAAAGAAGCAAAACGGGAGTATAAGGGTAAAAGGACTTCTTCCTCTTGCTGAAAGTGGTCTTGTCCCCCTTCTTGCCAAAACTCCCGCAAATCTTCTTGTACGCGACTGAAAGTGTAGGTATCGTTAGAGCCAGCACGGCGTAAATTAAGACCAATTACGAGCGCATGGTGGTGATGGCGTGTTAAGGGGGAGAGAGCTTCGCTTCGTTTTTCTGGAGATTTATCCATAGATTGATACCTCCATTTAAAGATCATTTATTTTACTATCATTCTAAAAGTGTGTGTCCAAAAAGGGGTCTGGTCAGACCCAAGCAGTGCGAGGAGGCCAGCCCCAAATGCGCACTGAGCGTACGTTTTCGGTACGTGAAGGAGCATTTGGGGCGACGACGCGGCAATGCGTCGGGGAGTTCTGACCCCTTTCCGGACAACCTCTAAAATAAGCTAGGTGATAAGGGATCAATATTAAACTCCATTAAAACCCTAATTAAATAGTCACGTTAATTCTATCATACACCTTTCTCTGGTACAGGATTGTGGTTCTCGGTATGCGCTATGTTTAAATTTCTATAAATTCCCCCTTGATCTCTCGTAGGCAGGCGTGGTATAGTAGCAAACGTCGCCACTGCGGCGGCCCACAAAACCGTTTCAGAACGGGCCGAATGGACTCGGGAAGAGCAAAGGTTGGCCGAAAGATTTGGTTGACT
>QXHL01000031.1 GCA_003584005.1 Alicyclobacillaceae bacterium I2511 | reverse complement strand
GGGTCAGAACTCCCCGACGCATTGCCGCGTCGTCGCCCCAAATGTTCCTTCACGTACCGAAAACGTACGCTCAGTGCGCATTTGGGGCTGGCCTCCTCGCACTGCTTGGGTCTGACCAGACCCCTTTCCGGACACACACTTGAAGTCTAAGCTGCCTAAGTTTTACGAGGGGGTTGCGTTTTAAAGGGAAAGGGCATAAAATTCAATCACAGAACATATGTAATGACGTTATAACAAGCCGATTACTAAAGGACGTTAAAGTTCTATCAGGCCTATTCAGTCTACATTGAATTGAAAATATAAGGGTTGCAAGCCAAAGCCGTGTGGGTTGCGAACATTTTGTAAAAAATTAACGGGTACAACTTGAATAGGGGGCGAGCTTATGGGAAAACATTCTCACGCACACTGGGAAATTCGCTCGATTTGTCCGCGGTGTGAAAAGCCAAATTTTGTACACGTCCCTGTTGGGGAACGAGTGGTGCAAATTCATTGTCAGCATTGTGCACACGGATATGAATATATCCACGTGGTTCAACATCCAAGGTACGTCGAGGACAGTGAAGAATCCTCATAGCTACCGTATTATTGAGGCTGTCCTACTGTCCCTGACGGTGTAGGCTCAGGCAATCAACCAAGGGGTATTCTGGATGGCGCAATGGGCAATGGGTTTCTGCGGCGCATTCCTTATGCAGACACAAGTTTATACGCGTTACCGACTGGGGTAGATGGAAATGCAATTGTGTATCGTCCCATATCTTTGTTCAATCCCCGTTCAATCTTCCTTCACAGTTTAGAAGGTTGTTCGAAAATGATTTTAGCCCGCCTATCCTGCTGTAGGAAACGGTTAAGTCAAAAAAGCGGTTGATACCGCGAAAGAAGTCTTGTAATTTACTCTGTATTCGTGTCAAGATCTAGTATAATGAATGGAGTCGGTTCACTACAAATGTGGAGGGAATGGGCGATGGATTCAAAGGTTGTACATTTAAAAGTTAATTACGAAACCATCGATCAATTCAAGCGTTTTTTGGAAAACGGTTTAGAAGAGTTATCCATGTTGGAGGACTTGCAAGGAAATTTAATTGAAGACAACGCACAGTCACCATTCTATGGGGTATATGAGGAAGGCAAACTGGTAGCTCGTATCAGTCTTTATCCTCTGGTTGCAGAGTATGACCATTACTTTGAGCCCCCCATTGATTACTTAGAACTGTGGAAATTGGAGGTTTTGCCAGGGTACAAGGGGCGCGGTTATGGTAGTAAATTGGTACGGTTTGCCCAGTCTCTAGGCAAACCGATTAAGACGAATGTGCGTTTTGGGGCACATGATTTTTTCACAAAGTTAGGTTTTCAGCCCGTTAAATATGACCCCATGCGGGACAGAGGAGAAAATCCCTACGTATGGATCCCAGAAGGTGTCCAGGTTGAGTTGACATAAAACTGTGAGAAATTTAGCAATGGAATGTGTTTTTTGGGGCCTCATGGGTTTGCCCACGTCGGGTGAAACCATGGGGCCCCAACCGCTTTTAGCTGGGCTCAGGACAATTCCGATTTCATCTCTAAAAAGGTCGCTTGGTCGATTTCCCCTCTGGCATAGCGTTCCTTGATAATTTTTAATAACGTATCATCTGCACGCATGGGACCGGGTCTAGTCGTATCTTGATGTGTGATAGTTGAAGTCGCAATTCGTTTGTTTTGTTGTGATGAAACTGGAAAATCCATTGGGGATGGGTGAAACATCCCTGTTCCACAATTTCCTGTCAATGCAGGTTCCCAGTCAAGGAACCGACGCCCATGTCCGCACATTTTGTGCACCTTCCCTTCTAGAGGTTGTCCGGAAAGGGGTCAGAACTCCCCGACGCATTGCCGCGTCGTCGCCCCAAATGCTCCTTCACGTACCGAAAACGTACGCTTAGTGCGCATTTGGGGCTGGCCTCCTCGCACTGCTTGGGTCTGACCAGACCCCTTTCCGGACACACACTTCTACTGAATGAATTTAACATAGCACGGAAATGTGAAGGAAGTGTGAGGCAGCGTATAGCCTTGCCCCACACTTCCCATTTCATCGCGCCAATGTGTCCCTATGTGAACTCGCGTTTAGAAGCAAAATCACTGCCTAGATGGGGGGATTTGGCGGGGATGAATCATGTTTTCTGGATTCAACATGTCATCCAGCTGGTCCTGACTGAGCCAACCATTTTTCAACACCAGTTGATAAACACTTTCACCCTCATTTAGGGCTTGCTTGGCTAAACTAACGGAACGCTCATAACCAAGCACAGGATTCAAGGCCGTCACGAGTCCAATGCTATTTTCCACGTACCGCCGACACTGGTCCACGTTGGCCTGTATGCCATCAATACAGCGTTCCCGCAACACCGTGCAGCCATTGGTAAGGAATTGCAACCCTTGGAGTAAATTAAATGCAATAATAGGCTCAAAGGCGTTCAATTCCAGTTCTCCAGCTTCAGCGGCCATGGTAACTGCCAAGTCTCCCGCCATGACTTGGAAGCATACCTGGCGCACCACCTCAGGAATCACCGGATTCACTTTGCCGGGCATGATGGATGATCCCGGTTGTACTGCGGGCAATTGAATCTCTCCCAGGCCACAACGAGGTCCGGAAGACAGCCAGCGCAAGTCGTTGCAAATCTTTGAAACCTGCACCGCAGTTCGCTTCATGGTGGCCGATACCTGCACATACTCACTGGCATCCTGTGTGGCTTCCACCAAATTAGGCGCCTTCACCAGCGCAATTCCTGTTAATTCAGCCAGTACCTCGGTGACTCGTTCTGCGTATCCGGGCGGGCTATTGATGCCCGTACCAATCGCGGTTGCACCCAGGTTAATCTCCTGAATGAGCTTCGTGGCGTAACTCAAACGGTCTTGGCTTTGTGAAATCATCACGCCATAAGCCTCGAATTCTTGGCCCAGGGTCATGGGGACAGCATCCTGGTTTTCCGTGCGGCCCATTTTAATGACGTTTGCAAACTCTTTCCCCTTTCGGTTCAAAGAGTTTTCTAATTTCTGCAAAGCGGCCAAAGTGTCGTCCACCATAAACAAGACCGCTAATTTAATGGCGGTGGGATACACATCGTTGGTAGACTGGGACATGTTCACATGATCGTTTGGATGGAGGAAGTCATATTCGCCTTTGTGGTGTGCCATGATTTCTAGCCCGCGATTGGCAATGACTTCGTTAGCGTTCATATTTGTAGAGGTGCCTGCGCCTCCCTGAATCATATCTACGACAAATTCATTTTTGTATTTTCCTGCTAGCAGTTCGTCACAGGCTTTTGCGATAGCGTCTGTCCTATCTGTGTCCAGTAATCCTAGTTCATGGTTGGTGAGAGCGCACGCCTTTTTGATATAAGCCAAAGCGCGAATTAATGGAGGGAATTGTGAAAGCTGTACCCCTGAAATTGGGAAATTCTCCACTGCCCTTAGGGTTTGAATCCCATAATAAGCTTCTGCCGCTACAGCTCGTGTTCCCAACGAGTCGTGTTCCCAGCGAGTGGTACTGGATTCTTGCAATTCTTGGGTTCTCATGAAGGCCGTCTCCTCTGATTCTGTCTCTACCCACAAATTTCAGCAGTGATTGTCCGGACATGCAGTTATCCGGACAATCACTTTTACATTTTTAAGCCTGAAGCACGTCGGCAAGGTTGTTCCAGTAATAGCATAAAGCCCGCAATCCCTTATCAAAGTTCTCTAAGGCAAAGTGTTCGTTCGGAGCGTGAAAATTGTCATTGTCGAGGCTGAACCCCATTAAGACCGATGGAATGTGTAATACTCGATCAAAATCCTCCATAATCCCAATAGATCCACCCATCCGAGTAAACACTGCCGGGACTCCATAGGCATGTTCATAGGCCTTGGCTGCCAATTGAATCGCAGGATGATGGAAGGGAGTCAAAAAGGGTTTGCTGCCGTCTAGCAACTGCACTTCCACCCGTACCCCAGGAGGAGCAATTTGCTGTAACCACGCGGAGACAGATTGTTGTATTTTTTGGGGTTCTTGGTTAGGCACCAAGCGACAAGTGATTTTTGCATGGGCTTCGCTGGGAATTACCGTTTTCGTTCCAGCACCCTGAAATCCCCCGTAAATCCCGTTGATTTCTAATGTGGGCCGAACCCACAGGCGTTCCAAGGTCGAATATCCAGATTCTCCGAATAATGCGGAAATGCCAAGGCTCTTAGCCATTTCTTCATCCCCAGTAGAGAGGGAAACCATGGCTTTGCGCTCGTCTTCGGCGACTGTTTCCACGTCCCCATAAAATCCTGGAACGGTTACTCGGCCCTGTTCATCATGTAACGCGGACAGTATCGAGACCAAGGCGTGAATTGGATTGGGAATTGCTCCCCCGTACAATCCTGAGTGCACATCCCCGTTGGCGCCGAACACATTTACCTGCAGCGCTGCTAACCCGCGCAGGCCATAGCAAACGGACGGTTGGCCAGGCTGAAACATGGTAGTATCGGATACAACAAGCACATCCGCTGCAAACAACGCGGCGTTTTTCTCTACGACTTCGGGCAGGTGACGGCTGCCAATTTCCTCTTCCCCTTCAATGCATAACTTAACGTTCACAGGTAAACTTCCTGTGGTTTGGAGCAGTGATTCAAATGCCTTAAAGTGTACAAACACGGGGCCCTTGTCGTCGCTGGCACCTCGTGCCCAGATCTGACCGTCCGCAATTGTCGGAGCAAAGGGAGGCGTTTTCCACAATTCCAATGGGTCCACAGGTTGCACATCGTAGTGCCCGTAAACTAAAACCGTCGGTTTCCCAGGCGCATGTAGCCAGTCTGCATAGAGCACCGGGTGGCCGGGTGTGGGAAGTAATTGTACATGCTCAAAGCCGATGGAGCGTGCATGCTGAGCTAAAAACTCTGCACATTGGAGCACGTCTTTTTCATTCTCTGGCAGAGTGCTGATGCTAGGATAGCGTAAAAACGTCATTAACTCGTCCAACTGCTGCTGGCGATGATTTTGCAAATACGTTTCGAGGTCTTCCATTAGATTCGCATCCTTTCTTTATGAAGGTTTGTCCAATAAATACCCGACTGTAACCTACATTGGAATTTAGCGTCTTAGTGCAAGATGACTTTTTTCTTTCCCTTTTCTACCACAGCATGCTTTTCACGGTACTCATATCGGGCATAAATTGCCAGTGCAAGCAGAGAGAAAAATATGGGCCCAACAATCATCCAAACTGTCGAAGTCAAATCCCCCGTGAGTGCGGGCTGGATGATGGTGAAGAGGTTTGCAAAGCCAACGGTGAAGGTGACAGCTATCGCCGCTATCCAAACACTTTTCATGCTTTTGAACATTTGAACTGGCTTTATAATCTCAGACTTTTTCTTGAAAGGCACAAAGGCGCCGGATAAAAACATGTAAGGAATGGTCATTGCAACGTTGGTCATCAGAATGAGATAAGTGAAAAATTTGGAGACCCCTTCTCCTCCAAAGGACATGAGGAAAATCATTACGGCCACAAGAAAGCCTTGAATCCAGAGAGCGGTTTTAGGAACTCCATCGGTAATTTTGCCTACGTTCCCAGGCCACAATTCCGCAGGGGTACCTTCAATCAACTGTTTCAACGGCGCATATCCGAGGGTTGCAAACGCTCCAATTAATGCAAGGAACATAGATAACCCCATCAATCGTGCGACCCATGCACCAATAATCAAAGATGTACTCTGACCCAAACCGAATCCAAGTCCAATTTGATAGCCTAAATTTTGCATCACGACATAGGCCACATTGGCTAAATTAACTTTACTCGAATCCATGATTGCATGCCAGTTTGTGAAAATCCCCACCAAAAAAATGCCTAAGGAGTAAGCAACCGCAATAATCGCTGCCGAAATTATAATCGCTTTGGGCATTGTCCGCTCAGCATGCTCGGTTTGGTCTACCAAGCCTCCCACCACTTCCAAACCGCCATAGGCGAAAATCGCAAATACGACAAATGACAGCATACCTATGGGGATTTGGTAACTAGGGTTGGGCGATTGAAAGAACGCGTGTGCGGACAGCACAGGCGTTGCCAGATGACCGCCATTGGCGATGAGTACCGTAACGGCACCCACGAGCAGTACCACGTTGAGTAGTGCCACTGCAATACCGCCGACAGAAGCTACTTTGGAGATTTGCTTAATTCCCAAGGTAGCAATGTAGGTCACCACGAGCATCCAAAGCACACCCAACAGTCCTAAAGTCTTCGTTGCCCCCATGCCAAACAGGCTCCAAGTAGACGTGGTGTCTGAACCAAAAAGGGCGTTGGACAACGGAATCCAAATAGTGGAGGAGATGGTGACCATCCAAATGACATTGGATGCATACCACATGAAAGTACCAATAAAGGCGTAGCGTGGACCCACGGACTTTTCCATCCAAGAGTAAATGCCGCCTTTTTCCTTTTTGAATGCTGCCCCATACTCAACCATCATAAAGGCGTACAGAATGAAGAAGGTAATGCCGGATACGACATACCACGGAATGGCACTGTATCCCATTAAATAAAAGGCTCTAGGCATATTCGTGAATCCAAACACTGAAGTAAAAATCATTAAAATTACGGGGATTAATGTTAATTTTTTGCGAGCGTTTTCATTCGCGCCCATAGGAGTTCCTCCTTTTTCCTCGTTCTTGCGACAACCTGGATAAACTCTGCCCAATGCGGCACCATCTTAAACACTGAGTCCTTCCCTTGGCTGTGCGAGAACGGGTTCTACTCATGTAGCATACAACAGATTCATGCGCTTGGCAATATATAGCAAATTATTAAATATACTTAAAATAGGATATGCATTTCGAACCTTTTATCATTGTGCAGGAAGTCTGTGCACCTTGATTTTTACGTAAATTTGCGTTTGTCGCATGGGGAATAAATTGCAATTGCATCAGGTCTATCCACTAGTCTTGTATTTTCACTGATTTAGCGGTATTGATAGAAGACAAAGAATAATGGGTATCGTCAGAAGATAGCTGGGTTTGGCTCTCCATGCGAATGTCTGTCGTTTAATACCCTGGAGGGTAAAACTCTGTGGTATACTTGAAAGCGGATACACAATGTTCAGTTCCTTTCCTTGAAAAGGTCGCTGTAAAAGAAGCCCAAAGGTGAATTTTAAAGCTAGGGTACGTAATTGAGATGGCTCAGTTTGTCTGTGGACATCTTGGGGTCTGTAGACTGGTTGCGTTATTGTCGGTGGGTTACGGGCATCCTCTGAAAGTTGGGAGTACCATAAAATTCACTGCAGGGGTGAAGTGTCATGGCACAAATATTGCCTCTCTCAGAGTGGAGTGACATGCTCAGTGAGTGGCTACCGCCCAGTGCGTCCTTAGCTTTTGCAGACGACCATGAATATGTGGAGTATCGCATGGGACGACCTGGGGCAATCAAGTTACCTATTCATTTTGGCACCTCGATACCGGGGGGCAGTGTAGCACAAGGTGTTTTGGCGAAGCAATCAGCCGTGGCTTTCACGGTGGATAAGTCTGTGTTCGGTTCTGTTTATTATGGCAAAGGATATCCAATCCATGTCGGGGACAGCGCACCGGGTGCATTGGCTGTCGTACTACCACCCTCATTTGCCCATACAGGCACTGCCTCGACAGAAACCGTGGGTTTTCTCATGGGTCAAAAGGACAGCATTTGGCGTCCATTGCCGGTTCAATCGATTGCTTACATCGAAAGTTACTTGAAAAAAACATGGCTGTACGTCGACGGAGAGGCTTATATTTCCATGATACCCTTACATCAGTTGGAACGTCGCTTGCCAAATTACTTTTTGCGAATTCACAGGGCACACCTGGTGAACCTCGATTTTATTGACCATATTGCTCGGGATGAGGACGCTCGATATGAAGTGACCCTTAAGGCCCCAATTGGAAGAGTGCTACCAGTGGGACAAACATTTGTACGCTACCTGCGGGAAACCCTCGGATTCTAATTTTATTGTCAAGTATCTAAAACCTGCTGTAGATGGAATCAAAACGCTTGTCGGTCCTTTTTGCAGCCTATTCGCAGTGTGAAACTGCTCCCACCCCCTGTCTTGGCGACCAACTCATGGTATGATTTCCTATGGGGGTGTGAATGGTTGCAGAAAAAACCAAATCGACCTGTGAAGAGGACCCATGATAGCAAGAAGTCGCCGGACAACAAAGCTCGGCATGGCTGGAAATTGCTGTTTCGTATCCTGTTTCCGCTTGTCTTCGTGGTGGTACTGTTTGTGTTTGCCTTCGCTTTGGCGGTGAGATTGACACCCTTTGACGCATCAAAGCTGGTGCCCAATCGAACGAGTACCATCATTTATGCTAAAAATGGTTCTATTTTAGAGCAAATTCCAGCCAGTGGCGCCACCGACTTGTCTTATAATCAAATTCCTAGAAATTTGCAAGAAGCCCTGGTGGCCACTGAGGACCATAACTACTGGACAGGGTCTAGCATTGATATGCGAGGGATTCTACGGGCGGCTTTCGTGGATCTATGGAAGGGAGAATTTGCTCAAGGGGGCAGCACCCTCCAGCAGCAACTCGCAAAAATGGTGTTTTTGACAGATCAAAAAACCTTTCAACGTAAGTTTCAACAGGTCATCCTTGGGGTACAGATTGATCGCTATTACACCAAACAGGAAATTCTCGCTATGTATCTAAACCGGGTTTTCTTAGGAGAAAACGCGGTGGGCGTAGAACAGGCTGCTGAGCGTTATTTTGGGGTAAACCTAGCGGCCGGCCAAAAATTGACCTTGGATGAAGCAGCGTTGCTGGCTGGATTGCCGCAGGCCCCAAGTGGCTATGACCCCTTACAATACCCTAAGGCTGCCTTGGCGAGACGCAATGTGGTATTACAAAACATGGTGAACGCTGGCTATCTTAGCCAAGCTAAAGCAGATGCGGCAGCAAAGCAGCCCCTGGGTGCATCTTTTCACAGCTTACCCCAAGATAACTGGAACACGCATCCAGTGTTGACCAACTTTCTCTTTGATTACGCAAATAGGTACGCGAACCTCGGACCGGACATGTTGTTGTCGGGGGGGTTGAAAATTTACACCACCATTGATCCAAGCGTACAAAGTGCGGTGGATCAGGTATTTTGGGGGCACCAGTACGACGCTGACTTCCCGTCCGGAAGTACGTCTGGCGGACCCCAAGGGGCGGCAATTTTCCTTAATCCCAAAACCGGGGGGGTGTTGGGTGCTGCAGCCTCCCGGTGGGTGGGGTACGCCTACTTGGGAGAAGACCGGATTCTCAACGCTCGAAGGTCTCCAGGCTCTTCTATCAAACCGATTTTGGAGTACGCACCCGCAATTGAAAGTGGCAAATTCTCTCCTAGCTCTATGTTGGATAACACGCCCCACGATTTTGGTGGGGGGTACACTCCACAAAATGACGAGGCCAATTCGCCCCCTCAAGTGACCTTGACGTATGGGTTGGCCATGTCTCAAAACGTGGCATCCACTTGGCTGTTACAGCAAATTGGGATTAATACGGGGGTGAATTTTGCGGAAAACGATGGCATCCCTTTCACTGCAACAGACCGACAACACCTGGGAATTGCCATTGGTGGGATGGAAAACGGCGTCACACCTTGGGAGATGGCACAGGGATATGAGGCGTTTGACAATCAGGGCATTCAGATGGAGGCCCATTTGATAGATAAGGTGGTCAACGCCTCTGGACAAGTGATTTACGCCTTTCAACCAGCGGCGAAACGGATTATGAGTGCACAAACGGCAGCTACCCTGACAAAAATTATGGAAGGCACCGTACAGTATGGAACCGGCCAGTTGGCGGCAGTACCAGGTTGGGGGGTGGCGGGGAAAACCGGCACTGTCCAGTACAGCTATGGATTAACAGGAAAACACCCGGACTGGATTTCCACCTGCTGGTTTGATGGGTACACCCCCAACATGGTGGGGAGCGTCTACATTGGCTATGACACCCCCAGCCCAACGCAACACATGACAGATATCCCCTACGCCCCCTCCTGGTGGGCGGCCAAGGTGTGGGGAGATGTGACCCACTTGGCAGTTGCGGGGCAACCCCCGCAGACCTTTAATAACAGCGTTTCGGCGCCTACCAGTGCGCCGGCCACAGTGGCACCAAAGACGCAAAATGGGGTGAATCACTTGACTGCGACGTGGGATTCCACCACCAACGCGGTTCAACTAACCTGGCAATCACCCGTCGTCGGAGGGGCCAATTACATCATCAGTCGAGCGGCAACTGCGGGTGGAAGCACAGGCCCTGCGCAGCAGATAGGGGAGACGCAAATTCTCACCTTTGAGGACCCGACCGTTCAGATGGGTGGTGTGTACACCTATACGGTGCAAGCCGTGGATGTCCAAACCGGGGCTAATATCGGTGCCCCAGGGACCATTACTTTGGCGGTCCAAAGCAACCCTGGTGGGGGCACACCGGCGAACAATGGCACAGCGGGTAACAATATTTCATCTGGGGCTGGCAATGGCCCGGGGGTTCCCACGGGGGGGAACAATACGGGGCCTAACAACTCGATTTCAGGTAATCCCCAAAACCCAGGTGTCGGTGGGGGTGTCCCTGTACCACCAGCAAACAGCACACTTGGAGCCCCAGAAAATCCGGGGACTCCCCCATCCTCTCCTGGGGCGGGAAATGCTCAAAAGTGATACGCGTCAGGGGATGAGAAAGATTTTTGGGCGCGGTTATTCAAGCGTTTGAAAGCTGTACAGCAGACTCCAGGTCCGTTCCAAACGTTCCCGATGTTGTGCGGGCGCGTTGGTGTAAGACTGTAAGAAGGGTTGGCACTCGGGGTGCATACGTAAAAACAATAAAAGGTGGGCTTCAGCCTGGGTCACCACCAGGGTGGTGCGTGGTGTCGTGTGCACACTGTCCGCACATAGGGAATCAGTTTTTGACTTGTTTTCAGTGACACTAGCAAAGTCCTGCTGTGATTTGGTTTCATCGTGGGGAGGCTCATTTGCTGGCAAATCTGCATTTTGCGCTGGGTAAAGTGGTCCTAATACCTGTTCTAGTTTGGACAAAGCCACGCTGTTGGGATGTCGTCGATTGGTCTCGTACATGGCAATGGCACTGGCACTCAGTTTGGCGACTTTAGCCAACTGTGCCTGACTCCACCCTTTCGTCTGGCGGCTTTGTAGGATGCTACTTCCCAGGTCCAAGCGCCTTCACCCCTGACTGTGTGACCGGTCTACTGGCCAGTTTCACGGAAATTTTGTATACTAAAGGTTGTTAATAAACAGATATGTGCCCTGTTCTAAGGGGTTGTAACGGTACCTAGATGAGGTTTTCTGCTCATAATTATAACCTTTTTTTCGAGGCTCCGTCAGGACTTGAATCTCACTTGTTGTTTTGTAGCTTGTTTAGCAGAAGTAGTGAGGGGTCGGCGGGGACCGCTGTACAAGGAGGAGTGGATCTAATGAAGCTGACATACCACGGTCACGCCTGTTTTGTGGTGCAGGACGGCGGTTACTCAGTGGTGATTGACCCATTTTTGACTGGGAATCCGTTGGCGGATATCAATCCAGAGTCTGTCCATGTGGATGCAGTATTGCTTAGCCATGGCCATGGCGATCACGTCGGGGACGCGGAAGCGATTGCTCGGGCAAACAATGCACTTCTTGTGGCACCCTACGAGGTGGCTTCCTATTTCGGTAAAATGGGGGTACGCAGCCACGCCATGGCACACGGTGGCAAGCACACGTTTGAATTTGGCACGGTCAAATTGACACTTGCGTTTCACGGTTCTGGTTTTGAGATGGACAATGACATTCGCAATGGAGGGAACCCTTCCGGACTGTTGCTAACGATGGGGGGGAAAACTTTGTATCACGCGGGGGATACCGCCCTATTCAGTGACATGAAGTTAATTGGAGATCTACAGCGGGTGGATGTTGCGGCACTGCCCATTGGGGACAACTTTACCATGGGCCCGGAGGATGCCTTGCTGGCAGCCGAGTGGGTACATGCTGGGGTGACGGTGCCTATGCACTACAACACCTTTGACCTCATTCGTCAAGATCCACAGGCTTTTATTCAGGCTTTAGAGGTGAAAGGGTTGCGCGGCAGTGTGCTGCAGCCTGGTGAATCACTGACGGTCTAACCTTTTAAGAGGTTGTCTGAAAACATCCCTGCGAAATCCCTTAGGCGCCGGGTAACCTGTTAAAGGCATCAGAATCCACAGGTTTCTGATGCCTTTAAAGGTCACCAAAATCAGAGAGAACCAGATTTAGTGGGCCTTGTCTGCCATTTTTACCATGATGGAGGCGAGGGATTGCCGCTCGTCTTCACTTCCAGCATCCCACAAGTCCTTTAGTAAACGCTCCTGCTCATTTTTGGGGTCCACCTTGTTTGACAGGTATGCCCCCATTTTCACGGCCACTTCCGTAATACGGTCGTGGGGTACTCCCATGGCCTGAGCCCTATCCACCTGTGCACCCAAAAACTCTTTCCACCGATCGAAGTTCTCCAATACATCCATGGATTGTAGCCTCCTTCTGGTTCTTGGGGCTGAAGTCAGTCTTGTCCCGTTTCGCCCAGAGTCAATTTGCCACACTTTCACAAACTTATGCATGGGCTTGGCCTATACTGCAGTGAATTTTTGTACATGTCTTTGTACATGTCACAGATCTAAGTGCATATTGAATGCTGCTTTTACATAGGAATGAGTATGTGGACGAACTACAAATCTCGGTCTGTACGGCAAGCTTTGGATGAAAGTACGGGCAAAGAAAAAACGGACAAAGAAAGTACGGGCAAAGAAAGTACGGGCAAAGAAAGGTGAGAAAGTGGCATGAGACGGAAGAGCGAATATGTACAAAATCGCAGGAGTAAGGCGGTGGTGTACGCCTGTAGTCTGATTGCCCTGGGGAGCTATGCAGTGCCGCGGTTGCCGAGGCTACAACCTGGATTACCAGGGACCTTCTCCATGGTGTGGATTTTATTTGCGGTGCTCGCTTTGGCGGCCAACCTGTACTTCATGCTTGGCGCAGACGAGGAACGCAAACACATGTTGGAGGAAAGGGACTTGCTGCCGAGTCGAGCGAACCCTCGGAGCGGTGGTTCTCGTTATCCCCGTCAACGCGGCCTGTAAGGGGGAAGTGTGGACCGGTCAAGGTGTGCGACCCGTCCACACCAACAGTCCCACAGCGGCTAGGGCACACAAGAGTATAGATAGGATTGGATCAATCGATCCGCCAAAAAACTCCACGTTTTATGTCTCCTTTCCATCCTTTGGCCAAGTTTCTCCACCCTCTGGCCAAGACAGTATATCCTTTTGCAGTGAGGTTCCCCGCGTTTGGTGTTCCCGCAAATGCTGACTCTCGTCTTGAGTCAGCATTCTACCACGAAGGACAATGCTTTCACCGTATTTATCGCGCAAGGCATCCGTAACCTGGGACAGCCGCCGTAATCTGTCCAGATTGCGCTGTTGGGGCGGGGGCAATGCATTGCCCAACGGGCTCTCGCTAGGGATGAAGTTCTGCTGAGAGGACCCAGTGATGTCTTCAAAAACAGACCCCGTTGAAAATAAGGACAACTGAATGCTTTCAGGGGTTCCGTTTGTCCGACTGTGTTTTTCTAAAATCGCGGTTTCTTCGGGCTGCAGATGACCCAGTGTAATGCCTAATAGGCGCACCTTTGCGGCTTTAGGCAGGTGATTATGGAGCAGTGACAAGGCCGTGTCATACAAAATTTCAGTCAAGGCGGTCGGAATAGGTAAAGTTTGCTCTCGCGTAATGGTGCGGCGACTGTCGAAACGCAGGGTGAGTTGGACTGTCTTGCCAACCAGTCTGTGACGGCGAACTCGTCGCCCAACTTGATCCGCTAGGTTCATCAACACGGTAGCCATATCTTCGGGATGGGATAGGTCTTTAGCAAGCGTGATGGTGTGGCCAATGCTTTTGAGGGGTTCGGGTGCACTCGAAATTTCAGCGAAGTCTCGACCATTGGCTAACTCCACCAGCTGCCGACCACGCTTACCCAGACGGTGGGACAAGTGTTCTGGATTTGCTGCAGCCAGCGCACCGATGGTGGAAATACCCATGCGAACGAGGCGTTCAGCGGTTTTCGGTCCAACACCAAACATTTGCCCCACAGGCATGGGCCACAGCACTTCGACCAGGTTGTGTAAGGAAATTTCCGTTAGTCCCTGTGGTTTGTGCAGGTCACTGGCCATTTTAGCTAAAAACTTGTTGGGGGCGATGCCAATAGAACAAGGGAGTTTGAGCTCTCGGTGCAATCGCTTTTGGATTTCTCGGGCTAAGTCTGAGGTGCTGCCGCAAAAGGGGACGTGGGTGACATCTGCCCAGCACTCGTCAATGCTAAATACCTCGACATCAGGAGTGTACTGGCGGACAATATCAAAAACTGCCTTAGATAATCGCCGGTACAATTGGAAGTCGGGGGCTATTAACAGCAGTTCCGGGCATGTCCGCAGGGCTTGGGTAACGGTCATGGTTGCTCGGACTCCGCGGGAGCGAGCCTCGTAACTAGCGGTGACAACCACCCCGTGGCGAGTCTCCGGGCTTCCCGCCACTGCGGTTGGGCGGCCAGCATAACGTTTTGGTTCTGCTGCAGCATGGCATGAACAGTAAAAGGCGTTCATGTCAATGTGCAGAACAGCCCTGGGTACTGGAGATTTAGCATTCACTGGCTATCCCCCCTCCTTGACTATTGTAGCACGATAGGCCTGTGGGATACTTTTTCGGTGGAAATAGGGAGGGGGCTTCTGTCATACTGCAGGTATGGGATTTATCGTCACCATAGTCGTGCGCTCCTGGCGTGAGGACGACTGAATGGCGGAGACGGAGGTTGAAATAGGTTGAAGGAAGAACGTCATATGAAGATGAAAGAGATTGTCAGTCAACGGGAGATTGAAACACAAGATGAATTGGTGGACGCACTGGAACAAGCAGGTTTTCGCGTCACACAAGCTACCATCTCCCGCGATATTAAGGAACTGCAGTTGATTAAGGTGATTGGCAACAATGGGCGTTACAAGTATGCCATCCCTGTCACCTCTAATACGATTACCTTTGAGGCGGTCCGGCACAAACTGAGTGATGTCTTTGTCTCCCTGACCCGTGCCAACAATTTGCTGGTGTTAAAGGTGATGCCTGGCAACGCTCATTCTGTGGCCTGGATGGTGGACAACATGACTGTATCAGGGTTGTTGGGGACGATTGCTGGGGATGACACAATTTTGTTTATTGCTTCAGACAACGCGGCAGCCATTCAAATTGAAAAAGAGCTTCGGGTGTGAGGAGGGAAACGTGGTGCAGGTTTATGCGTCTATTCTTGATCTGATTGGAAACACTCCAGTGGTGCAGTTACAGAGGTTACCTGATTTGGGCGGTGCACGGGTGTATGGAAAGTTGGAGGTGTTCAATCCGGGGGGGAGTGTCAAAGACCGGGCGGCTTGGAATATGATTCGCAGTGCCGAATCAGAGGGCAAAATTAGCCCGGGAAAGTCGGTCCTTGTGGAGCCCACTTCAGGGAACACTGGGATTGGCTTGGCCATGGTCTGCGCGGCCCGGGGGTATCGCTGTATCATCACCATGCCTGACAACGCCAGTGCAGAACGGGTAAGCCTGTTGCAGGCATATGGTGCAGAGGTGCACTTGACCCCTGCCGCTTTGCGCATGCAAGGGGCCATCGACAAGGCAAGGGAGTTACTGGTTCAAGTTGCGGACGGGTTTATGCCCATGCAGTTTGAAAACCCGGCGAATCCAGAAGCGCATCGCGAGACCACAGCCTTGGAAATCTATAACGACTTTGACGGACAACTGGATGCCCTCTTCTTGACCGCAGGAACTGGCGGAACGGTCACGGGAACTGGTGAGATATTGAAGCAAAAGATAGCAGACCTGAAGATATTTGTGGTGGAACCAGCGGGATCACCCGTGCTGTCCGGGGGGTTGCCTGGCCCACATCGAATTCCAGGCACAGGTCCAGGTTTTGTACCCAAAGTGCTGAACACACAGGTGTATGATGGAGTGTTGCAAATTCAGGATGACGATGCGGAAAGCATGGTTCGTCGATTGGCTGCCGAGGAGGGGATTCTGGTAGGGCCTTCTGGTGCCGCGGCGGCCCACTTTGCTTTGTTGGCAGCAAGGGAAATGCCGCCAACAAAGCGGGTTTTGTTTTTAGCTCCGGACTCTGGGGAACGGTACCTGTCTTCCGGAATATTTCGTCGTTAATTCGTAAAATAAGTAATATATTTACATAAAGATAGGACTTTAGACCCATGATTGCTTGCTCAACCCGGGTTATACTGTATAGAGTGTAGTGACCTACACTGTACCTAACCCCTATTGTGCATATTTTTGGCACATCCTGCCGAGGAGGCAGGCTTTTTCTTTTTGGGCCCATGTGTGTAGCACCATTGCACCGAGGGGGTGGCTTTGGTACAGTCGCCCATAGAGGAGATGGATGGCTGTGTGGATGCGTGAGAATGGACACGTAGTTCGCGCCTTGACCATTGCCGGTTCCGACAGTGGTGGGGGTGCGGGAATACAGGCGGACCTGAAGACGTTTGCAGCGTTTTCTGTGTATGGCCTGTCTGTTGTGACAGCCCTGACGGCACAAAACACCGTCGGAGTCCAAGCGGTACGGTACATGGACCCAGAGTTTGTACAACTACAGTTTGATTCTGTTTTGGACGACATAGGAACAGATGCGACGAAAATAGGGATGTTGGGTAGCTCTGCTATCATTGCGGCGGTTGCTGCCGCCGTACAGGCGCGGGGACTGTCGCAATTGGTGGTGGACCCTGTCATGGTTGCCAAAGGGGGGGCGTCCCTGATGGACGCGGATGCGGTAGCGGTCCTGAAGGCAAAATTGTTGCCTTTGGCTGCAATTATTACCCCTAATATCCCCGAAGCAGAAGTTCTGTGGGGGCACCGGATTGATTCTTATGCAGATTGTGTGCAGGCGGCGCGTGAATTGCACGCGCTGGGTCCTCGCTGTGTGGTGATTAAGGGCGGCCATGCGCAGGCCCATTGGGCCAACACCGCAGCGGTAGGAAAACGGGACGCGTGGCAGGAGACGCTCGCACAGGGGCAACAATCGGGGACCCTAGCGCGTGCGGTGGATGTGGTGTTTGACGGCCAGCAGGTTACGTCCTTTTCCACCCCGCGCGTGTCCAGCCACAAAACCCACGGGACTGGTTGCACCTTTTCTTCTGCTATCACCGCCTCCTTGGCTCGTGGGAGTTCTGTGATGGACGCACTCGCCCAGGCCAAATCATTTATTTACCAGGCAATTTTATCTGCAGCACAGTGGGATGTGGGGACAGGACATGGACCTACAGACCACTCTGTGTCCCCGCGCTTCAGCACTGGGCTGGTGGCCGGCAAGGCCTATAGGTGGGCCCAAGGGCAGTGGCAGGAAGCTTAACACAGACCCTGGTGGAAATCTCTCATTGTCACAGTTTACTATAAGAGTGTGTCCGGACAATCTGTATAAAGGTATTCCTTACATAACTCTCTGGAAGGGTAGTGATCTAGTTGTCAAAAGTTATAGAACCATCCCGTTGGCTTGAACAGGTGAGGGCCCAGCATCCCCTGGTACACAATATCACCAACCTGGTGGTCACCCACATTGCGGCCAATGCCCTGATTTCCATTGGAGCCTCACCTGTGATGGCTTATGCGCGTGAAGAGGTAGCCGATATGGCCCGCATTGCCGGTTCATTGGCGTTGAATATGGGAACCCTGGACGACCGAGTGGTAGAAGCCATGGAAATAGCCGGGAAATCGGCTAATTTGGTTGGAGTGCCTGTGATTTTCGATCCCGTAGGTGTGGGTGCCACACCCTATCGCAACCAAGTAGCAGCGCAACTCACGGACAGCCTGCAGTTAGCATTGCTCAAGGGCAATGGGGGTGAAATGAGTTTTCTATTGGGGGCTGGCGGCCAGGTGAAGGGTGTCGATGCCAGTGTTGTCAGCAATGATTTGCCTCGTGCCTTAAAGGAATATGCTCAAACCCATCAATGTGCGGTGATGGCCACCGGGGCGGTGGACTATGTTAGCGATGGCCAGCGGGTGTGGATGTTAAGCAATGGGCACCCACTACTGGCAGCCATCACCGGTTCCGGGTGTATGGCCACAGCCGTACTAGGGGGATTTTTGGCGGTGGCGGGCAAGCAACAAACGCCAAGCGTGTACGCGGAAGCGGCCATTGCGGGACTGACCTGCTACAATGTGGCGGCAGAAATTGCTGCAAAAAAGGCCGCTGGACCGGGGACCTTCCAGAGCTGCCTGTTTGATGCCCTCTACTACTTAGATGGACGCGTTGTCAACGAGCAGGCCAAAGTTTCCGAGGTGAGCCTATCATGACCGTCACTGTGGGGGGGCCACAGAGGGATCGGAAGGCTCTGATGCAGGCCTTGCGGTTATACGTTCTTACCGATGAACGGGAAGACGACGAGCAACTCCTGGGGATTGTAGATGAGGCTATTTTGGGGGGAGCTACCGCTATTCAACTACGGCGCAAACAGACTTTGGGACGGCGCTTTGTGGAATTGGGTCTGGCACTGCGGAAACGAACGCGCGAGCGGGGGGTGCTGTTTTTTATTAATGACCGAGTGGACGTGGCCGCCCTTGTGGATGCCGATGGGGTGCACGTGGGTCAAAATGACATTTCTTGCCGAGACGCTCGCCGCTTGCTGGGCGAGGACAAGTGGATTGGGGTGTCTGCAGAAACGGTGATGCAGGCCCTGGAGGCTCAAGCACAGGGTGCGGATTACTTAGGGGTTGGGGCTATTTATGCCACACCTTCCAAACCAGACGCTGCTGTCACAGGCCTCGATGGGTTGGCAGAAATCGCACGCCAGGTAGACTTGCCGATTGTTGCAATCGGGGGTTTACACTTGGGCAACCTCACCAGTCCCCTAAGTGTGGGGGCACACGGTGTGGCCGTGGTTTCTGAGGTAATGAGTGCACCCCAACCCAGAGAAGCAGCCCAAGCCCTGGCACAGCGCTTGCAGGCACACCTTTCTGTACACACGGACGGTGGACTGGGGTAGAGTTTGTGTGGGTAGGCAGACAACCCAGAATGAGTCAGTGTAAAACAGCCAAGCTCGGGAAACTTAAAAACCACCCAGAATACAGGTCTTGCCACAGCCGGCTGTAGACAAGGAAATACTGTATGGGGCAGCGAAAGGACAAGATGCGAACGGGATTGTGATGTGGATGAATAAATTGTACAGGCTAGGGTCGAAGTTGAAAAATCGGCGCTTGCTTCATTCTGTGGCAGTGATTTGGTTCGTGTTAATGACCTATTTTGGATGTGCGGGGGCCTGGCCAAGGAATGCTTTGGCCGCAGGGAAGGCCCTCTACCTGACCTTTGACGACGGTCCGAGTGAACGTTACACACCCTTGGTGCTTAACATTTTGCGTCAGCAGCACGTCCATGCAACTTTTTTTGTAGTGGGAACTCGGTGTGAGCACTATCCTGGATTGGCTAAACGAATTTTGCGGGAGGGCCATGAAATTGGCAATCACAGTTACAGTCATCATTACTTCGCGAATGCCTCCCGCCAAACAGTTTTTGCAGATACGCTGAGGGCTGATAGGGCAATTATCCATGTGACAGGACACAAACCTTACTACTACCGTCCTCCTGGTGGTATCATGGCGGTTGGGGAAGTACAGGCGGTACGCTCCCTGGGCCACCCCATCATGCTGTGGACCGTAGACTCTCTAGATTGGCGGGCGGCGACTGAACAAGAGATTATTAAAAATGTACGCCGTGGGACCCAACCAGGGGCCATCATTCTGTTTCACGATGGGGTTTCCAGCAGCCGCTATACGGTGTCTGCCTTACCTAAAATAATCCGCTATTACAAAGCACAGGGATACCAGTTTCGCCGGTTACCACAACGGCCTGGGTTAAATAATGTTACACCGGTAGGTTTCGGAAACGGCCGATGACCTCCGTTGTGGGTACAACGGCGATGAAAACATTTGCATCAATGCGGCGGCAGAGCAGTTTCAAGTCGGTAAGTTCCAAGTGTGTCAGGGCACACATTAATACCTGTGTGGGGGCGTGTGTATAACTGCCGTATGCCCCCATAATGGTGCTACCCCGGCCCAATTGTTCCCCAATGGCTTGGGCAATAGCATCGGCCTTGGTACTGACAATTAAGGCCGTTTTACGATTTTGGTAGTTCAACAAGGCATTGACCACCCGTGAGGCTGCAAACATGGCCACCAGGGTGTACATCCCTGCCTCTACACTGAAAATGGTAATGGACAAGAGGACAACCACAACATTCATGGAAAAACCAAGCGATCCGACACTGCGCCCTGTCAGACGGTGAAAGACTAGACTGAGAATGTCTGTCCCACCAGATGAGCCACCGACGCGGAAGATAATGCCGGAGGAGATGCCACTAAGAACTCCGCCGTATAAGGACATAAGCAGGGGGTCCTTTGTTGTCAGGGAAAAATTAAAGTGCAACAGGTCTATAAACAGGGAAAGACCGACAATACCGACACCCGTCAACAGGATGAAACGCTTGCCGAGGTACCGGTACCCGAGAAAAAACAGAGGTATATTAAACAAAAAGTACAGCGTACCAATGGGAACGCTGATAAAATGGTGAATATACTGGGCTACTCCCGTGAGGCCCCCCGCCAAAATGTGGGCCGGCACAAGGAAACTATTCAAACTGACGGCCCCTATAAAACAGCCTACGAGAATCACCAGTACCCGTACCGACCACAGCAGCACCGGATGACGCTTGGTACGTAAAAATTGGTTAAGATCTAGTTTGGAGGCGTTGAATTCTTTGTCCACTGCCCATCGCCCTTTCTTGGCAAAGGTTTCTGCATAGAGTGTACCCCTGTAAGGGGATGCCTGAATACACCGGGGTTCTTGAAGCCATTCCTACCCCGTCCGTAGCATAACCGTTTCATAGACTGCAGTGAATGAGGCTTACCCCACAAGGGACTTGTCGCAAGGGGAGGCTTCACTGCGGGAGGAGCAGATGTTGATGACCAAACACGAGCAGATTATCACGTACATTGAAGACCTTCCAGTCGGCAGCAAAATCAGTGTGCGGGGAATTGCCCGTGCCCTTGGTGTCAGTGACGGCACGGCATACCGCGCGATTAAAGAGGCTGAGAATCTGGGTTCGGTGAGTTCCATGGATCGCATCGGTACGGTACGCATTGAGCGACAACAAAAGAAAAATTTTGAGCGGCTGACGTACGCTGAAGTGGTCAATATTGTCGACGGTTCGGTGTTGGGCGGCCGAGATGGACTGTATAAAACTTTACAGAAGTTTGTTATTGGAGCCATGCAACTGGATGCTGCGGTGCGTTACATAGAAGTGGACAGTCTGATGATTGTGGGGAACCGTGATCAAATACAGAAAACCTCTTTGGAGCACGGTGCCGCCGTGTTGATTACCGGCGGGTTCGCTGCCTCGGAAGAGGTACAGCAGCTGGCCGATGCGAAACAACTGCCACTTATTTCGTGTACCTATGACACTTTTACCACAGCTTCCCTAATTAATCGGGCAATTTTTGATCGACTTATAAAGAAAGACATTTTGTTTGTCGAGGACGTATTGGGTCAGCAAGATTTGTCGGTCCTGCATACGACACAGACCGTACGGGACTATTTGGAATTGGTGAGTCACAGCGGCCATGCTCGAATTCCCGTAGTGGATGAACAATATCGTCTGATGGGGGTGGTGACGGCCAGGGACGTTTCGGAGACGGATAACGCTGTGCCCATTACTTCCTGTATGTCTCGCCATCCCTTTACTGTGGGGCTCAAAACTCCGGTAGCGTCCGCAGCCCATAGAATGGTGTGGGAGGGTGTGGAAATTTTGCCGGTGGTACAAAACCGTAAATTGATGGGTGTGGTCAGCCGTCAGGACATTATTAAGGCCTTGCAGTTGACCACCCGCCAACCCCAGATGGGGGACACAATAGAGGGATTGATTTTGCAGGGTTTCGACGAGGTGTATCACGAGGACCGTAGCATCTCTTTAATTGGCGAGATTCGAGCGCAAATGACGGGTCCAACCGGGACTTTGGCAACTGGGCCATTGACTACCCTGATGGAAAACTGTGCCACTTTAGTGGTTCACCGACAACGCAAAGCAGATGTGGTGGTAGACAATATTACCCTGTACTTTTTAAAGCCCATCCCGGTAGATGTTCGGGTGGAGGTGAGGGCACGCATTCTGGACCTTGGTCGACGGTTTGCGAAAGCGGACGTAGAAGTATTTGCGGCAGCCGAACGCGTGGGTAAGGCCATGCTTACAATGCAGGTGCTGGAGAGGTGACCCTTATGTCACCCTTTGTACACCTGCACGTGCACAGTGAATACTCACTGCGAGAATCCACACTGCGTATCCATGATTTAGTGGCCAAAGCGGCGTCCTTGGGAATGCCCGCCGTGGCTGTGACAGATAGCAGTGCTTTATACGGTGCAGTGACCTTTTACAGAGAGGCGCACAAGGTGGGAATTAAGCCCCTGCTAGGGGTGCAACTTGCGGTGGCCAGGAAAACGCTGGAGGAAGTGCAGGGGGGCGCAGCTTTTCGCGGTAAAGGGGCGGATCCACCAGATTTAGATGGGGCCGTTCTTTTAGCAGAGAACTTCACGGGTTATCAAAATCTTGTGCGACTTGTTACGTTAGCCCAGACTAGGCATGAACCCCACGTAAATTTTTCTGAACTCGCTTTACATCGACAGGGGGTCCTGGCTTTAGTGGCAGGTGGCGAATCGCTCATCCTGAGCGCTTTTGCTAACGGACAGCGGGAAACGGCCGAGCGTTGGCTGAGGGCATGGCAAGAACACGTGGGGTCTGAACGACTGTACATTGATGTCCAGGAACATGCATTGAGCCATGAGCGTCAAGGACTGCCAGCCTTGGTTCGTTGGGCGAGAAGTCAGAAAATTCCGCTCGTGGCCACCAATGATGTGCACTATCTAGAGCGGGAGGACGCAGACTTGCAACGCGTTCTGGCACGGTTGGACAGTCATAGCAATTCCAATTTGTTACAAGGGGACCGCTACGAATTTGCTTCACCGGAGGAAATGCAGCGACGTTTTGCCAAACTGCCGGAGGCACTAGCCAATACGCTAATCCTTGCAGAGCGGTGCAATGTGGACCTGCCCTTAGGGCAGGTGTTGCTACCCAAATATCCAGTGTCTGCGGGGGAATCGGCTCACGAGGTGTTGGTCCGGGCTGCTTGGGCCGGGGCGCGTCAACGCTACGGTGAATTGACGAAACAGGTCGCAGAACGCCTGGAGTACGAACTTAAGGTGATTGGAAAGATGAATTTTGCAGACTATTTTTTGGTGGTGGCTGATTATGTTCGATTCGCACACAAACACCAGATTTCGGTAGGTCCCGGACGGGGGTCTGCTGCAGGGAGTCTAGTGGCTTATTCCCTGCGAGTGACCGATATTGACCCACTAGAACAAAAACTGTTGTTCGAACGTTTTCTCAATCCAGAACGAGTCAATTGGCCGGATATTGATATCGACTTTGAATTTGAGCGGCGAGAAGAAGTCATTCAGTATGTCGCACAGCGATATGGGGTGAACCATGTTGCCCAAATTGGGACCTTTGGCACCCTGGCAGCAAGGGCCGCTTTGCGGGATGCGGGGAGGGTCTTGCAGGTTCAGCCCGACATCGTGGACACCCTTGCCAGGTTGATTCCACCGGGTCCTGGGGTGACACTGGCGGAAGCCTTGGCGCGGGTTCCAGAGATTGCAAAGCGGCTGGCGGACGGCGGTGGGGCCAGCCAGCAGCTTTGGCAAACGGCGGCGCGTTTGGAAGGGTTGCCTCGTCACACCTCCACACATGCGGCAGGTGTGGTGATTGCCCCCTGTCCACTGACAGATTTGGTGCCACTGCAGCCTGGGGGGGAAGGAATATTTGTGACCCAGTATGCAATGGAGGATTTGGAACAACTGGGGTTTATTAAAATGGACTTTCTCGGCCTGCGCACGCTCACTCTGATTGATGCCACTGTGGCCGCAGTCCAGCAAAATACGGGGGCCGCAGTGGATTGGCGACGGATTTCCAAGCTTGACTCGGAAACCTTCAGCATGCTAGCAAAGGGTGAGACGGGGGGGTGTTTTCAATTGGAATCCAGCGGCGTGCGTCGAGTTTTGCGAGACTTACGCCCCACTGGGTTAGAGGACTTGATTGCTGTGATTTCCCTGTACCGTCCGGGTCCCATGGAAAACATTCCAGACTTTATTGCGGCCAAACATGGACGTATCCCAGTACGTTATCCCCATCCAGACCTGGCACCGATTTTGGCGGACACGTATGGAGTCCTTGTCTATCAGGAGCAAATCATGCAGATTGCCGCACACATGGCAGGCTTTTCTTTGGGCCAGGCCGACTTATTGCGGCGGGCTGTGGGAAAGAAAAAACGGGAACTTCTTGATGCGAAACGCGAGCAGTTTGTCAGCGGCTGTCGGGAAAAAGGGTATGATGACGAAACGGCCCAAGGGGTTTACGATTTGATTGTGCGCTTTGCTAATTATGGGTTTAACCGTTCCCATGCGGCGGCCTATGCGGTTTTGGCATTCCGCACGGCCTATTTGCGGGCACACCACCTGCCTGAGTTTTTAGCGACTCTGCTGTCTTTAGCAACGGGTGATGAGAAAAAAACAGCGGAATATGTGCGAGATGCCCGGATGCATGGTATTGAGGTGAGACCTCCCAGCATACAGTACAGCCATATCGGGTATCGAGTGGAGGAACCTGGAGTCATCCGCATAGGGTTGTTGTCTGTACGTAATGTTGGGCGGGGTGCAGTGGAAGCCATTTTGGCTGCCCGTGCAGACGGGCCTTTCCATTCATTAGTTGACTTTTTGCGGCGCATTAATCCCCGTACCTGTAATCGGAAAGTCGTGGAGGGGTTGCTGGCCGTTGGAGCGTTGGCAGATTTCTTACCCCAGCGGTTGAGTCCCAAAGCAGCCACACAAGTGTTGATGGAGGCGTATGTTCAAGCACAGGCGGGTGGATTGGTGGGCGGATTGGGGTTGGAATTGGCTTCCCCCCTATTTTTTGTCCGCTACACACAAGCAGAGGGGCAGAGTCAGGTGTTGCGGCAGATACAGCAAGTTCTCAGAACAAATCCCGGTTCTGTTCGGGTGGCTTTGTATGAACAAAACCGTCGTCGTTTGCGGCTACTGCCAAATCGTTGGAGTGTGAACCCCTCGCCAGAATTAGTCAGCGTTCTGGAGGAAATTGTGGGGATGGGTAATGCGAAACTTGGGACTATGCCAGCGGGGGAAAATGGACCCTTAGCAACTGAGTAAAGGGGTACGAAACTGGATTGAGAGAGGGTGGGGGAACGTGGAGGACGAGGTGATTCAACTGCTGGCTACTCGCGGCGTGGGCATAGACGACATTGCGGAGATTGTATTGAATTTGCAAAAGCACTATCATCCGGAACTCACTTTAACGGACTGTCGTGAAAATATTCTCCGAGTGCTCGGCAAGCGGGAGGTACAACACGCTATTTTGACCGGTGTTGCGCTGGACATGCTGGCTGAAAAGAAGGCTTTGGAGCAACCATTGCAGGCAATTATGGAAAGAGACGAGCCACTGTACGGTGTCGATGAAATTTTAGCTTTGTCCATTACCAACGTGTACGGCTCCATTGGCTTAACAAACTATGGATATCTGGACAAAACCAAAGTAGGAATTCTCGGACGGCTTAACGATGATCGTCAACACATTCACGTTTTTCTAGATGACTTGGTGGCGGGCGTCGCCGCTGCGGCAGCGTCGCGTATTGCGCATGAGCATGGGGCTGCCAGCTATTCGCATACCATCGGAAAAGACGAGCAAACTTCTACTTTAGACGATTAAGGGTTGCTGTATTGCGCCAACCCAAACTTTGGGTTGCAGAAATTCAGGGTGTTCCAGATGAAAACGTGCTATAATTCTACTGAGAATTGCTGTCCATAATCACTGACGTTGTCAGCAGCAAGGCCGATTTTCAGCGGACGTCCGAAACATTGCACCCTTGTCGGACACGCACTTGAAGCTCTGTAGAGAGGGAGAGAGTTACAATGGATCTGCGGGAAGAAGCATTGGAGTTGCACCGCGTTCATCAGGGGAAACTTGCCGTTCAATCAAAAGTTAAGGTGGAAACCGCCAAAGACTTGAGTTTGGCTTACTCGCCGGGTGTTGCGGAGCCTTGCATGGAAATTCACCGGGACCGGGAAAAAATATACGAATATACGGCAAAGGGGAACATGGTGGCCATTGTAACCAATGGGACGGCAGTTCTTGGACTGGGGAATATCGGTTCTGCCGCCGCTCTGCCTGTCATGGAGGGAAAAGCGGTCTTGTTTAAAACCTTCGCCGGTGTAGATGCATTTCCAATTTGTCTGGATACGGAAAATCCGGAAGATGTGATTCACACCGTTAAATTAATTGCTGCCCAATTTGGTGGCGTAAACTTGGAAGATATTGCAGCACCTGCTTGCTTTGAAATTGAAAACCGTCTCAAACAGGAAACAGACATTCCGGTATTTCACGATGATCAACACGGCACGGCTGTCGTCATCTTGGCGGCCTTGTTGAATGCCCTTAAAGTGACTGGAAAACGAATCCAAGACATTCGTGTGGTTGCCAATGGGGCTGGGGCGGCTGGCATTGCCACAGTGAAACTGTTGCTTTCTGCAGGTGTGCGCGATGTCATCATGTGCGACACAAAAGGGGCCATTTACCGGGATAGGCCCGTTGGCATGAATCCAATGAAGCAAATGATTGCGCAAAACACCAACATGACAGGAATTCGCGGGTCCCTGGCGGATGTCATTGTCGGAGCGGACGTATTTGTCGGTGTTTCCGTGGCGGGCGCCTTAACCTCCGAAATGATACGCAGTATGAATACGGACCCGATTATTTTTGCTTTGGCCAACCCAGACCCGGAGATTCATCCTGAAGAAGCGTTGGCTGTAGGGGCACGCATTGTGGGGACAGGTCGGTCAGACTATCCAAATCAAATCAACAATGTGCTGGCGTTCCCTGGAATTTTCCGAGGCGCCTTAGACACATTCTCCAAAAGTATCACGGAAGACATGAAAGTGGCCGCTGCACACGCCATCTCTAGCCTGATTCCGGTTGCGGACTTGCGTGCGGACTATATTATTCCCTATGCTTTTGATCCGCGTGTGGCACCAGCGGTAGCTGCAGCAGTGGCAAAAGCCGCCATGGCCGGAGGTGTGGCTCGCCGGCAGGTGGATCCACAAGAGGTGGCAGATCGCACACGTCGCTTGGCTGCCGTCCATTAGTCAAGGGAGCCAGTCAACGGGCTATGTTGAGGCAATCCTGCTTTTAGAAATGGGTGGGCGGTGGATTTGGCCATGCTCACCCGTAGATTTATAATTTTGTGGGGAAAACATTGGGATGGAGATGCGGGCAACCGATGTGGGGGATGGAGTTCATGTGGACAGTCATTTATATTGCACCCTCGTTGAAACAAGCGGAACTCATTCGCAATCGGTTGGATGAACTGGGATTTATGGTAAAGATTCAACCATCCCGCATTTCAAAGTCTCAATTCGAAATTCTTATTCCCCATGGAGAAGTGGATGAGGTTCAAGAAATTATGAGTGATGTGTTGCAGATTGGTCGAGAGTAGCTCTCGGGTCAGTGAAAAGCAGTCGGGTGTTTTGCGACAAAGTCAATGAGTGCCGAATGGGGTGCTGAGGGATTTGTTTAAAAAAAGACAGTATGCAACGGTGGGAGAACAAGTTTCAAAACCTATGTCTGTCACCGAAGATGAGTTGCCAGCAAAAGATATTCCCAAAGGTTTGGTAAATAAGTGCGAGTCCTGCGGGGAATTGTTGATGGCTAAAGAATTGCAAAAAAACGCTTACACCTGTCCCCATTGTGGACACCATTTCTCTGTAGATGCACCCAGTCGGATTGCTCTTACACTGGATTCTGATACTTTCGAAGAATTTGATGTGGGCATTTCCTCTGTGGATCCCTTGAATTTTCCAGGGTATACAGATAAGGTACATAAGGCACAAGTGGTTTCGGGTCTACCGGAAGGAATTGTTACGGGAAGGGGAGAAATATCTGGTTTTCCCGTGGTGATTGGGGTCATGGATTCGCGCTTTATCATGGGGAGCATGGGTTCTGCGGTGGGGGAGAAGCTGACTCGAGCCATGGAAAAGTCTTGGCAACTGCATATCCCCTTAATTCTGTTTACGGCTTCAGGAGGGGCGAGAATGCAAGAAGGGATATTATCCCTTATGCAGATGGCCAAAACGTCCGCAGCTTTACAGCGGTTGCAGGTGCAAGGAACCCTCTTCGTAACTGTGATAACGCATCCGACAACTGGGGGCGTGAGCGCCAGCTTTGCTAGTTTGGGGGACATCATCCTGGCGGAACCAGGAGCGTTGTTTGGATTTGCAGGCCGCAGGGTGATTGAGCAGACCATCCGACAAAACCTACCGGATGACTTTCAGACTGCGGAATTTATGCTGAAACACGGGATGGTGGATAAGGTGGTGCACCGGATTCAACTGCGGGACACCTTGGCCACTATTTTACGTGTGCATGGTTTGCGGGGGGGAAACTTTGGCGACACAACTGGATTTTGAGCGACCCATTGTGGAGTTACAGACTAAAATTTTAGATCTGCGCCAATTCATGCAGGACAGCGGTATGGACTTGAACG
Source organism: Alicyclobacillaceae bacterium I2511 (assembly GCA_003584005.1). Taxonomy (GTDB): domain Bacteria; phylum Bacillota; class Bacilli; order Alicyclobacillales; family Alicyclobacillaceae; genus QXHL01. The sequence continues at coordinate 505 of QXHL01000031.1, read as the reverse complement.
ATGAGGTAAACAGGTTAGAACAGCACCTCTCTGAACTAAAATCCTCAGTGTATAGTACTCTGACTCCATGGCAAAGGGTGCAAATGGCACGTCAACCGGGGCGACCTACTACGTTAGACTATATTCAGGGTCTGTGCTCAGAATTTGTGGAATTGCATGGAGATCGCAATTTTCGCGATGATCCTGCAATCGTCGGTGGGGTTGGTCTGATGGACGGGCAAGCTGTGACTGTCATCGGGACTCAAAAGGGGAGGGACACCAAGGAAAACATTCAACGTAATTTTGGAATGGCCCATCCTGAGGGGTATCGTAAAGCCCTGCGTCTGATGAAACAGGCAGAACAATTTCAGCGTCCAGTGGTGTTGATTATAGACACCGCAGGGGCCTATCCCGGCATGTCTGCCGAGGAGCGGGGGCAAAGCGAGGCCATTGCGCGCAACCTGCGGGAGATGGCTGGTCTTAAGACGCCCACAGTGTCTGTGGTGGCGGGTGAAGGCGGGAGTGG
>QXHL01000030.1 GCA_003584005.1 Alicyclobacillaceae bacterium I2511 | reverse complement strand
CACTATGTGGGACAAGAAAAGGTGCGACCCCTGGAGGGATGGTCCACACTGGCTTTTGCAGCAGACTGGGTGCGACCCGCGCGACAGCAAAATGGTACTTCATTTTTCTATTTTGCCACCGACCAATTTCGCTATGAGGAATTGGATACCTCAAGCTTGGGCGCTCCAACGGGCAGGGGTCGCTTTCAGAGCATGCATCCCGCAGATGTGAACGCGCTGGCGGCCCGTTTGGGGTGGTTACCCTCCTTTCCCCAGTTTACGCAAAACTCCCTGCAGGTTCTGCAACAGGCACGTGCAGCGGGTGCTGAGTCAGGCCCACAGGTGGCCCAGTATGTGGCTGAAGAATTACTGCAGGACAGGTTGCAATGGGCGGTGGAAGACCCGGACAACCCTGCCAATTTCCCACGCGTGATGTTTGTCTGGAGGTCCAATTTGTTGGGGTCCAGCGGCAAGGGACACGAGTACTTTTTGCGGCACCTGTTGGGAGCAGACGGCCACGTTTTGGCAGAGGAACCTTCTTCCTGGCAACCGACAACCATTCGACTGCCTGAAGTGGCCCCGAGAGGCAAATTGGACCTGTTGGTGGACATTGATTTTCGCATGACAGGGACAGGGTTGTACTCGGACATTGTGCTACCCGCAGCGACGTGGTATGAGAAATACGATCTGAGCAGCACCGACATGCATCCCTTTGTGCATCCCTTTAATGCAGCCATCTCTCCACCATGGGAAGCAAAAACGGACTGGGTTGCCTTCCGGGAAATTGCTCGTGTGTTTTCAGAACTGGCGGCGAAACACCTACCAGCCCAGGAAGACCTGGTGATGGCTCCACTGGCACACGACACACCGGAAGAACTGGCCCAACCGGGGGGAAAGGTGCAGGACTGGCGGAAGGGTGAGGTAGCGGCCATCCCAGGCCAGACCATGCCCAAGTTTGTCGTGGTTCAACGGGATTATCCGCATGTCTATGAACAGATGACTAGCCTTGGACCGTTGGCGGAACAGTCTATTGCCAGTAAGGGAATTGTGACTTCTGGAAAGGCGGCCTACGCCGAATTGTTGCATCGCGTCGGGCCAGTGAAGCGTCCGGGCAGGGGCCAGGGGCGGCCTAATCTGTTTGATGAACGGCAAGCTGTGGAAGCAATTTTGACTTTGTCTGGGGCTACCAATGGGCACCGGGCTAAAGAAGCGTGGACCGCCTTAGAGAAATCGACTGGATTGTCGTTGGCGGGCATTGCAGCAGGACATGAAGAAACGTTTTATACCTTGCAGGATTTGACCATTCAGCCCCGCTTGTCGCTGGCGACACCGGCGTGGAGTGGTTTGGAGGGAGCGGATCGACGCTACTCGCCCTTTACCGCTAACGTGGAACACCGAATTCCTTGGCGAACCTTGACAGGTCGGCAGCAGTTTTACCTGGATCACGAAGTGATGTTGGATTTTGGGGAAGGACTGCCGTTATATCGCCCTCCACTGGGAGAACTCCCTTTTCGCAAAGGTGATGTACAAGTTGCGGACACCGGGAGCAAGACGGTGGTGGTGCGGTATCTAACGCCACATCAAAAATGGGGAATTCACTCCACCTATGCGGACAACTTGCACATGTTGACCCTGTTTCGGGGTGGCCAAACCGTGTGGATGAGTGAACAAGATGCAAATAGCCTAGGCATTGCGGACAACGACTGGGTGGAGGTTTACAACCGCAACGGCGCTATTGTGGCCCGGGCCGTGGTGACTTATCGGCTGCCGCCGGGGATTGCCATGATGTATCACGCGCAAGACCGGACGATTGGGGTTCCCGGCAGTCAGGTCACAGGCGACCGGGGTGGCACACACAACAGCGTCACCCGCATTATTCCGAAACCCACACACATGATTGGTGGCTATGCACAGTTGAGTTACGGATTTAACTATTACGGACCCACGGGACATCAGCGGGATGTGCTCACGGTCATTCGACCTTTACGGGAGGTGAACTGGCTTGAAGATTAAGGCGCAGATTGCCATGGTCATGAACCTGGACAAGTGCATTGGCTGCCACACCTGTAGCGTTACTTGCAAAAATACCTGGACGAATCGTCCGGGTACGGAATACATGTGGTTTAACAATGTGGAGACCCGCCCCGGTCCAGGCTATCCCCAGGCCTGGGAAGACCAGGACCACTACCGTGGGGGTTGGATGCTCAATCGTCAAGGTCAACTGGAACTGCGCTCAGGCAATGCGTTGAGTCGGTTGGCTAATATTTTCTACAACCCAGATTTACCTACCGTGGACGATTACTATGAACCCTGGACTTATGACTATGAGAATCTCATTCACAGTCCACACCGGAAACATCAACCGGTGGCCCGTCCGCGCTCGCTACTCACAGGAAAAAGGATGGACAAACCTGTCTGGGGGCCCAATTGGGATGATGACCTGGCGGGGGGAAAGGAAATCGCCCCTAGAGATCCAAATCTACGGGGTATTGAGGACCAGGTGGCGTTTGCCTATGAACAGGCCTTTATGATGTATTTGCCACGGATCTGTGAGCATTGCCTGAACCCCTCTTGTGTCGCCGCCTGTCCATCGGGGGCGATGTATAAACGCGATGAGGATGGCATCGTCTTGGTGGATCAGGAGGCGTGTCGAGGCTGGCGGTTTTGTATGACTGCATGCCCATACAAAAAGGTGTACTTTAACTGGAACACTCACAAGGCGGAAAAATGCAATTTCTGTTTTCCCCGCATTGAGTCCGGGTTGCCAACGGTTTGTTCGGAAACTTGCGTGGGCCGCATTCGCTACCTGGGTCCGGTTTTTTACGATGCAGACCGGGTGAAGGAGGCCGCCGCAGTTACAGATGTACGGGAACTGTACCCCTCCCAACTGTCGGTATTTTTAAATCCGCACGATCCAGAGGTCATCCACGCTGCCAGGGAGGCGGGGATATCGGAGGCGTGGATTGAAGGGGCACAGCAATCACCAGTTTACAAAATGGCGGTAGAGTGGGGTGTGGCCCTGCCTTTGCATCCAGAGTATCGGACCCTACCCATGGTGTGGTACGTCCCCCCCCTCAGTCCCATGGTAAATCTGCTACAAAATGAGGCTGAACTATCTGCACAAGGGTATATCACGACCGTAGATGAAATGCGTATTCCGGTGTCCTACTTGGCTTCAATTCTGACAGCAGGAGATGAATCTGTCATTCGTAAAGTGCTGTTACGCCTTGTAGCCATGCGGGTATCCATGCGTTCCAAGCAACTGCATGGGCCTATCGATGACGTCTTGCTTCAAGAAGCTGGCATCACTCAAGTGCAGGTGGAAGAGATGGCGCGGCTGTTTGGCGTGGCCAAGTATGCGGAGCGGTTTGTCATTCCGACGGGAAATCGCAATGGGGACCGCAATTTGGCGTACACACAGGGAGCCTGCAGTCTGGAGGAGATTGCTCCACCAGAGGGTGTTTTACCCCCCGTGCAACGGGACAAGTGAGTGTATCTGGCGGGGATTTCACCGCAGGCTCGCACGGACAACTTTATCATACAAAGGGGGAGGGGGCGGAAAATGAACTCGCTGTGGGAAGCTTGGGACGCGAAGGACGTTCACTCGTTGCAGGCGGCAGAATTTAAGATACTGGCATTTCTGTTGTCCTATCCAGACCCGGCGGACTTTGCGCAGGGGTTGGCCGCTGCAAAGCTGTGGGCACAGGAAAACTTAAACACACAACAGCTTGTGTCCCGTTCTTTGGTAACAGCACTGAGTAGACTTGTTGACATAGAAATGGCTGAGTTGGCCCGTATCTATGTGGAAACCTTTGACTTTACGGAGCAGCAAACGCTCTACCTCACGGCGCACGAGTTGGGTGACAGCCGCGAACGCGGCGCGGCTTTAATTCACTTGCATCAAATTCTGGCGGCCGAAGGAATGTATGAGGGGCCCACAGAGTTGCCCGATTATTTGCCCCTTTGGTTAGAATTTTTTGCGGTGCTGGGGGTTCAAGGTCAAAGTAGCGAGGTGGCTGTACGGATGCAAAAAGTTTGTGAGACGATTCGGGACAGGCTGGGAGAGGAGCACCCCTATTTCTTTGTACTCGCAGCGGCGACAGAGCTGTTGGCACAGACCACTGCGGGCATCGGCAATGAGGACTCGGTTCGTAACACAGTCTTGGCAATACAGCGGGGAGAGGGTGGAGATACAGATGCAGAAGAGGAAATGCCCTATCCCCTGTTCTTTGTGTAAATTGGCAGAGACTGTGAGGAGGTGGAAAGTATGACGCAGTTTCTTTGGGGAGCCTTTCCCTATCTCGCTTTGAGTGTGATGGGGGTGGGGACACTGTATCGGCTGGTTTTGCGGCCAGTGACCTGGAGTGCCAAGTCCAGTGAGTGGTTAGAAAAAAGGTGGCTGCGTTGGGGGAGTCTGTTGTTTCACTGGGGCCTGTTGTTTGTAATAGGGGGCCATGTCATGGGCTTGTTGATTCCTATGGCCTGGTATCAGGCGGCAGGTATCCCCACAGAGGTGTATCACTTGGTAGCCGATATGATTGGCGGGCTGGCTGGGTTGGTGACATGGCTGGGCAGCTTAATTTTATTGGTGCGTCGGGTGGGAAATCGCCGCGTACGGGCCAACTCCAGCTTTGCCGATTTTCTGGCTTTGGGTTTGCTATTTGTGACCATCACTTTGGGAGACATGGAAACGATTGGCTATAACAATATTGTGGGACCCTATGAATATCGCGCCACGGTGGGGCCCTGGGCACGGGAACTGCTGACATTACACGTGAATCCTAACCTAATGGTACACGTTCCCATCATTTTGCAGATACACATTTTGTTTGCTTTTTTGGTGTTTGCTGTTTCTCCCTTTACCCGCTTGGTGCACGTGTGGAGTTTTCCTGTCCGCTATCCCTGGCGAGCGCCCATGCAGTACCGTTCACGTACCCGCTACCTGGAAAGACGCGCGGCGAGGCGTGAGGATGTTCCTGTGACGGGGACACCTGAAACTAGGAGAGGGGATTGAGACGGGACCCGCATATAGAAATCCGTTGCAAAAGGGGTGTTTTCATGCAGGTGCAAGTGAAGCGGGTCTATGATCCACCTGAAGCGGCCGACGGTCGCCGAGTTTTGGTGGATAGGCTGTGGCCCCGAGGGGTGACCAAAGACCAGGCACAACTGACGGGCTGGCTGCGTGGGGTGGCACCGACTGCAGCGTTGCGCAAGTGGTTTGGCCATGATCCTGCCCGGTTTGCGGAGTTTTCACAACTCTATGTGGTGGAGTTGGCCACTCGTGAAGAGGCTCGGGCAGGAGTGGCCCAACTTTTAGACTGGGCTTCCCAGGGGACATTGACCCTGGTGTATGGGGCACGGGACCCAATCCACAACCAAGCCATGGTGTTATTGCACTATCTACAAAAAATGGATTAGATTACAGACTGACTTTTTATTCAAAATATCACAACACAACAGAAAAGAGGGAGTCTAATGATGAACCCACCTGACCGAGGAAGTGTGCAACGGCCCGACAGAATAATGCTCGATGCGGATGCCCGTGAGTTTCTAAAGCACGGGCAAGTGGCACACGTCGCAACCATTTGTAACGATGGGGGCCCCTATGTGATTCCACTCGTTTATGTGTACGAGGGTGGCAATCATTTGTATTTACATACGGGGGCCATCCGAATGAGCCAATTTTTGGATAATGTCAAGCGCGAGCCCCGTATTTGTCTGGAGATTAGTGAAATGGGACCTTTACAACCTGGCAAGCGATATGCCTGTAACTCGGCCTTGGTTTATACCAGTGTTGTGGCTTATGGAGACACCACGATTGTGGAAGATGAGAAGACAAAAATCTGGTTCTTTGATCGATTGCTCGAAAAATACGGAAATCCCGAGTGGTCGTTTGAACCGGGATATCCTGCCCTACAAAAGATTGTGCTGTACGAAGTCGAATTAGGAATTTTAACAGGCAAACGGAGTGAAGGCCTCAGACATTAAGTGGTTGGATATTGCGTTAAGTGTGGAGGGGATGGGGGGATGAAATTCATAAATTCTCCGAAAAAGCGATTATCCGCAACTGTCTATTATCTGCTCGCAGGCCTGGCCTTGGGATGGCCAGGCCTGTTGGCGACAGGTGATTTACTTCCAGCGTGGCAACAGGGAGCGATTTCTTTAGCACTGTCCCTTGCAACAGTTCATTTGCTTGTGCTTGGTTCTATGTGGACCATCGCTTTCGGCGTGCTTTATCAAATTGTGCCGATTGCTTTTCAGGCTCAGCCAATTCCACGACATGTCCTGTATTGGCACCTTCCAATCCACATTTTGTCGATCATTCTCATGGTTATTGGTTTTTTGCGCCTGCAATTCTTTGTCGTCGGCAGTGGCGGTATACTGCTTTTTTGCAATACTGTAGCGTACTTTCTGCTGTTGGGTCGCAGCTATTTTTACGCACGCAACAAAACAGCTGTTCACAAATCCCTATCCATCCCACTGTCTGCCATGGGGTTGGTCATTCTCGTGGGATTATTTCAAGCATTTTTCCCATCACAGATAAGTCTCCCCCTCTTACTGACGCACGTATTGCTGGGGGGATTTGCATTCTGGGGGGGACTAGTCCTTGTATTTTCTTATAAATTGGTCCCCATGTTTATCATTAGTCACGGTTACAAGACATCTCTGATTCGCAGTGGCAGTCTTTATTTTGTCGCAGTGGCCCTGTGGATTGTGTCAAACTGGTTGCCGGACGAACTGCTTTCGCGCGTCGTCCAAGGCGTCAGCTGCGTGTTGCTCCTGACCAGCTTGGTGCTATACGTGCGCGATATGATTGCAATTGGCCGAGCGCACAAAAAACGTACCATCGTTTTACCCATGTGGGATGCAAGTTTAGCCATGGTTTTTCTTGTCCTTGGCCAAGCCGGAATCGTGATTGCGACGGCTTTTCACACAACTTTCTGGGTGTATCCTTCGGCCTATCTATTTGCATTCGGCGGATTGATTGCTTTGATGTATTCCTATATGCAAAAGATGGTCCCGTTTCTCTGGTTCGAGTATCGCTTCAGCAAACGGCCAGAACGTAAAACAGCCCCCCTCATAGACGACATGGTGCCAAAGCGGATCGCTCAATGGGGGATGGTCCTTTATTTCATGGGGGTCATAGCTGGTGTCGTGGGGTTGCTAGACCTCAGGATTCATCCGTTGCTTTTGTGGTTGTCCTGGGTCAGTGCCGTTTGCATGACTTTGGGCAGCATGCTGTTATTTGTAGCGCTGCGCTTTGTGCTGACAATTGGGGGAACGAGACCTGTGGATTGCAACACGAACTACTCATAGGGCAGCGGTCGAAAATGCCATCTCTCCTATTCCTGCAATGCATATGGCTCCCGTCCGACCAGTGATATAGCGCACATCCCTTTTTGGCGAAAGCGGTATGGTGATCTCAGATTGTCGGTAATGAATAGTTAGTCAGGTGCCAATTTCGTTAGGTCAGTTACTGGCTCCCACTTTTAAGCATAATGAAAGCAGGAGTAGTTGACATCTTTATCACCGAAAGTAGGCGAATTTCATGCCCCCAAAAGTCCATCTCAAACAAGGGTCTCGTGCATTTGCTGCCCTGACAGTTGTCCTAGGTATCGCCAGTTTGACAGCGTGCGCCCCCAACACAAAGCAGAGTTTGCCAAGCACTCCAATTCACACAGACACCCCATCTGCGACGCATTCCGGCAACGCTGCTACGAGCCAAAATTCCTTTGGATCGTCTGAAAGCCAGCCGTCGTCCGCCTCAATGAATCCATTGAACCAGTTACCGTACCCCATGAAATTTATTCGCCACGGACAGTATGTGTCGATGGACCTGTACACAGAAGAAACGGTCGTGCAAATCGCGCCGGGGGTCAACTTTCCCGCCTGGACTTTTGACGGGACTGTGCCCGGACCCGTTCTTTATTTGCGTCAGGGAGATCATGTTACCATAACCCTGCATAACCTTGATCCCAATATGCCTCACTCTATTGACCTGCATGCGGCCCAAGTTGCGCCAAATCTTGCCTTTTCGGACGTTTGGCCAGGAAAATCAAAAACCCTCACGTTTGTCGCCAGTTTGCCTGGTGTATTCATGTATCACTGCGCTACTCCGCCAATGGACTTGCACATCGCTCAAGGAATGTACGGAGCAGTGGTGGTGACGCCGCCTAATCAGGCCCCCCCGACTTATACCCTCGTTCAGAGTGAATTCTATCCTCCCGATGATTTGCAGGCGGTTTTAAGTGATCAACCCAACTACGTGGCCTTCAATGGATTTGCCAATCGTTATGTGGACCACCCGCTGCCAGTCAAAGTGAATGAACCCGTCACCGTGGCTTTTGTCAATGCTGGACCGGATGAGTTTTCCGCTTTCCACGTGGTGGGTACCATTTTGCGTGATGTGAACGCCTCAGGCAATCCGCAAAACAACCTGTATGACGTGCAAACCTATACCGTGGCACCTGGGGACGGAATGCTCGTGCACCTGCAGTTTCCGCAACCGGGCCTTTACCCATTTTTGTCGCACGCCATGAATGCCTATGGCAAGGGTGCTGTTGGCAAATTTGATGTCACTAATTAATGACAAAGAGAACTTTTATTTTGAGAGAGAGGTGTCCATGATGAGGAAAAATGGCGATGATAATCAGGAAAATACGTTTTACAAAGCAGGACCCGCTCTAAAACAACGCAATTCTCATCACGACATTCATGAAGCGTCACTACGTGAGGCGGAGAGCATTACTTTTTTGCTTCGTCAAATGGATCGTCAGGAAAACGAGTTAAGAGCTGTGGCGGTGGCGGAAGTTCTTTTGGAACATTGGAAGTCGCGGGTACTTGCACATGCAACGGCGGAGGAACAAGGATGGTATTTGGAGTTGCAGGAGAAAGACCCGGGGTTGGCGAGCCAACTCGTTGAACTGAAAAGAGACCACCAATTAATGGGGGAACTTATCGACGAAATTGAGGGGCTTATGAATGAACGACGCTGGCAAGAAACGTTGCTGGACCGATTCATCACTTTATTACAGTTGAATCGACTGCACTCTCAAACAGAAGAGGAGGCATTGTTTGCTCTTACAAAATCTAATCTTAAAGACACAACTGAAGAAGAAGATCATCCGTTCGAGTAAGTGATACACCTGTCATACTGCCTTGGTTTATACCAGAGGATACGCTGTGTAGTAAGAATTCAAGTGCATCCAAAGGGGAGAGAAAATGGATGAAAATTGGGGTGCCCTGTGTGAAGGCTGCAGGGGAACAAAATGCTTAGTGGGTTAATTGTGTTCATGGAAAAATCGTTTCAATGGAGGGTATACGGATGCTGAACAATACAATTCAAAGGATTTTAACACAAGAAGGCCCTGCAAGTTTTGTCACAATGGGGAGTGATGGTCCCCACATGGTGGCCACTTGGAACAGCTATATTCAATTAAATGAGAACGACGAACTGCTAATTCCTGCCGGGTCCTTATTTCAAACAGAACTGAATATCAAACAGGGCAGTGGGGTACAACTGCTCATTGCTGCCAAAGGTGTGCAGGGGATGCACGGAAACGGTGCAGGTTTTTTGTTGAAAGGAACAGCAAAATTTGAAAATTCAGGTGCACAATTTGAACAGGTAAAATTAAACTTTTCATGGGCCAGGGCAGTCATGATATTGCATATCCGTGAGGCTGTGCAACTGATATAGGGCTGACTGAGCAGGGTATATTTGCTGTAAAGAGCGTGAGCAAATGAAAGTGGCAATCTTTCAGAATAACCGGTTGGGGGATGTTGTCCAACAGGCGGCAGAGACTCCCAGTTTTACAACTAAGTAAAATCGTGGCTGCGGCAGAAAACTACAAGCTGCATCAACAGGAAATGAGAATAGACTCGACAGTGGAAGAATTGTTTTTTTTTCTTAAAGCCCCTTCTTCGATTATTGGACCAAACGAAATGGTGCGGCTTCCATTTCAGAATCGCCCCATCCATCACGAAGCAGAGTTAGCCTATGTCGTGGGTAAAACCGCAAAAAATGTACCAGCATCCGAGGCCTCTCAATATATATTTGGATACCTGGCATTGATGGACATCACCGTGCAAGGGAAAGAAGAGCGATCCTATCGAAAATCCTTTGATACATTCACACCCATTGGTCCCTGGATTGTGACGTCCGACGAGTTTGGCAATCCGAACGATGTTCAAATTCGACTCTGGACGAATGTAATAATTAGCAAATCATCTAATACCAGTAATATGGTTTATGACTGCTATCGTTTTCTTGAGGTGGTCTCGAGTGCGATGACCCTAATCCAGGAGACATTCTAACAACTGGAACTCCGGAGGGAGCGGGACTCATTACAGCCGGTGATAAAATCCAGATACAAATAGAGAAAATAGGTGAGTTTTCAGTGACTGTGGATTTTAAAAACAGGTAACATCGGGATGGAATTGCTTCGACCCTCTTAGTGTTTCATGAAATTTATGGGTTAAATGATCCTGCCAAAAGTATAGGTACAGAGTTAGCCGGAAGTGGGTTTAGTCATAACAAACAGGTTATGTCTAATTTTGCGTAATGTCATCCCCAGTCAAATTGCTTTGTTGGTGTGTGCAGATTGATTTTCGTAACGCTTCCATAATTTCAAAATGTGTCTTGTAACGAATACTGCCCATTCAGTGGCTTAAATATTTGCATAAAATTTGTTGGGAATGAAGTGTTATCGAAAAATTGATTTATAATATGGCTGTACAAGGCAATACTTAAATAAAACTTGGCATTTTTTAAGACTCTATATCACAATTTTTTGTGTAGTTGCAATGCATAGGTTCACAAGTAGGAGGGAAACTGGATGAAAATTATGAAAATTGGGATCCCAAAAGAAGTAATGAACAACGAGGTCCGTGTTCCAGTATCACCTGCTGGGGTGGAGGCACTTGTAAAAGTGGGGCACACACTCGTAATGGAGTCAGGAGCAGGGCTTGGACGGGGGTTTGCAGATGAAGAGTATTTAGCGGCAAAAGCGCAGCTTGTATCTACTGCAGCCGAAGTGTGGAAGAATGCAGAAATGGTTATGAAAGTTAGGAAACCACAGCCTTCGGAACAAGGCTATTTTCATGAGGATCTTGTCGTTCGATATCAAGCGCGGGGCATTTCTTAAACAGTAAAGTGTATCTTTTGGTTCCTAATTTTTGCCTTTCATAAACGGTATCAAAAAATTTAATAAATTTGGGAGTGAAGTGTTATGGCATTTGTAATTACGTCCCCATGTATTGATGAAAAAGCTGCAGATTGTGTGGAAGTGTGCCCTGTTGACGCCATTCATGATGCTGGAGAGACCTTTCTCATTGACCCCAATACGTGTATTGATTGCGGTGCGTGTGAGCCGGTTTGTCCAGTGGCGGCAATTTTTCAGGATGATTTTGTTCCTGACACAGAACAAAAGTGGATTCAGATCAATAAGGACTTTTATAACAAGTAGTTTTTTTCGACGCGAAGCATTTGTCTTGTACAAAAGTTAGCTGAAACTTAAGTTTAGGTATTGGCCGGAGTCGCAAAGGATATTTAACGTATGATTCGAGAGACACGGTAAAACTTGTTCTAGCACGCCCGATAAAAAAGTAGTTCCACTTATTTTATCGGGCGGATTCTAGTATATCGTTAAAATTTTTACTGTTGTTAGGTAAATATTTTGTGTGGAGTGATTCCAAAATACGGTTCGATGTTGCACACAAAAAATGAGTTTTTAACGTCCTGACCTAAAATAGGGAGGTTGAACCATCGATGAATGCAAGTATTGAAGAACGACTGTACACAATTCGCTACAAGGCGGCAGAGTTACCTCACCTTAGAATAACGGATCAGGTGGTGTGTGATCATTGCGAATTAAAAAATTGTAATTACTTCTGTCCATCAGATGTTTATCTGTGGCACGAAGATTTAAAAATGACTTCTGTGGCTTATGAAAACTGTGTGGAGTGTGGAACCTGTCGTTTAGCTTGTCCCTATTATAATATCGAATGGGAATACCCCACCGGTGGATATGGGATTTCCTATAAGTTAGGTTAATCATTCTATAGCCTATAAGAGTGCTGAAGTAAAAAGTGTATAGGGGGTGAGCTGATGTTTGGATTGTTAAAAGGGATGGCTGTAACCATCCGCCAGTTACCAAAAAAGAAAGTCACGCTGATGTACCCGGAACAAGAAATTAGTTATCCGGAACGGTTTCGAGGTGTGCATCGGTTTATTCCAGAGTTGTGTACCGTATGCAACCAATGTGCCCGAATTTGTCCGACAGACTGTATTTCCTTATCGGGGAGTCGTGATGAAAAAAGAAAATTAAGAATAGAAACCTATGATATTAATTATGATATTTGTATTCTTTGCAATCTATGTACGGAGGTTTGCCCAACGGAAGCCATCCTGATGTCAGACAAATTTGAACTCGCAAGTTATAATCGGGATGACTTTTACTTGGATATGCACTGGTTATATCATAACGAACTGGAGTATGAACGTTTACACCCAGACCGCGCAATTCCCCAGACCGAGAATCAGAAAGAGTATGAACGCAAACGATCTGAGAAACCAGCTTCCGAGGCGTAAACTCTAATTTGGCTAAACCATGCGAAAAAAACGGGTTTGTGTGGAATAGCTTTCCTGGCTCCACGAAAATTGGTACTGTCATAATCCCCCCGTATTTTCTTACTTTAACTGTGACTTTCATCACAATTTTATAGTCTGCATGCATTAGTCTCTAGAGGTAGTAGAAATCCGGACTACAAGGGAGGTGCAGAGGTGAATGAACGTTGTGGGTTTGTAACGATACAAGAGGATGGGAGGCGGAAAATTGGAACAATCCTTTCTCACTTTTAATCAGGTTTCAAAACAATACCGAACCGGGCAGTGGGCGAATCGGGGCATTACTTTATCTTTTCCCGCTGGCCAGATTGTAGGCATTTTGGGGCCAAACGGAGCTGGCAAGACCACCTTGCTGAGAATGTTGGTGGGGCTTTTAAAGCCTACTGCTGGAGACATTCGTTTGTCGGATCGCGTCATCCATCCAGGGCAACGTTGGGTACAGGAGATGATTACTTATCTTCCACAACATCCACTGGCTTTAAGTGATCTGAAAGTGGAGGAGGCGATTCGCTATAGCGCATTGTTACGCGGTGTGCAGCCTGAAGTTGCAAGGGAAAGAACAGAAGAATTATTACGGGATTTTGATTTATCGTCGATGCGGAGCCGCCTGGTTAGCCAACTTTCTGGGGGAGAAAGCCGATTAGTGAGTGTCGCGAGCGTGTTGGTTGCTCCTACGCCTGTGGTGGCTTTGGATGAGCCAACCAATGAGCTCGATCCATTGATGCGAAAACAGGTCTGGGAACGAATTGGTAATCTCCGTTCAGAAAATCGGCTGGTATTGCTCGTCTCACACAATGTGTTAGAAGCAGAAACTGTGTTGGATTATGTCGTCATTTTGGCAGAGGGCCAAGTGGTTCGGAGTGGCTCCCCACAAACCATCCGGGATGAGGTGGGGAGGTTTACGACGATTGTCTTATCTGTGAAGGCACACGTCCAAGAATGGGTGGCAAAGGTGGCAGGTGTAGTGGGGGAACGCCCAGAAGTGGACGGTGCTGTGTTGACGTTGCACGTGGCACAGTCTGAAGCCGTGCAACGATTGACGACAATATTAAGGGGCGGGCTTGCTGAAGAAATTGAGAGTATCCAAGTTTCAGAACCCAGCTTGGAAGAAATGTATTTGCGGATTCGGGATCAACTTCACACACCAGATCTTCAACGGGGGGCAAATTGATGGAAGCGTTGCTCTCAGCTACAGGTCCTAAAATGACTGAGGTTCTCATCAAAATGCAGTTTGCTCGACTTCGACAGAGTTGGCGTCCCTATGTCATTGTGAGTGCTGTAATGCCAGCCGGTATTGTGCTTTTGCTACATTTGATTGCGCCTGCGATGTTGCTGTCCGCACGCTATCAAGTTATTTTAGGGGCTATGGTTTTATCCGAGTCTATCGCAGGTGTTGTCATGCTATCACAACAACTTGCTGCATTAAAAGCCTCCAAGGCGCTAGATCATTACCGTGTGTTACCTATTTCAATGTCGATATTGGTTTTATCCATGACCATGGTTTACAGCCTATTTGCATGGCCGGGAATTTTGCTGATTGGGCTGGAAGGCCAGTACCTAGACCATGTGTATCTGGCGTGGACTTTAGCGGATATTCCTGTATTTCTACTGGAAGGTGTTGCGCTTGGAAGTATAGGTATTCTTGTTGGCCTCTTGGCACCTGACGAAGGGCTAGCGGGTTTAATTGGAAATATTGTCATGATGGGAATTCTGTTTGGCGGGATGGTTCCAATTGGAGGTAAACTGGCAAATATGCTTTTGTGGATTCTCCCTTCCACATATGCATTACATCTGTTACCTGGGTTTTCAAGTTTAGGAACGTTGCAAGGTGGCGTTGTCGCCATAGGATTGATCTTATATGCTGGAGGACTCTGGCTTTTAGCTACGTGGTTTATCAAACGCCCTGCTAGCTAAGGGAAACAGGTGCTTTGCTCAATAAGTCCGGACAATTCGACGGAGGCGAGAGAAAGAAATGAACGATCCGGTTACGCGTGTATTAAAACGTGTTTTTGTGATTGTATTGCTGGCATGTGCCACGATATTTATTTGGGGGACTGTGAAAACGTACCAGGGCGCACCACCTATTCCCAACCAGATCCAGACGTCTAATGGATTGGTGGTCATGACCCAGAACCAGATTATTGGTGGTAAAGCAGGTTTTCAAGAAGCTGATTTGATGGATTATGGGAGTGTGTATGGAAATGGCGCATATTTTGAGGAAGATTGGACGGCATTAAGTCTTCATCAAATTGCCTTAAATATGGATAATGCCTATGCTCAAATTAAGTATGGGAAATCCTATAACGCACTTAGCGGTGGACAACAGTACGATATTCGAGCCGTAACAAATCATGAGCTACAAAATCCAGTGTTTCAAGGCAAAAATCTCATTGTTTCACAAACCGAAGCAACGGCCATTAATCAAGTCAGCCATCAGCTTGCTTACAGTGTGTTACATACTAACCAGCAGGCGGGGTATGCGGGCGCGGCAGCTTTGAATCCTCAATCGGCACAAAACGTGGGAGACTTTTTGGTTTATACCGGTTGGACTGCGGTGGCACACCGTCCGGGATTAGACTATTCCTATACGAATGATTGGCCCTATGATCCGTTAGTGGGAAATCAGCCAACGGGGGCTACATTTATTTGGAGTTGGGCATCCATTGGACTTTTACTGGCAGCGATTGGTGTGACAATTTACTTGTACTTTGCACATATTACTTCTCCAAAGATGGAGGGCGAAAAAGAGGAGGCGGTTATTAAAGGATTCCCCGCAATTACTTTAAGCCAGCGTAAAACGGGGAAGTATTTTGTCAGTGTAGCAATTTTGTTTCTAATCCAGATTGGCGCTGGGATGGGTTTGGCCCATTACTACTCCGAACGCAGCACCTTTTTTGGCATTAATATGCTTACAGTGTTACCGTTTAATGCTTTGAAAGCTGTCCATATTCAACTAGCAATCTTCTGGATTGCCGTGGCCTGGATTGGGGCTGGTCTGTTCCTCGCACCCCTCATCAGTGGCAAGGAACCAAAGCACCAAGGTTTATTGGTCGACATTTTGTTTGTTGCTTTATGGGTGGTGGGTCTCTCCACACTGTTTGGTCTTTACGCAGGAATTAAAGGCTGGTTGCCGGGAAACAGTTGGTTTTGGTTTGGCAACCAGGGGTTATCGTATTTGCAATTGGGGCGGTTTGACCAATTGGCCTTATTCGCAGGATTGTGGTTGTGGGTTTATATTCTTGCACGCGCGATGTGGCCTGTGTTGAGAGGAAAAAAAGGATTTGGGACACTAGAACACCTATTCTTGTACTCTGGAATGTCGATTGCTTTTATGTACGTGTTTGGAATGTTCCCAGTTACATGGATTATGAATTCCTTTACCCTCACAGACTTTTGGCGCTGGTGGGTGGTTCATCTGTGGGTGGAAGGAACATTCGAGTTCTTTGCGATTGTGGCCACCTCGTACTTACTGGTTGAATTAGGATTTGTTTCACGTCGAACCGCAGAACGAGTCACCTGGTTTGAGATGATTTTAGTATTTCTCGGTGGAATTGTCGGAACCGGCCATCACATGTACTGGGTGGGGGAACCATGGATTTGGCTGGGGTTGGGCAGCATGTTCTCGTTTATTGAAGTGATGCCATTGTTGTTAATGATTGTGGAAGCTGTGGAGAACCACCGACATATGAAAGATAGTCCACATTTCGTTCAAAAATCGGCTTTTACCTATCTTGTTGGTTCTGGAGTCTGGAACTTTTTTGGCGCTGGTGTGTTTGGCGGAATGATTAACGCTCCGTTAATCAATTACTATGAACATGGTACATTTTTAACTTTGGGACACGCCCACACCTCCATGTTTGGTGCTTTTGGAATGTTGGGCATCGGCTTGGCCTATTTTGCTCTACGGTACATTGTCGGAGACGATTCTAGGTGGTCGGATAAACCTGCAGTGGTTTCATTTTGGTTATTCAACATTGGGATGATTCTCTGGTGTGTACTCAACTTCTTTCCCATCGGTTTTGCACAACTGCTGGCGGTTTATACGCACAGCTACGTCTATGCGCGCAGCCTACAATTTTATAATACAACTTTGCTGTGGCAGTGGCTGCGTATGCCAGGGGATATTGCGTTTGGCGCCGGTGGAGTTGTCATTGCATGGGATTTTATAAAAAAAGTCAGTATTGCACACAAAATTTACTTGAGCACACAAAGGGCTGAAACGACTCATGGAAAAACATTGAGCTGATGCCTACTTGCCATCTGGAACGCCGTTTAAAGGCTTTCTTCATCTGATGGTGGGGTGCTTGTGAGTCAATCCGTTTTTGCTTCCTTATGTGGCGGCACAACAAGGAGTGGTTCTTTTCCTGGAGTTGTGCCGCCATCGCTGATTTTCCACAACTCTGAATTTTCCCGATGTATTTTGAAAATGTAGTGAAACAACACATGAGAACCTGTTGGGAGGAATTTGACAATGGATTTTGGGGTGGACGAAACGCATAAACAAATACGGGAATTTATCAAAGGATTTGCGCAAAAAGAACTTGCACCCGGGGCACACCAACGGGATGAGGAAGAAAGATTTGACCGTTCATTATTTGATAAAATGTCTAAATTAGGTATAACAGGAATTCCGTATCCTCAAGAGTATGGGGGTGCTGAAATGGATTATTTGGCAAACGTTATGGCCATTGAAGAAATATCTAAAGTGGACGCATCCGTTGGGGCAGATTTGTCCATTCACAGTTCCCTTACGTCATGGGTTCTCTCCGAGTTCTCGACAGTTGCGCAAAAACGCCATTATCTGCAGCCCTTGGCTGAGGGTCAATGGTTGGGTGCCTTTAGCTTAACCGAATCTAGCGCTGGGTCGGATGCAGCGAATATTCGAGTCACAGCCGTTCGCGAACAAGGCGGATATATTCTGAATGGTGGAAAGGTATTTACATCTAATGGAGGAGTTGCTGACATCTATGTCGTGTTCGCCGTAACCAATGCGAACGCCGAGAATGAGAGAATGAGCGCCTTTATTGTCGAAAAAGATTGGCCAGGTTTCACAATTGGGAGACCAGAACAAAAGTTAGGGATTCGCGCACATACGGTGGCAGCGTTAAACTTCGAAGATTGTCATGTACCGGAGGAGAATCTTCTTGGAGAAGAGGGGCATGGACTTGCCATTGCGATGCGGGGTCTAGAGGGTGGACGCCTCGGTATGAGTGCTCAAGCCCTAGGTATTGCAGAGTCTGCGTTCGAACACGCGCGTGATTATGCAAAGTCACGAATCCAATTTGGAAAACCGATTGCAGAATTTCAATCAGTTCAATTCAAGCTTGCTGAAATGGCTGTAAAACTCGAAACGGCTAGATTGTTGGTTTATAAAGCGGCTTGGCTTCAGTCACAGGGTGTGCCATTTGCTCTACAATCAGCTATGGCGAAAGCGTATGTGTCCACGATTGCTGTAGAGGTTGCGAATGAATCTATACAAATTTTTGGAGGATACGGTTTTATTCGTGACTATCCTGTGGAACGTTTGTTAAGAGACGCAAGAATATGCCAAATATATACAGGGACAGTAGAAATGCAGTTGATCAAGATTGCAAGTGATGTTCTAAAATGAATAATTAAAGTCTTTAAACTTCATAGAGCCTCCACGAAGAACGCAAATCACTCAAGATGAGATCTATAAAATATTTATTATATATTAACACTTTGTAGGTGTTTATTAAAATTAATCAAACGATCTGTGCTTGACTGTATTTGATAGTCATTAAATCGATAAATTTCTTGAGTCTTTATGAAAACAGAGGAGTGTAAAACCCAAAAGAAAATGGAGAGTGAGGTATGAGTGTGACCAATCCTCTTGTCGAAAATAAGCCACCGTCGTCCCTCAAATGGATGACGGTGGTGTGATGGACAAGAGAATTACTAATTTAAGAAATTGCCCGATACTGAATAGTTACTGGCTGACTACAGCCGCAGGTTCCAAGATGGTGACATTACCAACTTCGTAAGCAACGTTTCCCATGATGGTCTTGCCAATAAAGCAGCGATCCCGAGCTGTTTTCGTTAAGACCTGGTATGCTTCAAAGTGTTCTGCATCTCCTCCGTGAATGGTAGGATGGACGCGTACCTTAGAAAAAACTGCATTCAAGGGAAAGCCGGTCACCGTCCCTTCTGTTTCAATGGTGAGGTCTTCCACGGGTAAGCCTGATTTCACTAAAAGTCGAAACAAAGTGCCACTGTAGCACGCGGTTACTGCGGACAATAAAAGTTCCTCTGGACTGGTTCCAACTCCCTTGCCGCCCATACTGCTGGGGGCAGAATATATGAGATCTTGACCATCAAGGTAGACGGTTCCCTCACCTTGCTTTCCCGTTCCAGACCATTGGGCATGGATTGAAAAAGAAAGATCAGCCATTTTTTAACCTCCTATTTGTTAGATTAAGCCAGCATTTCTTCAACTTCTAGTTGTGGGGGTCTAAGGTAGAACAGTTCATGACAGTCTGTAGACTCCCACATGGAGCGTAGGACCGACGAGAGTGGGCGGGTATACACAAAGGGATAATCCACCTCACCAGCGTCCAGGTTTAGAGTGTAGGCTAAGTGCTCCACATGCAAATTGAACTCGGAATGAACCCCCGCCCTATCTCCTCGCGGATCCAACCGAACCCAGCCCACCTGTGGGAAATAGGCAGCGTTGAGTCCGTGCAGGGCAAAGCCGGATTCTGGCGTGCCCTTGCGCATCACTCGTTGATAACAAAACCCTGTGGGAATTCCAAGACCGCGGAATAAAGCCGCCAGCAAGTGTGCCTTGGCAAAGCAAATTCCCACACCTTCAGTCAATACCTCTGGGGCTGCCACGGTAACCTTTAGTGCATCTACATCGAAGGAATGACGCACCTGGTCACGTACAAAGTCAAACGCTAGGGCGGCCTGTGTTTCAACAGTAGAGGTGGTTGCTTGAATTTCCGAGATTTTTTGTGCAACGACAGGATCATGAAAATTAATGACCTCCGTATTTTCCAAATAGGCATTTACATTGGGGCTTTCTAAGATAAGTTTCATTAAAATCTACACTCCTTTTTAACCTACATAATCTTACACATTTATATTTTCTGTCGGGGTTGAATTCGGCAGAAAGTGGGGATTCCCCAAAAGGAAAGAGAACATAGCTTTAATTCATTAAGCGGGGATCTGTGTCCGCATGCAAGTCACAGCATGGAGCATTTACATGCACAATTTGAGAAACGCCGCCTTCATTCTCCATTCGTTCGATTTCTGAGTGAACTGGAGGGAAAGTGTCCACAAAAAATATGTCTTCGGCTGCTTGTTCCATGTACAAACACCCCTTTCAATTGTTTCTGTGGTAATTTCATAGTAAAGCTATTTGGAAAACCCGTGTGTGATATCTGCCACATCATACGTTGATAATGCACAACCGGATTGTCCTGCCACTGATACTGCATCAACAAAAGAAAAAATTATACCTCAGGTGTTTCCCGATACCCTGCTTGCTGTACTTCTGCTATTACCTTAGTAACAAAGGCGTCCGCTTGGAGTGCCAAGTCTTCTAATAGCTCAGTGTGGTCTTTGAGAAGTGAGACCATGGATCGATATACCACGCGGGTTCGATTATTTGGGTTGTTTACATCTGGAACTAATCCTATGCGCATAGGCATATCTACGACAGCATTGGGTGAGAGGGCTAGAAAACGTGCGCCGAGTTCCGGATTACCAAAGATAAGGGTATATGCCTCAGGCGGATTGATAACTTCTCGGGCCAACATATCTTTTTGGTGATCAATAACTGCATACAAGATTATTGGGTACTTAGAAAGTGTCTGAAAGAAAGCCTCTTTAATTTGACCAGTGGGTTTATCAATGAATGCGTATGTGAAAAGGTTCTGTGTCATAGGTATCACTCCTATAAAATTGAGATTTCTTTCTCCGCATTTTAGCTTTTCATTGGGAGTCTGGAAAAGTCCCGACTTTGACTTAGCGAACTCTGGAGAACAGGCCGCCAATATCGGATAGCCAGCGGACTTTGCTGCCTGTTTTTAACCAAACTGCAGGCTTTCCCTTCACATTGATTTGATGTTGTCCAATCATGCCGATGGCGTCCTTCTGACCTAAGGAAGCAAGGGTACCAGAAAGATGTGGCCTAAATGCCACTAAATTTTCATTCCGTAGTATAGAAGAAATTTGACGTCCCACATGAACCCCCATTTTACCCGCCAATTGGGCGGTCGGCGGGTAGGGACGTCCACTCCCTGAATCGATAACCAGAGCGCTGTCCCCCACCACAAAGATCGACGGATGGGTGATGGATTGCAAAAATTCATTCACTTGAGCTCTGCCCCGATGGTCTACTGCCAAACCTGAATGAGCCACAACGGAGTTCCCTCTCACTCCACCGGTCCAAACTAAGGTGTGCGTGTGTACCACATCCCCATTTTTCAATACAACTACCTCTGGCTCCATTTTGACAATGGACATATCGGTTATGAACTCAACTCCCCGGGACTGTAAACTCTCCTTTGCTCTTTGAATGAGGGTTTCCGAGAAGCCCTGTAAAATAGAAGACGATGCTTCTATAGACAAAAGGCGAATCTTGTTCGCTTCAACGGGATACTTCTTTGCCAGTAAGGGCAGGCGGTCTGCCAATTCGCCAATCAATTCAATGCCAGTTAAACCTGCACCGCCAATTACAAACGTCAGATAGGTGAGATCTTGCGTTTGCTGATATTGCACAAAACACTCTTCAATATGTTCATGAATGTGTATGGCGTCGTCCACTGATTTGAGAATATAACTGTATTTCTCTAAACCGGTGATTCCAAAAAACTCCATTTCGCTGCCCAGTCCAATGACCAAAATGTCGTAGGAAACTCTCCGTCCTTCAGGCAATTCCACCTGCTTTTCCACAGGGTGAATTGCCACGACAGCGTCTGAAATAAAGTGCACCTGTTTATTTGCCATCAGTTTTTTCAGTGACAACTGGATTTTTTGAACGGGAACGGTACCCGCTGCGGAAAGGTGTAGATCGGTAATTAACTGATGGTATGGATTTCTATCTATCAAAGTAATTGTGGCCTCATCTGGGGTTAAATTTCGTCGGGTTTCTAAGGCTGCTTGCAGCCCACCATAACCGCCGCCTAAAACCAATACTTTTTTCGTCATTGTCTTTCGCGCTCCCTTTTGTATGTCTGTTAACACACGGACAAAACATCAGGTATAACACCTGATACAAAATAGCAGGTCAATCTGTACTCATGTGATGGGATCCCTTTGTTCATATCGATTATACTACATGATAAGATGTCAAGGTTAACATGGATTATTTTTTTAATTACAGTGAGCTATTTATTTTTGATGAGTATCCGCTATTTTCTTCACTTTTATACGTCTGGCTCACTTTAACAGGGGAATTCATAGGATCTCGAAAATTGGTCTCTAACAGATTGATTCAGGTGTGCAGAAGTGGATTGTTAGGTAGATCACATGGATACAGATTATAATTGTGTATAATACAGATGATATTTAGATCCAGTAATGAGTCGAGAGAAACGGCGTACTGTTTAAACTGAATTGACGTTTGCATTTAAAGCAATAGGGGTGGTTTTATGATGGATAAATTGAAGGATTTGGCCATTCAAAATAAGCGAGTAGAATTTCTGTTGGATGATGTTGCAAATGCATTATATGAGAATGATAATTCGGGTGAATGGATTTTGGAGGAACTGGGAATTGGAATTATCTGTACCGCAGGCACACTCGACGATGCCTTGGTCTGTGTTGAAGATAATTCCTATGGGGGTGTGATTCAAGTGCTTAAATAGCATTTCCATCTGGTAAAGGGGGTATGTGGTGATGTCGAATGGATACGAAAGTCGTCGGGCTTGGGAAGACTTTGTTGGGCCTAACTTGGCCTATGTGGCGGAACTTTACGAAGAATATCTCGTAAACCCCACCGCGATTCCAGCAGACGTGCGAGATTTATTTGAACGCTTTGGGAATCCTGTGTCTATGGAGGAGATTGGGGAAGTTGTGCAGGTAGATGCGTGGGCAGCTGAACAATTGGTTGCAGCCCAGGACCTGATGCGCAGTGTGCGGCAGTATGGGCATTTAGTGGCGGACACCTATCCCTTAAAACAAAGCGATCCATTTGCGGACGAAGGTCTGTTGAATCCTGCGTCGGTGGGCTTGACTGGTGCAGACTTGCGGCAGATTCCAGCTCGCTTGCTGTGGCCAACGGATTTGAAAAGTCTAGCGGGGGGTGGACCAAGAACCACAAATGGGACCGATACCACAAAAATCACAGACACAACCGCCACTGGCTGGGACGTGTACCAGCGGCTGCTAGAGGTGTACACCGGATCGATGGCGTATGAATTTGCCCACGTACATCAAAAAGGGGAACGCGAATGGCTTCAAGACGCAGTGGAATCCGGGCGCTTTGCCGTCCACCTGGATGCAGAGGAGCAACGGGCGTTACTGGGTCGCTTGACGGAAGTAGAAGGCCTTGAAACTTTTTTGCAGCGGACGTTCGTCGGGCAAAAGCGCTTCTCTATTGAGGGTGTAGATATTCTTGTGCCCATCTTGGATGAACTTATTCACCAATCTTTGGCTCTCGGCACCCAGCAGGTAATGATGGGCATGGCACACCGGGGGCGCCTAAACGTGCTGGCACATGTACTGGGCAAGCCGTATGAAGCCATTTTTTCTGAGTTTCACCAATCGCCCCACAAGGACCTGGTTCCGTCCGAGGGATCGATGGGAATGAACTTTGGCTGGACAGGTGACGTAAAGTACCACCTGGGGGCCAGGCGCACACTGGCCAAGCAGGCGGTACTTCAGGCGCGTCTGGTACTGGCCAACAACCCTAGCCATTTGGAGTTTGTGGATCCGGTAGTGGAGGGGTACACTCGGGCCGCCCAGGATTGTCGCGATGTCGGGGGTGCCCCACCGCAAGACGTGCAGGCGGCTTTGGCTATTCTAGTACATGGGGATGCTTCTTTTCCTGGGGAGGGTGTCGTGGCAGAAACGCTGAACTTGTCGCGGTTGCCCGGCTACGGGACGGGGGGAACGGTCCACATTCTGGTCAACAACTTGGTGGGGTTTACAGCTGTGGCCAAAGAAACCCGCTCCACCCACTATGCCAGCGATTTGGCAATAGGGTTTGAAATTCCTGTGATTCACGTGAACGCAGATGACCCAGAGGCCTGCCTGACCGCTGCCAGCTTGGCCCATGCCTACCGCACCGAGTTTCATAAAGATGTGCTGATTGAAATTATTGGCTACCGTCGCTATGGACACAATGAAATGGACGATCCGATGGTCACCCAGCCGCAATTGTACGCGGTCATCCAGAATCACCCGCGCGTGCGCAGTCTGTACGCGCAACACCTCCTAGCACAGGGACACGTCACCGAGGAGCAGGTGTCCGACATGGAACAGCGTGTGCAGGCCCGTCTGCAAGAATCACTGGCCACAACGCGGGACACGGGGGTCCCTGTGGATCTCCCGGAGGCCCCGGGAAATGGGGGGGATGCTGCCATAGAAACCGGTGTCCCCCTAGCTGTTTTGCAAGACCTAAATACGCAGTTGTTGAAGTGGCCGGAGGGATTCACCATATATCCCAAATTGGACCGCATATTGAAGCGGCGGGAACACAGCTTTAACGAAGCGGGTGTGGTGGACTGGGCACAGGCTGAAGTGCTGGCTTTGGCCACCCTGGTGCAGGAAGGGACACCCATTCGTCTTACTGGTCAGGATACAGAACGGGGCACGTTTAGCCAAAGACACCTGGTATTGCATGATGTGAATAAGCAGGAGACCTACACACCCCTGCAGCACCTGTTGGATAGGAAGGCCACCTTTGCAGTTCACAACAGCCCGTTGTCTGAGGCCTCGGTGCTGGGATTTGAGTATGGCTACAGTGTGCAGGCACCTGAAACCCTGGTATTGTGGGAAGCACAGTACGGAGACTTTGCCAATGCGGCACAGGTCATCATAGATCAATTTCTGGCAGCTGGACATGCCAAGTGGAGGCAACCCAGTGGACTAGTTTTGCTGTTGCCCCATGGCTATGAAGGGCAGGGCCCTGAGCACTCCAGCGCGCGTTTAGAACGGTACTTGCAGTTGGCGGCAGAAAACGATTTACAGGTGGCTGTCCCCACCACTTCGGCACAGTATTTTCACCTGTTGCGGCGGCAGGCGCAGCGGCTCGGAGAACAGGGCCGGCCTTTGGTGGTGATGACCCCAAAGAGTTTGCTGCGCAGTCCGCGGACTGCCTCTGCTTGGCAGGAATTTACTTCGGGTCAATTTTCTCCGGTACTGGTTACGGGGTCCCCCCAGCCTACGCGAGTACTCCTGTGCAGTGGCAAGGTGGCTTTAGACCTGGAGGCGGCATTGAATGATTCGCCTGGTATGTGCTCCACCACCGCGATTTTGCGCTTGGAACAGTTGTACCCATTCCCGGAAACGGAGATTGCCGCAATGTGGTTGAAGTGGAAGAACGTGAAGCAGGTGAGGTGGGTGCAAGAAGAGCCACGCAATATGGGGGCTTGGAGCTATGTCGAACCACGAATACGTCAGGGAATGCCTGCGGGAATGTCTATTTCTTACGTGGGTCGCGAGGAACGCAGCAGCCCGGCAGAGGGATTGCCACAGATGCACGAATGGGCGCAGAGTAAACTTTTGCAAGGGGCCTTGAGCGAAGATATCACTGTGGGGAGTAACGAGCGACCCAATTCGATTTCTAAGGGGTGAAAGCCATGGCCAGCATACAGGTTCCGGAATTAGGAGAGTCCATCACTGAGGCTACTGTGGGACAATGGTTGAAACCAACGGGTGCCTCCGTGATTGCTGGGGAGGCGGTGGTGGAGTTGGAGACAGATAAGGTGAACCTGGAGGTCATTGCGGAAGCGTCTGGCAGGTTGTCAGAAGTTATACAAACCGGTGCGACCGTACACGTGGGCGACACCTTAGCAACTTTGGTGGAGACGACAGGTGCAGATTTACCCGTCCCGGCACCTTCCGTTGACGAAGAAATTGTTGCCGTGTCCAGCAATACGGTGGGCAGATTGTCACCTTCGCTGCGGCGCCGTCTTGCTGTAGATGCAGCGACAGCCGTCGCCCCACAGCAACCTCTGGGAGAGCCCCAAGCGCTGAACAGCGAGCGGACACAGAAGGAACAGCGGATACCCATGAGTAGAAGGCGGCGTACTTTAGCCAGTCGTTTGGTGCAAGCCCAGCACACGGCAGCGATGCTGACCACTTTCAACGAGGTGGACATGTCAGCCATTTTAGATATCCGTAAGCGTCGGCGGGATGGGTTCAAAGAAAAGCATGGCGTCAATCTGGGCCTAATGTCGTTTTTCACTAAGGCTGTGGTGGCTTCACTCAAGGAATTTCCGCGCTTAAATGCGGAAATTGTGGCAGATACCTTTGTACTCAAGTATCACTACGACATTGGAATTGCCGTTGCCGCCGAGTCTGGACTGGTGGTGCCTGTGTTGCACGACGCAGACACACTCAACTTTGCGGAAATTGAACGCCAGATTGCAGACATGGCCACCAGAGCCAGGGCGGGGGCCCTCAGTCTAGCGGAATTGCAGGGGGGAACGTTCACTCTTACCAACGGGGGGGTGTTTGGGTCCCTGCTGTCCACTCCTATTCTTAACGGCCCCCAGGTGGGGATTTTAGGAATGCACACCATACAAGAACGCCCCGTGGCGATACATGGGCAGGTGGAAATCCGGCCGATGATGTACCTTGCTTTGTCCTATGACCACCGTATTGTCGAGGGTAGTGAAGCCGTACGGTTTTTGGTTTCCGTCAA
Organism: Alicyclobacillaceae bacterium I2511; assembly: GCA_003584005.1. Taxonomy (GTDB): domain Bacteria; phylum Bacillota; class Bacilli; order Alicyclobacillales; family Alicyclobacillaceae; genus QXHL01. Next base: position 6,884 of record QXHL01000030.1, on the reverse strand, counting down.
GGGGATGTTGGAAGACCCTGAATCCTTGTTGTTGGAGGGATGAACTGAGGACCGCAACTAGCGTGAATGGAAGAACCGTCTGCAGAAAAAACCAATTTCCTGGATGAAGTAGCAGGGGATACATGGACAGCGCAACACCAGGCGGTTGGTACATTCGAAATCGAGGCAACAGGACACAGGTCAATAATGCGGCGGTGGCTGCAAAGAACGGACCGTGAACCCAGAGTGCGCATATACCGCCCAGTGCGGCACCCAGGGTGGATCCGAGAATCACGGGAAAAGGGTGGGCTATGGGTGCTTTAAGCAGTAATATTAGAATTGTCAGGGTAGCGCCAAATGGCGCTACTAACCATATACCCTGTGTCAATCCCTCTAACCAGACCCACAGACTTAGCATAATAGCAAACCACGTTACCTGTGACCATGATGGATGTGCTCAATGAGCGTATACGAGTTCACCACAGCGAGATGAGGAATGGCTGTGAACGGGATCTCAAAACAAACGGCGAGAACGTCCCAAAAGGGAAATGAATCACTAGGATTGTTCTACGGGCTTGTTGGCGTTCTGGTATTTAGCCTTACCTTGCCTGCCTCTCGTGCAGCGGTTGGGGCGTTTGGAGCCATCATTGTCGGTCCAGGCAGGGGGCTAATAGCCGCCGTATTTGCAACCCTATTTCTCTGGCTGAAGCATGAAAGATGGCCGGGAAGGAGGTATTTTTCTGGCTTCGTGGTTATTATAGCTGGTGCCATCTTAGGCTTCCCACTGCTTTCCGCGTGGGCGATGGATAGGGTGCCCGCATCCCATGGAGCCGTAGAACTTGCATTGCTTCCGCTGGCAACTGCCGGAGTCTCTGCACTCCGACATGGGGAGCGGCCATCTTGGCTGTTCTGGGTATGCAGTGCCGGAGGGGCATTAACGGTCGTTGTTTACACTTGGTTCACAAATCTCGGTGGGGTACACTGGGCAGACTTGGCGTTGCTCGGGGCGGTGGTTGTTGTCGCATTCGCATATGCGGAAGGTGGCCGGATGGCAAGCAACCTTGGAGGATGGCAGGTGATTGCATGGTCGGTCCTGTTGTCCACACCAATAGTCGTCATTTTGTTGGTTGGCGACGTTGCGTGGAACGGAACCATGCACATTATGCATGCATCTTGGATGGCGTGGGTGGGACTTCTCTACCTGGGCATCGGTAGCCAATTCTTCGGATTTGTCGCATGGTACATGGGGATGGGCATTGGGGGTGTAGCAAGAGTGAGCCAAATGCAATATCTTCAACCTTTTTTCACCCTTTTTTTCTCGTGGTTGTTGCTCGGTGAGATGCTCACCATACCCACCATAGCAGCGGCTTTGGTTGTGGTGCTGTGGGTGGCGGTTGGAAAGAAAACGCCGATTCGTAAAGAAACATTTAAGGTATCAGATCGGTAGACTCGAGAAGTAGTCGGTAGACTCTGTGAGTAGTCGGTAGACTCTGTGAGTAGATGGAATAAGTCGTTTCTTTGCAACCCTTAAAGAGTTAGAAATACGCGCACATTTGACAGCGTATTTTTGACTAAGAATGTTTTATGTGAGAAAATAGGCGAATAATGCGTGTTTCTTATACATAATACAGGGAATTTAATGTTCCCTTCTTAGCAACGACAAGATTAAATTAAAAAATGGTCTCATCTCAATATTGACACTGTTCAAACCAAAGGGTGGTTCCCATGTTGAGCGGGGACAAATTTCAATTGCGAACACTGTACACTGGGTACTTTGCAAGTGTGATGGCCACAGGAATTATTTCGATTCTTACATTTATTATTCAATGGTATTGGATATCAGCCATCCTCTTTTCAATTGGATGGATTAGTTATCTTACTCTCATCGTTCTTTATAGCGTACGGCTGTATTACTTTTCAACGGATGTATGGCGTGACTTATGTGATCCAATGAAGATGTTCGGATATTTTACTTTTATTGCGGCGTCAGATGTGCTTGCTTTACGGAGTATCGTTGTGCATTGGATCACCATCGCATTAATTCTCAGTGGTATTGCACTTGTAACATGGGTCGTTCTTGCGTATTTTGTATTTATATTTCTTATTATTCGAAACACGCGTCCAATCCAACAGTCTGTGAATGGCTCTTGGCTTATTTTTGTTGTTGCAACCCAATCCCTATCGATTATCCTGTCATCCTTAACCCTTACAGAGAGTACTGGAAATGACTTTTCCCTGTTTGCAGCTTATTGTTTTTGGGCATTTGGGATTTTGATTTACGTTCTATTTATCATACTTATCATTTATCGGCTTTTCTTTCGAAATGTTAATTTGGCAGACTGGTCCCCACCTTATTGGATTAACATGGGTGCCATGGCCATCACCACTGTTGCTGGGATTCACTTGGAGCAACGCGTGGGCGACTCTTTGTTTTTAAATTCAATCCACGCGTTCATTCGAGCCATATCCGTCATGATGTGGGCATGGGGAACATGGTGGATTCCTCTACTCATTATTATGGAAGTGTGGAAATATCCAAGTCAAAAATTTGTGTACCATCCCAGTCTATGGAGCATAGTTTTTCCACTCGGCATGTATACGACTGCACTAACTATGATGGTCAGTCAACCGGGGCTGACCTTTCTTCAACGCTTTATTTTACCTAGCACCCTGTTTGCATTAGGGTGCTGGCTGTATGTTGGGGTGGGTGCGATGATATCGTTTGGTCGTATTTTAAGTGACCGCTTGAAGTAAAACTCGCACTCAAGGCACCTTCACGTACCGAAAACACATGCTCTGTACGCATTTTGGGGTAGCCTTCTCGTTGAGATCTTTTTCCTACAGACTGCATTCTAATCCCTCCCTGTGTGAGCAATCAATTTTCCCCTCAATGAACTTTTTTAATCCTATCTGATTTCACCGCAATCCCTGCTGTTTCGTATACATGTGGGGGAAATAAGGAAGTATATAATTTTGTTTTGAAACTGTTATATTGAAATACGAACAAGGATGTATACAGAAAAACATTACTCTATTAGTGTTTAATTCGTAATTAAAGTAGTGTATTATATATTATAGTTCTTCTGTACCAGTCCGCACGGGGGATGCTCAACAGTTTGAATGTATCAGGATAAACAATCCAACATGAGTGGTTTAAATGAAACTATGGGGTCCCGTTTTGAAAAGATTCCAGTCGGCTGAAAGTCTCACATAGGAGCCTTTTGTAATAGGCTCATCAAATCTGAAGTAAATGAGGGACCGATATGAGTGCAATTTTGGAACAAACACAGTGGGTTTCTTATAAGCAGGTATTGGACCCAGAAGGCCATGTGGTGGACCCGGACTTGATGCCCAATCTGTCGCGAGATGAACTACGAGAATTGATGAAACGAATGGTCACTATGCGCGTCTTGGACGAGCGTGCAGTTCGCGCCACCCGGCAGGGCCGTTTGGGTTTTTACGCCCCTGCTGCAGGCCAGGAGGCGTCTATGCTGGGCAGTGAGTACGCTACTCGTACGGAAGATTTTTTGCTCCCCGGCTACCGAGATATCCCCCAGTGCTTGTACCATGGTTGGACTCTGGTGCAGTGGATGTTATGGTCCAGGGGTCATCTTCAGGGCATGCAGATAGCCCCTGAAGTGAACTTTTTACCCCCACAAATTATTATCGGGGCACAATATGTACAAACCGCGGGTATTGCGCTGGCCTTTAAGCTGCGGGGCGAAAAGCGCGTAGCCCTCACCTATACCGGGGATGGGGGCACCTCTCAGGGCGACTTTTACGAGGGTCTCAATTTTGCCGGCGCCTTTCGAGTCCCTGCTGTTTTCATTGTACAAAATAACTACTTCGCTATTTCCGTCCCTGTGAAGCTACAGACGGCCGCTGAAACTCTGGCGCAAAAAGCGATTGCAGCCGGCATTCCGGGGGTGCAGGTAGATGGCAATGATGTGCTTGCGGTGTACGCCGTCAGCAAACAGGCCATGGACAGGGCCCGTAATGGCGATGGGCCCACCTTGATTGAAACTCTCACCTTCCGGTTTGGCCCGCACACCATGAGTGGGGATGACCCCACTCGTTATCGTAGCAAGGAGTTACTTAACGAGTGGGAACAAAAGGACCCTTTGGTGCGTTTTCGCAAATTTTTAACGGACCAAGGGATGTGGTCTGATGGGGAGGAAGAGCAGGTCATGGCGGACGCCAAAACAGAGTTTGCGGAAGCCATGAAAAGAGCCGACAGTGCACCAAAGATGACGGTTCCCAGCCTGATTGACAGCATGTTTGAACAACTGCCCCCGTCCCTGCAGCAGCAGCGTGAGGAATTTGCCCTACCGGAGGCGAGATGACCATGACACAACGGACGATGATTCAGGCCATTACCCATGCCTTGGACTTAGAATTGGAACAGGATAAAAATGTCTTAGTATTTGGTGAAGACGTGGGAAAAAACGGGGGCGTGTTTCGCGCCACCGACGGATTGCAATCCAAGTACGGTACAAAGAGAGTGTTTGATACTCCCTTGGCGGAATCAGGAATTCTCGGACTCGCCAACGGATTGGCCTTGCAGGGCTTTCGTCCTGTAGCAGAAATCCAATTTTTCGGTTTTGTCTTTGAGGCCATGGACCAACTTGTCGGTCAAGCAGCCCGGATGCGCTATCGCAGCCAGGGGCGTTTTCACGTCCCCCTAGTGGTCCGCACACCCTTTGGCGGCGGCGTCAAGACTCCGGAAATGCACTCTGACAGCCTAGAGGGGCTGTTTGCCCAGTCACCGGGACTGCGCGTGGTGATTCCATCCAATCCTTACGATGCGAAAGGATTGCTCATTTCTGCCATTCGCAACAATGACCCAGTGTTATTTCTGGAACACATGAAATTGTATCGTTCTATGCGGATGGAGGTCCCAGACGATGCGTACACCGTACCCTTGGACCAAGCAAAGGTAGTACGAGCAGGCAAAGACCTGACGGTGATTGCCTATGGGGCCATGGTTTCTACCACACTACAAGCTGCCGATGTGCTAGCAAAAACCAAGGGGGTGCAAGCTGAAGTCATTGATCTGCGCAGTCTCAGTCCCATCGACACCGATACGCTGGTGGCCTCAGTGAAAAAAACCCACCGGGCCATGGTGGTCCAAGAAGCACAGCGCTCCGCAGGAGTCGCTGCGGAAGTCATTGCACAAATCAACGAACACGCCCTTTACTCCCTGGAAGGTCCGGTCCTCCGTGTGACTCCACCAGACACCGTGTACCCTTTCGCCATGATTGAAGAAGCGTGGATTCCAGACACTGCCCGCGTCTTGCGCGGTCTTGAACAAACCCTAAGTCTGTGAGGTGTATTGCCAGTGGCCATTTATGAATTCAAACTGCCAGAGTTGGGTGAAGGACTGCACGAAGGCAGAATCGAACGCTGGTTAGTGAAGCCAGGCGACGGGGTCCATGAGGACGATGCCCTGGCAGAGGTAGAAAATGACAAGTCAATGGTCGAGTTGCCCAGTCCTGTGGACGGTAAAATCCTGAATATTCTGGTGGAAGCGGGCTCTAGCGCGACTGTGGGGGACATTCTGCTGACTCTCGACGTGGCTGGTGCAGGCAACGCGGCAGTAGCTCCCGAGGAAGACGTTAAAACGACTGCCGTGGCCCAGGCCGGGGAAACCGCAACCCATCCCGTGCAGTCGGAGCAAAGACTTGTGTCCGACAGTGAGCCAGCCAGCCATCATACACACACGGAGGCGACGGGCAGGGTTAGCCGGGAGGTACTGGCCACCCCAGGAGTGCGTAAGTACGCCCGCGAGCAGGGAGTCGACTTGTCCCAGGTTACGAGCAGGGGCGAAAATGGTAAAATTGCAAAGGCGGATATTGATGAATTTCTCCGTTCAGACTCTGCCACAGGTATTCAGGGGGTGTTCAAAGAATCACCAATTGTGAAACCCCTCGTGGACTTGCCTGACGCGGGTAACGCATTGACACAATTTGTTGTAGAGGCAGAAGCAGAAAAATCGCAAGTGTTCCTGGAAGAACGGGTGCCGCTTACCAATCTCCGACGCTTGATTGCCCAAGCGATGGTAAAATCCAAGTACACGGCACCCCATGTCACCGTTATGGACGAGGTCGATGTGACGCAACTGGTGCAATTACGCGCTGAATTAAAACCTTTGGCGACACAGCGCGGTGTCAAACTGACGTACCTACCCTTTGTTGTCAAGGCCATGATTGCTGGGTTGCGCAAGTATCCACAGATCAATGCCAGTCTGGACGAAGCAAGGCAAGAACTGGTGTTGAAACACTATTATCACATCGGTATCGCCACAGATACGGACAGGGGGTTACTGGTGCCCGTCGTCAAGGAGGCGGACAAAAAGAGCCTGTGGACAATCGCCGTAGAAATTGCGGACCTGGCCAAGCGGGCCCGTAACAATCAACTCGGACCCAGCGAAATGAAGGGAAGCACAATTTCCATTACGAACATTGGATCCGCAGGGGGCATGTTCTTTACCCCCATCCTCAACTACCCGGAAGTGGCAATTCTCGGCCTCGGGCGAATTACAGAGCGGCCCATCCTGCGCGACGGTGTGGTAGTGGGGGCACAGATGATGGCCCTTTCTTTAAGCTTTGACCACCGAGTCATTGACGGTGCCTTGGGACAGAACTTTATCAATGAAATCAAAGTCTTATTAGGGAATCCTCGTTTGTTAATGATGGAGGTGTAAGTTTTGGTTGTCGGAGAGTTTACGGAAGATGTGGACCTATTGATTCTCGGCGCCGGTCCGGGCGGCTATGTGGCCGCCATCCGGGCCGCCCAGTTGGGCAAATCGGTGACCGTGGTGGACAAGGCTGAATTAGGAGGGGTATGCCTCAATCGCGGCTGCATCCCGTCCAAGGCCCTGATTTCGGCAGCCCATCACTACGAAG
>QXHL01000002.1 GCA_003584005.1 Alicyclobacillaceae bacterium I2511 | reverse complement strand
AAGTAGTTCTTGATTCTTCCATGACCGTTCATACGGCGTGCCATCCTTGCGGTGAACTTCTGTCTTCGTATCCAACATTGCTAAATGACCGACGAAAAACTCCATGTAAAACGCAATCGTCTGGTTATATAAGGTTTGTGTCGTCAAGATGGCTTGCCGTTTGACGGCGTGGAGTTCTTTATGAATGCCAATCTTCACTGTTTTCATCACCATTGTCACATGTCACACCCCCTTCCATCTCGTTGATGAGCTGTTTTGTCTTTTGCCGAAACGCTTGTGAACGCTTGTGAACGTTTCCCAATATAAGTGTCGATTTGTAGGTGAGCGTGTTTCTTAAATTCTTCCTTCCTTCTTTCTGCCACCTGCGAATGGTTTGAGGTGTGACGCCGAGTAGTTTAGCCACCTTACCAACAGGTAAAAACTCTTCGGTTTCCATAATCACATTATACTACATTCAATAGAGAATATATATGTTGTTTTAACCTCTGAGCCAAGAGGCATGTAGCCGGAATTAGCACTTGCAAATTGCTAATTTGCAGTCCCACGCGCTATCGCGGAATTCGGGGCACCTAAACACTTCAGAGATGGGTTGTCGTCGGAACAAGGTAAGAATTTCCGAGAAATCCATGATGACAGAATCAAGTGCGTATGGATGAAAGCCTAAACGACGGACACCAGTGAGTATGTAGACGAGTGGTTAGACTGGAAGAAAATCGAACGCCACATTCTCAGGTCACAGCGATAACTGGCTCACGCAGTGGAAAATGGCAATCGTAAAGCCGTGCGCCACAACAAGTGGTCCACCCGGACCAGCCACCATGGCAAATTTCTGGCCGTTCGACATGTGAAGATACAGGGTCGACGCTCGCCTTATCGCCTGAGTGACAAGGTGTATTTTGAGGCAAGACGAGAGCAACTGCTCCTCAAACAGCTGAACGGCTCCCAGAAGACAGTGGTGCGTAAAACCAGCGGCAAATGTGCTTTCTGCGGTGTAAAATATCCCTAGAACATTTCTGACGCTGGCAGGTCAACGAAGATAATGCTATTCTCTTCGTTCAGATGATTCCTGAACGACTCGGGGGCGCAATGCGATTGCAAACGTCGTCGTTACACACCAATGGTGCTACGAAGGGTATCGTTCCATCCATGACTATGATACCTTCCCTACTCATCCAGAACGCTACCTTTCCAATCACGAAGGTGTGATTGATGGACTCAAGGAAAGAGCGCGACGGGATCGCGCCGTTGTAGAAGTATATAAAGGCCTTCAGGAAGTAACTGTAGCAAAAAAATGTGGATTAGGAAATAAAGAGAAAAGGAGCTGTGGAAATGTCCTATATCGTTGATTTTAAAAATGTGTTTACGATTGGATTAGAGTCTTCACCTGTTGTAGAAGCGCTTACTGGTTTACGTGCGAATGAAGCCCGTTACTTTATGAACAAATTTAAGCATGAATTTACGGTTGTACCAGCTACCGAAAGTCAGGAGACACTTGATTATGTAAACAGAATTTTAAAAGCAGAACGTGATATTGAGTTTGCGGCCAAACCTTTAGAAACGTCGCGTTTTCAAGTGGAAAATATCAAATTTGCCTACGTCTTTTATGAGGATGGTCTTGTGGTCAACGTCATGTATACGGTTGATGACTCTAAGAAGCGGGCTGTTGGTTTTAAGCTTTCTGAGGGGATGGCGATACCAAAGGAGTTAGAAGGGAAGTTTAAGTTTGCTAGGCAGAAGTCTAAACTAGCTGGAACAATTCGAGGCTCATTTTTTGTAATTAAAGGAGAATATTAAAGTAAGCAAGAGCGCAAATGGAGAAACAGCGGAGAAGCAGTTCGAGACGGAACGTCAGAATAAACAGGCGTTGACAGACGAACAGATCTTAAAGCTTGAGCGCATGGGCAGAACGATTGAGGCCTATTTCGTCCGTTCTCCAGATATTGAATGGTGACTGCATCAAAATAAATTTTTCATCGTACAGTGCCGTCCCATCACTACCCTTTACTCCATACCGGACGTACAGGATGGGAAAAACCGTGTGTATATCTCTTTCGGCCATCAACAGATGATGACCGATGCCATGAAACCATTGTGATTCTCTTTTATTGCAGTTGTTGTCTGACGATTTTCCTCTCATTCAAGCTGGTGGAAGGTTTTTCATCGATCTGACGCACAATTTGGCTTCTCTCATGGGACGAAAGATAGCACACATGGCTTTGGTGCAGCGTCAACGAATCGCATAGTGGAACGAGCAGGGATCTCAAAAGGTGTGTTTTTCAAATACTTCAAGGACAAAGAGTCCCTGTTCTTGTACGTGTGCGAGTCAGCTTTAAATCATGTGGTCGAACGTTTTCCGATTGAGAGTGTGGGACAGTTTAATGACTTGTTCTCTTTTCTGAAATACATCATCGTGAAAAAAATCAAGTTTTATAAGCGACATTCGATGATGTACCGATTATTTTTGCGGATTACCAGAAATCCAGACCACCCCACGTATTCGAAGATTGCTGAAGCAGCCACGGTCAAAACCAATGAGTATTTATCTGATGTAGTAAAAATGTTGCGACCAGATAAATTAAAACCAAGATTAAACTGGAAACAAAGTGTTACGGCCGTTCTGTGGGTTTTATCGGGCCTGCAAAGTAAGTACCTAAAGTTAGTACTTGAAGCCGCAGACGATGAGCAATTCAATTTACTTTGCGGACAATTGCTGTTGGAAATGGAGCAGTATTTTATGCTGTTGTAATATGACATGTATCTAGAGGAGCAAGGTTCTTGATTGGCTTTAACTACTCAAACACCATATTGAAGATGCTTTCAACGGGGAGGTATACTAATGCTTAATTTGAAAATGCTCATTATACAAGTAGCAGGCATGTTCGTCGTGTTTGCTATTGCCTTGTTCCTCTCGGCTGGGACTATCGCATGGACTGAGGGATGGGCTTATCTGATTCTATTCTTCAGTTTTGTCATTGTGTTGAGTTTATGGTTGGCCAAATTTAATCCCGATCTATTAACAGAGCGCATGACGGGAGTGGGGAAAAAGGACCAAAAGTCATGGGATAAAGCTTGGTTTGTACTTACAAACGCCTATTTTTTTGGTTGGTTGATTTTTATTCCTCTTGATGCCGTTCGATTTCATTGGTCACATGTGCCAATGTGGCTTCAGATAATAGGAGCGTTTTTACTCTTATTTTCGTTTTACTGCTTTTATCTCGTATTTCGAGAAAATTCATATCTGTCTCCAGTCGTACGTATTCAAAGTGAACGAGAACAAACAGTAATAACAACTGGACCGTACAGTAAAGTTCGACATCCGATGTATGCTACAGCTGTCATGTTTTTTATTGGTACATGTCTCTTGCTCGGGTCCTGGTTTGGGTTGCTTGCAAGTCTGCCGATTATAATCGGAATGTCATGGCGGGCAGTGCAGGAGGAACGCGTATTGGTATCAGAACTACCTGGCTATGATGTGTATATGTCAAACGTAAAATACCGTCTGGTACCGTATATTTGGTAGTGAACAGGAAGATCATTGTAAGTATTTCTATTCCAACCCGTTCATATTTATAATGAATGATTGGTGTGTTAGCTTGTCAATCATTGCAGCGGTCATCACCAAATCCTGAAATATTTCATCCCAACGTTCAAAGGACAAGTTCGTTGTTATTATTGTGACTTACGGTCTTCACGAATAAAGTCAAGTGTTTTTAATATTCTCAACTTTTTTGTGCATCCTCCGGCAAATCCTTAATCGACAAGTCTTCCAGATACTTTTTGTAGGTGAATCCGGTACAAGCTTTCAATTGCCCGTTCGATCTCCGCCAGAGAGACCTCATTATCCCGCAGATATTGTGTTATTACCACGATATTTTGTCAGAAGGTTGACGGTGTCTGATGTCCGGATTCTGACGAATGCGATGTCCGAGTCAAGTGATTGCTCCATTTTGACTTGTCAGACTAACGAGGTAAAATGTCCAATTTCAGTCGTTTTTGTTAACATAAGTGCCAATGACGACGCGAATTGTCCATTCAGGGCATTTTGGGGGAAGCACTGGACATTGACGGCCGACTTGTTGAGGAATGCTCTCCCTTTTTTGTACGATATTCGGAATCGCACAACAGTGATTGAACCAACTATTTGTGAACTAACGTACCATCCATGTTATGGATATTTATGCAGTCTACATATGGCTTTCTTATTGCACATTAGCCCCCTTATGCGACAGAAGGGGTACTCTCAACCTTAATCCTCAACAACTTTTACGTTTTTAGCCGACCTGCGTTGAGAATCCGAAATCAGAGGGTTCTCTACCAGTTCAAAGGTCACTTTCTGACCTCGTTTAGGATATCGAAATCCGTTTGGAAATCTTACAGGGTCGGGTTGAATTTCGGAAAAGATAACGAAAACATGGTCTCTATCCCAACCCTCTAACATAATCCGACCATAGCCCTTTTCTTCTTTGAACTATTTCACAATCCCCCCAGCGCCTGTCCATCTAACCACTAACTCTGCTTTATTATGGATGTAGGACTCTCCTGCCCAGTTGCGCAATAGCTTTCTCTATGATCTTCTGCATAATCATACACTTACCGTACCACGCCGCCACTGCAGATGTGCAAGATAGTGACAGAAGAATTTCCAAATCTCATTTGTTTAATTGGTGTTGAACTGTTCTTCCCATTGGTTGCTTTTTAACCAGTTATACAAGTCTTTGTCCTTAAAATAGAGTGTTTTATTTCCAACCTGGTACGATATTACGTCATAGACAAAATGATATAACTGGTTTAGTTCCTGCGAATGTCCCGCCATGTAGAATGTAGGGCTAAACGAAACTCGCTGTTTAGAGGATAACTGCAATTCGAGTACCGCAGGATTTGCATTTATCTTGATTGGCGGATTGGGAGGTGGTGGAAGTTGTATGGATACAGGTTGAGCTTTCGTTAACCAGTTTTCAATCTGTGCCACCGTCTCTGATTGATTTTTGGGACTATATGACCTTGCTGCCATTCCAGCAACCACGTACACATGTTGAATATCTTTTGTTTTGGGGAACTGTCCCAAATGTTGACTCTTTTTCACAACTGCTTGCGGAACCTGCCCACAACCAGTAAGCACCAACGATAACATTAAACTGAACGTAAAGAGTAATTTACGCATTTCAATCACCTCTACATATAGACGCAGTATTACCTGTGATTGTTACACTCTCTTACTTTCTAATTTTACCCTGATTTATATAAATTCTCCTTCCGTTAAACGGCCCGTTACTTCCACAACTGTAACATACAAGGATCCAATGAATATGCATCATTATGCATAAGCGACCATCGTTTTTTGATTGCAATGGCGTCTGGGCATGGAGATTCCAACCAGCGCCACAAAAATCCTTTGCTGTTTTATTGCTTCGGTCCACATGGCTAGCAATCTCTGGACATCTTGCTCCATCAGCTTTTGGACATTATGAGATAGCTAAAACAGTATTGCATGAGTGCCATAAAGCCTTTGTCCCTGTGGGTATAATAAGCTTTGTATATGCTTTTAATTTTTTTCTGCCTGCTGCATTGCCAAACTTCCGGCAAGTGCTCCAGGCTTTTTCTTTAGCGTCTCCAGGTAATTAGTCAGCTCAAGGCGCCATTCATGGCTTCCTGTAAGTCGTTTGTGCTCGGTAATAGATACTACCACTCGTGATCAACACGCTCCTTAGCTGTTACCTGAATCCGTGACACCAGTTTTTGGTTTTTTGTCTTTGGTTCAGTATTTATATTATTGTCTTCTGATTTCCGTCAGTAGGCAATGAAGCTTTTTGTTTGTCATGTGACAGTACTGTTCACAGACAGACATTATACACTTATAAACATAGTACATTGACAATTATGGTAGTATGATGTATGATTTTGATGTTGAGGTGAGCGAGGTGAAGACATGAGTCAGAACAAAATCACATCCGACCTGCTGCGAGGACACACTGATACAATGATTCTGAGGCTTTTGACCGAAGCGGATCGATATGGCTATGAAATTGTCAAGCTGATTGCCGAGCGTTCAGGGGGTGAATATGAGTTGAAGGAAGCTACGATGTACTCCAGCGTTCGGCGGCTTGAGGCAGACGGTGACATCGAGTGGTATTGGGGCGATGAATCACAGGGAGGACGCCGTAAGTATTTTCGGATTACCGAAAAGGGTAAGGACACTTACGCCAGAAACAAAGGCAATTGGGGGTACGCCAAGCGCGTGCTCGACACCTTATTGTAAGGAGAGTGGATGTTTTGAATGAAAAATTGACGACTTATCTAAACGAGGTATTTGCCCCATATGACGGGATAAAGACTGTTAGCGAACTAAAGGCCGATCTTCTCTCCGATTTGCAGGAGCGGTTCCGTGAACTCAAAACCGAAGGCAAGGACGATGAAACGGCTCTTGAAATGACCATTGACACCATTGGCGACATTGACCAAACGGTACAGGAGGTCGCCAACCTCTCTCGCTCGTTGGAGCGCCAGGTACTGATTAACTTCAATGCGAGCAATCTGAAAGAGAGTGACTTCACGGGCGTTCGTTTACACAAAGGAAAGTTCAAGGCAAGCGCATTACGCGAAGCCGACTTCGCTGGTGCTGACCTGACTGGTAGCTCGTTTACCGCCAGCGATGCGCGTGGCGCCAGTTTTGACGGGGCAAATCTGACAGACTGCAATTTTTACGCCACTGACCTTAAGTATACGAGCTTCCAAAAGTCCGTACTTGTACGCACTAATGTGAACGTTTCGACCCTGAAAGGCGCGAAGTTCATGGATGTACGATTGACCGATGTGAAGCTGACCAAGTCCGATTTTGTAGGAGTAACCTTTGAAAATTGTGTCTTTAACGGCGTGGATTTCGAATATGCAAACCTGCGAGGGATTTGCTTTGATGGGCAGACCTTCATCGGTGCAAACTTCGACAAGTCAGCACTTAAAAACGCTTCGTTTCGGGGAGCAACACTCAAGAATGTTTCATTCCGTCTCCCGCTATCCGTAACAAACAAATCTTACCGTGACTTCAAAACCGTCTGCTTTGAGGGAGCAACGATGGATAAGCTGACCTATGCTGCGCTGAAAGGCCTATGGGTTGTCGATTTGTCAAACGTTACGGTCATATAGAGAAGTAAAAATATACAAAACGTAGCAATCCAAGTAATCGAAAAACCGCGGCTAATTTTCCTATAAATATTTCTTCAGCGACATGAGCACCATGTTCGGACGTTCCATGCGCCATATATTATGCAGCATGGATACCATGGACAAGTTAGTTGGACGTAGCACGAATATGTAGACAAAATAGCGAGCAGGAGGTTCCTTGACTTGCCAAGCTATCACTAAGGCATCAGCCCATCCTTCGTCACCCCATTGACAGAACAGGAAGACAGTCAAGATACTTCGTCCAAAGGAAAATAATACCTAGGCAATTTGATCGCGCTGCCCCTTCAGAGGGTGCCTGCAATGGAAGGCCATAGCTTATTCATCGATGAAGAACACGTTTTGTATCCAGATCAATGTGTGTTTTTTGCGTCGCTTCGAAAAATGACGCGAGACGAAGTTGAGGATATTATGTGTGAGATGGAGCAATTCTGTGACTTTATCGCAGTCCCTGAACCGTCAACAGGCGAAGAAGATGATACCCCATGGGATAGGCCACAAAAAAACATTTTGTTGCGACTTCTTCCGGAGCCGCTACCGAAGCAGAACAGAATTGTTCTTGCCGACTTGCTTTATGTGGAAAAACAAGGTCTGTCATCGCCACAAATCAATACATTCATTCACTGGGCCACTTTTCAAAACCCAGAGTTCTTTGACATCCTCCCCGTGGATAAATCTGGGGAATCCCAACTATCGCTAGTTGGCTTTCCTGCTTCGTTGAAGCTTGCCTTGACGCGAGGATTGCTTGCGCCCTGGTCTTACGGCCTCTCCACAGGCTAACACCGCCAGCCCGGCGGCTAAGATGTTCTGTGCGGCATTGATGTCACGATCATGCGTTTCTCCACATTCAGGACACGTCCACTTGCGAATGTGAAGTGACATTATTGCTTTGTATTCGAGTTGCCTGACGAGTTCCCCCCAGCCCACATCGGCAATGGACTTTGCCAAGTGATGATTTTGAATCATGTTCTTGACCTGCAAACTCTCCAAACTGATGACTTGGTTCTCGCGAATCAGTCTGGTAGTGAGCTTGTGCAAGAAGTCTTGACGGCGGTCTGCGATCTTGGCGTGAATCTTCGCGACTTTCACTCTTACCTTGTCGTGGTTCTTGGAACCTTTTTGTTTTTTAGATAGACGTTTTTGAGCCTTGGCAAGTCGTTTCTCATCTTTGCGGAAGAATCGTGGATTTCTCACATTCTCCCCAAAAGTAGCGTCCCGCAGCATCTTTGGTAATCGTCAGTGAAGTAGGAATCCCGTTTAGTTTTCTCGACCACCGAATATTGAGCGGTTCTTTCGTTTTCGCCAGTGTGATATGTTGACCCTCCCACTTGAACGCCGAAGATGCAAAGGTAGCGGACTGTTTTCCATGCTTTTTGTGGAATTGCGGATATCGAGCATGCCCTTCAAAAAAGTTGATGAAGGCTCGGTCTAAATGTCGTAACTCTTGTTGCAAAGCCACACTAGACACTTCGTTGAGCCAGACCGTTTCCGGTTGTTGCTTCAATACCGTCAGTTGGGCGGACATATCCTTGTAATAGATGCGTTTGCCCTCGTTGTAGTAGGCATCCGTTTTCGCCTTCAGTGCCCAATTATAGACATAGCGAACACACCCGAAGGTTCGGGAGAGCAATTGCGCTTGTTCTACTGTCGGGTAGAAGCGAAACCGATACACCTTAGAAGTTTTCATAGTTACATTATAGCAGAAGGTGTGTAAACAGAAAAGATTCGCCTAACGGCGAGCGCCTTAGTTCCCTATTGCTGAAGCGAAGGGTTTTACGGCGCATTTGATAAGAAAGGAGCGATCCTGGCGAAAAGGGGAATTGACTGGTTTTGAGTCTTTTTTGCAGCAAGACGATCTCTTCAACGTGTAAAATGAGGATGAGTGCCGGCTAGGTAGCAAGCGACGGTATACATCTGTGAGGGGGAGCAAAATGACAGGGAACCTGTTTCGTGTGCTATTCATCGTGGTGATGATCGTCGTTATCGTGAGTGTCGATTTACTGTTCTTAAGACATCACTTCACAGCACGGCTAATCGTCAACATTGGTATAGTTGTGGTGTTTATCATCGCCTATTTCATCTCTTTCAAGAAATCGTAAGCAAAGCGAGGCAGCGCTCAATCGAGGCTTCACGATTAGGTGGTAGATTCTACAAAAGTACTCAAGAGGGCTCCTGCGCAACTTGGCAACCTGTTCTTCCATGACTGCAGTTGTTGTCTCAACAAACTTTTGAATAATTTCAAGTTCTGATGGCGTGAATTGGGCTAACTGTTTTCCCATCTCTAGTCCAAGTTGAGCAAAAATCTCCCCTATGACTTGTCCCATTTCAGGGTTAGGAACCATTTACAGAATGACTCTTCGCTTGTCTTTTGAATCTCCCTCCCAACGCCTGACCAATATTTTGAACTGTTTGTCTTGGAACAAAATGTACCCTTTGTTCGATACTATTAGAGCATCGGATCAACGCTCTGGGAGGGTGTGCATATTCCGGAATCTCTTGGACGGGGATTCCGTTAAGTCTTGGACAGGCAACATGCTGTTCAGGCACTCCGCAACTAGTTCCTCACATCGTCTGTGTGGCGACCAAACAAAAGCAGGGAATTCGCCTGTTTTGTCGGATTCTATTGTATTCTGTGAAAGGACGCAATTATCTTGGCTGAATGGAGGTCCCTGTTGCTGGTTGGTGAGCCCGGAGGATGTGGAATGGCTGAAGCAGCGCGACAATCGGCTGTTGGAACTGCGCCTTGTGATGGATCAAATGTGGGATGCTTTCGTTGACGTTCCGGAAGACGAGTTCAACAAGGAACTTGAGGTATACTCAAGGCAAAGGGCGGTGATTGGTTATAAAGCACCTGACGGTGGACGAACTCTACGAAAAATTGAAAGGGAAAACTTATGTGGAGTGGACGGATCTCGTTCAACTGATTGAGGACGAGTTCCAGGTCAGCTTGGTAGTGAAAAGAATCCCGGATGATGATGACATCGTTGCAATTAACGGGGATCCAGATATCCTACGACAAATTCGAATGAGCCAACAGGATTGGGAGCACGGACGCGTCTTCGGGCCAGAGGATGGTCTGAAGTACCTTAGGGAGAGAATTCAGGGTGCCGAACGTGGATAAATCGTACCAAGTCACTTGGTCCGAAACGGGCATAGATGAATTGGCGGGGATACTCGCTTATCCAACGAATGTGAAAGAGCAAATTTTGGTTGACTCTTTTCATCGACTGTCGCACTCTCTGACCCTGATCGCCAAACAGATTAAAACCTGAATGTCAATTTTGTCTTCGTTTCGCGTATATTTAATCCGGTTAATAATTGCGCATGTTACACAAGCGTACATTAACACTTTCGGGGGTGGGTATCTGTGCCTAATAGAATTTTGACTGAAAAAGAGCGAGAACAGCTTTTTAACCCACTTATACGTGACATTCGCTCCAAATTGGTTTGCCTGAGCAACGAAGATAAGGAGCTTCTGTGGGCATTGAGAAGAAAACTGGCAAAGGAACTTACGTACGACGAGCGCAGAAAACCGAGTCAAAGGAGGAATCTGAAGCGTAAGAAGAGGCTAATTCAACAGGATAAATGCGCAATATGTGGATGCCAGTTGCCTTCCCGTGGGGCCGTTTTGGACAGATATGAGGCAATGGGCGGATACACGGAGGATAATACGCGCTTGATTTGTCCTTCATGTGATTCTTCTGTTCAAGATGGGAGGAGGTTTAGTTAGATAACACGACGGCGACCGCGACGTTAGCATAGTATTTGTGTCTTGTGAGTCTAGTGACCTGCCTGGCCCTATTCCTGAACATAAGGGGGCTGATCTGCGTTCATCTCGGCAAGCGGCAGCCATCTTCGTGTATCTCGCCCACCCATCTTGAAGTAAGCCACGAGCGTGATGCCATCCAAAGCCAACTCTGCGACAGGGGACGGGCGTACGATGAGATGCAAGTTCGGATAGGCGGAGTGAAACGCGCTTTGGACACACAGTATGCGATGGTTCGGCACTCCGAGGAACAGAGTAACCGTGGCTTCGAGCGCCGCTAGGGATTGCACGAACACATGGGCATAATTCGGGCTGTAAAACTTGAAGCCGTGTGATGAGACAATCCGGTAAAACGTCAGGTCTCGCTTTTTTCGTAGCTTCATAAGCAAACCCTCCTTGATAGGATCGCGATATTGGAAAAAACAAAGAGGGCGGCGATTTAATTCGTTGACATGGAACGGCTTCAAGCGCCCCGTGTTCGATGATAAGAAAGGAGTGATCGTGGCGAAAAGGGGATTGATTGACTGGTCTTGAGTCTTTTTTGCAGCAATACGATATCTTCAATGTGTATACTGAGGGTGAGGTCGAAAGAGAGAGTCATACGCGCCTCGTGACACTCAACCAAAGGTGTATTGAGCCATTTATCCCTATAAGTATTCACGTCTTTAAAGGCGGCTTACACCGATTTCGGGTAGGAGTGCTACACAAAGATCTTGAATAAGTAATCAGTATAATACATGGACGAGAAGGTGATTCAACTGTTCGACTCTTTGAAAACTGCAGTTGTAAACGGTCTATATGGAAGGATGGCTCACGTTTCACCAGATGCCGCTTTTGAAGCCCTTGACTGGAAAAGTGTTAATGAGAAACCAGGGGGTGCTACCCATTCTATATGGGAGATTCTACATCACTTGATTTATTGGCAGAATTATTGCCTTTATTTGCTAGATGGTGGGAGCCCTACTTCTCCCGAGCACGCGGCTGAATCATGGATCTGTCCAGAAAAACCGGTCAATGAGAAGCATTGGTTAGATACAATAGCGAGATTCATGTCTGGGTTATCCTCAGCAGAGGAAGCCTCACTCATAGATTTGGAAGGAACCATTTTGGCAAAACCACAAGAATCTCGAATTGAAGTATTGGAATCACTTATAGGGCACAACAGTTATCACCTTGGACAAATTGTTATGTTACGTCAGCTACTTGGAGCGTGGCCCCCGCCATCCGGTGGTAACACATGGTGAGTTGTAATATGTTGATTCTCGTTTTTCTCTTGTTAAAAGAAATTACATACGCCTTTCATCCGAGTATAGTGGTCCCAGGAAACTGAACCACTGGAACGTGACAGGCTCCTGAATTTTTAGAGCGACATTTGCCGATTCCGGAACACTACCATCGATATGCCAAATAAAACAACGAAAGCGGCTGCAAACACGATTGAAGCCGCGCCGCGCGCCCCAAGGCCCCGTTCAGCCGTAGGCATCGAGAGACACATCAATCAGGCCGGGGTGAATGCTCTGTCGCGTCATCTCCGGGACCACGCCCGGTTCGTCCCAACCCGGCGGATTGATCCGGAGCACCTCCGCTCCGAACCCCGCCAGCAGACGGGTCGCCACTGGCCTGACCAGCACGCGAGTGAGGTCGAGCACCTTCAGACCCGTAAGCGGTCGCTCGCGGAAACAGGCACTGCCCAAGGCACTGTTGGACGCAGTGCGTCAGCATTGGACGATTGAAAATAAGGTGCATTGGACACGGGATGTCACCTGGCAAGAAGACAAGTCGGGGTGCGCACTGGAGCGGCCCCGCGAATATTGGCCAGTTTCCGCAATGCGGTGTTGAGTGCTAATTACATTGTCTCAGCCAACACAGGCGATTCCCTTCCCCAAGACGACTCCGGGAAGCATGTTCCGGAACCCTGTGCGCTACTTTGTACGGTGATGCCTCATTGCCTAGATTATTCCAGGTGTATTGAATGTGTTGTTATTACACATTAAATATGTGATAATACGTATCAAATGATGCTGCAGAGGCATACTGTAGAAGGAAACGGTGGTACGAAATGAGGTGCCTATCACCATGACAAGTACTCGCTCGGATGTTTTAAAGTTTGTAAAAAATCACGTTCTGAACATCTCTGACCTGACGCGCACAAGCAAACTGGCTGAAATCTTGGAACTGTATGCGGATAAGACTAGTGATGAATTATTTGTGGTGCAAAATACCCGGAACAAGAACGGACGGGCTGTTATTGCAGATCTCGAGTTTTTTGAAGAACTACTGAGTTATAAAGAAGCCATCGATGAAGCGATGGATCAAATCATGTTCCAGGTTGCCTTGGAGAGAAAAGATGAGCAGGCAGGCATTCCTTTGGCTCACGTCATTTCTGAATTAGATATAGATGTGAATCGAATTGCTCAACTGAGCGATACCGTTGAGGAAGAATAATGTCAACCGTTGAGGAATCTTTGAATGCAATACTGGGGCCATATCACGTGGAGATACGCTTCAACCAAAAAGCCGTTGAGGACTTGGTAGGATACAAGAAGGAACAGCAAGAAAGAATCGTTGCTTTGATTATTGCGCGGGCGAAAAAAGGCCCCCACATCAAACCAAACGGAATTGGTGAATCGTTACGTGGAGAATTGCATGGATTTACAAAAATCAAGCCGAAGCATTTAGGGCTTCGGATCGTCTATAGGCCTGTTCAAGAATCAAGTAGCGTCATCATGGAAATTATCGCATTTGGACCAAGGGATAGAGATAAAGTCTATATCACGGCAGCCAAGCGCCTATTGGTTGGTCGGGGGTGGTGTCATTCGCACACTGGTGTGGGACTGGTTACACGATGTTTCTATGCCGACAAGGCTGAATGAATGATATCGACGTGGCGTATTTTGATTCGACTGACTTACGTCCTGAAAGGGACTTGGAGATTGAGCGGACTCTGTATCATCTCATGCTGAATATGCCTTGGCAGGCCAAGAATCAGGCGGCTGTTCACTTGTGGTACGAACGAAAGTTTGGGTTCCCTGTTGAACCGCTCTCCTCGAGCTCAGACGGGGTGGGTACATGGCCAGAGACAGCGACGAGCGTCGCAGTTCGTCTTCTCGCCGATGACCAGTTGCTCATTGTTGCACCGTGTGGTCCTGCCCATTCAAGGGAGGATTCGAGTTGCTAACGCTATTTCGCTACAACTGGCAGGTTCGGGAGGAATGGTTTGACTGGTGTGAGGGCGTCCCTGACGAGGAACTCACTCGACAGCGGATCGGCGGGGTTGGAAGTTTTCTGCAAACGCTGTGGCACATTGTGGATGCCGAATACAGTTGGATTCGTGCGACGGCGGGAGAACCCGATGTTTAGCTTCCCTTTTACGATTTGGAAACAGCCACGGGAGACATAGAAGCGAGCGGATATCCGCAAGCGCAGGAGTTTGTCAAGGAGAACGTGCTTGCGATTCCCACAGCAACGGAGGCAGTGAAATTTTTTGAAAATTTGATAAAACGGTACCCTACTGATGAATAATCAAGATGCAGAGGAAAGGCATAAGCGCACTTATAAGAGGTGCATCGAATGAGATCCAAAGACAAAAGTTTTCCTTACAAATAGTGGTTGGAGCCAGCGAAGTTAGAAGGTAGTTCTCTATCACACTTACTATCTAAAGATGCTTCACGTCAAGTGGTTGGTGGAAGAGGATCTCCTCGTGCGCAATCCGACCATGAAGTTGAAGGAGCCGAAGCTTGGCAAACGTGTGCCAAAGGCACTCACCATCGATGAACTCGAACTGCTTCGGGATTCCTGCATCAGTATCTTGGAGCATGCGCTCGTGGAATTCTTCTTCGCCACGGGATGTCGAGTGGGGGAGATTCGCAAACTCGACCGCAGTGCGATGGATTGGCAGCGCGGCTGTGTGAACGCCATTGGGAAAGAAAACAAAGAACGAGAGGTGTACTTTGGTTCGAAGTCCCGCATATGGCTTCAAAGGTACTTGAATCATCGTGGGGATCAGGATGCGGCGCTGTTTGTGACCGAGAGGAAACCGCACCGGATGTCGATTCATCCGATTGAGTATATTTTCAATCGGATCGCGAATCGATTCGACTTGCAAACCAAAATCAGCCCCACAAGTTTCGCCATACCCTCGCAACCGTATTGCTCAATCAGGGAGCGCCCCTCGTGGCCGTGCAGTCCATTTTGGGCCATGAGAAACCGGAGACGACGCAGTTGTACGCTTCCCTCAGTGGCACCGTGCGACAACAAGCGTATCAGCGATATTTCGGGCAGGAAAATACATCAATGAATTTTACTTTTTTTCCTGGATATAAGTATAGACATTCTCATTCGAGGCCAAAGAAGGTATGTTAATGCTTGATGAGTTCTCAATTATCATCCCACCATTTCATGCTAAGAGAACCATAAGGGTTTATTTGCCAAAGAAATATTACTTAGGCGAACAAAGTTATCCGGTATTATACATGCACGATGGTAAGAATGTCTTTCGAGATGAAGATGCCATGGGTGGGGTCTCGTTGGGCTTAGAAACGTATTTAGATGAAATTGGTATAGAACTCATCGTAATAGGTATCGATGCGAACTCGTCGTCTGAGGGGCGTGTAAACGAATTAAAGCCGTCGATGCAATTTTGAGACATAAGGTATCTAACACAAAGTTCCAAATCATGAATTGTGCGGAACATAATTATAAAGAATTCAGGAAGAGAATTCCCGAAATTTTTTCATTCCTGTTGCCAGAAATCACGGGATATCCTTGGAGGTAACAAGGTATAATCGCAGGAACCCAATGAAGCAACTAGTGCATAAACATGCGCCCACCTTCGTTGTTCTTCTTCGGCTAAGAGGCAGGAATGTCCTATATTGAATGTCTCAAAAAATGTAAGATGGCACGAATCTCTCATGGAACCGATTATGTCGCTAATAACTATCGGACGCAGTACAATGATTGTTAACAAAATCAGCTCAGTTGGAACGTTGGAACCGAGTATACGAGGAGGCATGAACGTGCAATGGTCAGAAGTCCGTAAACGATTCCCAAATCAGTTTGTGTTGGTCGAGGAGTTGTCGTCTCATATTGAAGGTGACATGGTGTTGATCGATGATATGGCTGTCGTCCGTGCCGTTCCTGACGAAGAAGCAACAAAAACTCTGATGCAATGTAAAGACACGATGTTTGTGTATCATACATCTAATGACTCCGTTGTCATTGAATTACGCCGGAGACCAGGACTGCGGGGTAGGCTACGTGCACATTGACGATTCGGAAGGACTCCTTTTGGCCTCCCTAAATATCACTTATAACCGCCGAACTAAAACGATTGATCGTATGGCAATTGATACGGGAGCAGAACACACCATCATCGTTTCCGATGCGGTTGATGACCTTGGGATTGCTTATAAAAACGGAGACCGTATTAACCGTTCACAAGGGATTGGTGGTGCTGACTACGCATTTGAAAAGACAGTTGAGCATGCTGAATTCTGTGGATTCAGAATATCTCGTATGGTCATAGACTTCGGACAAATTGATTGGGATATTAACGGCCTCATCGGACTGGATATCCTCATAGCTGGAAGCTTTGTTATCAATCTGGATTCCATGGAGATTTACCAGAAACTCAATCAATGACTGAACACCTTACCGCCAAACTCTTCATCAGCCGCAAATCCAACACATCTAAAATGGCGAAGACCAAAGGTGAGGATCAGAGTATCAACGATTTGGATTCAGGACTCATGCATTAGGTCCAAAACATGGTGGAATCTGCATAATCATACGCCGACGGAAACGCGTAAATCTTAAACAATCGGGCAGGTTTAACGCAAGAAGGACTCCACGATTGTAATTTAGGGCCAAACACGATATAATATCGTATATGATATTGCTCGACACGAGGTGAAAGCTTGAGTCAGTGGGAAAAATTGTTGGAGAGCATTCGAAACAACCCTAAGTCTGTGCGGTTCGAAGAGCTCGATAAGGTATTGCGTAATACAGGATTCGAGAGAAAACAGTCCGGTAAGGGTACGAGTCATTACTGATACGTTCTAGGTACAGATCAGATCGTTGTTCCTCGCCACAGGAATCACGTGAAAGAAGTGTATGTGAGGCAAGTTATTGAAATTCTCAGCGAAAATGGGTGGATTTGATGAAGAAGGACTTGGATTATTATATGTCTTTGCCATATGCAATCACGGTGATTCCTGATTCCCATTCAGGGGGCTATGTTGCAAAGATCAACGAGTTGCCCGGATGCATTACGCAAGCGGAGTCTCTACCTGAATTGATGAATATGATTCAAGATGCTAAGCGTTGTTGGTTAGATGGTGCGTTACAGGATGGCATTGAAATTCCTGAGCCGATTGATTTAACTGATGCTGAACCCAGCAAATTTCTTTTGCGCTTACCAAAATCACTGCAACGTGACTTGGCTTTCAGAGCTAAATTAGAGGGTGTAAGTCTTAATCAGTACATGCTCTACCAGCTTGCACGTTCAGTGGGACCTACGAACACGCAAGGTGCTGCGCAAGATGAAATGGCAGCAACCGTTACCGGATGAGAATGATGGTGGTTCTGTAGAAATGTTATCTCAATTGAGTTTGTTGGGCAAATTCAATCTACTGACATCTGCATCGATATACAGCGGCGCGCGAGTAGTCCATTCTGGATTAACGGGGCGTTTAGCGACAGAAGGGAAATCGTATTCAAAACAGGCGTTCAAGCAATAACAATCTATTTCTGTGCTGGAGGATACATGTAAACTGTTTTTGTGAACTTTAAGGAAGACGGTGATTCTGTGACACAGGGGTGGAAAGACCCTATCACTGCCCGCATTTGGGATACGAGTGGTGACAAAATCAATCCAACTCGCGGAGAACAGTTGGACATTTTAGTATATTTATTGGCTGAATTTATACATCGAGGCGAGTGGATTCTTGACTTAGGATACGGCTCTGGCAAGGTAGAAGAACTTATCTTTGAACGGATACCTCATAGCCAAGTGATTGGTATTGACAATTCTGAAGCTATGGCACAATTGGCATTAGAGTGCTTAAGTCCATATGCGAACCGCTTTATTCCTCTATACGGGGACTTAGCGGAGTTATCGAAACTTCAGTTACCAGTATCTGAAATAGGGGCGGTAATCGCGATTCAATCACTCCATCACTTATCCGCCCAAGATATGCAGAAAGCATACCGCCATATCCATAGCTTCCTACGTCCTGGTGGCATATTTCTCCTGTTGGATCGGCTAAAAGTTGAAGATGAGGTTGTGTTTCCTTTGTTTCGTTCCGTGTGGAAGCGTCTCGATGGATATCATGGTTCAGAAACTGCTCCCGAAGAAGGCGATAGTTTTGCTATACACGAGACGACTCTTCAAGAAGAGGGCGACTTTCCTGTAAATTTGGAAACTCATCTCGCCTGGCTACGGGAATGCGAGTTTCACACAACTACTCTGCATGTGCATGGAAATCGCGGTTTGATTGCCGCCGTAAAATGAAGCAAGTCTTTGACGGACGTGAAGTCCTTCTGTCATTAACGGGGGCGAATACGACAGAGGGGACCTGCCATAATCTTGAATAATTATGCGGCATGGCTGTTGAATGTCAGACTCAAACGGCTTTACTGGCACGTACATGCCTTGCGTACTCATCAAATACTTTCTGCCACCCAGGTCTATACGAACGGTAAATCTCACCAGAGTGGATGATTCCCTCGTGAACTCCAACAACGGCGGTCACAAATTCACCAACCGCCTGATCCACGAAAAGTCACCATACCTCCTGCAACACGCGCACAACCCAGTCGACTGGTACCCATGGGGTCCAGAGGCGTTCCAAAAAGTCGCGCGCGAATCGAAGGCTATATTTCTCTCCATCGACTATTCGTAGCCCTGTGGGACTACGAATAGCAATATACGCTGAAAGTGGAGTACTTTACCGACCTGTCACTGATAACAGGTCCATAAACGAATCCAGCCGAGATGTTTTCAAGAAGTAAAGATATTCATTTACATTTGGTTGTTTCGTACTTCTCCCCTTCACTTTGAGTTACCTCTCTCCGCGATTTCCTACTCGCATAGCACAACCTGTCATGTTATAATAGCTGTACAAAAGTGTACGATAACGTACGGATCGGGGTGGGGCATGAAAGAGCAACAGGTTATGAAATCCTCAGATGTAAGGGAACATTGGAGTGAAGTCATCAATTTGGTGTCGCGGGATCAGGCGCGAGTGGTTGTAGAAAAGAGCGGTGTTCCAGTTGCTGGTCTGGTGAGCCCGGAGGATTTGGAATGGCTGAAGCAGCGTGACAGTCGTCTGATGGACCTGCGCCGTGTGATGGATCAAATGCGGGATGCTTTCGTTGACGTTCCCGAGGATGAATTCAACAAGGAAGTGGAACGCGCTCTATCTGGTGTACGCTCAGGGTTAGCTGGGCAAGGTACTGAGGGAGAGGCATAATGCGGGTCGTATTGGACACGAATATTTTGGCTTCAGCCATTCGAGCCGGACGTGGACCGATTGCGGACATTCGGGAAGCGTGGTTGTCAGGGCAATTTCATCTGCATATATCGAAGCCTATTTTGGATGAATTGGAGCGGACCCTGGCGAACCCTTATTTCTCGTCGCGGCTGAGTCGTGAACAGGTTCGCTTGTTTGTGATGAGTTTGAGAGCCACTTCAGTCGTTCATCCTATCCCACTGTTTGTACCCCGAGTCGCAAGTCATCGAGAGGACGATTTTATTTTGGCAACGGCGAAGGAGGCATTGGCAGATTTTTTGATTACGGGCGATAAACGACTCCAAGCGCTGCAATATCACCATGAAACGCGAATCTTGCCCGCTCAACTGTTTTCCGATTGCTTACATGAAATTGCGGAAATTGATGACCGACTTCATGTTGCTGACCGCGAAGCCTCCGAGCGCGGTGTTTCGGTGGAAGATATCGTAATGGAAATTCAATTGGCGAAGTTGCGTACCATCGAGAGCTATCAGAGTTCGAAGGGGATTCAGTAGGCGCAAAACGCGCGGATCATAGGAATTTCACCCGAATGTTGACCTCACCCACGATTCGCCTGTATTCGATCCGCCAAGTCCTTGAGCCGATTCACACCGTCCCGCAGCGATTCGAGTTCAATTCCGCGATTGCCACAACAATTCCCGAATGCATCTGTCTTCTGGCACTTCTTCACGAGTGTGCCGTCCATTCTTTGATGTTTCCGATGAGAAACGGGTGCTTATCGGGAAGTTGTCTTCAATCCATTCATGGCAAGAAAGTTTGAAGGGGCATCTCACGGTTAACCATCCGGGCGAGGATTTCATACAAGGCCATCCGGAAGTTTTGCAATGCGGCAGTTGACGGTTCATTGCAGGTGAGCCAGATGGTGATGTTTCCACGTACAGATGATACGAGACTTAATCCTTCATCTCTGGAAAGCCTTTTTACTATAGTGCGAATTTCGTCAAATTCCGCTAGAATGGTTACCAGAGATTAGTATTTGCTCCCATCGTAAATTAAATCATCATGCCTTTCCTCTGCATGGGGAAAATCAAAGGGGTTTTCCACTTGACATATGCACCGGGTTCCCGAGTTCAAATTCGCGGAGAGGAGTGGCTGGTCCGTGATTCGCGTCCCGTACAACACAATGTGTTTGCGCTGCATGTGACGGGGTTAAGTGAAACGGTCCGGGATTACGAGGCGACATTTCTTGATTCACTCGACACCGTGAAGGTCCTTTCACCAGAAGATGTGAAGTTTGTCCGAGATGATTCACCAGGCTATCGTCGATCTCGCTTGTTTTTGCACGCCCTACTCACGCGTACGCCATTGACGCAACCGGGGATAACGACACGGGGACAGGCGGCGATGGAGGAAAGCGAGTATCAATACATCCCGGCGCAACGAGCGCTGTCATTGGTACGGCCGCGGCTGCTCATTGCCGACGGTGTAGGACTAGGAAAAACCATCGAGGCAGGCATTTTACTAGCAGAGCTCATCCGCCGTGGCCGGGGGCGGCGGGTTCTGGTGGTGGCCATGCGTTCCACGCTGGAGCAGATTCAGAAGGAACTGTGGACAAGGTTCACCATACCTTTGATGCGTTTGGATTCGGTGGGAATCGCCCGTATTCGTCGCGACATTCCGCGGAACAAAAATCCTTTCCATTATTATGATAAAGTCATTATTTCCGTTGATACCCTGAAGAACGATGAACAGTATCGGCGTTACTTGGAGGCATGCCAGTGGGATATCGTCTGGATAGACGAGTGTCACAACGCCGCAAACGCCAGCACGGAGCGCAACCAATTGGCCAATCTGTTGGCCAATCACAGCCACAGTTTGATTCTCACCTCAGCCACGCCCCACAATGGGAAACCGGAGAGTTTTGCTTCCCTGATGAGGATGCTCGATCCCACCGCGGTTGCCGATGCAGAAACGCTTTGCAAGGATGACATTGAGCACCTGGTGGTGCGCCGATTCAAGTCCGATGTGCTTGTTCAGACGCCAGGATTTCAGCAGGCACATGACGACAAAATTACCTGCTTGACCACAGGCGGTGAAGATGGCGTATTGGGAGCTTTGGCCGACCTTGTCACCCATGACATTGCAGGAACTGTGGCTCGACCGGATGGGTTGTTTTCCGTAACTTTGCTCAAATCGTTTCTCTCTAGCCCAGAGGCGTTGCGAGAAACATTGCGTCATCGCATGATCACACTGACCCGAAGGGTGGAAAATGCGACGGCTCCAAAGAGCGTGTTGTATGCATGGCAAGCAGATCTTGAACGACTCGGGGAACTTGCTGCGAAGCAGAATACGCTTTCGATTCGGGATACGTCCAAATACCAGGAGTTAAAAAAACTCCTTCTAGCATGGGAATTTACTGGGAAGCCAAAATCGCCGCGGGTTGTCGTGTTTTCGGAACGAATTGAAACCCTGCGTGCATTGCAAACCGCGTTGCAGGAGGACTTGCAGTGTCCGGATGGAGCGATTCGTGAATTCACAGCGCAGTTGGCGGATACGGAACAGGAAGCGATTGTGCGTGAGTTTAACGAAGAGGACTCACCGATTCGCCTTCTTCTCGCGTCGGATGTCGCCTCAGAGGGCGTCAATCTGCATCATCGTTGTCATCACATGATTCATTACGACATCCCCTGGTCGTTCATCCGCCTGCAACAGCGAAACGGGCGAATTGACCGGTTTGGACAAATGGAAACGCCGGAGATTCGTTATTTGGCCATGGCATCCGAGGCTCATGCGGCTGATACCCGCATTGTCGACAAATTGGTTGAGAAGGCGCGTAGTATCGAACTGAATCTCGGGGACCCGGCGAGTGCGTTGAAGCTGTTCACACCTGAGGAAGAGGAAGCATATTTGGAGCAAGGCATTGCGGAGGGGCGTTCGCTGACCGAATTGATTCCGGATTGGTCGGTAGATTTTTCGGATTTACTGGTGCCAACGACAAAGTCGGAGTCCATTCTGTCTCTGGATGTTCCGCGTCTCTACGACGATTGGTTGCCATTGGTTCGCGACCTACAGGGCGAGTTGGCGGAAGAACGAGCACGCTACCGGACACGGACGGGTTTTGACGACGAACGCCGCAAGTACGAGCGCATTGAAGTGGATGCTGCGCAAAAGACGGTGACCCTCACAGGCGTGGAGGATTTGCACGCTCGCTTGCGTTCTCTCCCGGCCAGTGTTCTGCAGCGAGGACAAATCCGCCTGACCACGGATGTTCAACGGGCGTTGCGTCATATTCAGAACGCCACGAATCGCGGCGACTGGTCTACGGAAGATTTGTTGTGGGATGTTCACCCGGTGGCGGATTGGATGCTGGATCGGGCAGCAGCTTTTTTTTCGGCACAATCGGTGCCAGATATTGCCCTTTCGGACCTTCGCGTCGGGGTGTGCCACTACTTAATTCAGGCGTTGTTAACTACGAAGAGCGGATATCCTGCGTATGCCGAGTGGCTTGTGGTGACGGATGACAGTCAAAGGCTATCGGTGCGGCCTTTTGCAGGGAATGCCGATCCGCTTGTATCCGTCCCTTGGGTGAATGCGGGGACCGCAGTTACCCCAGTTACCCCAGTTACCCCAGTTACCCCTTCTCGTGATGGGCGAATCGCACTTGTGTTGTCAGCGGCGAACGCCTATGCAACGGATCGTGCTGCGACGAATCTGGCGGACTTGAGGGCGAAGGTAGAGACCGAACTCGTCCGGGTCGAGTCGTGGTATCAGGAAGTATTGGATTCATCAATGAAACATTCTGGACCGACGCCGCCGCCCGCACAGCGTGCACGCTTGCAACGTCAGCGGGCCTATTGGGATGAGACGTACCATAGGACGAGGAAGAACCTGGAGGATTTGTTCGCCGTGGAAGAGCAGCCCATCTTGCGTGTGGGTGCCAGGTTCACGGGTCTGGAGGAGGGTCGGCCATGAACGCCATCATCAATGTGAATGATTTCTATAGTCCATTTTATTTGGACACGCGTTTTTCAAGAGATATAGAGGAAGCACTCCGTGTCCACTTTCCGAACTGGGAAACGTCCGTCCGCAGCCTGCGCGAATTGGCTCCAATGTACCGCACCCTGAAGAGTCGGGAAGTGGGGCAGGCATTGTCGGAAAAGCAGGAAGACTGGCATGGTGCGCTGCTCGAATGGCTCGGGTATCTGGATTGGGTCAACACGGAAATCGCACTGCAGGATGACCTCCACACCATCGAGACCCTGTTGCCACCGGAGGGTCAAGAAGATCCAGAATCCCCGATACTCCTCATGGGTCCCTATGTACACGCTGAAGAAAGCCTATTGGAAACGCAGTGGGTCGTCCCTGTTCAAGAGAGTCCAGAATTGACTCTTGAGCAGTGCGTGGGTGCGCTGTTTCGCTTGCCAGACCGTAAACGGCGCATTGTGGCCTTGTGCGGGCGGTACGCTCTCCTGTTTGATGCAGCCAAATGGGCGGACAGACGGTATCTCATTGTGGATTGGGACGCTCTGCTTGGCCCGCTTGGCAGTGGAGAGGTTAAGCTCGTCATCGGGCTTTTGCATGCCCGACTGCTCAGCAAAACCGGTCATCACGACGCGCTGGAAGAGGCGTCGCGACGGCATGCGACGGGTGTTTCAAAAGATCTCAAATACACCGCGCGCGTTGCGGTGGAACTGCTCGGACAGGAGTATGTGGATTTCTGCCGCCAGACGCACCGTGGGTATTTGGCCGACGCGGCCTTGGCGGGACGGCTCACGGCCGAATGCCTGCGCTACGTCTACCGGATTTTGTTTCTGCTTTATGTGGAGTCGCGGGATGCGGAGTTGGAGATTGTTCCCATGAAGAGTGAGGAGTACCGCACAGCCTACAGTCTGGAAGCCCTAAGGGACTTGGAACTGCAGCCGCTGGTGACAGATGGGGCGCGCAATGGCACCTATTTTCACGACAGCTTAACCGAATTGTTCCGGCTCATGAACGAAGGAGAACCGCCGTATGCCACAGGTCTCCAGGCCAGTGTCAATCTCGACGATGCTCAGCTTTTGGACGGTGGGTTTACGCTCTTTGGACTCCGCAGTTGGCTATTCGATTCGGCGGCTACGCCGCTCTTGTCCTCCATTCGTATCCGCAACTTTGTCTTGCAAGACATTCTGCAAAAGCTGTCCCTGAGCAAGGGGGGCGCCAATGGCCGGGAGCGCATCAGTTACGCCCAACTGAGTACGAATGATCTTGGCAGTATCTACGAGGGTTTGCTGTCCTACGCGGGGTTTTTCGCGGAGGAGCCCCTCGTCGAAGTGAAGCGTGCACAGGACGATGTGGATGAATTGGCACAAACTTACTTTGTTCCCGAGCGAGAAGTCGCTCGTCTCGGATTGCGACAAGACGAATTTGTTTCCCGCGAAGTGGACGGCGTGCGTCAAATCGTCCACTATGAGAAAGGCACTTTCATTTTCCGACTTCGCGGCCGCGAGCGCGCGGATTCAGCGAGTTACTACACGCCCGCGAAGCTGACGGAGGCTGTGGTGCGCCATACGCTTGCACAGATTGTGCCGGAATTATCTGCCGATGAGATCCTGAATTTACATATTCTCGAACCCGCGATGGGTTCTGGTGCTTTTTTGAACACAGCGGTGGAACAATTGGCGAACGCCTATTTGGATAAAAAAGAACAGGAACTAGCGCAAGCAGGCGTGCGCCCCTTGCCAGATGATGAGCGGCGCGGGGAATTGGCGCGGGTGAAGGCGTTCCTCGCGGCGAAGCGTGTGTATGGTGTGGACAAAAACGCACTGGCGGTGGAACTGGCGGGAATTAGCCTGTGGTTGAACACCCTACACGCAAGGCAAGCTGGTCCATGGTATGAAGTGCGGTTAGCCAACGGCAACAGCCTGGTTGGCGCTTGGCGTGCCGTGTATGCCGCACAGACTCTGCAGACGGGTCAATGGCGCGGAACCGGACCCACTCGGGTGAAGTCTGCACAGGGAGCCGTCTACCACTTCTTGTTACCCGACAAGGGTATGTGCGACTACGAAGGGGACAAGGCGATAACGGGCTTGTGTCACGCAGAGTTGCAAATCATCCGTGACTGGAAACGTGGTTTCCCCGAGCGTTTTGATGATGAGGAAATTCGCTTTTTATCCGATTTGTCCGACCGCATCGATGCCTTGTGGGACCGGGCAGTTGTCGCGCGCCAAGCGCTGCTGGCGAAGGTCGATGACCAACTGACGGTGTGGCCGCAGATACGAGGCAAGGATGAAGTCAACACGCTCAGTATCGCGAGACGAAAGGAACTACTCGTAAAACTGCAGCAAGGGGAACACAGTGCTTATCGGATCATACAGTATATTCTTGACCTGTGGGCATCGTTTTGGTTCTGGCCCATTGAGGAAGCGGCTCTTCTGCCAACCCATGCCGAGTGGCTGCGAGGGGTGGAGGCGTTGCTTGATGCGGCAACTGCCGAGAATCACACGGTAGATGATGTGGTGCAACGGTATCCATGGCTGGCTGTGTCAAGACGGGTCGCCGAAGAACAGAGGTTTCATCACTGGGAATTGGCGTTTGGCGAAGTATTCGCACAGCGGGGCGGCTTTGACATCATCCTTGGCAATCCACCCTGGGTGCCTGTGGAGTGGAAAGAAGCGGATGTGCTTGCCGATTTCGATCCGCTGATTGGCGTGCGCGGCGAAGGGGCCGATGCGGTGGCCCGCAAACGCGCGGATATTCTTCAGAACGACGAGGCGCGGCAGGCTTATTTGCACCTGTACGTTTCTCGCAGTGGCATGCAGGCCTTCCTCAATGCCCCTGCCCTGTACAGCGAACTGAGCGGGTCAAAATCGAATCTCTACAAGGCGTTCATTGGCCAGACTTGGCGGGTGGGGTCGGCCAGGGGCGTGGTGGGATTACTACATCCGGACGGAGTTTACGATGAATCGAACGGCGGGACGTTTCGGTCGGAATTATACCCCCGGTTATTGGCCCACTATCAATTTGTGAATGAGAAGCAGTTGTTTCAGGACATCCATCATCTTGTTCGGTTCAGCATTAACATCTATCGCGCCCATTCGGCGGAGCAGGTATCGTTCCAACATATGAGCAATCTCTTCCTCCCGGAAACCATTGACTGGTCCCTGGCGCATCACGGCCACGGCCCGGTACCTGGCTACAAGACCGCCCAGGACGAATGGGAGACGCGGGGGCATCGCCACCGGGTTGTCACGATAGCGGTAAAGGAACTTTCGCTTTTCGGACGGTTGTTTGGCACTGGACAGGCTGTAAATCCCTTGGAGCAACCCCTGCCTGCCGTGCACAGTCAGGAGATTCTTGCTGTCCTGGAACGTTTGGCGGACGCGGGGGCGTCGCTGAGTGCGAGCGGGGTGGAGTACGCGCGGACAGAGTGTTGGCATGAGACGGCAGATGTGAAAACGACACACACCATTCGACGGGATACCCAATACCCTGGACAAGTGGACCGTCTAATCCTAAACGGACCGCACCTTCATGTGGGTAACCCGCTGTTCAAAAATCCGAACGAAGGCTGCAAGCACAACCAGGACTATTCGGAGATTGATCTTACCGCAATCCCGGATGACTATTTGCCCAGGACAAACTATGTTCCGGCGGTCGACATGGAGGAGTATCATCAGCGGGCGCCGCGCTTTGGGGACCAGTCGTTCTTGGCGTATTATCGGTTGGCGCATCGGAATATGGTTGGTCCAACGTCAGAACGGACCCTGATTTCCGCTATACTTCCTCCGGGTGTGGCACATGTACATACGGTACGGGCCATCGTCATGAATGATTTGTATGCTATGACAGTATTCGCGGGAGTGACCTTCTCAGTGGTGGCTGATTTCTTCATCAAAACGACAGGCCGGAGTCACATCTACTCCGAACTGGAGCAACTTCCACTCCCCACAGACCCCCGACTGTGTGATCCCATGGTTGCCCGGGCGCTGCGTTTGAACTGCCTAACCGTCCACTACCAGGACCTGTGGGAGGCCCTGTATGACCCCGCATTCACGGGGGACGGCTTTGTCAAGTCTGACCCGCGCCTCCCTTCCTGGTCTGACCTCACGTCCGTGTGGAACCGCGATGTGGCCCTGCGCACCGACTATGAGCGACGCCAGGCATTGGTGGAATTGGACGCACTCACGGCACTCGCGTATGGCCTGTCCGAGGAGGAACTCCTCACACTCTATCGCGTCTATTTCCCCGTACTGCAAAAATACGAACGCGAAGACCGTTTCTACGACGCGACGGGGCGGTTGGTACCGAAACCTGTGGTTCAGGCGCATCGGCTCCAGTACCAAATCAATCACGATCTCGCCGCCCACCCACGCGGCAAGGCACTCATCGCCCATGAAGCGGCGCTGCAAGCACCTTATCCGCCGATGTTTCCAGGCACCGCTGAACCGTTTGACAACTGTCATCGGGAAGACGACTTGCGGCAAGCCTATCGCGCCTTCTCGCGCTTGCTGCGGGAGGCGACCGCATGATACCGGCACTGGTGGCCCAGGAGTGGCAGGCAACTCTGTTGGAATACATCGACACCATCTTTCCGTTTCGAGACGACCGCCTGTCGGCGGCTCTGCTTGATTTTTTGCGCGATCCGGTCAATGGCATGTTTCATGGACCGTATGTCCAGGCGAGGTTGCCTTTTCGCCAAGTGGAAACAGGGTATGAGAGTCCGCTCACGGCTCTCCACCCGCCCTTTTTGCCGTACGAGCACCAATTGAAGGCGTTTGAACGCCTTTCGTCCACCCGCGCGGATGGGCCGCAGCCAACGCTGGTGACGACAGGGACTGGGTCGGGGAAAACGGAATCGTTTCTCTATCCCATTGTCGACCACTGCATTCGCATGCGTGAGGCGGGCCAACAGGGGATTAAGGCCATTATTTTATATCCGATGAATGCCCTAGCGCAAGATCAGGCGAAACGCTTGGCGGGCATCCTGCATCAGAATAAGGCGACGAAATCCCTCCTCGCGGGGCTGTACGTCGGTCACGGGGAACGTGCCACGGCTGCAGGTGGGGATGTCAGTCGGGTGATGACGGCAGAGCGGCTGATTGAAGACCGCAAACTATTGCGCAAGTTTCCCCCCGACATCCTGTTGACCAATTATAAAATGCTGGATTTGCTTCTCCTGCGCAAGGTGGACTGGCCGCTGTGGTCGCAAAACGGATCAGAAACCTTGCGCTATTTGGTGCTGGATGAACTGCACACGTACGATGGGGTGCAAAGCGCAGATATTGCTTGTTTGGTGCGGCGCCTGCGGGGCCGCTTGCGGATACCGGACGGTACATTGTGCCCGGTGGGCACCTCGGCCACGCTGGGCGACGGCAGCGAGCAGGCCTTCAAGAAACTGCTCGACTACGCCGGAACGGTATTTGGCACAGCGTTTGCGCGAGAAGCCATTGTCCAGGAAGCACGGCCCGCCCTATCAGAGTACTTGTTACCGCTTCATGAAGAGCAAATCCCAGATTTGACGGAAGAGCTTCGCCCCCATGCCCGGGAACCCGCGGCGGATTACGTGCGTCGCCAAACCGTACTCTGGTTTGGTGCAGCGTCTGCAGAAGATTTGCCGCAGCGATTGCGTCGCCACAGTTGGTTTCATGTCTTATGCCGCGTCGCTTCTGGCGACCCGGTTACGTGGGCAAAACTCGTGCAGCGGTTTACTTCTGAGTTTGATCTACGGAGCGAAGCCGATGCGGAGCAATACTTGCTGTCCTTTTTGAGCGTCGTTTCTGAAGCGAAGTGGGAGGGTGGGATTCGCCCTCTTTTGCCCATTCAGGTGCAGGTGTGGGTGCGTGAGTTGCGGGGACTCGTCCGGGAAATCCGTGAAGCACCAAGTTTTTCCTGGTCAGGACGCGACATATCAGGGATAGAGGACGGGGTTGGAGAAGAGCAAGTTGAGTCTTCAGTGACAAGCGGTTATCCGTTGCATTTCGGTTCTCCGGCGCACCAAACTGCCGCATTTCCAATGATTGTCTGCAACCGCTGTGGGGCCTCCGGGTGGGTGACTTTGCGACAAACAGACAACTCCGAGCGTTTGCTGACCAACCCGGCGGACATTATCCCCGCGTTCACGGAGCCAAATCGGTTGCCGACGCCAGACCGTGAACGGATTGTCTATCTTTATCCATTCACAGAATCGGAGCCCTTGCATGGACATGTGCAGAGTGCGTACCTCACACCACGGGCAGATCTGCTTGAACGGGAGATAACGGACGCCATTCCAGTGTACGTGGCCATGCCATATGTTCATCGACCGGGATTCGGCGGCAAGCGGCTCGGTGCCCGTACGTGTCCGCATTGCAGACAGGCGGACGCGATGTTGCCCGTTTCCATGCGTCGAGCGAGCATTGGCGCGACGTTCGCGGGACATGTGTTGTCGTCCGACCATGTGGAGGATCCGAAAGTTCTCTCGTTTGTCGACTCTGTCCAAGATTCTGCGCTTTTGGCCGGGTTCATTCAGCATCGAGCAAAAAATTCTCTGCTTCGGACAGCGCTTGTCCGTGAGTTGAGGATGACGCCTGCCGGGGCAACCCTCGCAGATGCCATTGTGGATTGGCCGTCTGTTTGGCGCAGCAGCCTGGGTGACCGAGATTTTGTACGGGCCTTCGTGGAGGAAGACGAAGACGATGAGCAGATTGCCGGACGCTATCCAAGAGAGTTGAAGACGTGGACCGATGAAACGTGGACACGTGTGTTACGTTTTGTTTCCATGCGTGTGTTACAGGAATTTGGCCTCCATGCGCGACTCGGTCGGTCCTTGTATCAAACGGGAGTGGCCACTTTACAGCAAGACTCGGTGCGTATGGCGCAGGCGGTGGATTTGGCGTATGCCACATTGCGGGAGCGGCATCCGCAACTAAACCAGGATGGCAAGTTGCGGGACCGTGTCCATGGCTTGGCGCTGGGTATTTTGCACCGGATGGTGGTGAATGGCGGCATCTCCCACCCGTTGTTGGATGGTTTCCGGGAGGGCGGTGGTGAGCCTTATCTACTCTCTCGGGACCAGAATCAAGATTATGTGTGTTCCACGCGCATTCCGTCTTTTTATACCACGGGGCGTCCATCGGATGGGTTGGATTCATTGTTTGGTGCGGCGAACTCCTGGCTCGCGTTGTATATGAAGGCCACACTCACCCTGCCACTGGAGGAGACCGGGTTCGTTTCCGACGTGGATGCAGGGGATGTGGTCCATACGTTATTTATAGCGCTACAGGAGGCAAAAGTCGTTGACGTTCGCCATCATGGGGCGGACTCGACCTACGGTTTGCGCCCAGATGCGCTGAATACTGCAACCACCACAGCAAGACTCGTCTGTACAAAGTGTCATGCCGAAGTCACCGTGGCCACGGAGGATGTTCCGATTTTTGTGGCGCATGTTCGTTGTATTGCCTATCGCTGTGGGGGGACATTGGTTGAGACAGAGCGTCGCCGTCGTCGCTACGCCACGAGACTGTACGAAGAGTCCCGCGTATTGCCCCCGGCTGTGAAAGAGCACTCCAGTCTCGTACCGAATGAGGAACGGCGCCTCATGGAACAGCGATTTGAGACGGGAAAGCCACAGCCTTTGAATGTGCTGATTTGCACACCGACAATGGAGATGGGCATCGACATTGGCGATTTGTCCACCATATTTTTGGCTGGGGTGCCTCCAACGCTGAGCAATCGGGTGCAACGGATGGGCCGGGCCGGGCGCTCATCGGGGCGCTCCTTGATTGGGCAAGTCGTCCGAGAACAGCCCCATGACCAGTATTTCTGGGAGTCGCCGGTAGAACTGTTGGCGGGTAAGGTGGAGTCTCCCACCTGTCCGATGGATGCACCCGAGGTGCTCAAGCGCCACCTGCGCGCATTTTTGTTCGACGCCTGGATACGGGATCGTCCAGAAGCAGAAATTCCGCGGCAAGCGTCTCGAGTGGTCCTGGAAGAAGCATCTGCACAGGGATTTCCAACGCTATTCTATGCCTATGCCGATGCGAATCGAGAGGCTTTATGGGATCATTTTTCGGAACTGTTTCAGGGGCATCTGCGTGCGGAAAGCGTGATTGAACTCAAACAATTTTTCTTCGAGGGTGAATGGAGCCATGAAATCGATGAGGTCATTCGTGAGCGTCGCGAAGAAGAGCGCGAGGCTCGCCGACATTTAGAGCGCTTGAACCGGCGCCTGCAAGAACGCGAATTTCAGTCTCAGGAGGGTATTCGTACCGAGGAATATCAAGAACTAGAAAGGACGGTTTATCAAGCACGAGCGCGTCACTATTCGTTGCTTAGGGAATCCACCACGGAATGGTGGACAAATGAGGGATTGTTACCTAATTACACGTTTCCAGAACGTCCGGTCACGATTCGCCGCTACCGGCGCCGCGGTGTGGTAGAGGCCTTTGACCGCCCGCAACGGGAAGCGCTGCGAGAACTGGCGCCGGGACGCGTATTCTACGCTCACGGCAGACGAACGCCTGTGACCCAATTGGGGTTGGGTGGACATGAACAGGGACTGGAGCGGTGGCGGCTCTGTCCTGTGTGTCAACACATGGAGCGTGAAGTGGACGTGCCTGTGGGACCGTGTCCGAGTTGTGGAACGCCGGAGTGGCGGGATACAGGCCAGATTGTGCAGATGGTGCGATTGCGCCGTGTTTCCGCACGCGACAGCAGCCAAGAAGAAAAGATTCGGGATGACCAAGAGGAACGCACGCGTTCACGAGCCCAGGTGCGACTGTTTTTCGAATTCACAGAGAGTCCAGGAATGGCAGCAGAACTTCGCAATCGACTGTTTGGGTTCGAATGGTTTTCACGGGTGACGGTGAGAGAAATCAACTTTGGTGAGCCGAATCGAGACGGAGGAGAACGCCAAGCAGCGGGTGCACCTGTGCCAAAGAACGGTTTTACGATTTGTGAGAAATGTGGAGCGGCGGCCATGCCGGATGGGCATGGGGGGCAGTTGCCCATTCGCCATGTACGGGGCTTCGCTTGTGACCGGGTACGGGTGCACGACGTGAGCGAGCAGATGGTCAATCAGGGGACAAATGAGCGTCGTACGACAACGGACGAGCATCAGGCCCATGTGTATCTGTACCGCGAGTTTCAGTCAGAGGTCCTGCGCTTTTTGTTGCCCGTGGGCGAGGCGGCGGTAGAGGAGCGAAGCGTCAACTGGATGGCTGCACTGCGATTGGGGTTACGTCAAATCTTGGGGGGGTCTGCTCGACAAATCGAGATGGCCTTCTATGACGAGCCGCTGGGCGGAAATGGCGCAGTGCGTGCACGCTATATTGCGCTCTACGACAGTGTACCCGGTGGAACAGGTTATTTGCGTCAGTTGGCACAGCCAGAGGACATCTCCAGACTCATCCAGGCTGCCTATCGGGCGCTCAGCCAGTGCAGTTGCCAAAATACGCAGAAGAAGGCCTGTTATCGCTGCTTACTGAGGTATGAGTCGCAGTATCAGCAAGCGTTTCTCTCGCGCCGATTGGCGGTGGAACTGCTGCAACCCCTGGCGGGAATACAACCAGAGGATTGGAAAATTGTCGAGCGCCTGCAGGCGAATGCCATTGCAGGACGCCCCGAGATGCAGGAAAGCGACTTGGAATACCTGACAGAGCAGAAGTTGGTCGAGCACCTGGCTGCACTGGACAGATCTGCCCAGGTGCAAACGGATGCGCTCAGTATCCCGGGGCGGTATGGTGTGCGCATTACCGTGGCGCGAAACGGAAACGGGTTCGCGTGGGACTTAATCCGCCAGGGTCTGCCCAGTCAGGATGCCGCATTGTTTCACACCCGGCCCGACTTCTTGGCGGTTCCGGTTATAGGAGAAGCGGATGAATCTGTTGCATTGACGAGGTTGCGCAATGTCAAACCGGTGGCCATTTACGTGGACGGAGAAACCTATCATATTGGTCAAGGGCAGTTTGACCGTTTTCCGAGGGATGTCCTGCAACGAGAAGCACTACGTCGGTCCGGAGAGTACAGAGTGTTTTCCATCACTCGACGGGATATTATCGGAGATAATAGTGAATTACCTGGGATGAATCCCTATCCGGAGTTTCCACAAAAGTTAACGAGCTTCGCCACAGCATTGCAACTACGTCAACCTGCAGTATCTATATGGCGCGGA
Source organism: Alicyclobacillaceae bacterium I2511 (assembly GCA_003584005.1). Classification (GTDB taxonomy): domain Bacteria; phylum Bacillota; class Bacilli; order Alicyclobacillales; family Alicyclobacillaceae; genus QXHL01. Next base: position 108,125 of record QXHL01000002.1, on the reverse strand, counting down.
TCAGGACTAGACCTTCTCGCCCGATACCTAATGAATCCAGATGAATCCGAATGGGAGCAGTTCTCGCAGGTAGTGGGGCTGGCCATCGGGCAGGTGACAAAGCCGCAATACAAGACAACCGCTGAATCAGCCGTCGGCGTGCTGGACCGTGTGCAGGTGGCAGAAGAAAAGGCACCGTATTCTGCTCACAATGTCGAGACAGGGGGAAAGTCGGCACAATCGGTCGTGTTGGCAGAACATCACTTTGCTGCAGGTCAGTCGGTTGCGGCTGTCATGTCGGTGTTCAGACCCTCACAACATGTATTTCGTTTCGACGGTGTCGTCCGTTTGGAGGATGACACGGAGTTTCGCAACAAACCGTTATTTGTGGATGCCTGGCGTACCTTTCTGCACTGGTCAAACATCCTGCAGTGGCTCCCCGATGTTCGCTTTGTCACGACCCGAAGTTTACGGGAATATCGCGACGAGTGGCGTCAGTTGGACATTCTGCGCCCGGTTCACGGTTTCCGCGTTTGGATGGGCGACCGACATGTGGAGCGTGTGCCGGAATGGTTGCAGTGGGTGGGTGAATCGTTCCGAACATCCGCGATGCTACTCATTGAATTAGGGCTGCCAGAGCCGCAAGTGGGCTACGAGTTGATGGATGGTGGCAGGGTTGTGGCAGAAGCCGAATTGGCATGGCCAGATGAGCGTGTTGCTGTGTTTGCAACTGAGATGGTCGATGATGCGGAAGTTGCCACAAGGTTGGGATGGCAAGTCTGGGATCTTTCGTGGGTGCAAAACACGCCAGATGCCAGGCAAAAGCTGATGGATGAATGGTCCAGTTTTCATGAGGGGAGAGAATGAGGATGTATGTGGGCATTCAGACTACGTTTATCGAAGCGGTATCTCGGCTGAGCAAGTCGGACGGGCGGCGAGCTTGGGAGACCGTGCGTGCATTTCAACACCATTCGGGGTCTTCAGGGCTTCATGTTGAGCCAATTCACCAAGCCGTCGATGACAAGCTCTACTCGGTAAGAGTATCCCAAGGGCACCGCGCCATCCTCGTCAAATCCCCTGCGGACGATGCCGTGTTGTTTGTCTGGGTGGACCAGCACGACAAGGCGTATCAATGGGCGCGCAACAAGCGATTTGATGCAGATCTTGCATCCGGTTCCATTCGCATGTGGTCTGTGGCAGAGTCGGATTCTCCGGTCAGGGGAGCGCTGTTTTCCGCCTTCACAGATGCGCAACTGGTTGAACTGGGGATTCCGGAAAGTTCCCTATCGCTACTGCGAACCATTGGTACCAGTGACGAATTAGATGACAGGATTTCTGAGTTCTCACTCGATGTTGGACTTGCCTTGCAATGCTTGGCAACGGGAGACCCTTACGAGGACGTGAAGCAGTTTCTGGAGCAGGAACGCATCGAACAGGCCTGGGATTTGGACGATGATGACCTTGACGCCGCTCAAGGCGATGAGGTCTCTACGTTTGCCCGTGCCCTGCTGAACGGGAATGCGTCCGCGAGTATCCGTGTCTTACAATCCGATGAAGACTTGGCGGCCATCCTGGACCAACCGCTGGAACGTTGGCGAATCTTTTTACATCCGTTGCAAAAATCGCTGGTGGACTCGAATTTTCGAGGCCCCGTGCGCGTGCTTGGGGGGGCTGGTACGGGCAAAACGGTGGTCGCCATGCACCGGGCTCGACGATTGGCGAGAGAACGATTGCAATCGGGTGAACGCTTGTTGTTCACAACATTTTCAGTCAATCTTGCAGAAAGCATTCGAGCAACCTTAGACACCTTGTGTACCAAAGAGGAAATGGAACGAATCGATGTGGTGTCCATCGACCGTTTGGCAAAACGTGTTCTTGATCAAACAGGGACAGGTCTACGCGTTCTTTACGAGGATTCGGAATTGGAGTCGATTTGGCGTGAGGCCCTGTCGCGCTGCGGACAAGGACTCGAACAGCTATCGCTCATCCGCGAGGAGTATCGGCGGGTCATCCAGCAAAATGGCATTACCACCTGGAATGAATATCGAGATGTGTCGCGCACTGGCAGGACGGTGCGCATCTCAAGAGCAGAACGTCTGCAGGTTTGGCGGACAGTGGAAGCTTTTCGCGAATTGATGCGCGACCGCCACTCTGTCGATGGCATTGACCTGTTTGTTTGGGCGCGCGCCGCAGTGGAGAAACAACCCGGGCTTGGCGGGTACCGTACCGCAGTCGTCGATGAAGGACAGGATTTACATCCAGAGGCGTATCGGTTTCTACGAGCTCTCATTCCACCAGCGGAGAACGACTTGTTCATCGTCGGGGATGCTCATCAACGAATTTATGCAAGACAAGCCATACTGGGCCGTTGTGGTATCCATGTACGCGGACAGCGATCTAAGCGGCTGCGTATCAACTATAGAACAACAGAACAGATCCGGCGCCAGGCCATGCAGGTGTTGACCGGACTCTCCTTTGACGATCTCGATGGCGGCATTGACACTGGACGCGATGTGTCGCTCTTGAGTGGACAGGCTCCAGAACGCAGACATTTTACTGGGCTGCGGGAGGAACAAAACGCCTTGTGCGAAGAGATTCGTCAGTTGCTGGAACTCGGCATCCGTGTGGAAGATATCGCGGTATTGGCACGGACGAGATCGTTGGTGGAGAGCTATGAACAGGCGTTGCGGCAGGATGGACTATCCGCTGTGATGATTCGTCGCGGGGGCATGACGGCTGAACCTGGTGTTCGTTGCGGAACCATGCATGGTAGTAAGGGCCTCGAGTTTCGGGTCGTTTTCTTAGCCAGCGTTAATGAAGGTCTGATTCCACCGTTTCGGCAAGACTGGCACGAACTCGGTCAGGAGGAACGCGACGATGTGGAGCGAATGGAACGGTCCCTTCTCTACGTGGCTGCCACACGTGCGCGGGAACGGTTGTATGTGTATTCGAACGGTACGGCGAGCAGATATTGGATCCTTTAAACATTGAACTGACCGTGTTGGATTCAGTATATCACTACCAGAAAAATTGTTGCGCCTCGTTTGACTTATCTATTATTTCAGTGCGAATAGTTATGAGGATTGCTGCGTAAGGGGTGAATGACGTTGAAAAATGGCGACGAATTGGTCTTTAACAGGAAGGTATTTGCATACGAGAAGCCTTTGGGTAAAGGAGGTACTGGCGAGACAATCCTTGTTAAGGACACAACAACCAAACTATTGTTTGCAATAAAGAAATTTGTACCATATGATGAAGACATTATAGAAGATTTGTATGCCCGTTTTGTGGATGAGATAAAAATCTTATTTTTGATCACACATCCTAATGTCGTACGTATCTACAATTATTATCTCTATCCGGAAAAGCAAACCGGATTCATTCAGATGGAGTATATTTCAGGTTTCAATATAAATGATCACTTCATGCTGATTGACGACAATTTCGACGAAATATTTATACAGATCATCAACGGATTTAATCACCTGGAGCAGAATGGTATATTACATAGAGATATTAGGCCGGAAAACATCCTGGTTACAAATAACGGAATGGTGAAGATTATTGACTTTGGATTTGGTAAAAAACTCGATGAAAATGCCAATGACAAGAATAGTATTCTTCTCAATTGGCCTGTAAGTGAGTTGCCCAACGAGGTCGCGATTGATCACGATTACAACCATAAATCTGAGATCTATTTTGTCGGGAAACTATACAAGAAAATCATTGATGAATATTCCGCAGAGTTTAAATTTAGTGCGATTTTAGACAAAATGACTCGTACGGATCCTCACTCTAGGTACCAGCATTTCGAAGAAATTATTCAAGACATTTCCGCCGGAACCTTAGTTGACTTGGATTTTACCAACACTGAGAGATCCATATATCAGAAATTCGCCGATGACTTGTTACAGCACGTTACTCGTCTTCATTCGGAATTTGAACCGTCATATGATCTACCAGTGATTTTTAATAAGTTAGGGGATGTTTTGAGAACTAGCATGCTGGAGGATTACATTCAGAACAATGCGAAGCTCATTTCGTGTTTCATTCGTAGCGGATACACCTATATACCCATCCAAAATATAGAGGTTGTCAAGGTAAAGAACTTTTATGAAATGATTAAATCGAAGGACGATGTTGTCGGAAGGGTAATATTGGATAATTTGTACGCTCGATTTTATACTCTTCCAGTGGGAAAGGACGACGACTTGCCGTTCTAACTTTGTCTGGACAGCCTAAAATGTTTGATTTTGTAACTTGCATTTGGAAAAGAGTCAATATACCCGAAGCAGACCATCGGAAGTGTGTAAGCCATTTATAGTACACCGATGAATATCATCTCGAATCGGGAACGGCAAATGACTCGAGTGGTTACCGGATGCTGTAGACTATACGTGACTGCTTCTTAGCGTCGGTATATACTAACGGAAAAACCATCTAGAGAGGATGATTCAACCATAAAGCTCAACAACACGCGAAGCCACCAATAAACCAACCGCCTGATCCGCGAGAAATCCTCATACCTCCTCCAACACGCGCACAATCCCGTCGACTGGTACCCATGGGGGCCAGAGGCGTTCCAAAAAGCAGCCCGCGAGTCGAAGGCTGTATTTCTCTCCATCGGCTATTCGTAGCCCTGCGGGGCTACGAATAGCCGTATACGCTGAAAGTGGAGTACTGTACCGACCTGTCACTGATAGCGGGTCCGTAAAGTAATCCAGTTGAGAAAAGAGAAAGTAGAGCATCCATTTTATCTGCATAAATCAACTTGATTCCACTACACGAAAGAAATCAGAGTTCCGTCGAACTAGGAGCATCTAAAGGAAAGCCACAAGTTATGCAGTTGGTATACAATGGTTATGGGTGGTCTGAATGAGTACTGTTGAGCCAAGGTGTATACTCGTGGACCCGCTAGGCATTTATGCTGGAAGAATTCACGGGAATTCAGAAGTGGGGCGAGTATGGAGACCGAGTCTAATTCACGACATCTTAACGCACCACGGTGCGCAAAAGCTGGGATCAGAAGATCAGGACAGCGCTCTACCGGAATGCGCAACGTAATAGATCGTATTCGGCGTATTTTCATGGATATGCCAGTGGATGAACTCGACAGAGGTTGAATGTATCCTGCCCAGGATACGTACAGGCGTTCTTTTTATAGGCTTGAAACCACTCGGCTTAGAATCATCATCGCCAACTGTGATGTATACTGGAAGTGCAGGAGTTGTGCAGGTTGAAATGACGTAAAAACGCTGAATCCTCATCATTGTGAGGTGATTCATGATGTCGCTTAACCCATCCAAGTTTCAAGTCGAACTTCCATCCGAGTTAATTCCCGTACTCGATCAGCTTGGCATCGGACAAACAGCTGATGAACGGGTCATTATTTCGATTGCTATTGGACTCTACACAGGCCATGTTGTTTCACTGGCACGGGCTGCGGAAATTGCCGGACAATCCCTTCATCAATTTATCGATGTCTTGCGCCAACGAAATATTTCATGGACCAACTACGGGGACGAAGATCTGAAAGACGACGCAGCGTTCATCAAGAAACTCTTAGGAGATTCGGAGCCAGCAAATGACGAGAATCGTATGTAACGCAAGTCCCATCATTGCACTGTCATCCATCGGCTCATTTCATATATTAGGGAAACTTTTCGATGAAGTCATGGTACCCATGGCAGTACGTGACGAAATTCTCCATGACACGTCGGCAGTTGGAGCGGAACAACTCAAGAGTGCTTTGTAACAGGGGAGAGTCCACTATCCCGAAAATAGCCGCAGGTGCCCATTTTCATCCTTCCGATGGTGCCGCAAGGCGGCATGGGTGTCTATTCAGAAATCGGTCGACTTACCACGCAATTGACGTGGATCAAAAAAAAATCTGGCCTCAACCCTGAGTAGACCGGAGCGCATGGAGATGCTGGAATGGGACAAGTCTGTACTTCCACTGGCGACCCAGGCGGACATCCCTGTGACCGAGAAGGTCGGTCCTATGCCCTAGGCCCACAACCGCCATGTAAACCATCACTTGCCACGTTGCGCTGGTAGGGGTTAGGGTGGTCAAGAGCAGGATGCCAAGGATGAACAGAACGGCAAATGGTGCGAGAATACTGCGGTAGGAGAGCTTGTTGCCGAGTATGCCCCCGATCGGAGCCGTCAGTGAAGACCCAAGCATCATCGGCAGCAGGTCCAACCCTGCATTGATGGCCGACCCGCCAAGCACGCCCTGAATGTAAATCGGAATGTAAATCACCGCCACAATATATGCGGCGCCACTGAACACGCCCACCAGATTGCTCCCGGCGAATGCCCGATTGCGAAACATATCAAATGAGACAATCGGCTCTGACGCCTTGATTTCCGCCCAAACGAATTCTGCGAACAAAAGCCCGGCTACGATGAATCCAGCGACGATGGGAGCTGAGCCCCAAGCATACTGATTGCCGCCAAACTCAAGCGCAAACGTCATGCACACGATGGCGGGCACCAGCGTGAAGACACCCCACCAGTCGATGCGCTGCTTCACATGTTGAACCGACTCGTGGTAGAAGAAGGCGATCAGGATAAACGTGACGATTCCGACCGGCACATTGATATAAAACACCCACCGCCAACTGATGTGCTCCGTGATGAAGGATCCCAGCAAGGGACCGAAAATGCTGGCGATCCTGAACACTGCGCCGAACATCCCGGAAAATCGACCCGCGCGTTCTCTAGGTACTACATCGAAAATAATTGTGAAGGCAATCGGCATCAGCGCGCCCGCCGCCAATGCCCTGAATGGCGCGATACAGGGCGAGTTGATCCATGCTTTGCGCGGTGCCGCACAACATGGACCCGAGCAAGAACACAATTAGTCCAAAGACGAAGAATCGCTTGCGGCCATACATGTCGGATAACTTGCCGAAAATCGGCATGCCCGCCATTTCAGTCATGAGATAAGCCGCTGTAATCCAAACGATTTTGTCGAGTCCACCGAGATGTGACACAATGTTGCCAGGCGCCGTCGCGACAATCGTGTTATCCATCGCCGAAATGAAAATGCCGAGCAGCAGACCGGCAATCACAAATCCAATTCTGGTCGTTCGTTACGTTCTCCTTCCTCAATCTGTTGCCAGCATAACTAACCTTTTGGTACGTGACTTCCGTCTGTGGTCGGATCCGGTCATCAGGTGAAGAAACCCTAACTGCGTGCTCGGATGTTATTGAGTCATCAGCCACTGCCGCAGCATGGCGCATTCCATCGCGATCATCCCGTCCAGTGCCTGTTCATTGTGCAAATCCAGTGCCCGTAATCCGAATCCACGAAATTGCAGAATGAGCACATTCACCACGGAATCGACTACTAGATCTGAGCGAAGTTCGCCGCTTGTCATTCCTTTGACCAGCAAACCGGACAAATAGTGGCGCCAGGCGCGATCCATGCGTTCCATGGGGACCGCAATGAGGGGATCGCGATGCGCCCGCAGTTGCAGTTCATTCAGGACCGTGAGGAACTCTGGTTGGTCGATGAGGCGTTTGCGCATATCTACAAATTCTTGACAGAGTGCGTCCATCGCACAGATTTCTCCGTGACGATACCCCTCCTGTCGAAGTTCCTCGAGCATATGCTCCAGCACGGCCTCCACCAGAACTTCCTTGGAGGGAAAGTAGTGGAGCAACGTGGCGTGGTTAATTCCCACATGCAGAGCCACTGTGCGCACACGAAAGCCTTCGAACCCTGCATCGGCAATGAGGCGATAGGCCGCCTCGACAATCGCTCGTCGGCGATGTTCTCGCGTCATTTACAAGCCCCTCCCATGTGCATTGATGCCTATTCTCGACCCCCACGCCCACCCATAGCTGCAGGCGGCGAGGACCATACCCACCGCCATGAGAAGCGAGTTGAACGCCATGCCGCCCTCATTGAGAAAGCTCCCGCCATTAAAGGCGGCGCTGGTCAGTCCCATCCAGGCGAGGATGGCTGCGAGGATCAGAACCCGGGCGCGAATGAGGATCGCCCATGCAATCAACAGGAGGGACAGCAGCCAGAGTACGATACCGACCGCGATATGGAGTTGCAAGAATGCGTTCCCGTACACGAGCGCCCAAACGATGCCTTGGGCCAGCCCAGCGAAATAATTCGCTGGATGCGCGCCAGGGTGAATGGCGGGGATGACCACCCAGAGATTGACGACCATGCCGAGTAGAAACTGAAGAACGAGCAAAATCAACTGCGCCGCTAGCGTGCGCCAAATCGCGCGTGTGAATTCGCCACAGGGAGGCATCTTCCTTCTCTGTTCTGAGTCAACCATATGGTTGATCTTACACGACAGGATTCACAACTATCAACCATTTGGTTGAAGAACTGCATAGCCCAATGCAATGTCGGCACTTTTATTGATTACAATGACATAAACAGTCGCTACGAAAAATTACGAAAGACCCCTTGATCCTGACGCAACGTCAGGTTGTAGGATGAGTTTGCCGGCAAAATCGATGTGCACGAAATGAGGGGATGATGGCGGAAAAGGAACGATGGAAAGTAGGAGAGTTGGCCAAACTGACGGGCATTACGGTCCGGGCGCTGCACCATTACGACCAGATCGGGTTGCTCGTTCCTTCATTGCACTCTGACGTTGGTCACAGACTGTATTCGGGGAAGGACATCGCCCGTCTACAACAAATCATCTCCCTAAAGCAGTTGGGTTTTTCACTGGACGAAATCGGGGCTTTGCTCGACAATCCCAGTTTTCGTTCGGATAAGGCCGTTCGAATGCAGTTGGACCGTTTGGATGAGCAGATCCGAATACAGGAAGAGTTGCGAAGCCGACTGGAGCATCTTTATGAACTAGTTCAAGCTCAGCGAGAACTGACTGGAGCGGAACTCATCAAAATCATCGAGGTGATGAAGATGACGGAAAAGTATTTTTCGCCAGAACAAATGGAGAAACTCAAGAAGCAAGGCGAACTTCTGGGAGTCGAGAAAATCAAAGAGGTCGAGAATGAATGGCCAAGCCTGATTACCAAGGTGCGTGTGGAACTGGAAAAGGGGACGCCACCTGAGAGTCCCGAGGTACAAGCGTTGGCCAGGCGGTGGAAAGAACTCGTCAACCTCTTTACCGGGGGCGATTCTGGCATCACGCGATCCGCTGAACGCTACTACGGGGAAAATCCTGAACGAGCAGCGGAATACGGCATGGATCAGCAGCTATGGCAGTACATCTCGAAAGCGATGGTGAGCATTTAACAACTGATGACAACCAGTAAAATACTGGATCATTGAACAACATGAGCCCATGGTTCTTCACTTCGGAGAACCATGGGCTCATGTTTATGCTGTTTCCCGCGTATCAAATACTTTCCGCTGCCCAGGTGTATACTAACGGTAAATATCTCCATAGAGGAATATTCCACCGTGAAATCCAACAACGGGAACCATAAATTCACCAACCGCCTCATTCATGAGAAGTCCCCGTACCTGCTTCAACATGCCCACAACCCGGTCGACTGGTACCCTTGGTGTGACGAGGCGTTTCGCATCGCTCGCAGGTTCAATCGGCCAATTCTTTTGTCCATCGGCTACTCGTAGCCCTGCGGAGCTACGAGTAGAAATATACGGTAATAGAGTAATATATGGACCTGTCACTGATAACAGGTCCATAAAGTAATCCAGCCGAGATATTTTCAAGAAACCAATACGTTTATTTACATGACCTCACTTTGTTTCACTTCCCTTCTGAACGCAGTACCACGCAAACTTGACGTCTTCAAAAAACGACCCGCGCGCGTTATAATTACCTTATGCAGTTGTGCAATATTGTACGGGTCTATGCTGTTATGATGAAAGGATGGCTGTCGGTGACTGTGGAGCGGGAAGAACTGCGGCGTTTGGTGGATGAACTCCCTGAAAATGAGCTGAATGCGGCACGCCGATACCTCGAATTCATTCGAGACGTGGGGAAGGATCCTGTTCGCTTTGCACTTGAAAACGCTATGCTTGATGATGAACCAGAAACAGATGAAGAGAGGGAACGTGCTGAACGGGCGGATGAGGATTTCATGGCTGGGCGAACGACGTCGATGGACGAACTCAAGAGAGAACTGGGGCTATGAGATACGAGATTGAATGGTCTCAAGGGGCTCTGAAGGACATTCGGCGGTTGGACAAACCGCTGATCGCGCGGATTACACGGGCCATTGAGGTGTTCGCCGAGACGGGTCGTGGCGACGTGAAGCGTCTGATCAACGCGGATGGCGCGTATCGTTTGCGAGTGGGCGAGTGGAGAGTTCGGTTCCGCCTTGTTCATAGGGAGATTCAAATTATGCTCATCCAGGCCGTGTTGCCTCGGGGTGAAGCGTACAAACGCTGACTTGCGCAGATGACGATCGGCTTTTCACTGTGGTTTCGTGCTGCAGCGTCCAGTGGAAGCTATGATCACCTTCAACAGGCGAGCAAAACAGTCATTGCCATCCAACTATTGGTCATGATTTTGGAGAAGTTCGTACGATTCCCCTTCACTTATCGAAACTTCACCTTAATGTCGACCTCATCCCCGTTCCTAGTATATTCGATCCGCAGAGTGATCAGCTTCATGAGCCGGTTTCGCTCCTGCACGTCGATGGCGGTTTTCCAGGAGGCTTTGAGTTTGTCAATCAACTGCAGCCGTTCGGCGTGAGTGAGGGGCGAGCATCCGTCGAGGCTTTCCTTCAGTTGTTCATACTCATTCTCCTTTCTCACTACCAGATTCTTCAGGCGTTCCAGCCGCGTCTTGTACTCCGCCTTTGTCACATCGCCCATCACGAACAGGTCCTTGAACCGATTCACTCCGTCCCGCAGCGATTCGAGTTCCCGCTCCTTCATATGCAGCAGATACTCCGTGGGAATGTCTGATTCGTTGGTCTCAACCGGCGTTTTCAGAAGTTCCGCCTCGTGTTCGCGTATTACGATGAAATTTGGCTCTCCCGCAAATTAGTTGATGATAAACCCCTCACTACAAAATAAAACCATTAAATGGGTCAAACACTTTTTTACATAATCTTAGAATATCCTTTAATTATAATAATTTACTTATTGTTTTCATTCGGGTCTGTACAGGCCAAAATGGCGAACTCAATTCTAATCGACAGACAGGGCCTTCTGCTGGCTAATTCGTCACGGGACCTCGCTTAAAACCTGCACGAGCTCTTGGAAATGGAAAATTTCGTGAATCAACATGTGCTGTTGAAGTATTCCAGGGTAAACTGCCACTCGATGAGGGATCAACTAATTTGCGGGAGAGCCAAGACTTAACGGAATCACCTTCCAAGAGATTCCTGAATATGAAATTTATGTACACTCAGTTCAAACAGGCAATCGAGACGTTACTTTCATGTTTTTTGCAAGATATTTGTTGTATCGCTCTTTCGGATATTCATATTTTTCCTTTGTCTGCTGGTCTGTCTTGGTTCCGTTGAACCAAATTGATGTTTTACCTACATTCTTTCCCGTCATGTTGGTGACACATTCTTGTAAATATTCCTCCGACGACATAATCCACATGCATTGAAGTCTTTCTGAATAAAAGATGAAATAATAGTTTTCTCTAGGCTCGTGCGGTATCGCCGCAAATAACGCTCCGTCTCCCATTTTTATATCATTGCCTCGTGCCTTTATCTGAATTTCAATGAATATTCCGTCGGATTTGCGGACAATTGCGTCCACCGCATTATCATCAACGAGCGGCACATACACGTCCAATCCTTCTTTTAACATCAAGCCGATAACATAGTATTCAATGCGTTTGCCGAATCCAGCTGAGTGTCGGAATGATAAAGGCATGCGACCGATTCACCTTCCCCATTTTTACGGTATGATATGTAGCACCCAGTATAGCACTGATTGCCTTACTTGGAGTCAATTTTGGGGCTTAGCCCCTTTCGTCTGTTCCCCATCCGATTTTCGATAACACAATATCGCAACGTGGCTAAAAATTTACGCGGTGTCTCCGTGAATCCATTGGTATTCGACCGATATGAGATACTTCCATGACCTTCTGTACAAGCCATCATTTAATTGGGTATGATAGGAAGAAAGTTTCACATTCGGTCGAAGCGAGAGGGTTATGGCTATGGGCTGGAAAGTTTCTTTCTTCAACAATAACAATGGTGAAGTGGTTACTATTCCCGTGGAGTTTGGCAAGTCGGCATCCAAGGACGACATCGACAAAGTTAATGAGGAAGTTACCAAATATCTGCAAGAGCACGAATGGCATCCACAGAACACAGAAATACCTACAGACAACAAACTTACGATTAGGTGGGAGACCGTCGTTGTTCCATCTTCGAACGTAAGGTTTGAAACAGTTTACATAGAGGAATAGGCGTGGAAAGGGGGATACGTCCACGGGTACCTTTGACGTTGCACAGGTTTGCTTGAATGGGCATCCGACGAATGACTCAATGCGTAGGTCGCCACAGTTCAATAAGAACGAATGGCCAAGCCTTATTGCTAAGGTGCGTGCGGAATTGGAAAAGGGGTCGTCACCCGAGAGTCCCGAGGTACAAGCGTTGGAAAGAACTCGTCAACCTCTTTACCGGGGGCGATTCTGGCATCACGCGATCCGCTGAACGCTACTACGGGGAAAATCCTGAACGAGCAGCGGAATACGGCATGGATCAGCAGCTATGGCAGTATATCTCGAAAGCGATGGTGAGCATGTAACAACTGACGACCACCAGTAAGATACTGGATCATTGAACAACATGAGCCCATGGTTCTTCACTTCGGAGAACCACAGGCTCAGCTTTATGCTGTTTTCCACGTATCAAATACTTTCCGCCACGTGGGTGTATACTAACGGTAAAACCATCCAGAGAGGATGATTCATCCGTGAACTCCAACAACGGCGGACACAACCACACCAACCGCCTAATCCACGAGAAATCCCCATACCTGCTTCAGCACGCGCACAACCCCGTCGACTGGTACCCCTGGGGGCCAGAGGCGTTCCAAAAGGCCGCACGCGAGTCGAAGGCCGTGTTCCTCTCCATCGGCTATTCGTAGCCCTGCGGGGCTACGAATAGCACTATACGCTGAAAGTGGAGTAGTTTATCGACCTGTCACTGGTGTCATGTCATGGCACACGAGTCTTTTGCAGACCCTGAGGTTGCTGAGATTTTGAACCGTTCTTTTGTCCCCGTGAAGGTAGATCGGGAGGAGCGCCCCGATGTGGACGCGGTCTATATGGCCGCCTGTCAGGCCATGACCGGGCAGGGGGGCTGGCCTTTAACCCTGCTATTGACTCCGAATCAGAAACCGTTTTTTGCGGGCACCTATTTTCCTAAGCAACGGCAGTTTGGGCGGATGGGACTGTTGGATTTACTCACATCCACGGAAAAGCGTTGGGCCACAGACAGGGATAAATTCGAACGCGCGGGTGAATCACTGCTCACCGCGTTGCAAAGAGGATTTGAAAAGAATATGGCGCACCCTTCAGACGCCACTGTTGTAGACCGAGCTTATGCTCAATTGGCTGAGAGATTTGACTCCCAATACGGCGGTTTTGGCGATGCACCAAAGTTCCCCAGCCCACATCAACTGCTGTTTCTTTTGCAGTATGGGGCTTCATTGGGCGAATCCCAGGAAAAATCCAAAGGGAAATCTGCTGCGGTGTCTATGGTTTTGCAGACCTTGTCTGGCATGTATCGCGGAGGGATTTATGATCACGTGGGATTTGGCTTTGCCCGCTATAGTACAGATAGGAGTTGGTTGGTTCCTCACTTTGAAAAGATGCTGTACGACAACGCTCTGTTGGCCTACACTTACACGCTGGCTTACCAGGCAACAGGAGAACCGTGGTTGGGGACGGTGGCAAAGGACATTTTGGCCTATGTGTTGCGGGATTTGCGCGACCCTCAAGGTGGATTTTATGCGGCTGAAGACGCGGATTCGGAGGGGGAGGAAGGCAAGTTTTATCGCTGGTCCGCTCGGCAGGTGAAGGAGGTATTGGGGGACGTAGAGGGTGACTTGTATTGCCGATGCTATGGAATAGGCACGAATGCCTATGCCCTTGGTGACGAGATTTCCCATCTTGCCACACCTCCAGCCGGTGAGGACATTCCTAATCTTGTTGCACATACCCTGGAGCAGTTTGCTGAATCTGAAGGGATAGATCCGGAGGCATGGCGGCTACGGGTTCTCCAGGCCAACCATAAACTGCGCATGGCTCGGGAAAAACGGGTGCGACCGCAGCGGGATGAAAAGATTCTGACGGGCTGGAACGCCTGGATGGTGGTGGCCTTAGCGCAGGCGGCGGCCGCTTTTGACCAGCCAGATTACCTTCAGGCAGCTCGCAGGACGGTGAATTTCCTGGAAAACCAACTTGTGTCCCAGGGGCGGCTGTTGGCGCGATTTTGCGATGGGGAAGCCGCATACCCCGCATATGCCCAGGACTATGCCAACTTGGTTTGGGCTTATCTGGAACTGTACCAAGCAGACTTTCAAGCAGCAGATTTGGGGCGTGCTTTGCATTGGCAGAAAGCAATGGACCATCTGTTTTGGGATGATGAAGCAGGCGGTTACTATGTGTACGGTGCAGACGCGGAGCAATTGGTGATGAGACCGAAAGAATCTTACGACGGAGCCACACCCGCCGCCAATTCTGTGGCTGCGTGGAATTTGCTACATTTGGCTCGACTGACGGCGGACGGTGATTGGGAACAACGGGCGCTCGCCGTTTTTCGCAGTCTTGACGCGGCAATGGTGCAGGCTCCGGCGGGTTTCACTTTTCTGCTCAAAGCGTGGTTGTTTGGCCGCTATGCCAGTCAAGAGATTGTGGTTGTGGCAACGCCCCAAGATGTACAACTTGGGCCTGCCCTGCGCTGGCTCCGACAGACCTATTTGCCCCATGCCGTCCGTTTGTGGGTCCCTGCCACCACACCGTCTCAGATGGCCGAATACGCACCTTTTACTGCAGCTTACAGCATGAAAAATGGGCAGTTGACATTCTATGTCTGTGAAAATTATGCTTGTCAGCAACCGGTAACTTCCTTGGATGAGGCCAGGCAAATTCTGCATCAGACATGACGATGAAAGACCATGAAAGACCATGAATAGAATCGGTGAATAAAAGACTTTCGCAAAGTGTGTGAATAAAAAGGGGCAGGCCGCGTCTCCACGAGTGGCCCGCTTTTTTTTTTGTCTTTTTCCGCCAACCGTCCATTGCGGCAGGAGATTTAGGGTGGGCGCAGAAGATAGAAGAGTGTCGCTTTCTGTCACTCCGTATATTTCCAAACGTGTGAACCGCAATTACAATTCCCGTGGAATTCGTTTGGTGTGGCGAAGGGGTGGACACTCCTTGGCGTCGGTTCTGGGATGAGGGGGAGTTTCATTGAAGTGGACGGTGTGGGCCACTCTGGCAGCAGCTGTGTTTATGGTTGTGCCAACCGGTGTAGCGGAAGCTCCGCTAGCGCAGGCTGCAACCGTTGGGCAGTACACAAGTGGCACGTTGTCTCAGAATTCGTCGTCTCCAAGTGGGTCCAATGTCGCTGTGAACGGAGGGACCTCCGTTCAGTCAAGCGGGGGCGGTCAGACGCGAAAACCGACGGCGCGGTCTGTTGCCATGACACAAAAAGAAATCGATTTAGATGGACAGGTGCTGTATCGCCCGGCCGGGTTTGTTTCGGGTGGCACGACCTATGTTCCAGTGTGGTATATGCAGCAGACGTTAAAGCGGCTGGGGATAAATAACCAGTGGAACGGAACAGTTTGGAACATTACTGCGGGTTCGGGGAACGTACCTGATTTAACTCAACTGTCCCCCTTGGCGAAGGGAAAATATGAGATTTTGGTCAACGACACTGCGGTGTGTCGGATTGACGGATTTGTCCTTGGACAACCGGCCACCACATATTTGCCAGCTTGGTACATCATGCAGGTACTCAACCGTCTGCACGTGGTAAACCAGTGGAATGGTACCACATGGGAAATTCATTCTCATAACGAGTACCAAGTTTACAATCAGGCAGGAACACTACAACCTACCCTGTATGCACAACTTCAGCAAGCGGAACAAGCGGCGTTGTCTTTTCCCGGTGGAAGTGTCAAAGATCTGACGGGGAATGTGGTCTTTCAGGTCCCCGACTTCACAGATTATCGCAAGGATGGCACCCGCATTCCGGGGGACTTTGTGAGTCAAGTTGCAGCGCAAGCTGTCTTGGCACAAGTTCCCGCTGGCGTGGTGAAAAATATTCAAGGCCAGGTGGTGTTTACCCAGGGGGATTATGGGGTGTATTCAGGCCCCCAACAAACACCTCAGGAGTTTGCTCAGTCCGCTGCCAGTCTAGCTGCCGCCGCCGCCCTCAATGCCACGGGTGGCAATGCCTACGTGGTGGACCTAAGTCAAAATCGCGTCCTACAGAATCCTCCCAGCTATGACTATGTTAACTCAAATGGAGGTTGGAGTAACAGCCAAAGTGGGGTTGTTTCACAGTCCCCGCCTGCGTTTGCACAACCTGGCATGAAGTATCTTCAATCAGTCAGTAGTACATCAGGTCAAGTAACATACTTTACGTTATCAACCCAGGATGGTACTTATCTTGGCACGTCGGTAAACTCTGGAGAAAATCCCTTTCAGAGTGTGGACCTGCGCTTTCCCGCTCCAGCATCCGTCACACCCATTCAAATAGATCAGTGGTTGGCGCAAAACCAGTCTCCTCTACAAGGGTTAGGCAGCTCGTTTGTGACCGCTCAACAACTGTATGGAGTGGATGCCACTTACCTGATGGCCCATGCAATTTGGGAAACTGGGTGGGGAAACAGCAGCATTTATCAAGCTAAAAATAATTTATTCGGCTTTGGTGCCTATGACAACAATCCGGCGAACTATGCAGGTAGTTTTCCTACGAGTGACTATTCCATTCGCTGGGTAGCGTGGTTTGTTCGCCAACAGTACCTCAGCCCCAATGGCAGTTTTTATGCGTCCACAAAGGGTCCAACGTTGGATGGCATGGGGGTGCATTATGCCACAGACCCAAATTGGCCAGAAGGCATTGCATCGGTGATGACTCAGTACGTTACAGATAATCAAAGCTCGGTGAATGCCTACACGCAATACCAGACAAGCAACGTTCCTCCTGCTCCCAAATCGAGTGTCATGCCCCTGTACTTCACTGGCGGCGCCAAAGGCTCCATCAATGCGGGTTCATTGACAAACTTGCCAGTGTATGCACAGGCAAGTCAAGGGTATAATGCCATGTATCCAGGCCCCTTGCAGCTCAATAGTAGCGGCAGTGCGGTGGCAGAATTGCAAAATCAGCTAAATGCCGGTCCTTTACAACCGGGACTTACGGTGGATGGCCAGTTCGGTCCGATGACTGAAACAGCACTTGAGGCATGGCAGGCGGCCCATCAATTGCCCGTAACAGGGATCTGTGATGCCAGCACATGGAGCCAATTGCTTGCGGCAAGCCAAGCTTTGCCCACAGGGACTCCGGTCACTATTGACCAAGTCCAGCAAGGATGGTTGGGAAGCACCGTCACACAATGGGATCACGTGGTGGCAAGCAACGGTGTGAGTGGCTGGGTGGATGGCATGGATGTCAATCCGCAGGTTCAAAGTGGCAGTCAGATCTTTACAAACTGGTTCCGGGTGTTCCCACTGTCAGGGTACACTGTGAATGTCTATGGTTCTGCCAGCAGCACAGCACAAATTGTGGCAACTTTGCATCAGGGGGACGACGTTGTCACGTCGCAACTCTATTCAATTGCGACTCCCCCCGCAGGGCAGAGTTTTGTTGCAGTGGAAATTGCCAATCAACAATCGGGATCAATACTTACTGGCTACATCGCTACTACACAAGCAACCTTGCAACCCCTGCCCAACCCTGTACCTACGAATTAAACCTATGACTTCTGCCATATGGCGAGCGACTTAGTTATAAAACGTTAAAACGCGGGCCTTTGCGGTTCCCATCAATGAATGGGAAACCAAGTGGAGACGAGAAAAGCCACAAACAACAAGCCGCCAAATCTCAGCAGTAAGCCTGAAGTGCCCTTCACGGCGGGATGGAGTTGTTTGGCCTCGGAATAACGAAAATATAACCGACTGACATACCAGGCGGTGGGTACAGTCACGAGCACCAATAATGCCCAGGGAGTTAATATTTGACTGACAACCATGCCGATGATAACCAAATAAGCGGCGGTAAACACGACTCCAAACAGAATGCGTCCCCGTTTACGCCCCAATAGGATGACTACGGTCCGCCTGCCACCCAATCGGTCCTGGTCCATGTCCCGAAAATTGTTACCTAATAATATGGCTCCAATCAGCAAACCAATGGGTACTGAAACCCACAGTGCAGACCCGCTGATGGTTCCGGTTTGTAGGTAATAGGCCAGCAGGACGATGACGGGACCCATGGCAAGGGCGGCCACCAACTCGCCAAATGGGGTGTATGCCAATGGTTTGGGCCCACCCGAATAAAGGTAGGCCACCGCTAGGCAAGCTGTGCCAACCACAGCAATCCACCAGGTGGTCCACAGACAGATATAGACCCCCAACAGCACGGAAACTCCAATAAATGTCCATGCTGTGGCCAAGACTGTCGCTGGCTGAACCCCATCGCGAACGATGGTTCCCGCAATTCCGACCATGCCGGAATGATCGAGACCACGACGGTAGTCAAAATACTCGTTGAACATGTTGGTGGCAGCTTGGATGAGGATGGAGGCCACCAAAAAAGCAATAAATAAGCCCCACTGGGCATGGTGTTGACTGAATGCGATGCCGCTACCCACCAGTACGGGTACCACAGAAGCCGTAAGAGTAAAGGGGCGCAACAGTCGCCAAGCAATGTCGAAGCGCTGCTTAAAGGTCATAGACCCAAGCCTCCTTTCTTTACACATAGGGATGATTGCAGGACAGTACCACCCAGACCCTTTTCATCAGAGGTGTCTTGGTACAACCGTCTATATCTTAGCAAGGCACGTTTGCCGCGTCTATGGGAGTGTTGACCTTTTTCTGTGGAGCCGATGGCTTTGTTTCATCCGCAAGGACAGGTTTGTTATACTGGCACTGTGTCGTTTCTTATGATTTTGGACCGAAACTGGAGGGTGAATATGATTCCAGAATGGCATTCTGTCAAACAATATCAGGATATCCTGTTTGAAAAGGCTGAGGGGATTGCAAAAATCACTATCAACCGTCCGGAAGTTCGCAATGCTTTTCGTCCCGAGACAGTACAGGAACTGCTTGATGCTTTTTCCCTGGCCCGTGAAGATGACCAGGTGGGCGTCATTTTATTCACGGGACAAGGGGAGGATGCGTTTTGTTCTGGAGGGGATCAAAGGCTTCGTGGGCAGGGGGGGTACGTGGGCCACGATGAAGTTCCCCGTTTGAATGTGCTGGATTTGCAGCGGCTGATTCGTACACTGCCGAAGCCTGTCATTGCACTGGTGGCCGGATATGCCATCGGTGGCGGACACGTATTGCACTTGGTGTGTGACCTCACCATTGCTGCTGACAACGCTCGGTTTGGCCAAACCGGGCCGAAGGTTGGCAGTTTTGACGCTGGGTATGGGGCCACTTTATTGGCACGAACAGTGGGGCACAAAAAGGCCCGTGAGATTTGGTACTTGTGTCGTCAATACACGGCCCAAGAGGCCCTCGACATGGGCCTTGTCAACGCCGTGGTACCCTTGGCACAATTGGAATCAGAGGGTGTTCAATGGGCCCAAGAAATTCTGACTAAAAGTCCGATTGCGATTCGCTTTTTGAAAGCGGCATTCAATGCGGACACAGATGGGCTGGCGGGGTTACAGCAGTTGGCTGGGGATGCCACCATGCTGTACTACATGACGGAAGAAGCCCACGAAGGAAAGAATGCCTTCTTGGAAAAAAGAGAGCCCGATTTTAGCAAATTTCGTCGCTTACCTTGAGGGAGATTCACACTGCACGGCTTCAGTTTTCATGAAGGTGGCGTCACAATGGAGGAAAATGCACAGTCTTACAGGTGGAGCGGGCGGGTGCCCGACTGGTTGCAACGCCAAGCCATGACCCGTGGAACTACCCTAGCCATTGAAAATAACTCCGTACAGTGGACTTATGCGGAGTTGTGGGACAGGGCACAGTGGCTTGCTGCTGAATTGGGTGCCGCCGGTATTCGCCGTGGGGACCGCGTAGCGTTGCTGGCCAGGCGGGGGACAGCGTTTGCTCTAGGAGTACACAGTCTGATTCAAGGGGAAATGGTGCTCGTTCCAGGCAATACCCGCCTGACACCAGAGGAACTTGCTTGGCAGTGGCAGGATGCAGGGGTGGTGGCGGTCCTGTTCGACAATGGACATGCTTCATTGGCCCAACGTGTGCTGGCCAGTACGGACCTATCGATGGGGCAGTGGAATTTGGAAGAGTTATCGGGGCCCCTTGCTAGCGAAGAATTGCATCGGCACAGTAGAGAAGACATTGACTTACAAGCAATTCATGCCATCGTTTACACTTCGGGGACTACCGGGCATCCCAAGGGGACCTTAATTACTTATGGAAATCACTTGGCCGGAGCTATGGGCTCTGCCCAACGTCTAGGCTTAAATAAGCAGGACCGTTGGCTGGTACCAATGCCCTTGTTTCATGTCGGTGGACTTGCAGTGCTCATGCGTAGCCTCATCTATGGGACAACAGCGGTCCTCCATGATGAATTTGACCCTGTGCGGGTTAATGAGGAAATTGACAGGGGCCGTGTGTCCCTGTTGTCTGCAGTGCCCACCATGCTTTTGAGAATGTTAGATGTTCACGGTGAGCGTCCCTTTCAGGGGCACTTACGAGCGGTGCTGTTGGGAGGGAGCGCTGCCCCCACCTACTTGGTCGAGCGCTGTCTGAAAGCGGGGCTTCCGATGGCACAAAGTTACGGATTGACTGAAGCAAATTCACAGGTCGCTACGCTGGCGCCTGAAGAGGCATCGACAAAAATCGGATCTTCTGGATTGCCTTTGCTGTTCACTGAAGTGGCCATTATGCAGGATGGGTGTATGGTGGCCGCGGGGGAAGCAGGAGAGATTGTGGTGCGGGGACCTACCGTGACCCCTGGCTATTTTGGTCAACCTACAGTCACTGTGCAGGCTCTCCAGAAGGGTTGGTTGCACACTGGGGATATCGGGTGCTTAGATACTGAGGGGTACCTGTACGTGTTAGATCGACGCAGTGACCTCATTGTGTCAGGGGGCGAAAATATTTACCCTGCAGAAGTGGAACAGATTTTGACAGCCCACCCTGCCATTCAAGATGCAGCGGTGGTAGGTGTAACCCATGTGCAATGGGGCCAGATTCCAGTGGCTTTCGTCGTGGCGGTTGCACCGGGCGTGCAGCAGATGCGAGTGAGCGTGGAAGAGTTACAAGATTATTGTCGCCATCGCTTAGCAGGATATAAAATTCCACAAAAATTTTTTTGGGTGGATACTCTTCCTAGAAATGCTTCAGGTAAGTTGATGCGCAAGGAGGTACGACAGTGGCTGCACTAAATTCTACCTTTCCCGGTCTACGCACACAGTGGCCAGAGGGTGTCGAATTGCGGCCTTGGCTGTTGGAAGTCGCCAATTTGGCGGCGCAACAGGCCGCCAAATTACAGCAACGTGTCACAGGGTCTGTGACCTTGTCTTTGCCTGCGTGGCCAGAAGATTTATTGGACCGTCTGATACGCTCTACAAGTGGGCTGGAAACAGGTACACACCAGGGGTTCTATGGGGTGTACCCAGTTCGCGGTCTGCGTCTTGTAACTTGGGGTTGTGTGGATCAATTAACGGCGACAGGGACACAACGGGTGAAAGATCTGGCAGACTTGTTGCGGGATGCTTCTGCGGCACAGGTTTGGCTACATCAACCCCCCCAATGGTTTGGTGGATTTTCTTTCGCCCCAGGGCCACGGCTTGGCCCATGGCAGAACTGGCCAGACGCAATACTCACATTGCCGCAACTTTCCTGGGTGGATACTCCGCAAGGGGTTTGGCTAACCGTCAACCTGGCGCTAACGCCAGGACAAAGTCCTCAAGAAGCCGTTGCGAATACTGTGGCTGCCTATCAATCCTTGCGGCAGATTTCAGCGGTGGCTGGGCTCAACAGATTAAATCATACTGCTCAAGTTGTCGCTGGGAGGACCCAGACAAACGGCCCGTTTCCCCCCTGGAGCGACGAGTTGGAACACCAGACATTCGTGTCAGGTGTGGAGCAGTGCGTGGCAGACATTCGCATGGGTCAATACGAAAAGGTTGTTTTGGCGAGGCGTGAGCAAATTGTAGGAGATGCACGGGAAGGACTGCAAAAGGCCGCAAAGACGCTTGAACAGGCCTATCCCAACAGTTTTACCTATTTACTTCGTCAAGCGAATTCCTGGTTTATTGGAGCCAGTCCAGAACAACTGGTACGGGTGGTGGATGGCGAATTGCTGGCCGATTGTTTGGCGGGGACGGCACCCCGTGGGAAGGACGAGGTGGCGGATGAACAACTTGGACAGGGGTTATTGAACAGTGTAAAAAACCGCCATGAACACGCAATTGTAAGAACATGGATTTGCAGTCAGTTGAAAGATTTGACATCCGAAGTACAAGCACCCGAGATTCCCCAACTGCGCAAATTGACCAATGTGCAACATCTACACACCCCTATTCGAGCCCGCTTGCGAGCTTCTGTGGGAGCACTAGATGTGGCCGCACGTCTGCATCCCACTCCAGCGGTGGCTGGAGTACCTCAAACGGCAGCGATGGCCGCTGTCTTGCGCCAGGAACCGTTTGATCGCGGTTGGTACGCCGGTGGTGTCGGTTGGGTGGATGTAAGGGGAAATGGTGAATTTTTTGTGGCCCTGCGCAGTGCCCTGCTGGAGAGCTCCACAGCTTGGTTGTATGCAGGCGCGGGAATTGTGGATGCAAGTGATGGGGAGGAAGAGTGGGCAGAGACGGAATTGAAACTAACTCCCATGCGGACTGCGTTAGCATGGCACAAGGAGGACGCTGACAGTGCAGGGAAATGAGCAGTTGCGCCCTGTGCATGCATTTGCACAGGGATTGGTGGAGGCGGGGGTCTGTCACGTGTGCATATCTCCAGGTTCACGCTCTACCCCTTTGACCATTGTGTTGTCAAGACATCCACAGTTGCACACCTGGCTGTTGTTGGACGAACGGTCTGCAGGTTTTTTCGCCTTAGGTCTGGCCAAGCAAACCCGGACAGGGGTCGCTTTGGTGTGTACGTCCGGAACAGCCGCCGGAAACTACTTGCCTGCTGTCATGGAAGCGGCTGCTGCCCGGGTACCCCTAATAGTGCTGACTGCAGACAGACCCCCGGAGCTGTATGATACAGGGGCCAATCAGACAGGGGATCAATTAAAATTATATGGAAGTTACGCCAAGTGGTTCACACAGATGCCTGTGCCAGAAAACACGCCCCAACTGTTTGCCCAGGCCAAAGACACTGCCTCTCGAGCCGTGATGAAGGCGATGGCTCCACCAGCCGGTCCGGTGCAGGTGAACTGGCCATTTCGTGAGCCCTTGCTACCGCCATTGGCCGAGCAGCCGAAAGAGAGCAATTTTTCGACAACGGACGAGCTGTTTTCTGTAACACAGCCTACCCGTGCCTTCTGGGGGAAAGTCGTGCTCAGTGATGAGGAAATTCATCGTTTGGCGGCTATGTTGCAAAAATCCCGTGCGGGTGTCTTGGTTTGTGGACCCCAGGATTCCCCTGGATTGGCTAGTGCCGTCACAGAACTGGCTGCGGTTTGGGGGGTTCCTCTATTGGCGGACCCGCTGTCACAGCTGCGTGGCGGCGGCAGTCCCATCGAGGCACAGCTACAGACCACCTATGATTTGTGGTTGCGCAACGCCACTTTACGGGAGTCTTTACGACCCGATTTGATACTGCGTTTAGGCCGCGTTCCAACTTCAAAATTTTTAGGTCTTTGGCTGGCCGAGGTGACAGCCTCACAGGTAGTGGTAGATGATGGACAGGCTTGGCACGATCCGTTTTTTCGGGTGACTGGGCGAGTGTTTGCAGACCCTGAAGACACCTGCCACCGTTTGGCACAGTGTCTCTCCCAAGCTAGTGCCACTGTGTCGGTTGGAGATGGACCGCAGGCAAGGGGGGAGTGGTTGCAATCATGGACAGAAATACAAAAAATTTCTGCTCACAGCATGTCTGCCGGAGTAAAAGCTGCATCTGGCATTTTCGAGGGACGAATTTTTACAGAATTGTTCAATGTTCTCCCATCACGTTCCACTTTGTTTGTGGGCAACAGCATGCCCGTACGGGACTTGGATGCATTCTGGCCTAACCGTGTTTCCGGACCCACCCGAATATTGGCCAACCGCGGATTGAGTGGCATTGATGGCGTGGTTTCTTCCGCTCTCGGGGCTTGTGGCGGGAGAACAGACCCTTTGGTATTGGTGATTGGGGACGTGTCTTTTTACCATGACCTGGGTGGCTTGATGGCTGCCACAAGGCACCACTTACACTGTTTGATTGTGCTGGTTCACAATGATGGCGGGGGCATTTTTTACGGGTTACCACAGGCGACCCAGCCAGACACCTTTGGTTTTTTTAGAACTTCCCACGGGCTTGATTTTCAATCCGCTGTGGAAATGTATGGGGGACAGTACCAGCATCCAAAAAACTGGCAGGAATTTCGTGGGGCGGTACAACAGGGCTTGGCCCAAGATACGTGGACTGTGGTTCAAGTGGATACGGATGCCCAGGCGAGTACCGACATTCGGCAGTCCATTGCCGCTCAAGTTGCAGTCGCTCTAGGGGTAACAAGATCATGAGTGAACCCGTGTTACACGAACAAAAGGTTAGGTTGGGAGAGGTTTCGTATCAAACATACACACAGGGGCAGGGGGATGTTGTTTTACTCCTGCACGGGTTTACTGGCAGTGCCCATTCGTGGAGTGCTATAGCGGCCGCCTTAGCGAAAAACTTTACCGTGGTCACAGTGGATATCCTTGGCCATGGCCAGACCTCTGCACCGACAGATTGCTTACGCTACCAAATGGAACAGGTGGCGTTGGATTTGACGCAGGTGATGGTAGCCTTGGAACACCCTCGTTTTTCTTGCTTGGGCTACTCCATGGGGGGACGACTGGCGATTGCCTTAGCATGCCTATACCCGCAACAGGTGAAGCGATTGATAGTGGAAAGCGGATCACCGGGGTTAGCGACGGCGGCCGAACGCCAGGCTCGCCGGACCGCAGATGAGCATTTGGCCGATTGGTTGATGTCCGTTGAAAAAGAACAGTTTGTGGACTATTGGGAACAGCTACCTATTTTCGCGGAATACTCAATGCTTCCTTTGGACGTACAGCGGCAGGTGCGGGCGATTCGACTTTCCCATACCAAAGTGGGATTGGCAGGCAGTTTACGAGGGATGGGAACTGGTGCGCAGCCTTCATTTTGGGATTTAATAGAATCTCTCACTTTGCCTGTTTTGCTCCTTACTGGCGAGACAGATAAAAAGTTCTGCACAATCGCAGAGAAAATGAAAAGTCACCTGCCAACAGCACAGGTTGAATCTATTTTTGCGGCTGGACATGCGGTTCATTTGCAACAGACTGAGGTGTTTATTCAGCAAGTGCATCGTTTCCTGCGCGTTCCCGTTTGACGCTGCCGGTTGCCCATGTGTTCCCGGCTGTCTATGTGTTCCCAGTTGTCCGTGTGTTCAATGTAACAAGGCCACTCCATTTTGTCGTAACCAAATTCGTGCTTCTTCATATCTTGGAAAGTGGGTTCCCACTAGGCTCCAAAAGCGCGTCGAGTGGTTCATTTCCCACAAGTGGCACAATTCATGTACTACCACATAATCCAGTACAAACTCCGGAACCTGCACCAGCCGCCAGTTAAAATTTAGATTTCTCTGGCTGCTGCAACTACCCCAGCGACTCCGCTGGTCTTTGATGCGGATTTTGTTATAGGTGGCCCCAATTTGAGCAGCCCATTGCTGTACCCGGGCTGGGATAGTTTGCATTGCCTGCGCTTTCAACCACTCAACCATCGCGGCTTGTGCGCCAAGGTCTCGTGGAGTGTGGGCTGGACCGTGGATAGATAGATGAGCGTCAGATTTTGCATGCACAGTATAGGAATTCATGGGGGTATATTTCACATCGGCTGTTAGGGGCTGTCCAAACAACCACAAGCCTGTACCAGACGGGTCCTTTTCTTCCGTAAATTGCCGCTGTAGCCTTTCTTGCAGTGCCTGCCAACGCTTATGCAACCATGATTTTCTGCGCTCAATCAGAGCATCTATACTTTCAGCAGAAACCATGTGTGGTGCGCGGACTAAAACCTTGTCCAGGTGGACTTCCAGTGAGACCGTTCTGTGGCGGTGTGGACTGTAAATGATTTCAACAGGCAGTTCCTCCGAGGTAAATCGAACCGTATGCACGTCCATTCCCCTTTTTCGGCAAGTTTTGCGCGTCTCCTGGCTATGGTACACTTTGTTTGGTAGGAAGGGAACATCCTATTTTGTGTGGGCAGTGATGATTGGGGGCAGTTCTTTGAACATAAATTCGTGGGAGACCACGATGATGATTTTGTTATGGGTGCTTGTGGGGGGACTTCTGCTGGGAAAATTGGCAGAAAAACTGCACATTCCCGATGTCGTTGCATTCCTGATTTTAGGAATTATCATGGGTCCTTCCATCCTGCACTGGATTTCCGTTCCGCTCATGTCCCAGGTAAATCAGTTTATTCTCGAGTTTGGTGCGATGCTCATTTTATTTGATGGTGGTCGCGGAATACAGTTTTCCGTATTGCGACAGGTTTGGTTAAGTATTGTTTTGCTGGCAACCCTGGGTGTGTTTATTACGGTAGCAGTGGTAGCTGGAGCGGCCCACTGGGCGTTTGGAATGCCCTGGATTCTGGGTCTGTTGACCGCCTCTGTTGTGGCTTCTACAGACCCCGCCACCCTCATTCCCGTATTTAAACAGGTTCCTGTACTTAAAAAACTTCAGGTTACTGCAGAAGCCGAATCTGCATTTAACGATGCAGTCGGCTCCATTCTTGTCATGGTATTACTGGCTGCAGGAAGCGGAAAAACCCGTGTGAGTATGCTCAACTTGGCAAGCAGCTTCGCACAATCGGCTGGTATGGGTCTTGTGTGTGGGGGGGTTATTGGACTACTGGGGTTGTACTTAGTGTCTTATAAGGGTTGGGGCGTATTCCACGAGTTTGGCTCATTAATCATGCTGGCAGTGGCTTTAGGCAGCTTTCAGCTGGCCGAAAATTTACATGGCAGTGGTTTCATGGCGGCTTTTGTTGCCGGACTGGTTGTCGGGAACGGGAATACATTTCACTTTCCCTTAGCTGAGCATACACAAGCAAACATCCGTCACTTTTTCAATGCTATAACCCTGTTGATGCGCATGTTGATTTTTGAGTTTCTTGGCAGCCAAGTGAACTTTTCTTTGATTGCTCAATATATCTGGATGGGGTTAGGTTTGACCCTGGTACTGATGTTGATTGCTCGGCCTGCCACAGTGCTGGTATCTACTTGGTTGGATAAGAGGGCACAATGGCGTTGGCGAGAGCTGTTGTTGCTCTTTTGGGTTCGTGAAACGGGGGTCATCCCGGCCGTCTTGACAGGGGTCGTTGCCGCTACAGGCATTAGCGGAGCAAGTCAGCTCGCCGCTGTGACATTTCTGACAATTTTCATGACTATTGGCGTGCAGGCCACAAGCACCCGTATGGTTGCTCGGAAGTTAGGGGTTTTAGAAGGGCAGGGTCTGGCTGTGGAGGATGTCTGAGGATACGCAAATTTATGCACATGGTTACATCCCTTTCAGGTATTTATGTGTCACTTTTTTTGCAGGTGTCGAATTCTGTGGTTTTTAAAGTAATCCTGCTTGCCAATTTTCACTGACTCTACTATACTACCGATAGTTTGGTTGTGCGCCGTAAAATTCCGAACTCCCATGGCGCGGGAGGCGGGGGACCATATTTTCTGGGGCGAGTCTAGGTTGTCAACCAATATTGTAGATTGACACCCAGTAGGGAAGGAAGCCCTTTCCCGAGCCCGTCAGCTAACCTCGCAGGATCCAAGGGGCTGTTTGGGTGAATATTTTTTCTGCCAGGTTTGGTAAGGCTTTTTTAATGTCTGCTGCATTCTTGTTTGCCGCATCTTCATTTTCCACCTTGGCTCAGGCTGCTACGACGTACACGGTGCACTCGGGCGATTCCTTATGGGCCATTGCCCAACGCTATGACATCAGTGTCACGGCACTAGAAAGTGCGAACCATCTCCAATCCAGTCTTATTCACCCCGGTCAACTTCTAACACTTCCGGATGGAAGTGTTGCCCAAAGTAGCTCAACGGACACCCCTCTGAGTGGCCGTGGGGGAGGGCCTACATACTTGAGTAGTGCGGCTCTACTGGGGGAGTCCATCGCTTTGTCTGCTGAAAAACTGGTAGGTACACCTTATCAGTGGGGGGGAACGAGCCCCGCGGGGTTTGATTGCTCTGGGTTTGTTCAGTATGTGTATGGTCAATTAGGCGTGCATTTGCCGCGGACCAGTTACGACATGTACAATGTCAGCCACCCAGTGTCTTTATCAAATGCCCAGGTTGGGAACCTCATCTTTTTTAACGCGGATGGACCTGGTGCCTCACATGTGGGCATTTATTTAGGCGATGGCCACTTTATTGACGCGGAAAGCGATGGAGTGCGCATTAGTTCCGTAAATGCGGGTTACTGGAATAGTCACTTGTTGGGCGTACGTGCAGTGAGTTGAGTGAAGTGAAGTTTCTCAGACGGTTTCTGGAATTGTGAACCAGCAGGCAGTAGGGCAGGCTAAGAGTGCCTGCCCTACTTTTTTATGAGACTTTCCCCAAATCCACGTCTTCTGACCCTAGTACGGCGCACATGCACAATGTTTTGGAGAAAATGAGAGCATTGGTTGATTTCTTCGCCACCACAGGAATTAAATGAAAGCGTGTGCGGAGATAGCTCCCACAGTTCCAAAGACAAGTAAAAATGCTACAGCAGTGGAAATCCTTTCAGCAATCTTCCAAACGGTTTCGAACTGCACAATGGGATTCAGATCTACCTGCCGATTTGATTTCCTAGCCACAGTCTATCACCTACTTAAACCATCCCTTAGTTGCGGATGGAATTTTATGACAAGGACCTTGTGGTCCTTACCATGACACCCCGTGTACACACAGGGTGTGTAAGTTAATTCTATCAGATGAATGTGGCTAAATGTCAAGGAGAATATTTGATTTGTGAGTTTTTTGTAACGGATAGCTCGAATTTAGAGGATTTTTGGCATTGACATGTCGATTAAATATATCCTTTGGACTGTTACATTTCTTTTCCAATAATTGAAAATCGCTATAAAATCGCATAAAAAACGCGATATTTCAAGTGACTTCTTGAAATATCGCGATGTATTGGTGCGGTCGAGAGGACTTGAACCTCCACGCCCTGACGGGCACAAGAACCTGAATCTTGCGCGTCTGCCGATTCCGCCACGACCGCTCGTGACTGACAACGTCATAAATTATAACAGGTGCATCCCGTGCTTGCAAGGTAACGCAGCCGTTTTTTAAGTAAATTCTTTATGATAAACTGACGGCAATGACCAACTTAGTGGTGGGAGGGGCCGCATATGCGAGTGACAAAGATGCATGCTTTAGGCAATAACTACATCTACATTAGCGAATGGGAAGAGTCTCTGAAAGACATAGAACTTCCTGATTTAGTGCGACAAGTGAGTGATGTTCGCAAAGGGATTGGGTCGGATGGACTAATTCTCGTGAGTCCTTCTGAGGTTGCAGAGGTGCGAATGCGCATCTTTAATGCGGATGGTTCGGAAGCAGAAACCTGTGGAAACGGTCTGAGGTGTGTGGCCAAATATGTATATGACCGCGGTTATGTGACAACTTCAGAATTTAAGATTGAAACTCTGGCGGGCGTGGTGGGTGTGCAAGTATTTCCGATGGAAGATGGAGACGTGCATCGGGTGACTGTGGATATGGGACCTGCAGTTTTTGGGCCAGAGGCTGTGGGGTATCTGGGGCCCATGCCAATCGGTCGCGTGGAAACTGCACTTCCCTTGCCTGGTCAAACGTCTTTACAGGGAACAATGGTGTCCATGGGAAACCCTCACTTTGTAGTATTTGTGCCGGATGCAAAAGACTTCCCGGTGGCTGACTTTGGGCCACAGGTAGAAAACCACTCCTATTTTCCACAGCGAATTAATGTCGAGTTTGTGTCACCCAGGAACCGCGAAGAATTGGATTTTAGAGTCTGGGAAAGGGGATCAGGCATAACCTTTGCCTGCGGAACAGGGGCATGTGCCAGTGTTGCCGTGGGAGTTGCTAAGGGATTGCTGGAGGACAAGGTGGTGGTGCACCTTTTAGGGGGGGATTTAGAAATCGAAGTTCGTGAGGGGAGGATTTGGATGTCTGGCGAGGCAGTGGAAATTTTCCGCGGCGAGTATCACTTCGCTGGGCACTAACCTAAGTTCCGCCTAGTTTTCATAGGTAATAAACGAAACCTGTGTTTGGAAGGTACTCTCGTCTCAAACGTCCATTTTCTAACAGGTACTGTAGGTGGGCCTGAATTGTCCGTTCTGCGACCCCACGGGCTTGTGCCAACACGGTGGCGGAGTAGATGGCCTGAGTGAGCCAGAAACGGTTTTGTGGTCCTGCTTGCAGTAAACTGAGAATTTGTTCTTCTCGGGTATGACGGCGGGCCAACAATGTTTGTGCAGCCTGTGGCACGTCCATCAACGGTGCACCATGTCCCGGCCCCGCGACTTCCCAGGGTCCTGCCATCAATGACGTTAAGGCTTCATAATAGGTTTGCATGTGGCCATCGGGTGGGCCAATCCACACCGTGCCCAACCCAGACAGATGGTCTCCTACGAGGACTACGGCATCGGCTGCAATTTCGACGTGAATATGTCCATGGGTATGACCGGGTGCGTGGCGCATTTTCAACGAAATGCTTCCCACAGACAGTTCATCGGGTAAGGGGTAGACAGTCAGACTGTGAACATTGCTGCACGCAAATACCTGTAATGCTCCTTGTAAATCCGCTTCATGAACAAAAATAGGCGCCTGTAACAACTCCTGCAAGGCTGGGAATCCACACACGTGGTCTGGATGATAGTGGGTTGCAACCAAGGCTTTGACGTGACGGATTCCTAATTGTGATAAAAGATCCAGTAATCGCTGGAGATGCAGTGGATTGCTGCTTCCGGCATCTACTAGTACAGCCTCTCGCGTTCCGACATGTGCATCTAAAATGAGATAGGTATTGGTTTCACTCTCTGGGGGTAGAGTGGCCGCGGGGATGGGCACTTGCACGACGTGAGCAGACATGGGAAGCATGGGTAACGCCTTGGATGTGTCCATTAGGGTGTGCCTCCAAGATGCTGTTTGGGTTTCGGTTTCATGGTACTATGGGGAAGCAAAGGATGCCAGAGTGAGGCGATCATCATGAAAATTTATACGCGGTCCGGGGATGCGGGCCAGACCAGTTTAATTTACGGCCATCGAGTGGACAAAGATGCCCTGCGGGTACAGGCTTACGGGACGGTGGACGAGGCAAATTCCAGCATCGGTTTGGCAATTGCCCTGTTGCCGGAAGAAACCTCATATGTAGATTTGCATTCCTATTTGACGCGGGTGCAGCGGGATCTATTTGACGTGGGTCGAGACCTTGCAACGCCGGAAGATAAACGGGACGGTTTGTTTATTACTGCCGATGATGTAAATCTGTTGGAACAAATAATAGATCGGGTGGAGAGTGAAAATACCCCTCTCCACCAATTTGTATTGCCTGGTGGGCACCCTGCTGCGGCGGCTTTGCATCATACTCGGACGGTGACACGGCGGGCTGAACGCATGGTGGTGGCTCTGTCCCGACAGGAAACCGTATCCGCTGATTTGCAAAAATATCTCAACCGACTGTCAGATCTGCTGTTTGTGCTGGCCCGATGTGTTAATCGACGTACAAACTGGCAGGAACCAGGGGTTGATTTTCAATCGCAGAAGACTAACCCCCTCCAGACATTTGAGCAATAACATGGAGGGATTGCATCGGCAGCGAGTTTGGCGTGCAGCTTTATTAGATTTGGATGGAACTTTGTATCGGGGTAACAGCGTGATTCCTGGGGCTGTGGAATTCGTGTATCGATTGCGGGTACAGGGAATTCAGCCAGTATTTTTCACCAACAATGCGACTCGTACGCCGTTGCAGGTGGTGAGCCATCTACAATCCATGGGGATTGTCGCTAAGGCTACAGAAGTATGTACGTCCGCACAGGCAACAGCGGTCTACATCCGGAAAAGGGTTGGCGAAGATACGGTTGGGTTCATTGGTGAGTTGGGGTTGCAAACCGCGTTGCGAGAAGTGGGCTTACAGGCTTGTTCCCCCCGAGAGGAAGGCTTTCATGAGGGGCTTTCAGCCGCTGTCATGGGACTCGATCGTCAGGTGACTTATCAACAATTGGCACAGTTTAGCCGTTTGGTAAATCGGTTGGGTGAGTTCATCTTGACCAATGCAGATTTGCAGGTACCCGTGGTGGAAGGATTCATTCCTGGTAATGGTGCTGTGGGAAGCATTGTTACGGCGGCCACCGGGGTGACCCCTTATGTGGTAGGCAAGCCGAATCCGGGTTTTGTGGATTATGCGTTGCAAAAAATTGGGGTACCCCCGGATGAGGTATTGCTGATTGGGGATAACCCAGACACGGACCTGGCTTGTGGCCGGCAGGCTGGGGTTTATACCATTCAGGTGCGGACGGGGACAATGTGTTCCACGGCTAACACACTGGCGGACGAAGTATGGGATTCTGTAGCCAGTCTCTTCTAATGCCTTCACACTTTCATCTCTCTACACTTTCAATCAGCCTTGTTATTCCCGACATATAGCGTGTATAATGAAAATCCATAGAGCGAAAACACTATATATAGTTTTCGCTTGTTTAAGGATGTGAATTCATTGCGCTGCCCTTACTGTGGTCATGATAGTTCCAAGGTCATTGAATCCAGAGCAGGCGAGGACGGGTCTACCATTCGCCGTCGTAGGGAGTGTGCGAATGAGGCGTGCGGTCGCAGGTTTACCACCTATGAACGAGTGGAACTGCGACCTTTAATGGTAGTCAAGAAAGACGGTAAACGGGAGGAGTTTTCCTATGAAAAATTGTATAGGGGACTCATAAAGGCCTGTGAAAAACGGCCAATTTCTGCACAGCAGGTTGGCCAAGTTGTAGAACAAATGGTTCAGGAATTGCGCTTGGAGTATGAACAGGAGGTCTCCTCTGCGGTGATTGGAGAACGCGTCATGGAGGCACTGCGCAATCTAGATGGGGTGGCTTACGTGCGCTTCGCCAGTGTATATCGGGAGTTTCGAGATGTGGAGACTTTGGCACAGGAAGTATTAAAGCTACTCCGGGAATCGTCTGGAAACTAGTTGAAAGGTGTGGGAAAATGGAAGCAAGGATAAAGGTTCAAATGAGGGATGCGACACAAAGTAGCATGCTGCCCTTCACGAAAGAAGACCACTTGCAAAGTACTGGCGAGCGCATTGTAGCAGACCGCTATTTACTGAAGGATGTTAAAAAAGAAGGTCTGCAGGTAGGATCCCTCGTAGTGGCTGTATTAGATAAAAAAAGATCTTACCATGAATTGGCTCGCGTTGTATCCATCGGTGTGGACGGTCAGACGGTGACGGTGGAACTGAAGGATGCTAGCCAGGAGGTGTTGCCCTTACAACAGGTAGATGTTCTGCTGGAAACGACACCGCGGGAAATGTGGCGTCGGGTGGCACGAGGAGCAGCACAGGTCACACAGAATCCGGAATACTGGGAAGAAAAGTTTTATGACTTGCAGAGCGGATGGAAATATGTCCCTGGCGGTCGAATTAACGCTTCACTGGGAACAGGGATGCAGACCACCAGTTACAACTGTTTCGTAATTCCCAGTGTGGGTCCCACCATGCGAGATTATGCGGAGTCTTTTGGGCAAACTTTGGAAATTCAGGCCCGCAGTGGCGGTGTTGGAATGAATTTGTCTCGTATCCCACCACAGGGCCACTACATAGATGTGACTGTGAATCCTCGCCAAGTGCAATTAAACTTAGTGATGGACGTTTGGCATGCGGACTTAGACGATTTTTTGAACACAGTCTATCCTAACAGTACGAAGGTAGTACGGGTCAACCGAGAGTTTTTACGCGCCGTTGAAGAGGACGCCACTTGGCAATTTGGGTTTCCTGATACCACAGCGGACCAATACGATGTGCTGTGGAAGGGTCGTTTGGAGGACTGGCTATCCCAGGGACATCCGGTGCAGTGGTTGTCAAGTGTTTCTGCCCGGGAACTGTATGACCGAATTGTGCACAGTGGGGCCTTGGTACTTAACGAGGTGCTCGGCACCACACTCTACCCGGGGGATCAGCGCAGTACCATCGCATCAACTTTAGGGGACATGTGGGAATGGATGGCTTCTGGTAAACGAGTGTCGGTGGTTCTTTCGTCCTTGCGGCCTCGATATAGTTATGTGCGGGGTGTCAATGGACGGTCCAGTGGTGCCTTCTCCTGGGGACTTTTGTACGACAAGGGGAATCAGGTGTTTGGAGATGGATTTGGTCCGGTGGGAGTCGGCGAAATCATGAGCGTAGGTTGTCAGTTAACCCTTCAGGGAGGCTCACGAAGGGGAGCGCTGATGCTTATTTTGAATGATCGGCATGCCGATATTCTGAAATTTATTCGAGCCAAGCAGGTGGAGGGAGTCATCACCGGAGCTAATATTTCTGTAGGGGTGTCCGAAACTTTCATGGCGGCCAAGGCTAAAAGAGAAAAATGGGAAATTGGATTTGTTCCTCAAGAACTGTGGCGGGATTTTAATGGGGATTTTGACGAGTGGTTAGAGTTGGACAAACCATTTCAGGCAACTGTAGCCCTGACGGCCCAGGAGTTGTGGGATACTTTGGTGGCGTCGGCCTGGAAGTCTGCAGAACCTGGCGTGGTATTTTTGGGTCGAGCTAATCGCATGTCTAACTCCTATTATTACAATCCCTTGGTGGCCACAAATCCCTGCGGGGAACAGCCGCTGCCGGCAAATGGAATTTGTAATTTAGGGGCCGTCGTGTTGAAACAGTTTGCAACAGGGTTTGCCGATACCGGCGAAACGATAGAGTTTGCGGATACCACAAAAAAGCAGATTATTCGCGGTTGGCTGGAGCGGTATTTTGACCAGGAGCGGACCGAGTTTTTCCTTCACCATATTAAATGGGAAGAGCTCGAAAATGTCACACGCACGGGGATTCGCTTTCAAGATGCAGTGATTGATGCTACCTACTATCCATTCGCGGCAAATCGACAGACGCAGATGAGTGAACGACGGATTGGTTTGGGGATTATGGGGCTACATGATTTACTGTTGTATCTGGGCATTCTGTACGGCTCGGAAGAATCCGTTCACTTTATTGATGTATTGATGGGCATGATGGCAGAGTGGTGTTATCTGGAGTCTGTGGAATTGGCTAAAGAAAATGGATCCTTTCCAGCCTTTGATGTAGAAAAATTTTTGCAGTCCGGTTACATGATGCAGATGGCCCAAGAACGTCCCCATGTAACAGAAGCCATTCGTCGCTACGGAGTACGTAATGTCACCACCATGACGATTGCACCTACAGGTACTACGGGGACCATGGTGGGGTGTTCTACGGGGTGTGAGCCCTATTATGCCTGGAGCTATTTTCGCAACTCTCGGTTGGGAATGTTTGAAGAGCACGCCAGCGTGGTTGCAGAGTATTATGAGTCACACAGTGAGGAGGTTTCATTGCCAAAGTGGTTTGTAACTGCTATGGATTTGACACCGGAAGCACACGTGCGCGTTCAAGGAGCTTTGCAGCGGTGGATTGACAGTTCAATTTCTAAAACCTGTAATGCGCCCAATTCTTATACGGTGGAAAATACCCTGCGCCTGTATGACTTGGCTTACGATCTGGGGTGTAAGGGAATAACCATTTATCGGGACGGATCTCGGTCCGAGCAGGTGTTGTCCCTGAAAGAGGACAAATTAGATTGGACAGAGAATGAAACTGAGTCTACGGATTTGAGGGACTCTTCCACTTCTCTAATGCCGACAGATGTCGCACAGGAGCAAGAAAAAATTTATGTTGCAGCGGAGACTGTTTCTTCTTGGTCGGATCATCAGCCAACGAGTGTTGATCTCGTTCCCTATATCCCGAGAAAGCGCCCGGATGTGCTGTATGGGGCTACATATCGCAAAGAAACCCCCTTAGGTAAGGCCTACATTACAATTAACGATGACCCAGAAGAACACGTGGCATTGGAAATGTTTGTAAACATTGGAAAAGCGGGCAGTGATGTGTACGCGGCCAATGAGGCACTTGGGCGAGCCATCACGTTATATCTCCGAGATTCCCGCAATCCTAACAAAGAAGCGGAATTGGTCAAGCACTTTAGCGGTATCGGGGGCCAATCGGCCGTTGGATTTGGGGATCGGCGGATTACTTCTGTGCCTGACGCCATTGCGAAAGCTGTCATTGAGCATTCCGAGACGTTTCCGCTGCGTAAGACCGGTGTGGATTTTGCTCAGGATGAGGAAACGGCCACGACTGAGTCGAGTAGCCAGCCCGTTGAATTCGTCGACGAAACGAGTAAGGTATCACTGCGCTCATATGGGATTGGCAAGGACCTTTGTCCCAATTGTCACCAGCATGCACTGGTGCGCACGGGTGGGTGTTATGAGTGTGAGGCGTGTGGATACAGCAAGTGTTAGCATAAGACTTGACTCTCGGGACTAAGTCGCTCATCTTTAAGTCGACACAATCATGGGGCAATTGGAATCCACGTAGGACACGTTGCACAGACACCACATTTCCCGGGTGAACCAAACCGGAACGGAAACACACTATGCTTTGTGGAGGGGTCGTAAGTGGACTCTTCCCGACTTCAGGGGTGAGTGCTTATTGGATGAACAAGACCTAAGGTTAATCCGCGCCGCTAAACGTGGAGACACCGAGGCATTCACCACCTTGGTTCGCAATTACAAGCACTATGTCTATCGAACGGCGGCAGGAGTGCTTCGGCCGGGACCGGACGCAGAGGATGCAGTGCAAGAAACTTTTGTAAAGGCATTTACGTCTCTGCGCAATTTGAAAGAGGAACGCACGTTTCCTACATGGCTTGCTACCATTGCGGTTCGCACCTCCTTAAATTTACTCCAGAAAAGGAAACGTTTTGAAGCCGCAGTGAGGGACGAAGACAAGCTTTACACGGCGGCAGTGCCAGACCCCACAGGTAGGGTAGACACTACATTGGATTTGGCTGCGGCTCTGGCTCGCTTGTCTCCAGAACATCGTGTGATTCTGGTTTTGAGGGAGTTGGATGGCTTAGACTACAAAGAAATTGCCGATGTGCTTGATATTCCGTTAGGCACAGTACGTTCCCGGTTACATGCAGCCCGCTTGCAATTGCGTTCCGTTTGGGATGGTGAACGGGGGGATTCAGAATGAATTGCCAGGAAGTAGACATGTGGTTGTCTGCCTATGTGGATGGTGAATTGGAACCTGGATTGGCCGTACAGGTGCAGGCCCATCTGCAGGCGTGTCCTCATTGTCATCAGCAATTCGCTGTCATGTCACAGGTATCGAAACGGTACCAAATGGCCGTATATCAATGGCCTGTTCCCGGAAATATTGAAGAACGGGTGTGGACGCACGTCTTCGCCTTGCGTCAACGTCAACAAATTACCCGCTTGCTGGGTATTCTTTTGGTAGCAGTGGCGATTGTCAGTGCGTTCGAAGTAGGACTTGTGATGTCACCTTGGGGACAGGTGGTATGGCGATTTACCCGCCTGACTTGGCACTTGGTGCATGGTATGTCAATGCTCTGGGCCCTGACCGACACGGCTACGTTGGTTGTGGTTGGAGTAGTCTGTACTTTCCTGGCGGTAACGGGGGTGTATGGAATTCGCCAGATCATGAGAAATACGCCGGCGTAGCTACGGGAAATGAGTGAGTGGATGATGTCAACCTTTGCGCGGGGCCCTGTTGAAATGGGTGAGAAGTTGCAAGAGCAAAAGTCAGCCAATAGAGGGTGGCTAATTGATGGGAGTTTGGCACTCAGATTACTTTTGGGCGCTGGAGTACTCTTGGGGTTACTGCTGGTTGGGCTGGGAATAAGCACGCAGACTGTTTTTGCGGCGACAAATCCGCTTCATACAGAGACCACACAGCCTACTCCTACGGTGATTCCGCAGGGTAAAGTAATAGATCATGTGGTGGTTGTGGGGCATAATGCTATCGTAAATGGTCAAGTCACGGATACGGTACTGGTGATTGATGGGGACCTTCTTTTGGGTGCACACTCTAATACTGATTTGGTCATTGACCTGGGGGGGTCCATTCGCACTGAACCGGGCGCGCAAACACATGCCGTGTATGCGGTCTCCATGACGTCTCAATTTC
Organism: Alicyclobacillaceae bacterium I2511; assembly: GCA_003584005.1. Taxonomy (GTDB): domain Bacteria; phylum Bacillota; class Bacilli; order Alicyclobacillales; family Alicyclobacillaceae; genus QXHL01. The sequence goes on along the minus strand of QXHL01000002.1, from coordinate 69,697 downwards.
GCAACAGTCTTTTGGTAGGCGGTGTTTTGTTGCTGATTTTGTGGGGAGCATGGGTGGCCTTTAGTGTAGTCCTAGTGACCCTTCCCATTGGCGGAGTGTTCATTTTCCGGCCTTGGTTGGAAGTGCCGTTAGGACAATTGCGACAGTCAGTACACCGTAGTGGCTGGATTGGGCTTCTGCTCTCTTTGGTGTTTCTTGCAATCATGACTTTGTTAAGCGTAACCCTGGTGGCCCTGCCGGTGGCCGTGGTATTCGCAGTTCTTTATCTTGTATTTGGTATCATGGGTTGGACAGCCGTTTCTTTGTGGATGGGGAAGTTGATTTTACGCCATCGACCCCAGGCACAATCCCAATCGCGTTGGCAAGAGGCGTTGATTGGCGCGGCAGTCGCTATGATGCTCACCAATATTCCCGTGGTAGGTTGGTTGCTGTTTATTATGCTGTGGTGTATCGGGGTAGGTGCGGTGACACAGTGGTTGATGAGACTGAATCAACGCCCTGCATCCCATCCAATGTAAATAGTGGTTTTGTTAATCACATGGGGTTTCAATGTGCATGATACACTTTTTCTGGATAGGTCCGCAAAAACAAGCAGCGCCTAGAAAGCCCCATGGGCTCTCAGGATGCTGCTTGTTTTTGTGAAATGTGCGAAATGCAGAACCGCCTGGCTGTTCTAGACCCCCAATCACTTTTGTTCAACCTGAACTTTTCGTTCAGACTTGGGTGTGATGGGTTGAAGTGAGCAGTCTGTGGTAGGGTCCGTAGTGAAAGAGCCGTAATCCCATGGTGGTGATGGGATAAATAACGCGCGAGAGTAACCAAACACTCCGCCCGGCGATGATGCCAATCACCATCCCCGCAATGACATCTGTGGGCCAGTGCAATCCACAGTAGACCCTCGCCACCATGACAAGGATTGCTAGTGAGGTAAAGGGATAGCTCACCCAGTGCCGATTGTTACCCCAGGCAGCCGCAGCAAATCCAAAACTTCCGGCTGTGTGGTCGCTGGGGAAGGATGAATTAGCAGAGTGAGCCAACAACTGATCTACAGAACCTGGAGGCAAAACCGCAAATGGACGTGATCGGAACCATAAGTGGGCAATGATTAAATTGATAACTAGCGCAAAAATTCCGGCAAAAACAGACACAACCAAGGCGTGCCGTGCCTTCCCATCTGAACGGGGAAGTGCAAACCATGTGAGGATAAACATTCCTGCATAAAGTTCAGGCGAAAATTTGGCAAAAAATATCATAATTGGGTTTAACCAGGGTGTGTAGATGGCTAGATGATTTATTGTATAAAATACTTCCATATCGAAGTGATTCATTGTTTCTTTTCGCACTCCCTTAAGTAAAGCATCCTTACGACACAATAGACAGATTCAAGTTACAGCAGGTTCAAGTCACAAAAATTTTGACAGGATACACGTTCAGTATACCTATAAACGGCGGCCTTTGTCAGCTAAAAGTCTATTTGATACATGAATCGACGTTAATTAGCCAATATTTACAGTATTTACTGGGTTAAGGCAAACAAAGAATAGATGTTGGAGGAAAACGATTGTACAGACAAATATTAGATTGTTAAAATGAAGACAGGCCACATCTGGGAGTGGGTTACATGACAGAAAATGAGGCTCGAGAACCGTTTAACACCTTTGAAGATTTGATGGCCCGGTTTCAGCGGGTGGTTCATATGCAGTCGGTTAACAAGTTTTTGGGATTGACAGCAAGCCAAGTGTTTATTCTGCGCTTTTTGGATACGAAGGAGTATGCTAAGGCCTCAGATATCGCCCGTGTTTCCGGACTCAGTCCGGGGGCAGTGACACAGGTGTGTGATGAGTTGGTTCGTATGAACCTAGTGGAGAGATCTCGTTCGGACGAGGACAGACGTGTGGTCTATATTGCCATTACTTTGCTTGGAAAAAGTCGTTTGTCAGAGGTCCGTAGTGTTCGGAGTGGGCGAATGCTAAAGATTCTTAATCAACTCGGGGAACAAGATGCTCGTGACTTCATGAGAATTTTGCACAGAGTGGTAGAAATTTTAGAAAAAAATGTTGAGGATAAAAGCTAACTAGATGTAACAAAAATGCGCGTTGACTTGAGCTGTGCAGGATGGGAACGCCTTACCCAAGAGTCTCGTATACTGTACCACCGAGGATGGCAGGAGGGAAAACCGGTGGCACGGATTTGGGGTAAGGAGACTGGCCGGGACTGGACGTGGGGAATACCCCACGATGTTGGATGGTTGAGTATAGACCCGTTCGGGCCTGAAGATGAATCGTTTTTCTGGTTATGGGCACAACCCGCTACTAGTGTCTACTGGCAGGGTCAAGACGCTAGATTGCCTACTCTGATGGTCATCCCAATCCGCTGGGACACGCTGTCTTTTACGCAATCTTATCCTGGGCTGATGCCCTATTACTACCTGCCCACACCCCATCCAGACTGGTTGGATGGGTGGTCTCTGGAGGCTGGAGTGGGCTATTGGTGGTGAGCAGCGGTGGGGTTTCGTTTGTTTGCAGTCCCTGTCCGCTTGTAGACGAATGATGGTATAATAAATTGAATTCATGTCATTTTGGGAGGACATTCCATGGCAGTGATGTGCAGTCTATGGGCTTGTCAGTAGCACACACTATTTTATTGCGGAGTATTAAACTCGCTTTTGTCTGTGACACAGGTCGTTAGTCCTGTCGTTAGTCCTAAAGATTTAGGACATGCACTCTAATTGGAAATGGGCGGTTCTAAATGAATTCGGTATTTCCTGATTGGATGATTGCATCCATTGCAATTATGGCTTGGTCCTTAAGTGACTGGATTTCTAAACATTGGAACGTTCCACACCTTCGCCTGGCTGAGTGGATTGTCATTGGGGGATGTGCTGCACTTTTAGTCGGGAGGTATGTGACTCGCTGGATACGGCGCGTTCGCCATCCTGCCCCACCTTCAGACCCAGATGAATGGAAACACTATTGACAGTTAAAGACCTGTGAAAGTATACATGTAGTCGTGTTAAGAGGTGTACAGCGTACAAGAAGGAAGGTGTGAATACGGATGACCACGGTTCGTATCGAAGTGAACGATGGGCTTGCAACTTTGCTACTCGATAATCCTCCGTTGAATGTGCTGAGTATCGCTATGGCTCACAAGATACGCGAAGCGGTAGCGTGGGTGTCTGGACAATCATATATTTTTGCTGTGCTTGTTACAGGAGTTGGCAGCAAAGCTTTCATGGCAGGTGCCGACATCAAGGAGTTCCCTTCCTATATTAAAAATGACAACGCTGAAAACATGGCACAGCTATTTGACGAGGTCATGACAGAGCTTGCAAATCTCAGCAAACCAACCGTATCAGTGTTGAACGGCCTCACTCTTGGCGGTGGCTTGGAACTCGCTTTAGCATGTGATTTTCGGATTGCCGAAGCTCACGCGCAGTTGGGTTTCCCGGAAATTAAATTGGGGGTTTTTCCAGGTGCAGGGGGAACCCAGCGGCTCCCGCGCTTGATAGGTTTGTCTCGGGCCAAAGAGATGATTTTTTCTGGGGATTCCATAGGGGCACAGCAGGCTTTGTCTGTGGGTTTAGTCAACCGTGTTGTAGCCACAGGCGATGGACTTCAAGCAGCGCGCGCATGGGTTCAACCGTTTGCGCAACAGAGTCAAGTGGCTTTGGCGCGGGCAAAACTGGCCATGAATGAGGGATTGGACCTGCCCTTGACAGACGGGCTGCACCTGGAAGCGCAACTGTTTGGGGAGGCCTTTAGGACGGAGGATGCAAGGGAGGGAGTGTCTGCCTTTATTGAGAAAAGAGTTCCTGTTTTCCGTCACTGATGGGTACAGGAAGAAATGGGTTGCTGTTTTGCTGGCTTGATTTAAATAACGTGTCTTTTTTTCGGTTTAAATCATAAAGTTTTGGCCAACCTCAATTTGAGGTTTTAACAAAAGAGGTTTTGATAAAAGAGACACAAAGGGGAAAGGCAAATGATTAGCTTTTGGCTGATGTTGGCGGTTCTTGACCTCGCGGCAACATTCAGTTTTGGGTTGACGTTTCACATGATATTTCGAAGAATTTGGGTGGCTCCTAGCTTATATGCTTTACTCAATGCCTTTTTATGGATTCGGATTGGACATTTTATGATTGTTGCTGAGTGGGTATTGTTGATTTTGGGATGGTTAGGGACTGGACTGTCCATGTGGGCGGGGGGCTCATTGAAAAAGATGGGGCAGGTTCTACTGTCATAATTGCTTGATAAAATGAACCTGAAACTTGTGTCGTTCCCGTCATGAGAGGAGGAGCCGGGCCCACTTTGCGGAATAGCATGCGAGTTTTGTGAATGCAAACCCGCGCAGACCGGCGAAATTGTGTGTATAAGTGGACAGTACCTATCCTTGTCGTCCTGGTTTTATTGAGCGCTATTACGGAGTTTTTCCATTTGTCTATGGTATGGGTGTTTATAACCAGTTGTTTGGTCATCATTCCTTTAGCCGGGGTTATGGGTAAATCTACAGAAGATATTGCGGAATTTGCAGGTCCACGGATTGGAGGATTAATCTCGGCAACATTCGGTAACGCCGTGGAGCTCATCATTGGCATTCTTGCATTAAAGAACGGCTTGACAACTCTGGTGAAGGCATCTATTACGGGTTCCATACTGGGTAATTTGCTGTTTGTGCTGGGTGTTAGTTTTTTTGTGGGTGGCATACGTCATCCTATTCAAACATTCAATATCCGGGCTGCTCGAAACAATGCATCCTTATTACTGATGAGCGTATTTGTGGCTTTTATCTTGCCCCGATTTTTTGTTCTGGGTGTGGCGGGAAAACAGTCTACTCTGGCAGCAGTGGCCGCCGTCGTATCGTTCGTTCTTTATCTCTCAGGGCTTTACTTCGCTTTATTCACACACCGTATGTTGGTTACTACTTCGGTGGGAGGAGATTTTTCTGAACAGCGTGGGGGGATAAAGATCACTCGTACCGTACCTTGGTCTGCCGTGCTTCGATTGTCCGTGGCCACCGTACTGGTGGGCATTGAGAGTGAATGGCTGGTGGGCAGTATTAACGAGTTCGGTCATGTCCTTGGATGGAGTGAAATGTTTCTCGGGGTGATTGTAATTGCGATTGTTGGGAATGCTGCAGAACACGCTTCAGCCGTGTGGATGGCATGGCGAAATCACATGGAATTGTCTTTAGAAATTGCGGTGGGCAGCAGCCTACAAGTCGCCATGTTTGTAGCCCCCATTCTTTTTGCCACCAGTTTGTTGGTTCATCATCCCATGCCACTGCTGTTCACTGGACCGGAACTGGCGAGTATGGGCGCCGCCGTATTACTGGTTACTCTGTTAATGATGGATGGTGAATCCAACTGGTTAGAGGGAGCCATGGCCGTCGGGGCCTATCTTGTTATGGCCGTCGGGTTTTTTAACATTTCAGGGATTGGCTAGGAGTGGTGAATTGGCGTATTTAACATAGTGAATAGATGAATTTCCATTAGATAGGGTGAGAAAATGATTTCAAGAATTGCAAAATACTTTGGCGTTGGTTTGGCTACAATTTTACCTTTTGCTTTGGTAATTTGGGTTGTTGTGTCGGTGGTGGAGTGGGTAGACGGATGGTTTGGTAACCTCATGGAGAGCTGGTTGGGAATTACAGTTCCCGGACTGGGATTTGTCATGGTCATGCTGGGCATCACGGCTTTGGGGATTCTCACGCGAACCTATATCAGTCGTAGAATTATTACATGGCTAGACCTGATGTTTTCTCATATCCCCCTTGTTCGTTCTTTATACACTTTAGTCAAAGAAATCGTCAACAACGTGTTAGGACATCACCGTGGCTTTCAACGAGTGGTGCTGGTTCCCTGGCCTGACGAGCACAGTCTCGCATTAGGTTTTTTGACCCAGGAGATGTTACCTACTTCCTTAGATCCTGATGGGGATAGGGTTGCTGTTTTCCTTCCCTTCGCTTTCCAATTTGCAGGGGTCACGGTGATGGTGGAACGAAGGCGTATCCAACCCTGCAATTTAAGTGTCGAAGAAGGACTGAAATTTGTCCTGTCTGCAGGGTTGGGCCAGTCTAACGGAGTGGAACATCCGTCAGTTTCTCAGCAGCCCCCTGTCCCACCGTTTCCCGCTCAATCTCGTAGAGATGGTTTATAATGTTTTTCTTGAAGTACTTTTAAAATTTGTTGAATGTGATGGGCATCGCGAGTTTCCAAGTCAATCTCCACTTCAGTCTGTCCAAGTAAAATTTTGGCACCAATTCGACGGTGAGTAATCGACAATACGTTTGCTCCAAGAGGAACAATGCCATCCAACAGATCGCGTAGCGCACCTGGTCTATCCGCCAGCTGCACGGCAAGTCGGAGATACCGACCAGATTCTACAAGGCCGTGTTCAATCAGACGTGACAATAGCGTGATGTCAATGTTCCCTCCTGACAGAACGACCGCAACTTGACCTAAGTTAGGTGGGATTTTTTGTGCTATGCAGGCAGCCAAGGCTGCCCCAGCAGCCCCTTCTACCACGAGTTTACTGCGTTCCAGAAGCAAAACCAGGGTTCTGTAAATTTCTTCTTCCTCCACAGTTATAATTCCGTCCAGGTAGGATTTTACCAATTGAAAAGTGAGCTGACCAGGCATGCGCACAGCTATTCCATCTGCAATGGTGGCGGCAGCGGGTAAAGAAGTCAATTGACCCGTTTGAAAGGCTTGTGCAAAGGCGGGGATTGCGGCTGCTTGGACTCCAAAGACCAACACGTCGGGCCGCAGTGATTTGATGGCAATTGCTACGCCAGCGGCCAGACCCCCACCTCCAATGGGAACAACAACAGCATTGACGGTAGGAAGTTGTTCTAAAATTTCCAGTCCAACCGTTCCTTGACCTGCAATGACGTCGGGATCGTCGAAAGCATGGACAAAGGTGTAGCCAAATTTATGCTGAAGCATGCGGGCGTGTTCGTAAGATTCATCGTACGAGTTCCCTTGAAGCACCACTTTAGCCCCATAGGCCTGCGTGGCGGCAATTTTTGCTAGACTAGCGTTTTCCGGCATGACAATGGTGCAGGGTGTCTGTCTGAGCTGGGCCGCCAAAGCGACGCCTTGTGCGTGATTTCCTGCAGAGGCGGCAATGACGCCATGTTGCAGTTCTTGGTCAGGCAAGTTGGATATTTTATAATAGGCACCTCGAATTTTGAAAGAACCCGTTGTTTGTAAATTTTCGAGTTTCAAATACACTTCTTGATGTGACAATAAGGAAAATGTTTTTGAAGCGTCTAAAGGCGTGCGTTTGACCACGGATTTTAAAATTTGTTGCGCTTGCTGAACATCTTGGAGGGTCGGCTTGTCTGGAATTGCGGTGTGTACCAAAGAATCAACCTTCTTTCTGAACCCCATGTAGCTGCGTGTCAGAGGTTCACAAACTGTGCTAAAATGCCCGTAGAATCTTATTTTAACACCCGATGGTGAAGAAACAAGGCGGAGAAGGCTCTCGTCACAGTCCTCCCACAGTGTAAAACTGCACCAACGGAACATGGCAGGGGAGAGGATACCGCATGGCGCCAATCGCAAACCAGGTTCGTCCCGGAATTTCTGAAATACAGCCCTATGTCCCGGGGTTAACGGATGATGAACTCAAACTTCAATACGGGCTACAGAAAATTGTGAAGCTCAATGCGAATGAGAACGCTTTGGGGCCTTCACCTTTGGCCTTGCAAGCGGTACGCGAGGAACTCTCCACAATTCACCATTACCCAGATGGCAGTAGTGGCCTGTTAAGAGAAGTCATTGCTGAATTTCACCACGTTTCTACAGCACAGGTGATGGTAGGCAATGGATCCGATGACTTGATTAAGTTGTTGTCTGAGACGTTTCTTAATCCGGGGGACGAGGTGATTATGCCAATTCCTTCATTTTCTCAGTATGCCTTTGGCGCGGCCATCATGCGAGCAAAAGTGAAACATGTACCTTTGCGCCAAGACTTTTCATATGACGTGGAGGCCATGCTTGCAGCAGTAACCCCCCGTACCAAACTGATATACGTTTGTTCTCCGAATAACCCTACGGCCACACTGCTCACCATGGTACAGGCAGAACGGCTCCTCCAGGGCATGCCTGCCACTGCTGTCTTGGTTTTGGACTTGGCTTACAACGACTACGCCAGCAGACCCGACAGGGTGATAGAGACGCCTGCGTTACTCAATGACCCACGAGTGGTTTGCCTACACACTTTTTCCAAGTTGTACGGGCTGGCTGGACTCCGGGTTGGCTATGGCTTGGCAAGCACAGAATTGTGGGAGTTTGTAAACCGTGTTCGTGAACCTTTTAACGTCAATCGGGTGGCACAGCGTGCGGCTGCTGCAGCCCTCGGGGATGTGGCCCATCAACAGGCTTCGCGGTTGCATGCTGCGCAAAGCCGGGAGTATTACTTACAGCAGGCCCACCGACTTGGAATTGAGGCTATCTTAGGTGAGGCAAACTTTATTTTATTGCATACTGGTGCTGGGCGGGAAACTACGGAGGCACTGATGACTTATGGAATCATGGTTCGCACAGGATTCCCCGGTGTCGAAGACTACATCCGTGTAACGTTTGGAACGGAGGAAGAAAATCAGTTCTGCGTGGAGTCTTTGGGGAAAATACTACAGGTGTAATCAGACAGACTTGTACAGATTGCAGCGGTTACACTGAAATACCCAAAGGGCAAGCGTGAATTTGAACTTGAGATAATACATGGAAATCTCAGATAATTATTTGGAGGTGAAGGCGTTGCATGTGTTCCCACATACAGCGCCAGCAGCCACTTTAAAAGTTTTTATTAGTTTTGCCCCTCAATGGATCCTTCGCTGCGGGATTCAAAGGGTCGTTCGTGTGCAGGACGCTTGCGATTCGTCTCCACTGGGTTTTGGTCCCAATACGGGGAAACCACAGCTTGGCCGACTTCCCATGGTGAAGATTTGCCTAATGTAGTTGGTTCTGGGGCTCCGTAGGGACCTTCTGGAAATTCTTCTAACATCAAGTCGTTGTGCTGCGCGCGCACGTATGACAACTCGTTGGACAAGGGTATTAAGTTCAAAACGGGTCCTGGATTATATGAACCAGAAGGTTTGAACTTGACACGGCGGCGAGAGGCGTTATCGTGTGGATGGTTATCCATATAAAATCACGTCCTTTATTTGGATGTGAACTAGGATGACTTCACCGTCAGCGAGAGGGCTGCCGGCTGTCTCTGGTAGGATTGGATGAATGGCGGTGAGATTATACCGATTTTTTGTCACATGTACGGGGCAATGGTGATTTGAAAGGGGTTTTGAAGACATGATTGAACAACGTGTGCGGGTGCGTTTCGCACCTAGTCCGACGGGTGCCTTACATATAGGCGGTGCGCGCACTGCGTATTTTAACTGGTTATTTGCCCGCAAAAGTGGTGGAACGTTCGTTTTGCGAATTGACGATACGGACACTTCTCGATCGTCTGAAGCGTCATACCAGCAAATTATTGACAGCTTCCGTTGGCTTGGATTAAGTTGGGATGAAGGCCCGGAAATCGGTGGCGAGTTTGGTCCCTATCGTCAGTCGGAGCGATTAGCCCTGTATCGTGAAGAGTTGCAGCGGTTGCTTGCCGAGGACAAAGTCTATCCCTGCTTTTGTACGCAAGAACAGTTGCTGGCAGAACGGGAAAAAGCTCAGAAGGATGGACGTACACCCCACTATTCTGGACATTGTCGGCAGTTAACTCGGGAACAGCAAGAGTATGAACTGGCCGCCGGGAAAACAGCAGTATACCGATTACGTGCTCCAAAGTCCGGGAGTACAGTTGTGAGTGATATGATTCGCGGGGAGGTGGTATTTAACAACGAAGAAATTGATGATTTTATTGTCTGGAAGGCTGACGGCACACCCACTTATCATTTTGCAAGCTGTGTCGATGACTATAAAATGGGTATCACCCATATTATTAGGGCCGACGAGCACCTGTCCAACACGCCGCGGCATATTGCAATGTTTCAAGCTTTGGGTGCCCCCATTCCACAATTTGCTCATATTCCAATGATTTTGGCACCTGACCGCAGTAAGCTCAGTAAGCGTCACGGTGCGACTAGTGTAGACGAGTACCGGATGGCGGGAATTTTACCAGAGGCCTTAATTAACTATTTACTGTTGTTGGGTTTTTCTCCAGGAGAAGATAAAGAATTGGTCGAGGTAGAACAAGCTATTGAGTTGTTTGACCTGCGCAAAGTGACGAAACATGCGGCCATATATGATGTTAAAAAATTGGCGTGGGTCAATTCACATTACATTCATTCAGCCAGTCCGGATTACTTGCTGGCGCTTGTTTGGGAAGCTTGGCTAGGCAGACATTGGACAATTGCAAATCCTAATCGCGAACAGTTGGCATGGTTGCGCAGTGTAATAGTAGTGATGCAAGAAAGAAGTCACAATTTGCAAGACTTACAGGACGGAGTGGCTTATTATTTTTCCGCCCCCATGCAGTATGATGTCAAAGGGGTACGTAAACACTTTACAGCTCCGAGTACGCAAGAGCATCTCCGGCGAACGGCCGACATTTTGCAAGATGCGGTGCCGTTCACAGCCCATACCATTGAACGTGTTTTTCGCCGTTTTATTGCACAGCAAGGACTTAAAGGAGGAGAGTTAATTCATCCCACTCGTCTCTCACTTTCCGGTCTGACGACGGGGCCAGGGTTATTTGATATGATGGCTGTGCTGGGCCGTGTGGAATGTCGACAACGACTGTTGGCCGCGGCAGATTGGATAGGTCAACAAGTTGAGCTGAAAGTCTAAGCAAAATTCTTATCTAGTGTTGTGGGGGGTGTCTGTAAACCATGGGGGGGCATGTTATCGGAGGGCGGCCTATAGGCGCGTTGACAAGCAAAATAAATCCCTGTATACTCTTCAATTGTCGGCGGGCAATGCCGGATGGTGTAATGGTAGCACGACTGACTCTGAATCAGTTAGTCTAGGTTCGAGTCCTAGTCCGGCAGCCAAAGGCCCTATCGTCTAATGGTTAGGACGTCGCCCTCTCACGGCGGTAATCGGGGTTCGAATCCCCGTAGGGTCACTATATGGGTCATTAGCTCAATTGGCAGAGCATCCGACTCTTAATCGGCAGGTTGAAGGTTCGATTCCTTCATGGCCCACCAAGCTAGCAGAGCGGCTTTCGCAGAGGTCGCTCTGCTTTTATTTCGCTTAATTTTCTTTTTGTGCATTGGACAGTTGCACAGATGGACGACGGGTCGTAACCTTTAGTCATTGGTGAGGTGAGGTTCGTGGGAAAGTCCTGGTCTGAGCAACAGCAACAAGTGCAAAAAATTTGGGAACAGTATGGTGTGGATGGACTGCGATTTGCCTACGGATTAACCGGGGAGTTGTCCTTAGCGCAGGACTTGGTCTATTCCACGTGTGTGGACACTTATCGGCGCCTTGCCACAGACCAACACAGGTATAGTGGCGCCCGCAATGCGCTGTTTGCAGCGATTCTACGGATGTATCGGGGCTGGGATGGGCAGCATGCAGAGAAATTGGGGAAAGATGTATTCGCACAGAAAACCTGCAATGGTGTCCGTTTGGTGGATGTCAGCGCCTTACAGATTGAGTTGAAAGCCCCGTTACTGCTGTATTCAATCTGTGGGTGTAGTACGTTAGAAATGACGCGCATTTTGTTGCTGCCAGATCGTTGGATACATCGCCGATTAGGGGAAAGCGCGGAGGCCTTGGGATGGATTGATAAGGGAAATGAGTCCTGGTCCACCATTGCGGGGGTTCTAGATGCACACAAAGAGGCATTGATGCGAGAAGCCGTCCATATTTATGTGGGGCAAGCGGTGCAAAACCGCATTCGTCAGTTGGTGACTGCGGCCGCAGCGATGGTGGCGGCGGAAAAAAGGCAGATGGGATCTAACGGAGTGCGTTTTGTCTTTGCGGCATTGATTGCCTTGGGTGCAGGGCTAACAGGGTATGGCATTGACGGATGGCATCAGGAACAAAAAGGCATTACGATAGGAACGACAGCAAATGAGGCTGTGAAGGGATTACCACAGACCTTACGAAATTTGCCTGTGAACATCATTGCACAGTTTCGACTCAGCAATACAGCGGACGCGATTCCCCTAAATCATATTGCCGCCGCTGACAACGGAATTTATTTGGCCAAGTTGCATTTACCCACTAGTTCTTGGCCTTCCATTGAATTATCTTTATGTCCTTATAGTGCCTCGGGTAAATCATTGGAAAGTTATGAAACTTCTGCGGGTAAAATGGACATGGTTCCCCCGCTGACCAATCCTAAAACGACTGCAGAAAACAGTGATTGGACGGTTGGAGATTGGCAAGTGGGCATTACTGGGGACTGGATGGTCACATGGGTTAGGTGGCAACCGGGAACACCTCAAGAATTGCCTGTGACGCAGGTCTATTTAATGTATTTGCCCACACAGCATGCCGGATTGGTCCAGTCGCTAGAACTCAGTAAGGGGAGGGACTTGTTGACCCTTGCAGTGGGGAGTGGACGCCTGGTAGAACAGTACGGGTTCCACACCTCAACATCGAATACGGGGGTATCGGGGTTACCCATTAGTGTCTACACCTTGCGTGGCAAACTCCCTTTACAAGCGCTGGGTAAGCCTGTACAAATTCCAGCACCCTTTGGGCTGATGGCAGACGCTGAGGTACGCAGTGGAGAACTGATATTTCAAGGTATTGTGGGTCAAACTCCAGGTGTTTCTGATAAAGCCACCTGGTACTCTTTGAGTTGGGATGGGCAACTGACTAAGCTCACGGGTCCACCGCTGGATGGGCAACCCCACTGGGCACTGCGAGGTATCAGCGGTCGATTGTGGTGGGTGGAAACAACTCCAGCCAACGGGGACAAGCGACAGTGGCAGGTTTTAATGGGGCAGGTATCAAGCCCAGCAGGATTGGATCAAAGTGCTGCCTATACGCTGAATGGCACTGTGAGTGACTTTACCGTTTCCGAGGACCGACTTGTGTGGATTCAAGTGACACAGGGAGTGCCCCAACTCGTGGTAGCAGAACCCAGCTAAGAGACACTAACATTCCTGTCAAGGAGCGTCGTCATAAGATGAACGACCTGATACGTAGCAAATTGGGGCTGCTACCAACGCATCCAGGGGTGTACCTGATGAAGGACAGCCGGGGCAGTGTGATTTACGTCGGCAAAGCAAAGACATTGCGCAACCGTGTACGGTCTTATTTTACCGGATCTCATGATAAAAAAACCCAAACATTAGTAAGCCACATCGCAGACTTCGAGTACATTGTCACAGATACCGTGGTCGAGGCTTTACTGTTGGAGTGCAACCTAATTAAGCAATACACCCCAACTTACAACATTATGCTCCGAGACGATAAGGCCTATCCCTATATCAAATTAACGCAGGAGCAACACCCTCGTTTGGAAATTGTGCGCAAGGTACATAAGGATAAGGCTAAATATTTTGGCCCTTATCCCAACGCCACTGCGGCCACCGATACGAAACGTTTGTTGGAACGATTGTATCCTTTGCGAAAGTGTCGAAAATTAAAAAAACAAGCCTGCTTATATTATCATATTGGACAGTGCATGGCCCCTTGTGAATTTGTCGTAGAACCTGAAAAATATGAAGCTATAGCCAAGGAAATCACGGATTTTCTGAATGGTGGTCATAAGGAAATCGTGCTCCGACTGCAACAACAAATGCAGGACGAGGCACAGCAATTGAATTTTGAACGAGCCAAGGAACTTCGAGATTTAATTCGCCATATTGGGCAATTAATGGAGAGTCAAAAAGTCACCAATCTGGATCTCGTGGATAGGGATGTGTTTGGCTATCAAGTGGATAGGGGCCTATTGTGTGTTCAGGTATTTTATGTTCGAGTGGGTAAGGTCATTGAGCGGTCTGTCGACATTATGCAACACTTCGGAGATCCTGCAGAGGATTTTATATCCTATGTAGAACAGTTTTACTATGGACAGGGACTTGTGCCGAAAGAAGTACTATTGCCTCAAGGCGTGGTCAGCGATGCGCTATCGCAGTGGCTGTCCGCCAAGTGCCTGCATCCGCAACGGGGACCGAAGCGACAATTAGTTGAACTGGCCACTGAAAATGCCCGAATAGCTTTGACAGAACGTCTTCTTTTGATGGATCAGCACATGGATCGCACACTGGGCGCTGTTTTAGATTTGGGTGAAATTTTAGGAATTTCAGCACCACATCGGATTGAAATGTTTGATAACTCAAATATTCAAGGGACGGATCCGGTGGCTGCTTTGGCTGTATTTGTCGATGGAAAACCCGCGAAGGAACAGTACCGAAAATACAAGATTCGAACGGTGCAGGGGGCGAATGATTATGCTTCTATGCGCGAGGTGGTCCGACGACGTTATGCCCGCATATTGCGTGAAAAGGGACAGTTGCCAGATTTAATTGTCATTGATGGGGGGAGGGCTCACATTGCTGCTGTAATGGACGTATTGGAAAATGAGTTGGACCTCGATATGCCTATATGTGGGTTAGCAAAAGACATTCATCATAAAACAAGTCACTTGTTCTATCGCGACGAGCCGGAACCTGTCCGAATAGAGCGTCATTCGCCAGCCTTCTATTTGCTGGAACGTATCCAGGATGAGGTGCATCGCTTCGCCATCACCTTTCATCGTCAAGTACGCGCTCGGAATTCCCTGGTGTCACGATTAGAGGAGGTGCCTGGCATAGGACCCGCCCGTAGAAAGCGGCTTTTACAGCACTTTGGATCTCTAACAGCCATACAAACTGCCTCCTTGGAACAGTTTGCAAAGGCAGGAATTGGGGAGTCTTTGGCTCGCGCCATTGTGACTCATTTACAACAAAAATGAACTAAAGTAATCTACTGACAAAGCTGTGTTCTCCCGTAACATTTCTTGACGCTACATGTCTTAACCAGTACAATCAATTGTGGACCTCGGATGCCCATGAATCAGGCAGAGAATTTGGCTGCCATTACATACGCCCGGGGGCATCCGCATAGGTGGGCGAAAGGAGGCATTTGCGTGGTACAGGCAGACGGTCACTCTCAATATCTTCTGCGCAGGCTGCACACGTTGGCTGGCGTTATCCCGGTAGGACTGTTCTTACTGGAACACCTGTTTACCAACTCCATGGCGACGAATGGAGCCGCAGCGTTTAACAGTGCCGCAGCCACAATTGAGGGCATTCCCTTTCTGCACTTCATCGAGTTTTTCTTCATTTTTGTGCCGCTGATTTATCATGGAGTGTACGGACTGTACGTGGCATTCACATCGGGGTACAATTCTGGTCAGTTTCACTGGTGGCGCAACGTGATGTTTATTCTTCAGCGCATCACGGGCATCATTACTTTTGTTTTTATTGTTTTCCATCTCTGGACAACACGTTTTTCTGGAAAAGCACCAACGTTTGAAATGGTGCATCAACTCGTTAGCAATCCTGCTTACTTTTGGTTTATGATTATTGGTACGGTGGCAGCCACATTCCACTTTTCCAACGGACTGTGGTCTTTTTCTATTCACTGGGGTATTACAGTTGGCCAACGGGCACAACGGGTAATGTCTTATGTGACGATGATTCTGTTTATTGTGTTGGCTGGGGTCGGTGTGGATGCCCTGATTGCATTTACACACGCAGCAAGTTGAGGAGGGGCCGCAGGTGAGTAACCAGCGCATCATTGTGGTCGGCGGTGGATTGGCCGGCTTGATGACAACCATTAAGATTGCGGAAGCCGGTGTGCCGGTAGATCTGTTTTCACTTGTCCCTGTTAAGCGTTCTCATTCCGTCTGTGCGCAGGGTGGAATTAATGGGGCTGTCAATACCAAGGGTGAGGGAGACTCTCCTTGGGAACACTTTGATGACACGGTATACGGTGGGGATTTTCTCGCTAATCAGAGGCAAATTTTAGGGATGTGCGAGGCTGCACCAGGAATTATCCACCTCATGGATCGCATGGGTGTCATGTTTAATCGTACACCGGAAGGCCTTTTGGACTTTCGCAGATTTGGAGGCACAAAGCACCATAGAACAGCATTCGCGGGTGCTTCCACGGGGCAACAGTTGTTATATGCTTTGGACGAACAAGTACGCCGATTTGAAGTGGCAGGTCTGGTTCGGAAGTTTGAGGGTTGGGACTTTCTCAGTATGGTTTTGGATGATGCGGGTGTATGCCGTGGTATTACTGCGCAGGACCTGCGGAACATGGAAATTCAAAGTTTCCGTGCAGATGCGGTGGTTCTCTGCACCGGCGGGTTGGGCATGATATTCGGAAAGAGTACAAATTCAATGATTAACACAGGCTCTGCGGCATCGTCCGTATATCAACAGGGAGTATATTATGCCAACCCGGAAATGATTCAGGTTCACCCAACAGCAATTCCGGGGAATGATAAACTTCGCTTAATGTCAGAATCTGCACGCGGCGAGGGCGGCCGAATGTGGACCTACAAGGATGGTAAACCGTGGTACTTCCTGGAGGAAATGTACCCTGAATATGGGAACCTTGTTCCGAGGGATGTGGCTACACGAGCTATTTTTCATATTTGCGTAGATTTAGGCTTGGGTGTTGATGGGAAAAATCAAGTGTATCTGGATGTCTCACACATTCCTGCTGAGGAATTGAACGTTAAGTTAGGAGCTATTCTAGAAATTTATGAGAAGTTCGTGGGAGATGATCCGAGAAAAGTTCCCATGCGGATTTTTCCAGCCATGCATTACAGCATGGGTGGAATATGGGTGGATATTAATCAACAGACAAATATTCCAGGTCTCTTTGCGGCAGGTGAAGTAGAGTACCAGTATCATGGAGCCAATCGACTAGGTGCTAATTCTTTGCTTTCCTGCATTTATGGGGGCATGATTGCAGGTCCAAATGCTGTCAAGTACATTCGCGGATTGCGTAAATCTGTGGACAGTCTGCCAGATTCTTTGTATGATAATAAACGTCGTGAAGAAGAAGAGAACTTTGAGCGAATATTGAAAATGGATGGACCGGAGAATCCTTATGAGATTCATCGGGAATTGGGCCAGACAATGACAGACAATGTTACCGTTGTGCGCTATAACGATAGAATTTTGAAAACGGAAGAAAAGATTGCGGAATTGATGGAAAGGTACCAGCGCATTGGCGTTTCTGATAAGTCCCGTATTGAAAATCAAACTGCTCAGTTTACCAGGCATCTGTGGAATATGTTGCAGATGGCGCAGGCTATTGCGAGGGGAGCTTTCCTACGCAATGAGAGTCGGGGAACGCACTATAAACCTGACTTTCCGGAACGGGATGATGAACATTTCTTAAAAACCACCAAAGCTTCCTGGACTCCAAACGGACCGAAGATTGAATATGAGGATGTTGACGTTTCTTTGATTCCTCCGCGTACGCGGAACTACGCTGTGGCGAAGGAGGCGACTGAGCAATGACAGAAGTCGCAACACAGCAGGGACAATCGACTACTGGGCAAACTGAAAGTAATGGCCAGCAAAAGTTTGTGCACCTGAAAATTCAGCGTCAAGACGGACCGGAGACGGCAGCCTACATGCAGGATTTTGCGATTCCCTACACACCTGGGATGAATGTTATTAGCTGCTTAATGGAAATTCGGTCCAACCCTGTAGATGAAAATGGGAGACCTGTGACACCAGTAATTTGGGAAATGAACTGTTTAGAAGAGGTTTGTGGAATTTGTACCATGAATATTAATGGCAAACCACGCCAAGCTTGCACGGCGTTGGTGGACAAGTTAGAACAACCGATTGAAATTAAGCCTATGCGGACGTTTCCCGTTATTAGGGATCTAATGGTAGATAGAGGTCGGATGTTTGAAGCCTTGAAGCGGGTCAAAGCTTGGATTCCTATTGATGGCACCTATAACCTGGGTTCAGGTCCGCGAATGGCGGAAAAGGATCGCCAATGGGCATATGAGCTGTCGCGGTGTTTTACGTGCGGTGCTTGTGTCGAGGCATGTCCAAATGTGAATGATAGAACTTCGTTTATTGGACCCTTTGCGCTCTCACAGGCTCGTTTGTTCAATGAACATCCTACTGGAAAGATGAATCGAGAAGACCGTCTCGACGCACTTATGGGCGAAGGCGGTATTCATGAATGTGGGAATGCTCAAAATTGTGTAGAGGTGTGCCCGAAGGGAATTCCCTTGACCACTTCTATTGCAGCAATGAATCGCCAAGTTACTTACCACGCGATGGGTGCCTGGTTGAAGAGGTAGCCAAGCGAGAACTGTATGAATTTGGTGTAAAATTTTTGATTAGAGTCATGTGCCTGCTGCAATGAGATTTAGAATTGTTGCTGTTGCAAGAGTTTGGCGGTGAGGCCCGGGAAACCTGTCCTCACCGCCATTTGAATCGGCAGGACTTTGCGGATGGGTGCGTTATCGAAAGGGTGGATAATACTGTGTTTGCCGTGGTGGCAGCGATGAAAGAAGAAATGGATCTTTTACGAGACCACATATGTGCAGTCGAACAACCTGCCATCGCAGGCGTTTCTTTTTTTCGTGGACAATTTGCTAACTCTGAAGTGATTTTGCTGCAATCGGGGATTGGTAAGGTTAACGCAGCCTTAGCCACCACCCTATTACATCAGGTTTACGCACCGGATGTGGTTATCAACACAGGTTCTGCGGGCGGCTTGCAATCTAAATTTAAAGTGGGAGATATTGTTCTCGCCACCACAATTCAGTATCACGATGTGAATGTTACTACCTTTGGGTACCAATTGGGACAAGTTCCTGGCGAACCTGTGAGCTATCATGTGGACAACTTTTTGTTTGCACAGGCATTGGACGCAGCTCAAAAAATGACCCCAAGTGTCCACCAAGGTCTGCTACTGTCTGGAGATCAATTCATGGATGATCCAGTAAAGATTGCATATTTGCAAGAACATTGGCCACAGGCCGTAGCTGTTGAAATGGAGGGTGCGGCGATTGCGCAGGTGTGCCACCACTTTGGTACCAAATTTCTCGCCATTCGGGCACTGTCGGACATTGCAGGACAAGAGTCGCAAAGGTCATTCACTGAATTCTTGAAAGAGGCTGCAGAGAATTCCTCAAATTTGGTTTTACAAACGATTTCCACTCCTGACTGAGCTGGCCTATGTTTTAATGAAGGGGCACACGGGCTAACGGACTGACATACTATACCCTGACTGTATCCCATTCTTGTAGGCCGATCGACAAGGAGGGATAAAGAATGTCTACCGGGAACCTATTGCGGAACAAATCCATCTTGACTCACCGAGAAAAAGAAGTATTTGAACTCCTTGTACAGGATAAAACAACCAAGGAGATTGCAGCCCAGTTGTTTGTCAGTGAGAAAACCGTTCGTAACCACATCTCAAATGTAATGAAAAAGCTTAATGTCAAAGGTCGATCCCAGGCTGTCATCGAATTAGTGCGGCTCGGCGAGTTGAGAATCTGAAGTGGTGGCTGCAATTTAAAAGTAAAACTTGGCTTCCCCCAAATTGTACGTGGAGCAACCCCATTGAGTTTCCATTGGGTGGGTGTTACAATGCTCAACGACAAATTACTTTTATCCGCTTTACAGTAACACGACTGACCTTGACAATCACTGAGCGGTCCGACTGTGTGGCGTAAACGCATGACGGGGCGGACCGCACGGTCGTGCTTTTTACTTTTGCTTATAATGGGTATATTGATAATTTGTCAATCATGCTCATATTTTGGTAATGGTTCAGTACTTTAGTAAGCTAGATGGGGCGAGGGAATGACACTTGTAAGAAATTTACCGATTGGTGTCATGGATTCTGGAATTGGTGGACTGACGGTGGTTGCCGAAATGCGAAAAAGACTTCCTGACGAACGAATTCTTTATTTCGGCGATACGGCCCGTTGCCCTTATGGTGATCGGAGCATGTCTGAAGTTCAGACCTTTTCAATTGAAGTTTGTGACTTTTTATATAATCAGGGTGTAAAAATGTTGGTGGTAGCCTGTAATACCGCAACTTCAGCTGCTTTACCTTTATTGCAAGCACGCTATGACGTACCCGTTATTGGTGTCATAGAACCTGGAGCGAGAGCAGCTGTCGCAGCACAAGAATCTCATCACGTGGGGGTGATTGGGACATCTTTGACAGTGCATAGTGGCGCGTATCAACGCGCGGTGCAGGATTCCAACCCTAATCTCACGGTTTCCAGTTTGGCTTGTCCGGATTTTGTTCCCTTGGTGGAGGCGGGTTTGTGGGAGGGCAATGTGGCGTATCAAACAGTGGCGGAAAATCTTGCACCTATGAGAGGTTTGGGTGTAGACACTTTGATTCTCGGATGCACACATTACCCACACTTGCAAAAACTAATTTTGCAAGTTATGGGTCCGCAAGTTCGATTGATTTCGTCGGCGGAAGAGACGGCCATGGAAGTAAAACAGTTGCTTCATCGTACAGAGCGGTGGCGTTTGGTGGCGGGGAATACGAAGTATACGGAAAGAGACATGTTTTTTACCACGGGGTCTGCACAACGGATGACGGAAGCTTTGCAGAAATGGTTGCAACTAAATGTGGAAGATGGACAGGTATTGTCCGTTTTAATTGACTCACTTGGAATTGGCACGGAAAGTGCAGAATCTGTGTGAGAATATGGAGATGTGACATGTTATACATTGCATCCCACAATCAACATAAGATCAAAGAATTTGAGGAACTGTTTTACAACATAGGAACACCGTTGCAAGCATTACCTGAAGAAGTTATGGACGCACCAGAAGGAGACCGTTCTTTCATTGCGAATGCGGTGGAAAAGGCCCTATATTACAGTCGGCATGTGCAGGGCTGGATTTTGGCCGATGATTCTGGGTTGTGCGTGGACAGGCTGTCCGGCGCTCCTGGAGTTCTTTCCGCTCGCTATGCTGGGGAACCTTCTAATGCCTTTGCAAACAACGAGAAATTGCTTAAGGACCTTGCTTTGGTGCCGTGGGAGGAGCGGACGGCAAAATTTGTTTGTGTGTTGGCTCTGTGGGATCCTGCTGGACGTGGTTGGCTTGCTCAAGGAGAAGTCGAGGGCATAATTACCACGGCCCCCATTGGCGAGAATGGCTTTGGTTATGACCCACTGTTTTATTTACCTTCTGAAGGTCGAACATTTGGCCAAATGAGTGCCGCCAGGAAACAGTCTTTATCGCACCGAGCTGTGGCTGTGAAACAGTTACTTCGGATGTGGGGCGGGGTGTTCTTATGAGATTGTGTGTTGTCAGTGACACTCATCGTCACCGCCATGAACTTCTGACGGCAGTAAAAAGTATCCAACCTTTGGATGCAATCCTCCACGCTGGGGACGAATCTTCCGATGCGCAATGGCTCAGTACAAGGGTGAACTGGCCGATTTATGGCGTGGCTGGAAACTGGGATCTGGTGTCTGTAGAGTATCCACTGGAGCGAGTATTGGATGGCGGTCCGCGCATTTTTCTCACCCATGGTCATATGTTGAAGGTGAAGGAAGGGCTTGACACACTCAGACAACATGCGCAAGACTGGGGAGCTCAAATTGCGGTTTATGGTCATACACATCAAGCAAATTCCATCTGGGATGGAAATCTGTTGTTTCTTAATCCAGGTAGCCTATCTGAGCCAAGAGGTCGCCGTGAGCGGACCTGTGCCCTCGTGGAAATTTTCGATAATTTCGCAGAAAATGCTTGGGATATTAGTGTGACACATGTCACCATTTACGGACACATTGCTGGATCTGTACTAAAAGTCGTATTGCCACGCCGCGTTGCAGATTCAGGAACGTGATGTAAGGTAGCCACTTGAATTCTCGTGAGCAAATCGTCTACACTGTTTGTTGAGGACACATTAGACTCGTTCTTTGCTTAATTGAACGCGGGTGTAGTTCAATGGTAGAACTCCAGCCTTCCAAGCTGAGAGCGCGGGTTCGATTCCCGCCACCCGCTCCATGTCTCAGTAGCTCAGCTGGATAGAGCAACAGCCTTCTAAGCTGTGGGTCGGGGGTTCGAGTCCCTCCTGAGACGCCAGGATGAGGTATGTTTCCTCACCACAGACAGCCCGCCGAGGTAAAATGTTCGGCGGGACTGTATCCATTGTACGGGGAAAGTTCCGTGATATAATGAGAAAGCTTGTACTGCAGAGGCAAATGTTGACGAATCGGAACTAGGATATGCACGCGAGTCTTCGTTTGTCGAAATGCGTTGGGGAGGAAAGTGAATGACTGCAAAGTGGGAGAAGACGGATGCCAACGTCGGGGTGCTAGAGGTTGAAGTTGACAAACAGCAGCTGACTGAGGCTTTAGATTGGGCCTTTAAAAAAGTGGTAAAAGGGGTTACCGTCCCTGGCTTTCGCAAGGGAAAGGTGCCACGAAAGATATTTGAGTCACGCTTTGGAGTGGAGTCACTCTATCAAGATGCATTAGATTATCTGGTGCCACGCGCCTATGAGCAGGCTGTGGCGGAAGCAGGCATTCTCCCTGTAGCGCAACCTTCTGTCGATGTGGTTCAATTGCAGGCAGGTGAGCCGCTTGTTTTTAAGGCGACGGTCACTGTGAAACCAACGGTAAAATTGGGTGAATACACAGGATTAGAGTTGCAGGACAAAGAGTTTCCCGTGGATGAAGAGATGGTCCAAAAGGAAGTGGATCGCATCCGCAATGAACACGCGGAGATTAACCCTGTTGAAGATGGCAAGGTGGAAAATGGGGACACGGTTCACATTGATTTTGAGGGAACAATTAATGATGAACCCTTTGAGGGTGGGGAGGCCGAGAACTTCCATCTCGAAATAGGCTCGGGAACGTTCATTTCAGGTTTTGAGGAAAAACTACTGGGAATGACCGCCGATGCAGAGCGGGATGTCGAGGTAACGTTTCCTGAGGATTATCACGTGAAATCCCTTGCCGGACAACAAGCTAAATTTCATGTTAAATTGCACGATATCAAACGACGCTTTTTACGTGAATTGACAGATGAATTTGTCCAGGAAATTAGCGATTTTGAAGATGTTGCAACATATTTGGAGGACCTAAAAAAACAGTTAGTCGACAAACAGGCACACGAGCATGAACACTATTTGGAAAATGAAGCTGTACGTATCTCGGTAGAAAATGCAACTGTAGAAATTCCAGCGGTAATGATTGAGCACGAAGCAGATCATATGGTTGAGGACTTCGGGCGTCAACTTCAGTATCAACAAATCCCGTTTGATGCATACTTGGAGTTCACCGGAACGACTAAAGAGGAATTGCGCAATCAGTACCTTGAAGCTGCACAGCAGACTGTGCGCACACAATTGGTTTTGGAGGCCATCGCCGAGGTGGAACACTTGCAAGTTACCGAAGAAGAGTTAGAGGGTGAGTTACAGCGGTTGGCTGTGTCAGCCAACATCACGATAGACCGGGCAAAGGAAATCATGACGCTTCGAGATCCGGGGCTTTCTGGGATGCAAGCAGATTTACGGTGGCGAAAAACTGTGGAATTCTTAGTTTCACATAGCAAAGTGGGCTGATTTCGGGTACAATATGTGTAGTGAGATCTATAGACTTCAACAAGGCACGTGCTCACCGTGCCTTGTTTTCTCACCCGGGCTTAATCCGGGCGGGAGCAGAGGAGGGTAGCGGCGATGAGCTTGACGCCGATTGTGATTGAACAGACTAGTCGTGGAGAACGTTCTTATGACATTTACTCCCGCCTTTTGAGGGATCGTATCATAATATTAGGAACTCCAATTGATGATTTTGTAGCTAACTCAATTGTGGCTCAATTGTTGTTTTTGGCAGCAGATGATCCGGAACGAGATATTCAATTGTATATCAACAGTCCAGGGGGCTCCGTAACTGCTGGTATGGCCATTTACGATACCATGCAGCACATTAAGCCTGCTGTATCCACCATGTGTATTGGCATGGCAGCTAGCATGGGGGCATTTCTGCTGGTTGCTGGTGAGAAGGGAAAGCGCTATGCTTTACCTAACAGTGAGATTATGATCCATCAACCTTTGGGTGGAGTGCAGGGGCAGGCTTCTGATATCAAAATTCATGCGGATTGGATTTTAAAAACAAAAGCTAAGTTAAACCACATCTTAGCAGAAAGAACTGGACAACCACTAGAACGAGTGGAACGGGATACGGACCGTGATCACTTTATGTCCGCTGTGGAGGCGAAAGCTTACGGGTTAATCGACGATGTTATCGTCCGTCCCGGCGCGTAGTTTTATTACCGGATGCCCTTGCTAAGCCAGGCGGAAGCAAGTTGCATGCCTTGACCACGGGAGGGAATAACATGTTTAAGTTTAACGAAGAGAAGGGGCAATTAAAGTGTTCCTTCTGTGGGAAAACCCAGGAACAGGTGCGCAAATTGGTGGCAGGTCCCGGGGTTTATATCTGTGATGAGTGTATTGAATTATGTAATGAGATTGTTGAGGAACAACTAGGGGATGACGAAGAGTTTGATCTTAAAGAGGTTCCTAAACCGTCTGAAATTAAAACGATTTTAGACCAGTACGTGATTGGTCAAGAATCTGCAAAAAAATCTTTGTCTGTGGCTGTGTATAATCACTACAAAAGAATTAATGCAGGTACTTCCAAAAATGACGAAGTTGAATTGACCAAAAGTAACATCATGTTGATTGGACCTACAGGTAGTGGTAAAACATTACTGGCGCAAACTTTAGCGCGTATCTTAAACGTTCCCTTTGCCATCGCAGATGCTACTTCATTAACTGAGGCTGGTTATGTTGGGGAAGATGTGGAAAACATCTTGTTAAAACTTATTCAGGCTGCAGATTACGATGTGGAGAAGGCTGAACGGGGCATTATCTACATTGACGAAATTGACAAGATTGCCCGAAAATCAGAAAATCCTTCGATTACGCGCGATGTTTCTGGTGAAGGTGTGCAGCAAGCTCTGTTGAAAATTCTTGAGGGTACAGTGGCCAGTGTTCCACCACAGGGGGGACGCAAACATCCTCATCAGGAGTTTATTCAAATCGACACCACTAACATTCTTTTCGTTGTGGGTGGCGCTTTTGATGGGTTGGAGACGCTAATCAAGCGACGACTTGGTCGCAAGGTGATTGGCTTTGGAGCAACGGCGGCTGTGGTGGATACGGCTGGTAGTACGCTGGCAAAGGTCTTGCCTGAAGATTTGTTAAAATTCGGGTTGATCCCTGAGTTTATTGGACGTTTACCTGTGATTACCACACTTGAGGCATTGGATGAAACGGCATTGAAGCGGATCTTAACGGAACCTAAAAATGCTTTAGTGAAACAGTTTCAAAAGCTTTTAGAAATGGATGATGTTGTGCTGGAGTTTCATGAGGATGCCCTGAGCTATATTGCTTTTGAAGCCATCAAGCGTGGGACAGGTGCGCGGGGACTTCGGGCCATCATCGAAGCTATCATGTTGGAAGTGATGTACGAGGTGCCATCTCGCGATGACATAAAGAAGTGCATCATTACTCGCGAGTCTGCTGCAGGTGAAAAGGGCCCTGTATTAGTGGGTAAGGATGGAAAGACGACGCAAGTTCTAAGAAAATCCGAAGAAACTGCATAAAGACTCACTTGAACAGACAAAGAGGCACCCGGTGTTACACACGCCGAGTGCCTCTTTGTTTAGACCCTTGCGAGCCTGGAGATACTAACTTATAGAATTGAGTATCGCTAGGAGGGGTTGCGGTGAGCACCACAGTGCTAGCCGTCATTCAAGTTTTTTTTGCTGCTGTGATTGGTTTGTATTTCTGGAATCTCTTAAAGACACAAAACAGTAATCGCCATGCTGTGGAGAGAGAGTCTAAAAAGGAACTAGAAAAACTGAGAAAGCTGAGGACAATCTCGCTGACTGAACCATTGTCCGAAAAAACTAGACCGGCCTCAATGATGGACATTGTGGGTCAGAAGGAGGGTCTGCGTGCGTTACGGGCAGCACTCTGTGGTCCCCATCCTCAGCACGTGATTGTGTACGGTCCGCCTGGTGTTGGGAAAACAGCTGCCGCACGGGTGGTGTTAGAGGAGGCGAAGCACAGTCTGGGGAGTCCATTTCTCAGCGATGCAAAGTTTGTCGAGGTGGATGCGACAACAGCTCGGTTTGACGAACGCGGAATTGCAGATCCACTGATTGGTTCTGTCCATGACCCCATCTATCAGGGAGCAGGCGCAATGGGGATGGCAGGCATTCCCCAACCGAAGGCGGGAGCCGTTACAAAAGCACATGGAGGAATTTTGTTTATTGATGAAATTGGGGAGTTGCATCCGATTCAAATGAACAAGTTATTAAAGGTGTTGGAAGACAGAAAGGTGATTTTTGAAAGTGCCTATTACAGTACTGAGGACCAAAATATCCCTCCTCACGTGCATGATATTTTTCAAAATGGATTGCCTGCAGATTTTCGATTGGTTGGTGCGACCACACGAATGCCGGAAGAAATTCCACCCGCAATTCGTTCCCGCTGTGTGGAAATTTTCTTTAGACCGCTAAATAAAGGAGAGATCTCGCGAATCGCTGTGAACGCTGCGGAGAAACTCCAAATGCCCATGGATAGCAAGGCCGTGGAAGAAATTAGTCAGTATGCGGGCAATGGCCGGGACGCTGTGAATATGGTTCAAATTGCTGGAGGCCTGGCGCTGACTGAACGGAGAAGTGGAATTACTGTTGAAGACATGGAATGGGTTATTCAGTTTAGTCAAATCAACCCCCGTTCAGACAAAAAAATTCCCTTGGAGCCGATGGTGGGTGTCGTGAATGGTTTGGCAGTAACGGGCCCAGGTAATGGCCTGATGCTCGAAATTGAAGTGACTGCAAGTCCGGCAGAGGAGGCGGGCAAGGGACATATGACGCTAAGCGGTCTGGTGGAAGAAGAAAGCATTACAAGCGGGCGACGTACAATGCGTAGGAAGTCTATGGCAAAAGCATCCCTGGATAACGTGATGACCGCATTGGAAAGAGTTGCTGGGGCACCTGTACGGGACTATGATCTACACCTCAATTTTCCGGGGGGGTTACCAGTGGATGGTCCATCAGCAGGAATATCTATGGCCACTGCAATTTATTCAGCCGTGTTCAATATTCCAGTACTGAACACCGTAGCTATGACGGGAGAACTGAGTTTATTAGGGAGCGTTCGACCAGTGGGCGGAGTTCAAGCCAAAGTGGAGGCGGCTATAGAGGCAGGGGCCACGGTGGTTCTCATCCCAAGGGACAATTGGCAGGAAACATTTCTGCGCCTTAACGAGGTGAAAGTCGTTCCAGTGGAACGATTTGAGGATGTTCTACGATTGTCCTTAGTGGGCGGGTTGGATCGTCCATTGCATTCCTTTATACCGCGTCAGGTTCCAGGCAGCGGATTTGAGGCATCCATGCGGTGAGTTTAGGTTCCTCGCACGGCTGGGATTTTCAAAGTTTCTTATATACTTGAGCTGAAAAGATCCGCGTCGAGTGTTTGGCGCGGATTCGACTTACCTAGGCGATTCTTGTACAATAAGGCCAATTCAAGACTGATTTCAGTGTCTTGGGGATGCAAATTAAATTCTCGGGAATCCTGAAACATGCATGCAATACTTACATACATCGGGGGGAATCGGGATGAGTTCAGAACGTGCGCCATTGGAGCGGACTTACCCACTCTTGCCTTTGCGTGGACTACTGGTGTTTCCGGGTATGGTGATTCACTTCGATGTGGGTCGGGATAAATCAGTCAGGGCCCTAGAAAAGGCTATGGTGCAAGACCATTACCTTGTGCTGGCTTCGCAGCAAGACGGACAGGTGGATGACCCCCGTCAAGAAGACCTATTTGGCGTGGGTGTTCTGGCAGAAGTCAAGCAGATGATGAAATTGCCGAATGGAACCCTGCGTGTTCTCGTAGAGGGTCTAGAGCGTTCAAAAATACAAAACTATGTTCGTGACGACGAATACTTTGAGGTACAGATTCAACGGTTTTTCATTTCAGACTCTGCAGATATGGATCCGGAATTGCGGGCTGTGACTCGGACTGTTCTGCAACAGTTTGAGCAATATGCAAAGTTGTCAAAGAAAATCGATCAAGAAACTTATGGAACTGTCGTTGACATTGAAGATCCCGGCCGATTAGCGGACGCTATTGCAGCACAATTGCCGTTGAAAATTAAAGAAAAACAGGAAATTTTAGAATCCTTTAATGTGTCGGAGCGATTGGATAGGGTATTGAGTTCACTAGCCGATGAACGCGAGGTGCTGGAATTAGAGAAGGAAATTCATCAAAGAGTACGTAAGCAAATGGAAAAGACACAAAAAGAGTATTACCTACGTGAGCAGATGAAAGCAATTCAGCGAGAGTTGGGAGATAAGGAGGGCCGACAGGGTGAAATAGATGAACTTCGGGACAAAATGGCTAACCTGCAATTACCAGAGCTGGTTGCAATGCGAGTGGATAAGGAAATCAACCGCTTGGAACGAATTCCCATTTCATCTGCAGAGGGGACTGTAGCTCGTACATTTATAGATTGGTTGTTGGATTTACCCTGGACAGCGAAGTCAGTATCTATCATTGATTTGGGACGAGCGCAGCGCGTGCTCGATGCACATCACTATGGATTAGAGAAAGTGAAGGACAGGATTATCGATTATCTTGCCGTACAAAAATTAACGCAGAGGTCGGCGGGTCCTATTATTTGTTTAGTGGGACCGCCTGGTGTAGGCAAAACTTCACTTGTCAAATCTGTTGCTGAAGCTTTGAAGCGTCCCTTTGTACGCATTTCTTTGGGGGGTGTCCGTGATGAAGCGGAAATTCGAGGTCACCGCAGGACTTATATTGGCGCTCTGCCAGGTAGAATTATTCAGGGGATGAAAGAGGCTGGTGTACGGAATCCAGTTTTTCTAATGGATGAGATTGATAAAATGGCCAATGACTTTCGTGGAGATCCGGCGTCTGCCCTACTAGAAGTCCTTGATCCTGAACAAAACTTCACATTTGTCGATCATTATATTGATCTGCCTTTTGACTTGTCCGATGTGATGTTTGTTACGACGGCCAATGATCTGTATCAAATTCCGGGACCGTTGCGTGATCGGATGGAAATCATTCAGCTGTCTGGGTATACAGAATTAGAAAAACTCGAAATTGCGGAACAGCATCTTTTACCCAAACAAAAAATTGCACATGCTTTAAAGGGAGAACGGCTAAAACTGAACGAAGACGTGATTTTAGAGATTATTCGAGGTTATTCTAGGGAAGCAGGTGTACGCCAATTAGATCGACTGTTGGCTACAGTTGCACGTAAGACGGCTCGTCAAGTAGCTGAGGGAAAGAAAAAACGTGTTCAAATTACAGTCCAAAATTTACCGGACTATCTGGGCCCAGCACAATTCAACTATGGTGCAAAAGAGGAGTACGATGAAGTGGGGGTAGTTACCGGGCTGGCCTGGACACCTGCCGGGGGTGATACACTAACGATTGAAGTTGCTGCACTGTCTGGAAAGGGGAAAGTAGTTCTGACAGGGCAGTTAGGAGATGTCATGAAGGAGAGTGCCCAAACTGCCCTTTCGTTCGTTCGTTCGCGTTCCAGGGAACTATTGTTGGATAATGATTTTATTGACAAAACAGATATTCATGTACACGTTCCAGAAGGGGCTATCCCTAAAGATGGCCCTTCTGCAGGGATCACTATGGCCACGGCCATTGCCTCTTGTCTGACGCGGCGTCCTGTTCGTCACGATGTGGCGATGACAGGTGAAATTACATTACGTGGCCGGGTGTTACCTATTGGCGGTTTGAAAGAAAAATCATTGGCGGCACATAGAGTGGGAATACGCAGCCTTATCGTTCCAGAGGGGAATAGAAAGGATGTACTTGAAATTCCAAAATCAGTTAGAGACGAGTTGGAGATTGTGTTTGTCCGGCAAATGGACGATGTTTTAAAAAGGGTACTGTTACCAGCTGTGTCAGACGCGCCCTCATCCCTGGAGGTGTATCCTGGGTTTACACAGGGGATTCACGAAGACTACCCGGGTCAGGGGGCTCGTCAGTGAAAGTAACCTCATCAGTGTTTGAATTGGGTGCCGTGGGTCCCAATCAATGGCCCCAGGATGGGATTCCGGAAATTGCATTTATTGGTCGCAGCAATGTTGGCAAGTCTTCGTTATTGAATGCATTGACCGGGCGCAAACATCTTGCACGGGTGTCAGGTAAACCTGGGAAAACTCAACAGGTGAACTTTTACCTAATCAACAGCCAATTTCGTTTTGTAGATTTACCTGGTTATGGTTATGCAGCCATCAGTCAGCGGGAACGAGCTTCATTGGCTCGGATGACTCAATCCTATTTAGCAGATCGTGGGCCTTTGGTTCGAGTGGTCCATCTATTAGATATTCGTCACGATCCCATGAAAAATGACATTGAATTTCACCAGTGGTTACAGCAATGGTCTGCCTCTTTATTGGTGGTTGCTACAAAGTCGGATAAAATAGGTAAAAATTTACAAATAAATCAGCGCAACCGAATTGCCCAAGTACTTCACAGTCCATGGCCTGTAGTACCAGTATCTGCCGAGAAACGAACTGGGCTAGATGAATTGTGGGTAATTTTTGAAACGGATCTGCGTCAACGAGGGCTTATGGAAGGATGATTTTGTGTTTAATGATATAATTCACTACGAAATACACGGATTCTTATCAATGACAGGATTTTGTCATTTGGAGGACACACCTGGCTTTCTTTATGGTGTTATAATTCATTCGTAAAAGTTTTCGGCTCTGGTGAGAGAAAGAAGTGAAGATGCAGTGGATATTTTGGTGGTTGGAGTTAGTGACAAGACCTGCCCAGTGGCTCTGCGGGAACAGGTCAGTGTCCTGGAGACAGAGTTGGGTGATATCTATACTCAATTACTGCAGAATCACACTTTGTTTGAGAGTGTGATTCTGTCCACCTGCAATCGCACTGAAATTTATGCGATTGTCTCGTCACTGCATGCTGGCGAGGACTATTTGCGTTCTTGGTTTGATACACGGGCAAAAAAAATGAATTTATCTGAATCTCTTTATGTCTACCATGGCGAAAAAGCAGTGGCACATCTTATGCAGGTAGCCTGCAGTTTAGATTCCATGGTTCTTGGTGAGACGCAAATTTTGGGGCAAGTTCGCCAAGCATACGGTACTGCCAAGGCAGCAGGAAGTGTGGGGGTTTTACTGGACAACCTGTTTCGCCGAGCGTTACAGGTAGGCAAGCGAGCGCAATCAGAAACCACCATCGGGCAGAATGCAGTATCTATTAGCTATGCTGCGGTCCAATTGGCAAAGAAAATTTTTGGGAACCTTAACGGGCAAAAGGTTTTATTGATTGGTGCTGGTAAGAACGGGTATGTGACGGCGCAAACCTTAACGTCTAACGGTCCAGTGCAAATGTGGGTCACCAATCGAACTCTCAGTCGGTCGCAGACACTAGCAACTGAGTTTGGTGCGCAGGCGGTAGCGTGGGGAGAATTCCAAAATATTTTGTCGGGCGTGGATATTGTTTTGAGTTCCACTGCCGCCAAATCTTTTGTACTTTCCTCACATCAAATTGCTCGGGCCATGCATGGGCGGGTTAAACCCATGGTGTTGATTGACATTGCTGTTCCGCGGGACATTGATCCTGGAGTAGGCAAATTGCCCAATACTTATTTATATGATATTGACGATTTAAGAGATGTTGTGGAAGCTAATTTGACCGAGCGGCGTCGTCAGACGCAGGCTGTGCAAGGTATGATTAATCAAGCCATCCGAGAATTTTCTGATTGGCTATCCGAGCAAGAAGTGATTCCATTAATTACTGCGGTGAGAGAAAAAGGAATACAAATTCAAGCTTCAATTATGGACAGTCTACATCACAAATTACCCAACTTGGATGAACGAGAATTGCGTATCATTCAGAAGCACACCATGAGCATTGTGAACCAATTGCTAAGAGATCCGATACAAAATATGAAGGAGTTAGCCGTTGCTTCGGATGGTGTGGAACAGGTGAAACTATTTGCGGAGTTGTTTGGTATTTCTGCAGATGAAATACTGAATAACAACAGGAAACTTCAGACACATGATGAATCCCAATCTGATGCTAGAGATTTAGGCTTTTCCGACCTTGTTCATCAGTGGTCGGATGTATTGCGCCGTGATGTGGTAGGACCAAATCTCGGAGGTGCGGCACATTCGATTCCTCGGTAGGCGGTGAGTCGTGTTTGGACGTGGATTGTTTGACATATTTGTAGTCATTTATGCGCTAAGTTTAGTTTTTTTCTTTGTGGATGCTATTGAACCACGACGGCGTTTTAACCGTGCGGGAGTTCTACTGTTGTTTGTAGTTTTTTGCTTGGAGACACTATTTTTTTTATATCGTCTGTGGTCCTCTGGCACTCTACCGGTATATACTCCATTTGACGTATCCTGGTTAATCTCTTGGCTAATTTTAACGATCGTACTGGTGGTCAATGCGTTTTTTCCAATTGGCCTATTTTTGTTTTTTGCTAATGTTGTGGCTTTTGCCATTGTGGCTCTGGATGCTTTTGGCTTTCAGGGACATGTGGTTTACACAGCTCGGCAGGGAGACTTGCTAGTTTTGCACATCGTATTCGGGCTTGCAAGCTATGTGGCCTTTTGTTTTTCTTTTGTGTTCTCACTGATGTATCTTGCTCAAAATTGGATGTTGCGAAAAAAACGTTGGAATCACTGGTTTTTCCAGATGCCGCCTTTGGCTAAATTAGAAAAATATTCATTTGGCTCTGTTCTAGTTGGTTTGCCTCTTCTGTTAATCTCAATTGTGCTTGGAAGTATTTGGGGAGAATTGACTCTTGGCCAATTTCTCTTGACAGATCCCAAATTATTGACCACTGTGGGTTTATGGATGATGTATGGTTTTTTTTTGTTCTTGCGAAATCGTCCGGGGTTTGGAACTCGACGACTCGTCTGGTATAATTTAGTGTGTTTTTTAGGCACAATCCTTAATTTTTTAGTTATCAATGGTTTTTCTTTAGTTCATCATGGCATCTAACGTGTTGGCACATACTTTTTTGTCAAGCCGGCAACGTTCTTTGTCACATTGTAGCGTGAAAATTTGTAGTGGGGAGGCTCCCATGTCCAGTGTGATTCGTATTGCATCACGACGCAGTGCCTTAGCGATGACCCAAACCCGTTGGGTCATCGCTCAACTGCAGACGGTGTACCCTGATATTACCTTTGAAATTGTGCCAGTTGTCACCACTGGGGACAGAATACTTAACGTTTCTCTTGCGGAAATTGGTGGTAAGGGTTTATTTGTTACAGAAATTGAAAGTCTGTTGTTGCAGGGTGTGGTGGATTTCGCTGTACACAGTTTGAAAGATGTACCTGTACAGGTAGCACAGGAATTGGAATTAGCGGTCTTCCCGAAACGGGAAGACCCGCGCGATGTACTCGTTTCACGAAACAATCGGGTGTTGAGTAAATTACCATTCGGAGCAGTTGTCGGAACTTCTAGTGTTCGACGAGTTGCACAATTGCGTAGGATTCGTCCTGACCTGCAGTTTGCGGCAGTACGAGGGAATGTAGAGACTCGTCTGGGAAAGGTTGCTACAGGGGAGGTGGATGCCGTAATTCTAGCTGCTGCTGGGTTAAGGCGCATGGGATTGGCTGACAAAATCAGCGAGTACCTGCCTGTGGAGGTATGTTTGCCAGCGATTGGCCAGGGTTCTTTGGCCATTGAAGTGAGGAGTGTGGATAAAAATTTAATAAACTTATTGGCCCCCTTGAATGACGAATTCACGGCAATGTCCGCGTTAGCGGAACGAATTTTGTTGACTTCTTTGAATGGCAGTTGTCAGGTACCCCTTGCAGGTTACTGTGTCCGTCAGGGAGACACATGGTTTATGAACGGGCTCGTTGCTAGTCTGGATGGGCAAAGTCTACTGACCGCAAAAGCAAGCGGTCAAGACCCACATTCGCTGGGACTACAGGTGGCCCATTCGCTCAAATCACAAGGGGCCCTAAATTTGCTAACGGAGTAAGGTGTGGACCCCATGCATGCAGAGAAGAAAAATTTTGAGTTGCACGGCATTACTGTCGTGTTAACCCGGAATAGGGAGGCTTCCGAAACCACTGCTCAGAAAGTTTTGTTGTTGGGGGGGGTGCCTCTCATTGCTCCGTTGATTTCGGTTCATTTTTTAGAGGGTGAATATAGGGACTCCGAGTTGACCTGTATGGCTAATTATCAAGGAATCATTGCGACATCTGCAAATGCTGTGCGAGGATTGCAATTACGCTTAGACAGGCATGTAAATCAAAAATTTTCTGAATCACTGCCCCCTCTTTACGGGGTAGGTCAAGCAACAGTGCAAGCCGCTGAAAAATTGGGTTGGCCTATTCGCCAGTTGCCAGGCGTCAAGGACAGCCTTAGTTTGGCGCATGCCATCGTGAGTACGCCGGATTTGGTTTCGCCACCTGCCCGATTTATCTGGCCACATGGGCAAATGGCTGATACACGCTGGCTTTCCATATTGAATCAAGCGGGTTGTTCTGTACATGAACTTCTAGTGTACCGAACAGATACATCTCTGTGGTCCTTGGAACTGAGAAATCATTTGTTGACTCTGCCTAAAGTGGCCGTATTGTTATTCAGTCCATCTGCTGTTTTCGCTTTACAGCAAAGTGATCCAGAAGGTCGGTTGCAATCTCGGAACGATACCTTATTTGCTTGTATTGGAAAGACCACTATGCAATCCGCACAAGACAGGGGGTTGCAGGTTGCTGCTGTTGCGAAACATCCCACCGACACAGAGCTGCTTTCGGCAGTGATCGCAGCGATTCAGCAAGGATTTTGGTGAGTCTGAGGAAGTGCACATGCGACACTTGCATGGGGACGATTACGTCAAATTAGAAATCTGACTTGATATCTTTAAATGAAAAGGGGCCTTATTTATGAAAGAGAACTCATTTGCGCGTCATCGCCGTTTACGGAGTTCGGAGAACATGCGTCGCTTGGTGCGTGAGACTCGGTGGTCTGTGTCAGACCTGATTTTGCCGATGTTTGTTCAAGAAGGTTTGCACAATAAAGAGGAAATTGAATCCATGCCAGGGGTATTTCACTATGGTTTAGACGAATTTCGTCGAGCGGTAGGGGAAGTGTCAAAAGCCGGGATTCCCGGCATTCTGTTGTTTGGTGTGCCAGAACATAAAGATGACCTCTGCAGCACTGCCTATCATGAACATGGAATTGTGCAGGAAGCGGTGCGGGCGGCAAAGCAGGAAAACCCAGAACTTTTGGTGATGACAGATGTATGCTTATGCCAATATAATCCTACCGGTCACTGTGGATTAGTTCGGGATGGCATTGTATTGAATGACGAAAGCCTCATTTTGCTGGCTAAAACAGCTGTCTCACACGCTCAAGCAGGAGCGGATGTAGTGGCTCCATCTGATATGATGGACGGCCGCGTAGCCGCAATTAGACAGGCTCTAGATGTGTCGGAGTACCAAGATGTCGTACTGCTTTCCTATGCCGTAAAGTATGCTTCCGCATTTTATGGTCCGTTCCGAGAAGCTGCACACTCGGCACCATCTTTTGGAGACAGACGTTCTTATCAAATGGATTCCGCCAACATTCGGGAAGCCTTGAGGGAAGCAGCATCCGACATAGAAGAAGGTGCGGACATGCTGATGGTTAAACCTGCACTGGCTTATTTGGATGTCACTCGAGCTGTAAAGGAATCATTTGACATTCCCGTGGCAACTTATAACGTCAGCGGTGAGTACAGCATGGTGAAGGCTGCGGCATCTAAGGGATGGATTGATGAACGAAAAATTGTCGAAGAAATGCTGACTGGATTTAAACGGGCTGGTGCTGACTTTGTTTTTACCTACCATGCACTGGAAGCCGCCTATTGGGATCATAACTAAGAAGATGAATACAGGTGAATGCCTTAGGAGGTAAAATGATGGGTCGAGTGTCTAATGAGGCTTTTGCTGCCGCGAAAAAACACCTCGTGGGTGGGGTTAACAGTCCAGTGCGAGCTTTCGGTGCTGTGGGGGGGGTGCCTGTTTTTGCTCAACGTGGTGCAGGACCTTACCTGTATGATATCGAGGGTAAACAGTATGTGGACTATCTTTTATCTTGGGGGCCTTTAATTTGGGGGCACGCGCATCCAACGATTATTGCAAGCGTGATGGAAGCAGCTCAGAATGGTACGAGTTTTGGGCTACCAACTGTTTTAGAAACGCAAATGGCGGCATTGGTTTGTGAATTAGTACCCTCGGTAGAACTTGTTCGCATGGTTAATAGTGGTACAGAGGCCACGATGAGTGCCTTGCGATTGGCTCGCGCTTACACAGGTCGTGATTATATTGTGAAATTTGAGGGTTGCTACCATGGTCATGCGGATAGTTTTTTGGTGAAGGCAGGGTCTGGTGTAGCTACATTGGGACTTCCAGACAGTCCAGGGGTGCCTCGTGGAGCGACGGAAACTACGTTGACTGCCCCTTATAATGATTTAAACGCAGTAAAGGAGTTGTTTTTGACTAGGGGAGAGCAAATTGCGGCGGTGATTGTAGAGCCCGTTGCTGGCAATATGGGCTGTGTATTACCTAAAGATGAATTTTTATCAGGTCTACGTACCCTTACACAGGATTATGGGGCCTTGTTAATCATGGATGAAGTGATGACTGGATTTCGCGTTGCCTTGGGTGGGGGTCAGGAACGTTTTAATATCCATCCTGATTTAACAACAATGGGCAAAGTAATTGGAGGTGGGTTACCCGTCGGTGCCTACGGTGGCAGGCGGCAGATAATGCAGCGAATTGCTCCTGAAGGAACGGTGTACCAGGCGGGGACATTGTCAGGTAATCCATTAGCTATGGCTGCAGGGTTGGCAGCTTTGCAGATGTTGAAAGATGGAGGGAAGGCTCTGTATGAACGTCTGGAGTTTTATGGGAAACAGCTTGTAGAGACTTTTATCGCTGCGGGTACTAAACGGGGTATTCCAGTATTTGGTCACGCCATTGGGGGTATGTTTGGATTGTTTTTTCATGAGGGTCCAGTTTTTAATTACACACAGACATCCTCAGCAAATCGGAAGTTCTACACTTTGTTTTTCCAAAGTCTTCTATCACAGGGTGTAATGTTAGCACCCTCTCAGTTGGAGAGCGGGTTTGTTTCTGTGGTACATGGCCCTGCAGAACTAGCGAAGACGCAAGAGGCGATTGAAGGAGCCATGGCAATTATTGATTGAATCGAACTTGCGACATAATGGGTTAGGGGGTTGCATAGGGTCATAGTGGACCATGCAGAGCCCCCTAATCTGGGGGGTTCCGGCTTGGTGTGACCGTATGGCACCGTTTGCGGAGGAGGGGCCCCTGGTGAGCGAGTCGGAAAAACAGGCACATATTCGTTTGTCTATCAACCAAGACGTGTTCATTGATTCCGTCCTAGTCCAGGACACGGTTGCAGATGCAACCGTGTCTACGGAAGTCACATCCTTTGAAAAGTCAGGGAGTTTGTATGTATTGGAAGGGGCTGTTGTATTCACTGGCTATGTCAGTCGGAATTTTGTGAATTCGGCGGAGGGTTCATCTTGGGTAGATCAGTTTCCAGGCCTGGATACTGCCTCGCCAGCGGCGGGACAAAACTTTCATTATCGCATGCCCTTTGTGTTGAAGGTGCCTGTCGGCGTCCAGCCACGTGGGCTCGTTAACGTAGCGAGTCGCATTACCCAGTGGGAAATGGATGTGGTGGGGGATGGCTGGCTACATGTGGAGACCGATTTGACAATCGTGGGTTTAAACGGGAATGGAGGATATGAATTTCAGTGTGGTACGCAATTGGTTGGTTCTTTGGAGGGACCCTCTTCTCGCCCTGCTGAAAATTCTTCCCTTGGCTCGTCCACAACGGATAGGGTACAAACAGAGGACAACTTAAATTTGGCATTGACGCGTGGAAATTCGCCGGATGGGAATGAAAGTTCAGAAAGCAACATTGAGAAAGAACCACAACAAAAGGAACAATTGATGGAGAATTCTAAAGAAGTGGAACAGGTTAGTACAGCTCGCGGTGGATTGCCACTATCCCAGGAAGAGGTAGTGGAACGTTCAGAGTTAGCGCACTTAGACCGCAAGGTGGTGGAGCAGCCTGCTCCGGTAGCGGTGATAGGGGACGGCGAGGGGGAGGAGAGCACATCTGGCACTACAGTAGCTGTAGAAACTTCTGGAGTGGAGAGGAGTGAAGTCAGCCAAAGTGTGGCCGATGGCTGGTCTGATGAAGCGACGTCCACACCCCCAGTCAGTGAGTTCGATTTTCAACATCAAGTGGATTTTCATGCTGGGACTTCGTCAATTGGAGGGCACATGGCGTCTCCTTTGTCAGGGCAGAATCCATTAGGACCAGAAGCGCTACGGGTGCATCTAGGAATTAGTGGCATGGATGAGCCCATCTCTGAGCAAACAGATGCACGCCCAGACGCGGGAAATGAATGGCTACCCAGTGCTGACGACATACAGCGAGGAGAAGGGAAAAAGTCAGAAAACCTTTGGTCCTTTGTCGACTTTAATGCTCCGGAAAAAACCTATGCTTTGCGTTTTCTCATTATTACGGAACAAGAAACCGTTGCCGCAGTGGCACAACGGTTAGCATGCTCAGAAACTGAGTTGGTACAAATTAATCATTTGACCACAGGAGCAGTGACTGCTGGACAGATTTTGCAAATTCCATCTTAGATTTACCTGCACATCTTCATTATTATTTTGTTGAGGCCGGAGTGACATTTCCTCCGGCCTGTGTATGATTCAGGGGAACTGGGAGTGTGGAACGCCATTTCCCTCAATGCCTGCACTGTTCGTTGCTTTTTTCACGGCCTTTCACCCCAAATGTGGATTTACGGCGGCCCAAGAAACATGGAAATAAGAACGATAAACAAAATTAACAACACAAATAAATCTATAGCGCTGGGCCAGAGGATGGCTCGCAAAAACAGGAGTAAAATTGCTAAGGCTAACAAAAGTTTAACAAACCGTGCTAGTCCGGCGAAAAAGCCCATCTGTGTCGCTCCTTTTGTTTTTTCATTGTCCGTAAACAATCCGGGCGTTTTATGTATATGCAATGCAAGACCATGACAACACGCCCGGAAGTTGATAAGATGGACAAGACAAACGATAGAGGGCGGGATTGCATGAGGGACTCAGCGAGTAATAATGGGATATGGCACGGAATTTATTGGAGATTCACGGGAGCTTCCGTTGTGGCTTTGACAATTTTACAGTGGTTGGGATTTCACTATTTGCGTTATCCCGTTTTACAGTCTGTTCCCGTGGTCTTGATGGTGATTTCATATTTGGTCATCCCAAGGGCAAAAGAACGTCGATTGCTCAATGCGTTATTGGGCGTGGCTGCAATGTTTGTACTGGATCTTGCGCTTGAGATATTTGCAGAGCATGATTTGACTGTAGCATTGCATAGTGGACAACTGGGCCAATTTATTCAATTGAATGTTTTTGGTGTGCTACTGGGGGTTGCCGTTGCTTATGCCTATTTACGACTATCTCTGTGGTCAGAACAAAAGCGCATGGACAGGGAAGCGAAACATAGATCTGAGCGAGACGTTCAATCGTCAACAGTTCAGCGAAGAGTCCATCACAACAAGAAAAAACGCGGTCGACGATAAACATATGCAAGACGCAACGGGATCTCCCTGAGTTTCTGTAGTCTATGTCCTTGACAAAGGGTTGAAAGTCTTGCTAAGATCTAACAAAGTTGATTCTGACAACGGTGAGGATAAGAAGGTGCAAGGTGTGGGCACTTAAAAGAGAGCGGGCTTGGTTGAATCCCGTTAGTTTCCCCACCTGAAGGTCATCTTGGAGCTGTGGCGAACCGGGTCATTCCGTTATCTATGGTCGAGGGTTCACACCCCGCGCGGCTAGATAGATTCTGGACGTTAGTCTTTTGCCGTCGCTGTCGTGTCGAAAATTCAGGGGTACCGCGGCGGGATATAATCGGCCTTCCATCCTGACTCAGGGCGGAAGGCTTTGTTATGGGGGGAGTTGCTTATGCCAAACGGTCCATCCAATAGGTCTCTGGCTTCCGTGTATGTGCCTCAGACAGTTGAAAAAGAAATTTATCAGTTGTGGGAACAAGGGGGCTATTTTCAACCTCGTCCTGACTTGAGCAAGCGTCCGTTTTCTATTGTAATGCCTCCCCCTAATGTCACTGGTTCTTTGCACTTGGGGCACGCTTGGGACAATACCCTACAAGACATTGTCATTCGTTATAAACGTATGGTAGGGTTCGATGTGGTATGGGTACCTGGTACAGACCACGCGGGAATTGCTACACAGACGCGCGTGGAGAAAACATTGCAGGAACAGGAATCTTTATCTCGAAATGATTTGGGCAGAGAAGTGTTTGTAAAACGAGTTTGGGAGTGGAAGCAAAAATTTGGAAGCTTAATTACAGATCAAATCCGTGCTTTGGGTTCTTCCTGTGACTGGTCTAGACAACGTTTTACGATGGATGACGGACTTTCTACGGCAGTGCGTGAGGTGTTCGTACGGTTATATGAAAAGGGAATGATTTATCGAGGTAAACGCATTATTAACTGGTGTCCGCGCTGTGCAACCGCTCTTTCCGACATTGAGGTGGAGCATCAGGATATATCCGCGAGATTGTACTATGTTCGTTATCTGACGGGGGTTGACGACCAGGCTGTGATTGTAGCCACCACTCGTCCGGAAACAATGTTTGCCGATGTGGCGGTGGCAGTCCAT
The DNA here is from genome assembly GCA_003584005.1 of Alicyclobacillaceae bacterium I2511. Lineage (GTDB taxonomy): Bacteria > Bacillota > Bacilli > Alicyclobacillales > Alicyclobacillaceae > QXHL01. The sequence goes on along the minus strand of QXHL01000002.1, from coordinate 28,993 downwards.
CCAGCAGATGAGCGGTACGTTTCCTTGGTGGGCCAGACGTTGCACCTACCTCTTACAAATAGCGTTATTCCTATTATTACAGATACCTATGTGGATCCGGAGTTTGGAACTGGCTGTGTAAAAATTACACCTGCCCATGATCCGAACGATTTCGAGGTGGGGCAACGGCACCACTTGGACATGCCACAGTGTATTGATGCCGATGGCAAACTCAATGCTTTGGCGGGTCCTTATGCCGGACTCACTCGCGAGCAGGCCCGGGTGCAGGTAGTGGCAGACCTCAAGGCGGGTGGATATCTGGAACGAGAAGAAGACATGGTCCACGCAGTGGGACATTGCAGCCGTTGTAACACCGTTGTAGAGCCATTCCTGTCTACGCAGTGGTTTGTTCGTATGGAAGAATTGGCACGTCCTGCACTTGCTGGCGTTGAGGCGCAAAACTTGAACTTTGTACCTGAACGATTCCAAAAAGTTTTCATTCACTGGTTGGAGAACGTTAGAGACTGGTGCATTTCAAGACAACTTTGGTGGGGTCATCGTATTCCAGCCTGGTATTGTGATGACTGCGGACAAATTAATGTCAGTAGGGAGGAACTGACTACTTGTGAGTTTTGTCATAGTGCAAATATTCACCAAGATGAGGATGTCTTAGATACCTGGTTTTCCTCCGCTTTGTGGCCTTTCTCTACCTTGGGCTGGCCGCAGCAAAGCGAGGATTTTTTACGCTACTTTCCCACCAGTGCATTAATGACTGGATACGATATTTTGTTTTTTTGGGTGGCACGAATGGTATTTATGGGTCTGGAGTTTACAGAACACATGCCCTTCCAGGACGTCGTCCTGCACGGTCTTATTCGAGCAGAAGATGGGAAAAAGATGTCTAAAAGTCTCGGAAACGGTGTAGATCCCCTGGATGTTATTGAAAGATATGGAGCGGACGCTTTGCGATTCACTTTAGCCACAGGAACAACGCCTGGTAATGATCAGCGTTTTCATTGGGAAAAGGTAGAAGGATCGCGCAACTTTATTAACAAGTTGTGGAACGCGTCCCGCTTTGTGCTATTGAACCTTTCTGCAGACGGGGTGATGGCACCACTAGACAAGTCCCGACTGCAAGCAGTAGATCGATGGATTTTACATCGACTCAACGATACCATTGAATCGGTCTCGAATTTTCTGGATGGGTATGACTTTGGGGAAGCTGGTCGAAGACTCTATAACTTCGCCTGGGATGACTTTTGCGATTGGTATATTGAGTTTGCCAAGTTATCCTTGTATGGCCAGGATGCAGAGATGAAGCTGCAAACCCAGGCAGTACTGCACACTGTATTGGACGGGTTACTACGACTTTTGCACCCATTCATTCCTTTCGTCACAGAAGAAATATGGCGCTCCCTGCCACAACGGGAGCAAGCCTTAATTGTCACACAGTGGCCACAAACGCAAGCGCAATGGGTTTCGGTAGAGGCGGAAAAGGAAGTTGGTTTGGTACAGGAAGTCGTGCGGGCTGGACGCAATATTCGGTCTGAGCTGGGAATTTCCCCGGGACGCGAGATCACAATGGAAATACAGACGGAGCAATCTGACACTGAGTCTATTTTAATCCGTTCTCGTTTGTATATCCAGCGGTTTTGTCACGTGGCTGATTTGGTAATTCATACGCAGGGTGACATTCCTCGACTTGCCCTGTCTGCCGTGGTATCTGGCGCCCAACTCTATGTTCCATTGGCCGGGCTTGTGGATGTAGGGACCGAATTGGAACGCCTGGGAAAGGATGTCGTTCGGTTACAGGGAGAGGTTCAACGTGCAGAAAAGAAATTAAATAACAGCAAATTTGTGGAGAAGGCTCCGTCTGATGTTGTCACATCTGAAAGAAATAAACTGGTGGACTATCAAGAGAAACTGCAGCGGGTTCGCCAACGCATGGACTGGTTTCAATCCCAGTAATAAGGATAGTTGCGCGCTAGATGAAATGGAGCATTACTTTTCGAGTGTGCACTAGCATGGGCAAAACGGGATGGGACAGGAGATGACAGCCATGGGCGAGCAGTCGGGGGTGACGTGGTTGCACTCCCTGCAGCGATTTGGTATCAAACCAGGCCTGGACAGGACTTTACAAGTACTAGAGAGGCTACATCACCCAGAACGAGTCTTGCGTTTTTTGCACATTGCCGGCACAAATGGGAAAGGCTCCGTATGCGCATATTTAACCTCCTTGATGAATCAAACCGCGCGGGTGGGCACCTTTACTTCGCCAGCTTTTGATGGCTATCGGGCTCGTTTTGAGGTGGCTGGAGAGCAGATAACTGAGCACGCTTTGGAACAGTTTGCGAATCAGGTGCGTTTGGCGCAGCAAAGTGCGGGGTCAGAACCACTCACTGAATTCGAAGCTTTGACGATTATCGCGCTGCTGTTTTTTCGACAGCAGGGTGCACAGGTGGTTGTTTGGGAGACGGGACTGGGGGGAAGATATGATTCGACAAATATTGTCCTTCCAGAGGTGACAGCCATCACCAATGTGAGTTATGATCACATCGACATTTTAGGCCCAACGTTGCGCAATATTGCAACAGACAAGGCGGGTATTGTTAAACCTGGAATTCCAATGGTGACGGCAGCCCAAGACATCAGTTTGCGGGTGATTGAAGATGCGGTGAACGCCCAAGGTTGTTCATTATGGGTGAAAGGTAAAGATTTTGATGGTGTGGGATGGATTACAAATCAAGGGGAACAAATTTTTACTTACAGAGGTCACAATTTTGATTTGGTCGGACTGACATTGCCCCTGTTTGGATTGCATCAAGTAGAGAATGCAGCGGTAGCTTTGGCTGTGTATGAAGTGGCTTGCCAGGACAAGACAGTTCCCCCATTGACATCACTTCAATTAAGGTCGGGCGTGGAATTAACGCGTTGGCCAGGCCGTTTTGAACGACTATCCTTGGGGGGTGTTCCTATTGTGCTGGATGGAGCCCATAATGAGGAGGGCGCTCGACGCCTCGCGCAATCTCTAGTGGACTATGGGCATCACTGGAATTTTCATACTGGGTGGGTGATGGTGTTAGGGATTTTGCACGATAAACGCGCCCTCGAGATGATGCGTTTTGTTTTGCCGTTAGCTAAGGTGGTTCTCTGCACAGCTCCCGCAGTGGACCGGGCTGAGGTGCCAGAAGTTCTTGCAGCACAGGCACGTCTTTTGACATCTGTGCCAGTGCGCATTGTTTCGGGTGTGGCGGAAGCCATAGATGAAGCATTAGATTATAGAAGTCCTGTTTGTTGCTGGGGGTCTTTGTATACTGTTAACGAAGCGAGGCAGGCTATCTATCAGTCGTGAAACTAAGGTCGAAGGACGGTGTGGTGCGTGAAACGACCAGAGCATGTGCACTTCGTCGGCATTGGTGGGTATGGTATGAGCGCCATTGCTCGCGTGATGTTGGACATGGGCTATCAGGTAACGGGATCGGACTTAAGTGACCAAGAGTTGATTCATCGATTAAGTGACAGAGGGGCAACAATTTTCCGGGGCCATGATCCTTCACATGTCAAGGAGGCCGATTTGGTCGTTTACAGTACCGCGCTACCACAGGATAATGTGGAATTGGAAGCTGCCAGAAGGCTGCATATTCCGGTTATACATCGCTCGGAGATGCTGGCACGGCTAATGAATGATCGATTAGGAATTGCAGTTGCAGGTGCACATGGAAAAACCACTACGACATCGATGATTGCTTTTATAATGGAGCGCTGCGGATTAGATCCCACCTTTGTGGTTGGTGGAATAGTCAGAGATATTGGCGAAAATGCTAAAGCCGGGACGGGGCAATTTTTAGTTGCTGAGGCTGATGAGAGTGATGGATCATTTTTGAATTACCGTCCACAAATTGCCGTTGTTACAAACATTGAACCAGATCATTTAGAATACTATGATGGAAATTTTGAGAACTTGTGTCACGCTTATGGGGAATTTATTGGAAACGTGGCTCCTCAGGGATTGTGCGTAATTTCTGCGGCGGACCGAAAATCTCAGTCACTGCGTTCTTTTGCACGTTGTCGAGTTCAGACTTTTGCCATTGATGCTCCAGCAGACATCATTGGTAGGGAAGTACAATTAGTCGACCGAGGCAGTCGTTTTGTGGTTTATCAAGGGGAAGCCCGATTAGGGGAGGTTAGACTATCAGTCCCCGGTCAACACAACATTCTCGATGCGCTGGCAGCCCTCACGGTGTGTTTAGAGGTAGGGTTACCTTTCTGGCAAATTGCCGCAGTTTTATCAGATTTTCATGGGGCTAAACGGCGATTTCAGGTGATTGCAGAGGTAGCTGGGGTTCTTATTGTAGACGATTACGCCCATCATCCAACGGAAATTCAGGCCACGTTGGCTGGAGCTCAGGCAACGGGGCGCCGTATTATTGCTGTATTTCAGCCGCAGCGTTACACGCGTACTTATTTTCTATTTGATGAATTTACAAGGTCCTTTTTGGATGCTGATGAGGTGGTTTTAACAGATATCTACTCGCCCTCAGGGGAGCGGAGAATCGAAGGGGTCAGTTCAGAAAAATTGGCAGACCAAATACGTTTACAAAGCAATCCCCACGTCCGGTACTATTCCACTAAAGATCAGGTATTTGAGTACCTTTTATCTACAGTCCATGAAGGAGACCTAGTCTTGACCATGGGGGCGGGAGACATCTGGCAAGTAGCAGCGAGGCTAGGAAATGCCCTGCATGAACAGGAACAGTCGGCGGTAGCCAACTGATGTGTCGACTGGCTTTTTCAATCAAAATTAAACAGGGGCCACCGCCATTTCAACGGTGGCCCCTGTTTAATTTTGTGAGGGTGTTACCAACGATCATAACGTTTTTTGTGATGCCGATTTCCACTGGCCTTGCGGAACCAGTAATAGGCGAGCGCCAATAGAGCTAAAATAACTGCGAACTTAAATATTACGGAAAGAACCACTGAAGCGACCACCAGCAGGGCCATTCCCAGCACAACCCAGACAATCATTCGCAGATATCTCAGCAAAGTCATTCCTCCTGCCTCCATGCAAATGCAGAGAGACAAATTAATTATAAAGGTTGTCCGAAAAGGGTTCAAGAATTCTCTGCAATCTGTTTGCTAAATGCTAAAAAATTTCTTTAAAAATATCGGATAGTCACTAGATTTGTCGAACGATCGTGAAATGGTACAAGTTGGATTGCGGACTTGGTTTTGGCCCGTTATAATGAAAACGAATCGGTTCCCGACAGCCTTCTCCTTCTTCTTCCATATGAAAGAGGTGGTGAAGTGCGCATACCGAAGTCGCGTCTGTTGTACGTGTCGGCCGCTGGGGTTGCTGCTTTGACTTGTGCCTCCGTGGTTGGCAAAACGGGTTATAAAACCATCACAGTGTTGGACAATGGGCAACGTAAGCAGGTGAGTGGATTTACTTTTGGTCAACTGGACGGATTTCTAGAAAGTCATGACATTTCGGTGGATTTTCAGGATCGAGTTCAGCCATCGGTAACTGCTACGGTAACGAATGGCATGACCGTTGTCATACGACGGCCAAATCGCATTCGTTTGGTGGATGCGGGAGCTACGGTAGACTTATATTCCTATGCGACAACCGTAGGTCAGTTGCTTAAGGACCAAGGAATTCGCTTGACCTCGGCGGACCGGGTCAGCTTACCGCTGAATGCTTCTGTTGCGTCTGGCATGACGCTCAGCATTCAACATGTAAGCCACGTGACACAGACGAAGACAGAGACGTTACAATTTCAGACCATACGGCAGCGGACGGACCGTTTGTATGCTGGCCAAACTAGAATGCTGACGCGTGGTGTGAAAGGGTCCGTTGAATTAAAGACCGTGCAGGAATATATCAATGGGCGCAGGGTTGGCGAATACTCGCGGCGGCGTGTGGTTCGACCAGTTCAGAATGAGGTCCTTGCAGTGGGTATAAAGCCTCGTCCAATGTTGCCACAAGTGTCATCTCGTGGCTACGCAGGTTCTGTTATTTTGCACAGTTGGACGGTGGTTGCCACAGCCTACGTGGCTGGCGGCATCACTGCAACGGGTGACCCTGCGAGACCAGGGGTCATCGCTGTAGACCCAGCAGTTATTCCCTTTGGGACGAAGTTGTATATTCCTGGAATTGGCATAGTTCGCGCAGAAGATACGGGGGGGGCAATTCAAGGAACACGCATTGATATCTGTGTGTCTTCCCAAGCCATAGCAGACCAGTGGGGCGTGCGAACTGTAACGATCTACGAGGTTCAGTAGTCGCTAGGCATCGCAAGGTTCAAAGAGGCTAGGCTGTCGGAATTGACTTAAAATTTATGATGTTTATCCCCATCCTATTGCATAGGATGGGGGCTTTTTATATTTTAGTTCAAAATCGAGTGATAGTCTCATAGACTTTTACAGGTTCCTACGGAGGTGAGAACTGTCTATGCAGATGAACGAGATGCGACAATTGAAAGAACGGGTGGTTGTCCATGACACGCGGGCACATGATATCATCGTCAAAATGGGGGATCAACAGTGGATAATTGTGAGAGATTCCGGTCATCATAAGAGAACACGGTTGCAACCGTCCGTAGTGGAATACAAAACCAATCAAGGGGTTGAACTCTCAGAGGACGCATCCAGTCCCTATCTAGGGGGAGGTTCTACGGATTGTAGAACAAATTCGCTCTTCTTGTTAACCCTGGAAAAGTGGCGGACAAGCCTTCTACAGCTGCTTCAACCCTCAAAGACTGGTAATCATGTTTTAGCGAACTCTGCAGTCCGATACACTCGGATACATTCTTGGTTTGGTCGACATCAGTCCCGGTTTCGTAGCGTTTCTAGGCAAAGCATACTAGACACCTTTCAAACAGGACTGGTGGTGGGATTAATGCTAGGATGTGTGAGTTTGGCTACGTTTCATCAGATGCCTAAAATAGGTACAGACGTAACACAGCCGTCTGCTTCGAGTGCGGCTATTTCCACAGTAGGAAGTCCAGTAAGCGCATTGGAAATTCCTGCACTACAGATTTATATGGCAAAAATAGGCCCATTTAGTTCGACCTTGCAAGTCGAGGCTGCTCTAAAAAAATGGGCTGCTGATGGCGGACAGGGTGTCATTCACCAATCAACTGCAGGGGTATACGACATATGGGCACGGCCAGCCATCAGCTTGCAAGACTTGAGTTCTCTTTTAAACCAGGCACGCCGTGCAGGATTAAAGGTCCGGATAGATAAACTGCAATGGAAACCTAAATCTCTCATGGGAAATATTTCTGTTTCTCCACAAATGGAAATAGCGGTTTCACAGTGGTTATCAGACGAGGTTACAGCACTGAACGCACTCACTGGAGTGCTAAGCGACGGGGGAACAGGTCAGGATGCGACAACCGCTTATCAGACTGCAAGGTCCCAGCAACCGGACAACATATCTCTCGACAGAGTAGATCCCACAGGTAGTTTGTCCGCATTTGCTGCTGTTTTGGGGCATTCTTTTACCCAGTACCAGCAAGGAAAAAACAAGGCTGCTATAACGGATGTCTGTGAGGCGTATAATCGCTTGGCTGAACTGGCTACCCCCTTTATGTATTGACATGGGATTAAAAGCAGGACTCCGTCGGACCCTGTCGAAAGTGTATAAAGTGGTCAGTACGTACTACGCCATTACAAATGATACAGGGTAGCCCCTAGTTGGACGAGAATTACGCCTGGCAAATTGTTTGGTATAGTTTTGTTCCTTTTGCGTTTGCTCCTATACTTGTTCTGCCCTAGGCTCGAGATGAGATCTGGGGGGAGGTGTCACAGGCATGGGCAAGCTGTACGCAAATGGGTTACAACCGGCTGAATGGCCGAGGGAACGCCTGCTAAAAGTAGGGGCGCAAGCATTGCGTAATGACGAATTACTGGCCATCCTCTTGCTGTCTGGGAGTCGCGGTACGCCAGTGCTCACTTTGGCCGGTCAAGTTTTAAACTCGGTTGGAGGATTGTATGGCTTATTAGATGCGGCCGTGGAGGAACTTACGGCTTTGCCGGGGATTGGGCCTGCGAAGGCCGTACAAATTGCAGCTGCGGTGGAACTTGGACGCCGTATTGTGCATAAACCCTCTGTTGCAAAGCTGCAAATTCGTTGCGCGGAAGATGCTGCCGAGTATGTTATGGATCGGATGAGGCACCTTAAAAACGAGCACTTTGTGATTTTGTATCTCGACACCAAGCACAGACTGATTGGTGAGGAGACCGTATCTATTGGTAGTTTGGACGCATCTATCGTTCACCCGCGGGAAATCTTCCGCTCTGCCGTCAAGCGCAGCGCTTCAGCAATTCTGTGCATACATAATCATCCCAGTGGGGATCCCACGCCGAGTCCTGAGGATATTTCGGTTACTTCTCGCTTGAATGACGCGGGTCAACTGTTAGGGATTGATGTGCTGGATCACATTGTGGTGGGAGACGGACGCTTCATCAGTTTAAAGTCCAATGGGGAACAAGCGTGAGCTACCGGGAGAACGGTATTTCGACACCGTCCGAAGGGGAGATTGTTTTCATGTTTGCGGGCAGAGATATGGGAATTGACCTAGGAACGGCAAACACCCTAGTATATTTAAAGGGCAAGGGAATCGTAGTCAGGGAACCTTCCGTGGTTGCGATTCGAACGGACAGTGGGGTGATTGAGGCTGTTGGTGAGCAAGCAAAACAGATGATTGGCAGGACTCCAGGCAATATTGTGGCCTTGCGTCCAATGAGGGATGGAGTGATTGCTGATTTCCAGACTACAGCCATCATGTTGAGATATTTTATCCGGCAAGCCTTGAAGACAAGGTCCAGTTGGAGCGGCAAGCCAAGAGTGATGATTTGTGTGCCTTCTGGCATTACCGCTGTCGAAAAACGCGCGGTCGAGGATGCCACCGTGGAAGCTGGTGCAAGGCATGCTGAAACAATTGAAGAACCCATGGCGGCGGCCATCGGTGCCGGATTGCCTGTGGGGGAACCTACGGGTAGCATGGTGGTGGACATTGGTGGTGGCACCACGGAGGTCGCCATTATCTCTTTGGGTGGGATTGTTACCAGCCGTTCCAATCGTGTGGCTGGTGACGAGATGGACGAAGCCATCATGCAACATATTAAGAAAAATTATAATTTGATGATTGGAGAACGCAGCGCAGAAACTTTAAAAATCCAAATTGGCACCGCTATTCCTACAGATGAGATGTATTCTATGGATGTTAGAGGTCGCGATTTGGTTACTGGGTTGCCTAAGACCGTAACCCTTACTTCTAACGAGATCAGTCAGGCGTTATCAGACACTGTCACTACCATTGTCGATGCCGTCAAAGTGACTCTCGAAAAATCTCCTCCAGAGCTGGCTGCAGATATTATGGACCGGGGGATTGTGCTGACAGGCGGCGGAGCCCTATTGCGCAACCTAGATCGATTGTTGAGCGACGAAACTGGCATGCCAGTTCTTGTTGCCGAAAATCCACTGGACTGTGTTGTGTTAGGGACGGGTAAGGCTTTGGATAATTACGACGTGTATCGTCGACGGAATGCTGGCACGCGCAGGGTGCGGCGAGCTTAGAAAAACATTTCGACCGTGTTCAAGAGAGCCCTTAGAACAGGGTAGGTTTTGCAACCCTGGATTTTTAAGAATGCACATGTGGGTCGAGACGTAGTTAGGAAGGGAAGAGGGATGCGGGTGTCCCGCCTGATCACAAACCGGAGGTTGTTCGTGCTCCTCGCGTCCGTGATTCTACTCATGGTTATTGCAGGTTTGACCATGCGTACCAGGGAACGAGAGGCCAGCTGGCCGGTCCGAGTCTTGATGGATGTACAAAATACGATGACAGGGTGGATTTATCGCCCGGTAGCCCAAATTTCAGCCTTTGTTGCAGGGCTAAATAATCTCCATGAATTGTACGTGGAAAACGGTCAGCTGCAGGCTGAAATGCAGAATTATCATTCCTTGCAAGCAAAACTGCAGGATGAAACTGCGGCTAACCAAACTTTACGGATGATGCTTCACTTTAAACAATCCAGTGCTAATCAGTGGCAACTGTTGCCTGCCAGTGTAGTCGGTAGAGACCCGGCAACATGGAGCAGCTTGATTACAATTGACATTGGGACTGCTCAAGGTGTGAGGAGTAATATGGCCGTTGTGGCTCCAGATGGCAGTTTGGTGGGGCGCATCGAAACTGTGGCCACGAACAGTTCAAAGGTGTTGCTGATTACTGATACATTATTGGGTGATGGTGTTGCTGCAATGGTGCAACACAGTCCGACAAGTCAACCTTTTGGAATTGTGCAAGGTGCTTCAAGTTCTGGAGCTGGGGTGGGGACAAACGAGTTAGAAATGTCCTTTCTGTCCCCTATTGCTCAAATTACGCCGGGGGATACAGTGGTTACCTCTAAACTGAGTCAGGTGTTTCCTCAGGGAATTGTGATTGGTACCGTAGTGAATGTGACACAGGGTCAGCAGGGATTGACACAGTCAGCAGTAGTTCGACCTGCGGCCAACTTGGAGTACTTGCAGGATGTGTTTGTGGTGCAGGGGGTCAATACGAAAGGTAAAGGCCAATGAAAAACCTTTTGGCTTTTATCTTTCTATGGACGGCATTGCTTGTCCAAGTGGCGGTATTTGCCGCGGTTCCTGGTCACTGGCCCCGTCCTGACTTGGTGTTGGTTGTCTTAGTGATGGTCTCATTGCTCCGTGGACCACGAGTAAGCCTAATCCTAGGAGTTGTGATTGGGGCAATTGTGGACGTGAATTACAACTCATTTATTGGCATGGATGCCTTTGCCTATGGTTTTATCGGTTACTTTGCAGCAGTACTCTTACAGCAGTTTTTGCACCGCAATATTGCGGTTACCTTCCTTGTGTTAGTCAGTTGCACGTTCATCTTTGATTGGATGACATATGGGATGACTCGCTTACTTGCTGTGTCTTCACTAACCCTGCAGTCTGTGATGACACATACGATTGCTGGGATGATAGTGAACGGGGTGTGTTTATTGTTGCTCTATTCGGGTCTGGTGCGTTGGTTGTCGAATAAACCGAAACAACGATACGGAGAGGCCGGTAGTGACTCTTAATTAAGTACTGTGCGTGTGTGGAACATAGGCAGGAATTTTCTAGAGAAGCGGCGAATAGAGGATTGATGTGTTGGTTAATGCAGGAGGGAACTAATGTGTCCGTGACCGTCGGAAGCGAAATCAGACCTTTACCACATCCCCCCATTTTGGTGAAGGGTGTGAAGGAAGGTCTGTTGTTTATTTTGGATGACCACTGTAATTTCCAATTCCTCATTGAACATTTGGAGGATTTGTTGGGAGGTGCTACAGCGGGACTTTTCGACGGGGCTACTGTGAACGTGTTTGTGGACTATGGGGAAAGATCCTTGGTTCAAAAAGAGATTCAACGGATTTTATCGGTGTTTTTAAATAAAAAAAATTTCGTATTACGAGAATGGGGATATGACACGCGGGCTCATGAAGGAATTTTGGCCAATCATCGGAAGATGGGCTCAGACGGAAATTTCCAAACTATTTTCAAGGGTACGGTTCGAGCTGGTCAAAGATTGGTATTTCAGGGCGATGTTGTAGTTATTGGAGATGTCAACCCTGGTGGAGAGGTTGTTGCCAGTGGAGATATTTATGTTTTTGGACGTTTGCGGGGCATCACACATGCTGGAGTTCGTGGCAACCGGAACGCTGTGATTGCAGCCGCAGAATTTGAACCGATGCAATTACGAATTGCAGATATTGTTTCTCGTGCACCCGAAGTGGATGGTCGACCCCTGCATACCACCATGGAGTTTGCGTACTTGTCTGAAGAGGGCATGGCGGTGGACAAGTTGCAGTATCGGACTGCGATTGCAGCCACGTACCATACATGAGTAAAGCGTTGGGTGCGTTGATTGATTTTTTTGGACAACACATTCACTGATGAATGTAGGGGATAAAGGGGGCGCCAGTGTGGGTACTGCCATTGTCATTACATCTGGTAAAGGGGGGGTTGGCAAGACAACCTCAACGGCTAACATTGGGACAAGCCTTGCTTTGCTGGGCAAAAATGTATGTTTGTTAGATGCGGATATTGGATTGCGAAATCTGGACGTTATATTAGGACTGGAAAACAGGATTATTTTTGATATTGTAGATGTGGCCAATGGCTCTTGTCGGTTGGAACAGGCTTTGATTCGTGACAAGCGGTCTGACCACCTGTTCTTTCTACCAGCTTCACAGACCAAAGATAAAAGTTCTTTGAGTACTGAGCGAATGAAGGTCTTAGTGGAAGAACTCAAACAAAGTTATGACTTTGTTCTCATTGACTGTCCTGCGGGGATTGAGCATGGATTTCATGTAGCCATTGCTGGGGCAGACCAGGCTATCGTGGTTACGACGCCAGAGACGGCAGCTGTTCGGGATGCAGACCGAGTGATTGGTTTACTGGAAGGTGAGAACTTGAAATCCCCTAAACTTGTCATTAATCGTATCCGTGTACAGATGGTTCGCCAGGGGGATATGTTAGATATTGATGAAATTGTACAAATACTCGGTGTAGACTTGTTAGGTGTGATTCCAGACGACGAGTCGGTCATCCGTAGTAATGTGAGGGGGGAACCCGTGGCTTTGAATGCAGACTCCAGAGTGGCTCAGGCTTACCGCAATGTGGCCCGGAGAATTTTGGGCGATTCAGTTGCTTTAATGTTGTTGGAAGAGCCAATGGGGTTTTGGTCTCGGGTTAAACGGAGGATGGGTGGAAAAGCCTAGACGCGCTATGTTCGGGTCATTGTGGAATCTGTTGAACTTTGCTCAGGCTCTGGTCCTTCTTAACGGTGGGATCCGGTCATACTTGTCCTCGAACTGTCATAGAGTATTGTAAGGACGGGGAGGAATGAGATATGGCAAACCGGGTCCTTCGTGGTTGGCAACGGATGCGTAAACAGGTAGATGATGTGGACACGCTGAGAATTCATCAAACGGGTCCACATTCAATTGTTTCTGACACATCCGTGGATTGGAGTAACCCTTGGCTCGCTTTATCACTAAACGACCCGCTCGGGCTCAATTCAATTGAAAAGAAACTGGAAAAAAAAGAGATCGGCACCCTCAATCAAACCCCGCACACTCCGGAATTTGGTTCATCTCCTGCATGGCTGGGTGAATCCCTGTCCCCTTACGGATGGACGGATGAAGACGGTACTTTGAAACAGGTGGATAGCCCGTCTTGGCGGGGTTCCTTTGCACATCGGGGAATCAATAAGGGCAGATCATCATCCCATTGGACCTCAACCCCCAAGGGGATCACTACTAAAGAAAACGAGTCCACCTGGACATTACAATTACTTGTAGCCATCGTCTTAGTGGTGGGGGGGTGGTATGCTCACCTGGACCACACGTCTGTCGCACAGCAGATGCAGCTTGTATACCACTCAGCTATGAGTCAGGATCTGTCAAATCGACTGGTGCCAGTGTTGCGGAAACTTACCAGTGCACATCCACAGCTTTTGCCACTGCTTTCTTCCGGATATAAAGCCGTCCCCTGATGGGAGATGCGATTGTGAAATCATTTTTGTACGCATTTCGGCAGCTGCGTACGTTAAAAATTCGTTTGCATCCCCTCTTTTTTTTACTGATGTTGGTCGCAGTGGTCGTTGGATTGTGGCTAGAGGCACTTTTGCTGTTTACATTTGTTATCTTACATGAGCTTGGCCATGTGATTGCTGCAAAATATGTGGGGTACGATATTGAGTCTGTGACTTTGTACCCGTTTGGCGGGGCTGCGCGTTTGGCGTACGGGAATATTGGTTTTCAACCAACCCAAGAGGCTTTCATTGCGGTTGCAGGTCCCCTAGTAAATCTGATTCTAGCATGTATGGCTCTGGGGTTGCACTGGGCAGGGGGGTTGTCCGACTTCTGGTTTGGAAGAGTCGTGGAGTTGAATTCGTGGATTGTGTTATTCAACATGTTGCCCGGATTACCGCTTGATGGTGGACGTATTTTAAGGGCAGCCCAGACTCGAAAGACAGGATATGAAACCGCAACTCGGGAGGCTTATAGGGTGTCTTTATGGATTGCCACCGGATTGTTAATTACTGGGGCGGTTTCATTGTGGGCTGGATATCCCCATCTTGGAACGCTCATTTTAGGTGTGTTTTTATTCCTGAGTGCGTGGGTAGGTAGACGGGAAGTTGCTGCAGATACGGTTCGCTTTTTGGACGCTAAACGTCGAACCAAGGGGCACCCAGAGCCTGTGCGATCGATTGCTGCACCAGTGAATTCTACCGTGAGGGATGTAGTTCGTCAGTTTGCACCGGATCGCTATCATTTGGTTTACGTCCGGAATCAAGACGGCGGTATTATCGCTGTTATTGAAGAAAATGAACTATTAGAAGCTGTTTTTCACGGGAATTGGTTAGATTCTCTAGAACATTGGACGAAACGTGAATGAGTGTGATAAAATTGTAAGGGTTCATTCATAAACGAATGCCTCAGTAACCGCTTGAAGGATGGCGGCTTTTTCAGCCGAAAACCATCGGGTGCCATCTCAGCGAGTCTAACACAAAGGAGATTCAAACGTGTACGCAATTGTGAAAACAGGCGGAAAGCAATTTAAAGTGGCTCCGGGAGACCAAATTGCGGTAGAAAAACTTTTTGAACAACCCGGCGAAACGGTCTTGTTAACAGAAGTGGTATTGATTTCGGACGAAACGGGAACTAAAGTGGGGACTCCTTTTGTAGCGGGGGCTTCTGTAAAGGCTAAGGTAGTGGAACACGGAAAGGCACGGAAAATTGTGGTTTTTAAATACAAATCGAAGAAAAATTATCATAAGAAACAGGGCCATCGTCAGCCCTTTACAAAGTTACAAATTGAGTCTATTCAAGAATAGTTTAACCCAATGATTCATTTACGAGTTTATCAGCGAAATAGTTCAGTCATAAGATTTGTGGTAAGTGGGCACGCAGATTATAGTGAGGCAGGTTCTGATATTGTATGTTCTGCTGTCAGTGCATTGGTCATCAATGCAATTAATAGTGCAGAAAAGTTGTTGGATATTAGGCTAAAAGTGAAAGATGACTACGAAACTTTAGATTGCCGAGTTCCACATACTTTTGCAGAACATGCGCAGTTGCAACTGTTGTTACAAAGTATGGTGTTTGGAATTGAACAAACCACCCATGAATATCCGAAGTATGCACAGGTGACCTATCATCGCCAATAAGGGAGCGGTTTTTCATGATTCGTTTTAATTTGCAACGGTTTGCGCATAAAAAAGGCGTTTCTAGTACTCGAAATGGTCGGGACAGTGAATCGAAGCGTCTTGGGGTAAAACGTTTTGACGGTCAACAAGTCACAGCAGGTTCTATTTTGGTGAGGCAAAGAGGGACAAAATTTCACCCCGGGAATAATGTCGGAATTGGTAAGGATGATACACTGTTTGCTCGTTTGGAAGGTCATGTGAAGTTTGAAACCTACGGGAAGGGACGAAAGCGCGTCAGCGTTTATCCCAAGGATGCAGTTGTGGCACAGGTTTTGTCTTAAAAAATTGTTGAAATATCGGTGACCGGAACGGTCTACGCAAGTTTTAGTAAAGAACCCGGCATAGCCGGGTTCTTTACTATTTGCAGGAAATAAACATTGGAAACCGTAGGGAAAGAGGGGGTGGAGTTGATAAGTGACTGGCCAATGGGAGATGCATTTCAAGAACATCGTCATGAGTTAATGAACATTTTGCAAATTGTCCGGGCATACGTTCAGCTTGGCAAACCAGGGCAGGCGTTGGGTCATTTGGATGACTTATCAGATTGGCTTCAGTCTCTTACCGTTTGTCAAAATAAATTGGGATTATCTGGAGAACTCGTGCTGTTTCAGTCCGCTCGGTATCCTCGTTTACGCTGGCGCAAGTGGAATGCTAACAGTACCAGCGAGCAACTTGCAAGAGAACTCAGTCAATGCATCGCTTGGCTGGGAAATCGCTCCGTATTAGACGATTTGCGTCGTGTGGATTTAGAATTAAAAACAATTTCTTGTGCAGACCTGATTGAAAACGAAACGCCTTGTGTCCAATTAGAGATTACACCAGTGGGGGATGGAGCATTTCGCTGGGCAGAATTGGTTACTGAAACGCCAGTTTCTACTCCACATGTGGTTTGGAGGGTGTCTGACCTGTCCACAAAGGTTGATTGAAAATTAACAAATGTGAACATCCGAAAGGAAGGATAAGTGTGTTTGTTGATACGGCAAAAGTATATGTGAAGGGGGGCGACGGAGGCAATGGAATTGTATCCTATCGCCGAGAAAAGTTTGTACCCCTGGGTGGCCCAGCAGGGGGGGATGGTGGACGTGGCGGAGATGTGGTTTTTGTCGTGGACCCTGGATTACGAACATTGATTGATTTTCGTTACCAAAAACATTTCAAGGCAGATCGGGGTCAACATGGTAAACCGAAAAATCAATATGGCAAGGGTGCATCAGACCTTGTGGTGAAAGTGCCTCCAGGCACTGTTGTCAAGGATGCTGATTCAGGAAAGCTACTTGGTGATTTAGTTCATTTTGGGCAGCGATTGGTTGTGGCGAAAGGAGGGAGGGGAGGACATGGAAATTCATTCTTTGCGACTTCCAAAAATCCTGCGCCTGAGTTATCAGAACGGGGGGAACCAGGCAAAGAGCGGAATGTTCTCCTAGAACTTCGGGTGTTGGCTGATGTAGGTCTGGTTGGATTTCCGAGTGTTGGAAAATCAACTTTGTTGTCCACAATTTCTGCAGCTAGACCAAAGGTTGCAGACTATCACTTTACCACTTTAAATCCCGAACTTGGGGTAGTTGGGACTGAAGACGGGCGAGGTTTTGTTGTTGCTGATTTACCTGGGCTGATTGAGGGAGCCCATGAGGGACACGGGTTGGGGCAGGAGTTTCTTCGGCATATTCAGCGTACCCGCATCATTCTTCACGTGATTGACATGGCGGCTGTCGAGGGGAGAAACCCAATTTTGGATTACCGTGTGATCCGCGGTGAACTCTCAGCCTATGGTCATGGACTGGGTGAACGTCCCGAAGTAGTGGTGGCAAACAAGATGGACCTGCCACAAGCCGCAGATCATCTGCAGGAATTTGAAGCAGCCTATCCTAATTTACATGTATTTCCTGTTTCTGGGGTTAATCAACAAGGACTTCGAAAGCTAATCCTCACACTAGCGGATCGTCTTGATGCAATGCCTCTGCAGCAGCTTGACGAAGTCGCAGATGTTAGTGAAACGTTAACACACAAGGCGTATCGAGCAAATTTGAAAGTAACTTCTGTAGAAATTCAACGTGTCGATCATGGCTTTGTAGTCGCGAATGAGGACTTGGAACGTCTAGTTAAAATGACCAATTTCACCCAATATGATGCAATTCGTCGATTTCATTCCATTCTAAGTCATCGAGGTGTAGACGAAGCCTTGCGTAAACACGGAGCGAAAGAAGGAGACTTGATTCGCATTGGCGATTTCGAGTTTGAATTTGTCGAGTAGTGCACCGTTGTGGTGTACGCCGAAACTGCTCATAGCAGCCCGTCATGCGGCACAGAATGGGTTGCCCAATGAGGTGATTGGGTTTATTTACCGGCTACATTCAGCGACTCAACTAGAGTTGAGAGTTCTGCCTGCAGTCGCATCCCCGTGGCAGGTTCAGGCGCTACCTGAAGCGGTGGTGTCCTTCACTTATGAAGTGTTGGACAAAGGTGGGAAGGTATACGCTACATTTCATACTCACCCATGTGGTGGGGTGACTTTTTCACTTTTGGATAGCGTTCTGGCCACATGGTCTCAATGGCACCTGTTATTGCTGAGAACAAAAAATGCAGATTGGCAAATGGTTTGGGGACTAAACTCTGAGAGTAAGTTGATATAGAGAAAAACGCTTATTATTGTAAAATATTACAAAACACTGCATCCACTGTCTAAAGAAAACAGGTTGCTGGCGGTTCACCACGAATTTCTTTCTTGTAACAAGAGGGGAGAATGAGTGTGGTGGAATCTCCAGCAATTTCTTTTTTGCAGGTCTTATTAACAAAGGCTGTTGCATTAGGGTGTTCCGACGTACATCTGTTTACTGTTGGAGGTAAACTGCAAAGTCAGGGCCGATTGGGCAACAGCATTGTACCGTTAGATGTTCCACTGGAAGTCCCTGATGGACAAAGTGTACTACGACGAATCAAGGTTTTAGCAGGGCTGGATGTTGCGGAATCGCGCCTTCCCCAGGATGGAGCTTTTCATTGGCATGCAGCGAGTTTTCTGTGCGACGTGCGCGTGGCAACGTTGCCTACAGTGCAAGGAGAAACTGCAGTGCTCAGGCTGTTACCGATACAGACCCAGGAGGAGAACAGCTTGCAAAGCCTTGGAATGAGCCCAGATCAAATAGTAGGGGTTCGTACATTACTAGAAAGATCCACGGGATTAGTGGCCGTTGCGGGGAGTACGGGTTCCGGGAAAACGACAACATTGTATGCACTGATGTTGGAATTAGTCAGGCAGGGTAAGCGAGTGGTCAGCATTGAAGACCCTGTAGAGCAGGTCTTGTCTGGGTGTCACCAAGTTCAGGTTCGTGAAAAAGTAGGTATTAGTTTCGAATCTGGACTGCGTGCCTGTCTGCGTCATGACCCGGACGTTATCATGGTAGGTGAGGTGCGAGACGGAAAAACTGCACAGGTTGCTGTGAGAGCTGCATTGACGGGACATTTGGTATTGACAACCACACATGCAAACGACTTCATTGGAACTGCCATTAGACTTGCAGACCTGGGCATTCCCAGAAACACAATTGGCGAGGTATTAAAGGCTGTGGTGATGCAAAAATTGTATACTTCTCGTACTTTTCGGGATAGCCCACCCTTAGACGGTATGGCAATAGTGAAACGTACGGGTGTGTTTAGCTTGAACACTGTAACTCCCGAGCAGGCCGAGTGGATTAGCTCTGACCTCAATTGGGTATCTGTGCGGACAGCTGTTTTGGCTGCGGGAGAACCTGCCCGACTAAGCCTGAAAGCACAATGAGGATGTGGCACAGTCGAAAAGGCATTATAGAATTCATCCACCAAATGTACTGGAACTATCAATTTATGCACACATTCCCGGAAGTAGTGGATCATCTCTCTGTATTGACGCAAGCGGGTATCTCTTTACGTGAGGCTCTTCATGTGGTCGGACAGATTTCAATGCACCGTGGACAACAATCTTATATTGCTGCCCTGACCGCAGCGGTGGATAGAGGGGATTGTCTTTGCAATGTTTGGGGTCACAGCACCCCAGGACCGTTACGGATAATGATGGAGGCAGGCGAACAAACTGGAAACCTGGTTGCTGCCATGAGTCTGTGGGCTAAACAGGTGAACAATCAACAGCAGTGGCATAACCAGATTCTGCGCACTGTTAGTTATCCTGTTTTGTTGCTAACGATTCTTGTAGGAGTCTTACTATACATTGGTACACATGTGTTGCCTCAATTTGAAATTTTGTATCGTCAATTAGGGGTGAGTGTTCCAGTGTCTGTACTTTGGTTTTTACAGGCTCTTCACGCAAGTCCGTGGGTTGCAATCGTTTGCCTAGCAACGGGTAGTTTGTTGGTACGATTTGTGGCGGAAACGGATTCTCAAAATAGTCGGTACTGCCACATTTGCACTCGGTTAACGACTCCCCTGTGGCAATTCAAGCGAATGGCACGCACACGAGTTTTATCACAACTGCTTGGAATGCTAATTTTAGGTGGGGTGCCAATTGTACAGTCTCTGGAAGTTTTAGAGCGAGAAAGTAGTGAAACATGGATGAAATTCAATGCCCGGAAAATACGACAAGGTATTCTCGGGGGTGCGACGTTAACTCTAGCGTTTACTGGGCCTTGGGACCCCATTCTTTTGGCCTTCCTACGTCAAGCGGAGGGTACAGGAGACTTAGGTTCTGCACTGATGAAGGTGGCTGAATACGCTGAACAAAGACTCCAGGTTTTAACTTTGCGCTGGGTAGGCTGGTTGGAGCCTTCCCTCATCATTCTATTAGGGATGGTTGTAGCTGGAACCATGGGGGCTCTGTTTATTCCCATGTACAGCTTGGTTGGTCAGGTGGGGGTGTCTAATCCCTTATAGAAGGTGTTCCAGAAAAGGTCTAGCCACTTTACATCACAGGGCCAACGGACAAAGGAGAGAGATAAATGAGCAACCAGAAAAAGTATTGTGGGAGTTGCCGAGTACGGGGAGCCCAGGGATTTACCCTACTAGAAATGGTTATTGCTGTATTCATTATGTCCGTCATGACAGCAGTGGTCATGCCTCATCTTTTATCCGCAGGACAGCAAGCCCAAAAGTCAGCCTGTGAACAAAATCAACGCACCATCCGAGAGGCACTTATTGAGTATAAGTTGATTTATCATAACTATCCAACAGGTGAGGCTACTCAACAACTGCAAGAGTTAAAGGACAAAAAGCTATTATCCACCGTACCCGTTGATTCTGAGGGTGGACAGTATCAAATTGATACAACGACAGACCCCAATGAGGTGACGGTTACTTGCACCGTGCATGGTATGCTGGGCCAATAAATTGTGAACGGCGTATCGCAGAAGAAAATTCCGTAGGTTTTACACTTCTAGAATTAATCATCACGCTCACCCTGATGACAGTTTTAACAGCGTTCACTTTACCTCTTGCCGTTCGATGGATCAGCGACCAGCGGTTATTGGTGACCGAGCAGCAAATTTTATGGGATTTGCGCATTGCTCAACAACAGTCGCAGACAAATCCCATATCATGGACAGTTCAACTATTTCCATACACCCCGGAATATGGGGTGTATGACGGCACACGCTTCATTCGCCAATTGCACTTTCAGCCTGGTGTTGATTATGTCGACGGTTATTTGCAGATGTCGTCTGGCCGTATCACCTATAATTCTTTTGGCGGATCCAGCGTAGGCGGCGTGGTGAGACTTTACGCAGACGGAGTAGAACAAGACATTACGCTGTATCTCAATTCTGGTCTGCAAACCTGGGGGAGTGGTCCGTGACCATTATGGAAATCATTTTAGCGGTGTTGGCTGCAGCATGGATGAGCAACAGCTTAATGATTGGATTGTCCACTGCCAGCTTTGCTCTGCAAGAAACTCAGTTGCAAGCGTACGCTGATGACTTGGCCTATGCGGCTGCCGAACATTACTTGTCCGGACGTTCATGGAATCCTGGAACGGCAGAATGGCCTGCAGCCTGTAAGTTGGAGGTGCACACCGTTGAAAATTCAAGTGCGACTCAAGTTATTGCAATCTGTGGTGAGGCTCGACAAGTTCTATGGATTCCCAATACGGCATTGGAATAATACTTGTGGGTTCTCATTTTTAGAAACTATCGTTGCTTTGAACCTTTTCTCAGTGTTGACTGTGATGGTTATTGGGTGGTCTTTGGCACTGCGCATAGCGGAAGAACGATGGCTTTTGCGTGTCGAAACTAATGCCCAATGGGAATCAGTGGAAAGAGTTATGGCCGTCGATATTCACCAGGCCCTCAGTATTCACCCCTTAAAAACAAGTCTGGATATAACCACCATCAGTCAGCTTCAGTATCACTACGGGGTAAATGCCCATGGACAACTTGTTCGAACACAGGTCGGGGGAGGTACTGCGGTCCTGTGCACAGGATTGAAGGATGTTAACTTTGCACTTGATTCCGCTACAATTACAATTGGAGGGGAATTTGTGAATGGAAGCAAGCGAGAGGCTGCATACACTGCTCTTGCTATTGCGACCACGCCGTAGGGTTGGTCCCTCCGGCTTCGTGGGCCAGCAGGGGAGTGCATTACTTAGCTTGTTACCCTTTATTTTGCTTGGTGGAATAATGGGAACCGCGTTTTACACCTTAGTCATCGGGACCACCTCAATAGAAACCAGTCGCCACATGCAACATCAAGTTTATTGGCTTGCTAGGGGAAAGGCCAATGCTGTGTTGCATCAAATGCAGACTCAAAATAGTTTGCCCATCACTCGACAAAAAGAAGTGTTTGCAAATGGAATTGTAGACACTACAGTTACAAAAGATACTCTGTGGCATGTATTGGTTACGGCAACAGGACATGCAGGTGGGACGGATACGATTTATTTTTCAATTGATCCAACTACGAGAAGATTAACTGAATGGGTGGACCACAGTCGTGTTCAATAGGAACGAGACGTAAGGATACATGATTCGGGAAATATTATTTTCGTGATTGGGAGGAAATTAAATGAAGGGAATTGCCTTAGTAGGACCGGCTGGGGTTGGCAAAACTTCCGTGGGTAAGATCGTTAGCCGTATTTTGAATTGTCCCTTCATCGACCTAGATCAAGAGATTGTTTGCGATACAGGTAAGACCATTACAGAAATTTTCGCAATTGGAGGGGAGCCTGAGTTTCGTAACTCTGAGCTCGCCGCTTTGACGCGGGTCACCCAAGAGACTGCAGAGACTTTGAGCGTATTGGCCACAGGTGGAGGATTAGTGGTTTCTCCGCAGTCAAAGAAGCTTTTACGAGAATGGTGGACCGTGGTATTCTTGCAAGGCAATGTAGAGACTCTATTGATGCATTTATCCGATGAGGGGGCAAAAACACGTCCGTTGCTTTCAGGGGGCGATGACTTGGCCGCAAAGGTAAGACTATTGTGGGAACAACGCCGCCCGCTCTATGAACAAGTGGCTACATATATCATCCATGTCGATCATCGTTCACCCGAGGAAATTGCAAAGCAATTAATCGTTACCCTGGAATCGGACAATGATTTTGTGAAATCTTTTTTAAAGGGGGGGCGCGGTAGTGGAGCATATTAAAAACCTCATGATTCGGTACCGCGGATCTACACCACAGACCTATGGAGTTTCCTACTTTCGCAACCACATTACAGAACTTGCGAATTGGCAGGTTTCAGACAATGTGATTGAACGTCAACAAGCAATGCTACTTGAATATGTGCGACAACAAGATATCTGTGCCCACTGTCAGGGATTTGAAAAATGTGGTAAAGAGGGCGATATGCAGGGTTTTCAACAAGTACTGGAACCTTATGGCCGGGACTTATCCCTCTCTGTACAACCTTGTCTTCCTTACCAGAAGTATGTTGTGCAAAGGCGCGTTAAACAATGGGAACATATCTCAGGGGAATTACAATTAGATAAAAATTTCCAACTCGCTAATTTTCCACCTGAACAATGCCAAAAATATCCACGCTTATTCCACTATGCCAGTGAGTTTGCAGATTCTTTTTCTGTAGGCGACTCGGCAGCTGGGTTGTATTTGTTTGGCCCTCCCGGTGTAGGCAAAACTCATCTGTTATTAGCTGTTTTAAATCGGTTGCAGGAGCGGGGAATTCCATGTTTGTTTGTTCGCTCAGATTCCGTGTTTGACCGAATGAGACATATTATTGCCGCAAATGGGGATTTAGAGCCTTTATTGGAAACATACGCTACTGTCCCCATACTGGGAATTGATGAATTTGCACAGGAGCGGGCTAACAATTTCACTTTAGAAAAACTCTTTCGAATTATCAATCACCGATTTCATGCCGGATTGTCTACTTGGTTTACCAGCAACTATGCACCCCCTAATATTTATCGAAAGAATGGGGAGGATATTCATGACTCAGTCGCCCCATTGCGTAGCCGCGTCATGCAAATGACCAAACTTGCCCGCATGGAGGGGGACGATGCGCGGCAACGTGGATTGGAATCACTTACTTAAGCACTATCTCAGAAACAACGTATTAGGTATGGACTAAAATGGGTTAAATGACAATAACATTATCTGTGGAGAGGCAAATAAATTAGGGCTATTTGCTTGGCTTCGATTTCTATGTGTGGACGATAGCGCTTTTCTAGCTGCTGTAGCTTGTACTGTTTTTCGGATTCAAGCATAGCCAATTCCGAAACGTCCTTGTCGGGTGCTAGACTCTGGTAGTAGGTTTCTATTTGAACAATTTCATCGGCCCAGTGCTGTGATGCAGTTATGGCCCAGTCATGGGGTAGCTGATGAATATACTGTTCTATTCTGCGTCGAATTATCTGATTGGCTGCTGTGAAGGACAGGGTGGCATTTAAACATAATTCCGTTTCTGATACAGTTTCCATAGGTATATTTTTAATTAAGTCGTAAAAATTATCTGTGATTTGCCCGTTTTCAAGACATATACCATAGGAGACAAATTCTTGACGCAAGAAATCGGAACGATAAGAAATGAGCAGGTTTATCATCAGCCATGGTACAAGATGTGTAACCATCGCTTTTCCATGTTCACTTTTAGGTTTCACTTTTGCATATTTACCCCTTTCCTCAACAGAGGCAAATATACGCGCGAGCCGAAAACTTCCCAGGGTTAGTAGTTCTGACTTGGGGATTGGAATAAATGTAGGGTGTGCCATTCCCACTTGTTGTTCTTCGACCTGATGTCTTAATCGACGATTTTCCCTCTCAGCTGCTTCAACCGTGAAAGCCAAACGAAGAATGGTGGGGGGAGCGGTTTGCCCAGTTTGTTCTATCCATGCCCAAAAAAATGGGCGGTCTGTCAACTCTTTGTCCACGTCCACGGGTAGCTCATATTCCCGGTAATCAGATTGAGTACAAAGCACTCGCGCTTGACAAGCAGCAAAATAATGGTCACAAAATTTTATCAATTCTTCTGTAGTACGCAGGGGAGCAGAGGTCATGAATTTTGCCTCCCAGATTGATATCGACTCCACATCGTAGAAGCGTAGTCGGACATACGGTTCTTAAGCTCTTCTTGAGATTCGGTTGTTAGGGCAATGTCCAGAATATCGGTCTCGATTTTCTTCTGTATTTGCGGATCTCCCAAAATGTGGTCTACCTCACCGATGACAGCTTCAAACATGCGAATTTTCTCCACGAGTAAAGCTACGATATGCTCCTCAATAGTGTTCCGAGTTGACAGGTTATAGATTTGCACAATTGATTGTTGTCCCAAGCGGTGAATGCGACCAATTCTCTGTTCAAGTCGCATGGGATTCCAAGGTAGATCGAAATTAATCATATAGTGACAAAATTGAAGGTTAATACCTTCCCCGCCAGATTCAGTAGCTACTAACACTTGCACGTTGTGTTTGAATAAATCAGTCATCCAGTCTTTTTTGCTACGTTTGAAGCCACCTCGGAAAGGTACTGCTTTAATGCCGTTTTGCTGTAGCCTAGACATCAAAAAATCCTGTGTGGCCCGATATTCGGTAAACACAATACACTTGTCGTTCATGGTTGAGATTAGTTCCAAAACTTTTTCTGTTTTGGTGTGATATTTGATTTGTTGGGCGATCTCCAATAACGTGAAAATTTTTGCTTGTCGATCTGAAGTATGGATCCGTTCTGCCATCTTGTTAAGGGATATCATGGCCGCATATGGTGAAGAACAGACCTCTCTTTGCAGTGTGAGTAAAGGCAGCACTGATTTGTGATGTTTTGTAACATCCTGATATGCTTCTTTAAGAAATTGCTGAACACCGTCATATAATAGTTTTTCGTCTGGGCTGAATTCCAGGGGTACAATTTTGACACTGCGATCTGGTAGATAAACTTGTCCGTCAAAACGTCGATTACGAATCATCACGGTAGACACATGGTCTCTAAGTCGTTGTGCATCCTTCGGTTCTCGCTTGGAAATAAGATGTTGTGCAACAAAGTTGCGTTTGTTTCCCAATTCTCCGGGCTTGAGTAGTGTAATGAGACTGTGCAGTTCTTGTAAACTGTTTTGCACGGGTGTTGCTGTTAAAAGTAGCATGTATTTATTGGGTATTTGATTTACAAACTTCCAGTTGTGCGTGCGTTGATTTTTCAGTTTGTGCGCCTCATCAATAACAACTAGGTCCCAGGGGATTGCTGTGATGATGGAGCGGTGAGGTTCCCGTTTTGCCGTGTCTAGGGAGGCTACAACCACATCGTATTCGCTCCATGCCCAGTGTTTTTTGGGCGCATAACAAGAGACTCCAAATTTTTCCCCAAGTTCTCTACTCCATTGAATAATTAACGAAGCGGGTACCAGAATTAATACCTTTTGTGCCAATCTACGAACTTGGTATTCTTTAATTACCAGACCCGCTTCAATGGTTTTACCGAGTCCTACCTCGTCAGCTAGAACTGCACGGCCGTGTAAGTTGTGAATGACCTCCAAAGCACATGAGATTTGGTGTGGCAATGGCTGGAAAGCGTGAATGTGTTCTAAGCATTGCAGTTTATTTTCACTTGCCGCGAGTTGTGCTTGACACGCCGTTACAGAAAGACGAAGAAAATCCCACATCAGTGATGGGGGCGAAAAAGGAGTGTGTTGTGTAAATATCTCATCGTTGAACTGCTGTATAGTTTCAACCCACTCCACGGGTGGAACCTGGACGAAATTGGAATGTATTGAATTTTGTGCTGTTTTATGGGCTGTATTGATCAATCCTATGTCCCCTTTGGAAGTGGTGAGTTTAACAGGCGCTACGTTGATTAGTATGTATCAAAGCCTGCAAAACATTGTATCTCAGGACAGGAAATTAGTAATTCTCCATGTTTCATTTTCACTGATCAGTGAGGTCACACTAGTGTTTGAAATAACAGGGTGTTCATTTTTACTAAAGAATTTCACTAACGTACGGATCCAACGACCATGACTGACACAAAGAACACGATTTTCTGCGTGTTGACTGTGTATGAATGCGAGAAAGTCAAGGGCCCTTTGTAGAACCTCGGCATCTGTTTCTAAACAGTGAAGACTGAGCAGTTGTTCATCAATGTGCAGAGTTCCTTCAGCGGCACCAAAACTGACCTCTCGTAAACGGGTATCCACCAGAACAGGAAGATTCAAGTAGGTGCCGAGAATAGTAGCAGTGGCGTAAGCACGGACGAGATCACTGGAATACAAGCTGTGAATAGGAATTCCTTGCAAAGTGAAACCAAGGGCATGTGCTTCTCGAACTCCGTTCGCATTTAAGGGTATGTCCGTCCAACCTTGCAATTTCCCCTGTAAATTCCAATCGGTCTGTCCATGGCGGACAATCCATACTTGTGTCATACGGAATCCCCCTTTGGTTTTCAGAGTACGTACATCTATGATACAATAACAGCGATTTGTGCACATGGACATTTGAGGGAGAGTCAAAATGATAACTAAATCCCCTTACCTGTTGCTGGTTAATGGCCCCAACTTAAATCGACTGGGTGTGCGAGAACCTGAGATTTATGGGACAGAATCCTTGATAGACGTAGTCTCTTCAGTGCGGTCTGTGGCAACCGAATATGGCGTTGAAGTGGATTCGTTTCAGTCCAATCACGAAGGTGAATTAGTGGATATTCTTCAGCAGCATGGCCCTGCGAGCCTTGGCATTATTATAAATCCAGGTGCCTTGGCACACTATGGCTATTCTCTACGGGATTGCCTCGCAGACATAGACAGGCCTACCGTTGAGGTCCACATTTCAAATGTGCACCAACGGGAAGCATTCCGCCAGCAGTTGGTTCTGTCTGGGGTCGTGCGTGGACAAATTGTGGGATTGGGCACACTTGGCTATAGACTGGCCGCATTGTACCTGTTACAGATTGCTGTGGCGGGTATAGCGAAAGGTGATGTAAGGGGTGCTGAAATGATGCAAGGAGGAGAAAAACGTTGATTTCGAGCAATGATTTTCGTCCGGGCACGACGATTGAAGTAGAGGGTTCTATTTTTCGAGTGATTGAATTTATGCATGTGAAACCTGGGAAAGGGCCTGCCTTTGTGCGGACAAAATTAAAAAATATTAAAACAGGGGCTGTGCGAGAACAAACCTTTCGTGCTGGAGAAAAAGTTTCACGGGCCCGAATTGAAACTCGTGAAATGCAGTATCTGTATAGCGATGGTGAGTTATATACTTTCATGGATACGGAAACATTTGAACAGACTACCATTCTGAAATCTCAGTTAGAGTATGAGTTAAATTTTTTAAAGGAAAATATGATCTGTTATATTATGATGCACGAGAGTCAAACCATTGGAGTTGATTTACCCAACACGGTGGAATTAAAGGTGATACAAACCGAACCTGGCATTCGCGGAGACACCGCAACGGGTGGCACCAAGCCGGCAACATTAGAAACTGGGTACACTTTGCAGGTTCCTTTTTTTATCAATGAGGGCGATGTCTTACTCATAGATACTCGTTCTGGTGCCTATATCTCCCGGGCTTAAACATAGGGATTAATGACAAACAAGGGTACAGAGTACTTTTTTCGAGTCGGCCAAGTAGGGCCGATTTTTTTATGCACATCAATTCGCTCAGATTGCAAGATCTATTGTTTCCAGTTTGGCATAGAAGATGAATATGGGAGTTGAAAGAGTGTATTGTGTACGGCACGCGGCCACTATACCCGTTGCTTAATATCTTAGCGGTGAAGCAATCGTGCGTGCCGTACCCGAGTGTCAAGGTTGAGGACGACGCAATAAATTAAAAACAAAAAACATCAAGATTATAAATATTACCAAAAAAACTACAATCCAACGGATCATCATGGATACGTCCAAGACTAGGCCTCCTTTCGATGGTTCGCGTTTCAACAGCATTCAATGCTGTAAATTGCTTAGGTGTGTCGGCCTGTTGCCACTCAAGCTTGGCATAGGATGCTAGACATCCCCATATATATGGAGGTGTGCGGGAGGTGGACATGATATGAACGCGACCGTTTCCTTGCAATCGCCCATTCCAAACGAGTGGGCACAGGCTCTGCAGGTATGTCCACAAGATATTAGAGACCGCTTAGTGTCCTTGTCGGCTCGGACCCTCGACCAAATTGAGGAGGTTCGGTTGCGCTTAGGGCAACCCGTTCAGTTGTGCGGCAATGCGCTGGATTTGTTTTTACACCGGGACACGGGTGTGACTACCCATCCCGAGGAAGGGTTTACTGTGCAAAAAGAACATTTACAAAAAATGCTTCAGATGATCACTCGCTCGTCTTTGTACGCGGTGGAAGAAGAATTGCGTAGGGGATTTGTCACCGTGGCGGGGGGGCATAG
>QXHL01000029.1 GCA_003584005.1 Alicyclobacillaceae bacterium I2511 | reverse complement strand
CCCCCGCATGACCCCAGCAACCCCAGACAATTGGGCGGATACCAGGGTCCGCTGTTCCCTCACCTTGTCTATCCACAAAGCATCCCGCTGCATCAACTCCAAATGGCGGCGCAATCCCTCCATCATGGGATCAATGCGAATACAGCGATCTTTTAAGTCCCGGGATGGAAGTACCTGCCCGCCAGGATGGGCTTCGATTTTTTCTAAGCTGCGTACCATCGCTTGATATGTCCCATAACTCTCCTTCTCCCAGCATTTGGCCCGGCGTGGGCACCCGGTACAAACGTGTTGAGCCACACCACTCACTGTCTCATCTAACAACTGTTGCGCAGAAATCAGGGGACTTTCTGCGGTATCTGTAAAGGTAAAGGACAATTCATCGAATACCTGTCCAAGCTCTTCAATTCGTTCAGATAACAGAGTCCTAACCCGCCGAGCCCGGGCCTGCTCTGTTTCCCGGTGCTCTACCGTACCAGGAACATAGGATGCAATTGTGTCCACCACACGTTTTGCGGTCCACACGGAGAAAACAGCGGCCACTACGGCAGCCATCAGGCTTGGCCCGACATTTTGCCAATCACGAGTAGTCCCAAAAGTCAGTAATCCCATTCCAAGTACAAACGCAAAAGCCTGCCAACCTCGTTTCCCATCCTTGAGAATTCCTGCGAGCAACCCGGCAAACACCAGTACCCCCACGCCGCTGAGCGTTTGCGCCCTGTCCATCATGGCCAAAATCCCCAATACTGCGGCAGTCGTTGTCGCCAACCCGGCTCCCCCAGCCGCAGCCATCAACAACACCAGCCAATCTACTGCTGTGTTGAGCACAGAAACTCCATGCACCGTCCAGCCAATCAATCCTGCGCTCACTGAGCCCAGTAGAATGGCCAAGCTAATCCACTGTTCACTGCGTAAAGTGTGGTTGGCTTCTTTTCCTGCAAAAATAGGCATACTCTGCAAAAAAATTAGATACAATACAGCGACGAGCGCCGCGTCTGCCAAAGCCAACAGCACATCATAGCGCGTCCACACTGTCCCCACGGCAGCGAGCCGTACCATGACATCAATCCCCCCAGCAATAAAGGGCACCCAGTGGATATCGGGAGTTTTGCCGTGAAACAATACCTTTCGCACGAATCGATAAAGCAGAAATTCAACCAGTAAAATTGCCGCTGGCCCGACACCCCCGCCAAGCAGTGCACCGACAATCGCCATCCACGCGGGCCAACTTCGCTTGGTTCCCAAAACCTCTGTGAGTACAACAAAATACGCGAACGCAAAAGGTGCCACCTGGGGACCAATGGTTGCACGCCCCAATAACACTGCCCCCACTGCCAACAAGGACATGCGCAACCAGCCCCGCCTTTGCATCCCTGTCCCAATCGAAAAATGCCGGCCCCTAGACAACATGCGACGACCAGAAAAGGATTGCACCGTCATTGCCCATCCTCCTCATATGTTTGTGTGGGTCTCATTATACGGGGAGTTCACAGGTAATTTTGTCAAACGGGCGCGGCGTTGAGAAGAAATGTTCCGACAGATTTCGGAGCTGTCGACAGACTTTTCCCTCTGTCGCGACGCTTTAATCCCCTGCAATCGTGGAATTTGTCCAATCATGGGTACAGGCCACCACAGCCTACCTATCAAAAAAGTCTGTGTAGAGTGCGGTACCCCAATTTCTCAATCGGCTATTTACTTGAAGAACCGAAACTCCAGCAATTTCCAAAAGCTCTGAGGCGTACGGATCCGGTCGATAGCTGATTTCATAATAGATATGGCGTACCCCTGCCTGAATGATGGACTTTGTACACTGAAGGCAAGGTAAGTGTGTCACATAGATGTCCGCCGCTTCAGTGGCCACGCCAAAACGGGCGCACTGTAATAGGGCATTTTGCTCCGCATGAATGGTCCGTACACAGTGCCCATCCACCAATTTGCAACCCACGTCTGTACAGTGCACATCGCCCCGAATCGATCCGTTGTAACCACTGGCAATCATGCGCTTGTCCCGCACCAACACACATCCAACGGACAGGCGGGTACAGGTAGACCGCAAGGCCATGACACGGCTTTGCGAAATAAAAAACTCATCCCAAGACATGCGTTTCATAGATTCCCGGGAGGATCCAGGTGGGTAATTCTCGCACATTTCTTCACACACCTTTCCAATGTGCCTGTCGACGTCCCAATCTAACTTCCACGCACAGTGAATTTGGTGCACAGACACGCTGTGCCACATATGTATAAGTGTGTAGTGATTGCACCTGCCAGACTCCACCCAGCGCAACACATACCTTATCAGGGTCCAACGACCGTGGGAAGGGAGGGCTGTGCATTGCCGGAGTGGTTAAGCGTCCAGTTGCGCCGGGCATTTCAAAACAGGGATACCCGCGCCATTCAAATGTTAAATCAGGCCTTCT
Organism: Alicyclobacillaceae bacterium I2511; assembly: GCA_003584005.1. Taxonomy (GTDB): domain Bacteria; phylum Bacillota; class Bacilli; order Alicyclobacillales; family Alicyclobacillaceae; genus QXHL01. The sequence continues at coordinate 31,068 of QXHL01000029.1, read as the reverse complement.
TTCGTTATCGAGCTAATAAGCATTGAGACACTTCGCAGCCAGAACCGCTGCACAACAAATACACCAAGGCGGAGTCACCCCATAGGTGCTCCGCCCTTTTGCTTCACTTTTTCATCACTTCAGGCTCGATAAATCAGGCTCGATAAATCAGACTCGATAAAATGGAAAATTGCGGTTAGCCCATCCAGAATACCCCTTTAAGATCGTACAAGTTCTCTGATTTTAGTTCACACACATAGACACCCCTTGTGCTACCCACAACCATAAACTCAAGTTAACGCAGGATTGGATTTCACCATTTTCCCATGAAACTTTTGTAAAATTTGTTGCAGCTTGTCCATATCCACAGGGCCTAGTTGAACTTTATACATATCCAAACTAATGTGACATCCATCCCTGTCATTGATGTCCTCAAAACTAAGCATCACCCGTGATCCGTCGCTCAGTTCATATTCCAGATAATACATATCCTCGTCTTCCATCCCATGATGACCCCCTTCAGCGGGGCGATGCCCCCGGGATGCCGACTTTTTTTGTTCCACAACAGCCCTGTCCATCCACCCATAAAAAGCGTAATAAGGGAATAAAAAGCAACCCAAATAAGCCCCATCGTCCTACAAATTATCCCCGCCGTCCGCCACGTCCACCTCGTTTTGCCTCACTGCGTCGCAGTGCTTGCAATCGATCATCACTGTCTTTCATAAATCTCGACAGTTTGTCTTCAAAAGTCTGCCGAGGCGGACGAACTGCACGCGGACGCCGGGCAGGTGCGGTCACAGCTCCGGGCGGCGGATCAATGGCCTGGCGAATCGACAAGCCTATTTTTCCGTCGTCGTCCACATGAATCACCTTGACGGTAACCTCGTCATTAACTTTCAGGTAGTCATGAATGTCTTTTACATATTGATCGGATATTTCCGAAATGTGCACCAGACCGGTCACACCCTCTGGTAGTAAAACAAACGCTCCAAAATGGGTAATGCCCGTCACCTTACCAGACAATTTACTACCGACCTCAATGGCCATACGAAACAATTTCCTCCTTAAAGGGTTGAGTGGGCTCTCCTAAATATAAGAAATTTGCAAGTTGCGATCAAGGACCCAACTCTTCAACAACTGCGTCAGCGACTAGATTGCACAGTGAACGCCACCTGTCCTGGCAATACCAAATTATACTGTTCACTGGCGTATTTCGCCACATAGGCGTCACTTTGCAGTTGTTTGGACTGCATGGATAGGTTTACGTGTTGCTGATTTAGAGTATTCAGTTGCACTTGTAATTGCCCTTCTTGAGTCTGCAGCAGCCCTAACTGGGGCAGTTGGATGTGGATGTAGTCGTACCCTGCCCACGCCAAAACTAATACAAAAACGAAATAACGCATCCGAAAGCGACGGTTATGTGTTAAAATCGCCCCCCGCTCTGGTGTTTGGCGGATGGTTTGTGTAGCCGCAGAGGCATCCTTCCACACGGATTAAATCACCGTCCGTCTCTGGTTGAACCACCACAACTTGTCACCCTTAACGGCAACTACTGCAGCGGATCTCATAGTAGTAGCGATTTCAACCAGTTCGACGCAATCACCCCGAATTCCTCCCAATTATTCCGCACCCCATCAATAAACTTTTGCATCTTGGGACTTTTTTTAATCCACATCCCGACACTAAACCACCACGTTTGAGATAGCACCCACACGGCCCCATCTTCCAGTTTACAGCCAAGGTGGTAGACGACTGCAGTCGTCCACGCTAACCCCCCCCATAACCCATGCAAAGGCACCAAAACGAGCACTCTCATGAGCATAGCAAAGATTCGATAGACCCTATCCATTAGATGCACCACCCAAAAAGCACTGCGCACAACAAAGGAGTGCATAGTCAAACGATAAAAAACATACCCGACTAAAAGCAATGCCAAAGTGTGGATACGGATTTTTCCGTTGTCGTGTACGAACGCCACAAAATACACGGCTCCTGCAGCAACTACCCAAAAGAGGATGTCCAACAACGACCGAAGCCACTTCAGCCACTCCATATGGGTGACAGTATTATAAATATCAAAGGTTGCACCCAGACTGGCTCCCAACAGTATCAGCCAAAATAGATACCCCGTCTGTTCCGCCATATTAACGAAACAACCGTTGTGTCAAATGCTTTTTCTTTTGTTCTTGGCCATATGCCACACTGGCCACCGTCCCTTCGATGATGACCACACCCGTTTGCAAATCCAGGTGCTTCATATGCAAACCGCTGCCTTGAATAATCAGCGGCCCCCCGCTCGTGACAAGGGCGAAGGCCGTTGCATCAAAACTTTCTACACTGGCAACACCGCTGACTTCAACAACCTTCCTGTCCTTGATGGTAAGGTCGTGCTGCTCTGGTGGCTGCATCATTATCCCCCCGCCCTGTCCAGTCCTGGTGTAATTTAATTTATGCTAAACGACAAATGTCTAGAACAAGCAACAAAAAGAAGGCTCCATCATCAGAGCCTTCTTCGACATCAGCGGCCATCTTTAAACATCAGAAACTTGTCTTCCGGCATGAACGTCCTTTTAAATCAGCGGTTACACCCAACAGTCCCCTCAAAACGGACTATTGGGTGTATCTAATTCTGTCGTCGATTCATTGTGCAGTATTTCATACATTTCAGCAGCTGCTTCTTTACGTGGGTTCTCTGTGACTAGCAATACTTGGACCTCGGTAATCCGGTTGCCATAGCGAAGTCTCAGCACGTCTCCAACCTTCACCTCTGTGGCCGCCTTCGCCACTTTGCCATTGACCCAAACCCGCCCCGCATCGGTGACTTCTTTGGCCACAGTTCGGCGCTTAATCAGCCGTGAAGTTTTCAAAAACTTGTCCAGGCGCAATTTACTTCATCAATTCCTTTAAGCGATTGCCCGGTTTGAAGGCTGGAATCGTGGACGCTGGAATGGATATGCTCTCGCCCGTTTGGGGATTCCTCCCAGATCTGGCTGCGCGTTGACGAGTTTCAAACGTTCCAAAGCCAATTACCTGAACCTTATCACCGGCTGCCAATGCTTCTTCAATGGCATTAAAGACGCTGTTAACAGCTACCTCTGCATCCTTTTTCTTTAAACCAGCTTGTTCAGCTACCCTGTTAATGATATCCACTTTATTCACTGCTCGTGCCCCCTTTGCGGCGGTGTCGGAGAATGGTATTCGTTCCCCTTGTCGAAATTCCTGCTAAGCTTCCGTTTTTCCGGAATAATTTCCTTTTGTTTTTGCAATGCGCCAGTACTCATCCCACCGCTTCAACGTCAACTCCTGCAATGATTCCCGGTTTATAGCAGCCGCGCGCTCCATTGTTTGGAATCTATCAATAAACTTCTTGTTGGCGTTCATCAGGGCTTGCTCTGCATCTACCTGCAGCCAGCGGGCGAAGTTCACCAAGACAAACAATAGATCTCCCAGTTCCTCAACCACATCTTCAGTTTGGCCCTGTTGCTGGGCCGTTAAAACCTCTTGCCACTCTTCCTTGACCTTTTCGAGAACATCCTCCAGGCGCTCCCAATCAAAGCCCACCCGTGCAGCCCTTTCTTGCAGGTCTAAAGCAGTCTGCAAAGGCGGACCATACCACTTCACATGGGCCAAAACACCCTCAGATAAAGCGTTCCCGTTGTTGGGAAAAGTCTGATTAGGCTGCTGCTGACGTTCTTCGGCCTTGACTGTGTCCCACAGGGCCTGTACTTCCCCCACGGTGAGGGGTCCAAGTGTACCAAAAACATGGGGATGACGGCGAACCAGTTTGTCCGCCAAGGCCTGCACCACATCTCGCCACGAAAATTCCCCGGTCTCCTCTGCAATCGCGGCGTTCAACAACACCTGCAACAACAGATCCCCCAGTTCATCAGCCTGCTCCTCTGGACGCCCATGGGTGAGTGCATAGGCAACCTCATAGGCCTCCTCAAGGACAAAGGGGCGCAAGGAAAGGTGGGTCTGGGCACGGTCCCATGGGCATCCCCCAGGGGCCCGCAAACGCTTCACCAAGTCCAGTAGCACTCCTGGGTCCCTGTGTAAGGTTTGGGTAGACTGCGTGGCTGGTGGAACATAGACACTAGTCAGGTGATCCAGCCAGTCTTGCCAATCCAGTTGGTAAAGGGGCATTTGTTGAATTCGCTCCAGTTCACTCACACCCGCCGCCCGAATCACTGTGACAGGATATTCGTCCGGGTATACCTGCATTAACGTGAGTTTAACTTCACCAGCCGTAGATTTGTCATAAACCTGAGCAATCAGGGTATGTAAAGTAGGCTGTAGCGTGTTCGAGCGTAAGTTTGTCCCGTCTAGAAGTAAAAAGCCCTCGGCAGGATCGATTTGCAAACGCGCCCAAACGGCATCCACAAAACTTTGTCCCCCACCCAGCACCACCTCTACAGCCTCGTCAGACCGCAAAAGATTTTGCACGGTCTGCTCTCCCACCGACGGGTGCCCTGGAACAGCATAGACAACTTCCCCCTCTGCCAAGGCCGCTTGTGTTAGGATTGCAGTAATACGAGCATATACGGAGGAAAAGGATGGCTCTGTCTCGTAGACCTCGTCAAACGACGTCGCCTGAACCCCCTGTGCCAAAAGTTGCGGAACGCAAGGGTGAACAAATGTACGGAAATAGACCGGACGTCCAGAGGTCAACAGACGATATACGCCTAGAGGAACGCTGTCCAACCCCCCCGGTCCCAAGCCCACTACAAGAACCCTTGCCACACTCACAGCCTCCCCTCTCCCTGACACTCATTTAGCTGGGTTTGGACGCAAAAAGCCGAAACGAATGCACCAATCAGCCACTCTATTGCCAACGCGCGGTGCAGACCGCAGGTCCACTTCTGTCATAGCTCCCGTCAGCAATAGGGCTAACCCGTATATTACCACGCCCACCTGCACAATCCCAAGTGAAACCAGACCTGCGGCCAATCGATTCCCGTACAATCCGCCCCATATCTCCCATTGTCGTTCCATGGCAAAGACAAACCCGGCCATAATTAAGGCGGCCAGCAAAGGTGCACCAAACCAACGCAGCCACGGGATGGTTGCCTGAAAACGCCGGTGCAACCCCCACAGGTTTAAGGCTGTGGCCACAACATAGCTAACCACCGTGCTCCAAGCGGCCCCCGCGATGCCAAAGTGAGGGACCCAACTCATGTTGGCAGTGGCCTTCACCATGGCCGCCAAAACGAGATACAAGACCGGTGCATACATCCATCCTGACCCCTGCAAAATAGCAGAAATCACAGTTTGCAGGCTGGCAAACAGAATGGCCAAGGCCATCACCTGAATCACCCCAGCACCCCGAACATTTTCAAATAAAGCAATGTCCACAGATTTCGCCAACAGTGCCAACCCCACACTGGCAGGTAACGACAATAGCACGGTCAGACGCAGGGCGGTGTCCACGCGGTTTGCCAATTGTGCACTTCTCCCCAAAGCAACCGCCGCCGACACAGCAGGCATCACGGCAATCCCAATACCCGCCGCCAAAGTGGTGGGCAACATCATGAGTTTGTAAGCCCTGCCACTGAGCAAACCAAAGTCTGTGGTAGCTTCTGTTTGAGCAACCCCTGCGCGTTTCAGCAAATTAACGACAGTTACGACATCCACATTGTGCATCAAGGGGACCACCAATGCTCCGAGGCTAATGGGGAAAGCGACGTACAGTAAGCGCTTTGTCCAGCCCCAAAAGTCTCCCCTCCCCCTCCGCTGGGACTGCGCGTTCTGGCTTTGTCGGCGGCGATAATACAGTAACACCAGTAATCCCGCAAAAGCCCCCGTCACAGCCCCAAAGGCCGCACCTGCGGCCGCCATGGCCATATCATAGCCAGCGTGCATCAGCCACAACGTTAATCCAATGATGGTAACCACTCGTACCAACTGCTCTACAACCTGTGAAACTGCGGTCGGTTCCATCCACTGGTAACCCTGGTAATAACCGCGCCAGACGCTTAAAACCGGGACAATTAAAAGCGCTGGTGCAATGGCACGGATGGCATCTGCAGCGGCCGGATCTCCCGCGATACGGGCCCAAAATGTGGGTGCAAAAAACAGCGCACAAAAAGCCGCAACCCCACCAAAAAGCAGCAACACCGCCGCCGCTCGCAGCACCTGCTGTGCCCCTTGCACATCCTGCAAGGCAACCCGCTCTGAAACCAATTTGGAAATTGCGACAGGGAAACCTGCTGTGGCAACAGCCAACAGCGTGGCATAAATAGGATAAGCCATTTGAAACAGGCCCATTCCTCTATCACCGATGACATTTTGGAGAATAATTGTGTAGACAGAACCGAGAATTTTTGATGTCAATGCAGCCCCTGTGAGCAGCATGGCCCCGCGTAAAAACCTGTTTGAAGACAGCAACCCATCCCCTCCCACACCTGTCCAACTCGGTTTTATACCTATGGGCCAATTCCACAAATTAGTCCATCCCGTTGTTAGTGACTATTTCTGCGTCTCCCATAAGACCCAGCAGAAATGAAACCCAGGCCATGGTTGTTTCGGACAGACCCTAAAAAAAACGGGCAGCCCGATTTTCGGACCGCCCATTCTTCCCCACAGTGCCCATGAAGTTTTTTTGCGGGCACCCTCCTATTCAACGTGCAGGAGAACCTACTGTTCCATTTGCTTGGCTAAGAAACCAGCAGCAGTTTCGGCCAGTTTTTGTTCCACTTCGCCCATTTTTACGCCTTCTTCGCGAGACAGCAGAATCACCGCACCAATTGGATCCCCTGCTGCAATGATGGGGGCAATCACCCGCGCGACGTACCGTTCTATACGGTCACGAACGACACTGTAGTCGCCAGGAGTTGTGTCCATCATGAGTCGCCTGTCCTCCATGCACTGTTCGATGTCCTCCGCAACCGGTTTGTCCAAAAATTCCTTTTTGGTTGCACCTGAAACAGCAATCATTACATCCCGGTCAGAAATAATAGCGATGTGACCGGTTGCGTCTGCCAAAGATTCGGCATATTCCTTCGCGAAATCCCCTAGTTCCCCAATCGGAGAGTACTTTTTAAGTATGACGCCTCCGTCTCGGTCCACAAAAATTTCTAAGGGATCTCCTTCACGAATTCGCAGCGTTCGTCGAATTTCCTTCGGAATTACCACGCGGCCGAGGTCATCAATCCTACGTACGATGCCTGTAGCTTTCAATTGCTAATCCCCACCTTGTATACAGGTTTAGAATTCCTTGCCAGTTCACCTCTCTCCTGAAGGTTCCAGCAGGTTCCCCTCTGCCAAGCAACGGTGTCAGCAACACCCAATTTGTTGCATCTGCGGGTGATGGGTTCCTGACGTGCAATTATTATGCGATCCGAACGATTCCTCTATGCCTTTTAAAAATATATATTCCTCGCTTTCACGAATTTGCCATTAACTGGGATTCGACAACCGCGTCCGACTCTGTTCGCACAGCCATTTCATAGTCGTGAAAAAAGCGTAGCAGTTTAGCGCAAATCTGCCGGTCATTCAAACCCTTGAGACGAAAAGCGACCTGCACCATGCCATTGGAACGGGTGCGGTAATCTCCGGAGTGCATTTTAGAAATACCAAACATTTTCCCTGGATCCACTTGCTGGGACGCCTCCGAACGAACGCGAACCACCCCATCCAATCCCTCCGTTGTCACAGATTCTACCCCGTAACGTAGGCCATAACTCTTAATGCGGGTGATGTCCAACAGGTTGCGTACAGCATCTGGCAGATCTCCAAAGCGGTCTTCCAATTCCTCCTCCAAATCATCGGCACCCTCAAGACTGTGCACATACTTGAATTTCTTGTACATGGCAATCTTTTGTGCTGCATCAGAAATAAAGTCATCCGGTAAATACGCCTCAAGTGCCAAGTCAATCACAGGTTCCGGGGGCTCTTGTACCTGCTGCCCACGAATCTCCTTAACCGCCTGTGACAACATGTCATTGTACATGTCAAAGCCCACAGAGTTAATAAACCCGTGTTGTTCAGCGCCTAACAGATTTCCCGCACCGCGAATAGCCAAATCGCGCATGGCAATTTTGAACCCACTCCCCAGTTCTGTGAACTCCTTGATGGCTTGCAACCGCTTTTCTGCCACCTCTGTCAACGCCTTGTCCCGTTGGTATGTGAAATACGCATAGGCAATCCGATGGGAGCGTCCCACACGCCCCCGCAATTGATACAGCTGGGACAGCCCCAGGCGATCCCCATCATACACAACCAAAGTGTTGACGTTAGGAATATCCAACCCAGTCTCAATAATGGTTGTCGTCACCAGAACATCAATGGTCCCATCCAAAAAGTCAAGCATCACTCGTTCCAGCTCATCCTCAGGCATTTGTCCATGCGCAATCGCCACAGTGGCATCCGGCACCAATTCCCGCACCCGCTCTGCCATGCGGTTAATATTGCTGACCTGGTTGTATAAAAAGTACACCTGCCCACCTCGGCTCAGCTCTCTTTCTAAGGCCTCCCGAACTAAGGCATCATTATATTCCACCACGTACGTCTGTACGGGAAAGCGATTCTCCGGGGGGGTCTCAATGATGGACAAATCCCGGACACCTAGCAAGGACATATGCAATGTGCGGGGAATGGGGGTTGCTGTCAGGGTCAGGCAATCCACATTGGTTCGCAACTGTTTCAATCGTTCCTTGTGTGTCACCCCAAAGCGCTGTTCTTCGTCCACAACAAGCAGTCCAAGGTCCTTAAAGTGAAGACTCTTCTGGAGTAAGCGATGTGTTCCAATGACAATATCCACACTGCCATCTGTAAGCCCCTTGGCCACGGCTAACGCTTCTTTACGACTGCGAAAGCGACTGAGCATTTCAATGGTGACTGGAAACCCGGAAAATCTCTCTTTAAAGGTCTCATAGTGTTGATGGGCCAAAATCGTTGTCGGCACCAAGATGGCCACTTGTTTGCTGTCCATCACTGCCTTAAAGGCAGCCCGAATGGCCACTTCGGTCTTGCCATACCCCACATCCCCGCACAACAATCGATCCATGGGGCGGGGTTGTTCCATGTCTTTTTTGATATCTTCAATACACCGCAACTGGTCTGGGGTTTCCTCATAGGGAAACATCGATTCAAAATCTTTTTGCCACGGGGTGTCAACAGCAAAACCATGGCCTGGAGCCGACTCCCGCGCAGCGTACAGTTTCACCAAATCCTCAGCGATGTCGCGCACAGATTTAGAAACCTTTTGCTTCACCCGGTTCCACTCATTGCCCCCCAAGTGGTATACCTTAGGTTCCTTGTCCTCCGATCCGATGAAACGCTGGACCTGGTCAATCTGGTCCACAGGTACATACAAACTGTCATTGCCTGCATACTGCAAGTGTAAGTAGTCTTTATGTCTGCTATCAATTTCTAGCGTTTCGATGCCGAGATAGCGGCCAATTCCGTGATTCACGTGCACTACATAGTCGCCCGGATGAAGTTCTTGATAACTTTTGATGCGTTCTGCATCAGACAAATCTGTACGAACACGCCGTCCCTTTTTCTGAGCTGAAAACACCTCAGTGTCGAGAACCACCGCCAAGTGTTCCATGGGCAGTTCAAAACCTGCAGTTAAATTCCCCACCAAAACTATTGGCTGTGCACTGGGGGTAAACCGACTCAGACGGTCCACATCAATACGATAGTCTTGTAAGACTCGCTCCAAACGATCGGCCCGCTCTGGCGTGGCCGCCAGCAAAATTATGTGGGTATGGGACCTTTGCCAGCGCTGTAATTCTGTTTTAAGAACATTCATTTGCCCGTGAAACTGTTGCATGGTCTTCGCCGTCACACTGAGCACCCAGTGGTGTCGATGGGGCCCTGTGGACCTTGCAAACATGGAGAACTCCACTACAGCGGCACGCCGTTGATTCCACAAGGCATCAAAGTTTGGCACCGCTGCGGCACCTGACAGCAGTTCTCCTCGCATCAGTCCATTGGTCAACCAGTCTCCAAATTCCCTCTCTAACACCTTCTGCCGCTCTTGCAGTCGCGTCGGTTCATCAAACACCAGTGTCAGGGGTCCCAGCAGGTACTCCATCAATGTAGCGTGGCTTCCCTGCAGCAACTGCGTATACCGCAGCTGTCCAACAAAGGGAAGCGCTTGGGTAAATTTGCGAATATCCTCGCCAATCACAGACTGCATTCGATCCCGAGTTTCCAAATCTGTTACGGTCCGCAGCCGCTTTTCCAAGTGTTGCTGCAACTCTTCCGCCACTTCTTTCATCCTGGCTTCCGAGACAAGAAAGTCCAAAGCGGGCCCAATGGATAAAGACTCATACTTAGCGGTAGAACGTTGGGAATCGGGATCAAATGAACGAATTGAGTCCACCTCTGTGTCAAACAACTCAATTCGTACTGGCTGTTCCAGCGTCAGCGGAAAAATGTCCAAAATTCCGCCTCTTACGGAAAACTGGCCGTGGGACTCAACCATGTCCACCCGTTCGTATCCAGCCTGCAACAATTCTGGAATATGGGAGTTTAAATCTAACGTCTCTCCTGGTTGATAGTGGAAAATTCGATGTTCAAATAGCGATTTTTTCATGACAGGCTGCATGGCCGACTGCAGGGTTGCCACCACGACGACAGGGCCCCGCTGGGTGGACAAGTGTTGCAAGGTACGAAGTCGGTCCATCATCACATCGCGGCTGTAGGCAACCACGTCCGCAATTGCCAGTTCTCGTTCTGGATACAACAACACGGGGACCTCCGGCAACAACTCCCGCAGGTCATCCCAAATGTGTTCAGCCTCCATCGTCGAATGTGTCACCACAACCATTGCTGAACTGCTCGCGGTTTCCTGCTGCAACAACTGCAAAGCGGCAAAGTAAACACGCCGGGCGCTCCCACCGAGCCCCGTGACCAGAGCCGACACTCCCCCAGGTTTAAGGCCTGTAGAGAGATTTTGCAGGTCCTTGTCCGCGGCGATAAAACGTACCAATTCAATCACGAAGCTTCCTCCTCGCCTCCCCTGGCCTGGCTGTACAGGGCACGCCGAAAAGACACCTGACACACGAGGACAGGTACGGCGTGGGCGTTGTCGAATAGATCCTTTATTTTAAATATTCTACTGTAGCAGTTTCCCTTCTAACAAGACCTCTGGGTAAGATTCCAGGGCGTGTTGGCAGTATTCACACACAGTGCGCACATACAAGACATTACGATTGGTATTATATGCACTGATTTGCGCCTGCTCCACTGCACTGAAGGAGGAAAGTCCCAGATGCCTCTGGGCATCCATCAAGTCCCATCCCGGCTCATCCAGTTCTCCAACCAAGTGACGACAGTGCTTGCACCAGTACTCAATTCGCATACTCTCTGTCCCCCATCCCGGAAATTCCCCGGGCGCATCGCAATGCCCCCTCGTCCAATCTGTGCAACGAGATGGCCTACATAGATTAGTATGGAAGAATTACGTCAGAGACATACGCTTTACAAGCACAGGTTTGGAAACCTCCGCCTAAGAGTTCCCGTTAAACCGATTCATGGCCATCGCAAAACCTTGCTCTAATGCAAATTCAATCGCCTCCACAGCCTTCCCCACTGCCCCTTGCACCACGGTGCGCTGTTCCGCAGGAAAGGGACTGAGCACATGTTCCATGGGGGCGCGACCCGCAAGCGGACGACCAATGCCCACCCTTACCCGGGCAAACTGTTCCGTGCCCACCCGGGCAATAATTGATTTTAGACCGTTATGTCCACCCGCGCTGCCCTGTTGCCGCAGTTTGATGTTTCCGACTGGAAAGTCCATATCATCATAAACCACAATCAAGTCCTGTGCTGGGTTAGCCTTATAAAAATTCACCACTTGGGCCACGGCCTCCCCGCTCAGATTCATGTAGGTTTGGGGTTTGACCAACAGGAGACGGGTGGTTCCCAAATAGCACTCTGCCACATCCGCTTGCCACTTGAACCGGAAATGAACCTCTAAAAGACGAGTGGCAAGGTTGTCCACCACCCAAAAACCAATATTGTGTTTCGTGCCCGCGTATTGCTTCCCCGGGTTACCCAGACCAACCACAATTTGCATGATGCAATCCTCTTTCTCCCGCCCCAGGCCCTGTTAATTGAATAACTGACTGACGGAACGGTTTTTATGCACCCGCATAATGGCCTCAGCAATTAATTCAGCCACAGACAAAACGTGAATTTTAGCAATTCGCTTTTCTGGTGGAAGAGCAATTGTGTTAGTGACCAAAATCTCCCGAAGCGGGGACTCGCGCAGTTTTTCCACACCGTCGCCAGACAGTACCGGATGCACGCAAGCGGCATACACCTCTTGGACACCCCGCTCCAGTAGCGCCTCAGCGCCTAGGGTGATGGTGCCAGCCGTGTCAATCATGTCATCGATGAGGATGGCTGTCTTTCCTGCAATATCCCCGATGATGTTCATAACCTGGGCTACATTGACCGCAGGTCTGCGTTTGTCGATGATGGCCAAGGGGGCACCCAGTCGCTGAGCAAAAGCCCGGGCCCGGGTGACCCCCCCCATGTCCGGTGAAACCACAACCGGATTATCAATATTTTTTTCTAAAAAGTGGCCTGCCAAAATAGGCAACCCGACAAGGTGGTCCAGAGGTATATCGAAAAACCCCTGAATTTGTCCCGCATGTAGGTCCATACAAATCACTCTGTTTGCCCCAGATTTTTCTAATAAGTTGGCCACCAGTTTTGCTGTAATGGGGTCCCTCGCTTTCGCCTTGCGGTCTTGGCGAGCGTACCCATAATAAGGAATGACCACGTTCACATGACGGGCAGAGGCCCGTTTCAAAGCATCTATCATAATCAGCAATTCCATCAAATTCTCATTGACGGGTGCAGAAGTGGGTTGGATGACAAACACACTGCTACCGCGCACACTTTCCCCTAACTGCATGTGCACCTCGCCATCTTTAAAGCGCCCCACCTCGCACTCTCCTAGAGGAACGCCAATATAGTCCGCGATTTCCTGCGCCAAGGCGGGGTTGGCATTGCCGGTAAAAATTTTTAATTCTCCCTCACTCGACATGCTCACTGCTCTCCTTTTTCCAATTTCTCAGTGGCGCGGTGTGATTTCCAGGCCTTCACATAGTTTTCTTTCGTCACCTGCCGACTGCGAGCTATTGCAAATGCGTCCTCTGGAACATCGTCCGTGATGGTAGAACCTGCAGTGACATAAGCACCCGCTCCCACGCGCACGGGCGCAATTAAATTTACATTGGAACCCACAAAGCTTCCGTTGCCAATCACAGTGTGGTGCTTACGTTCACCATCATAGTTGACCGTAATGACGCCACAACCCACGTTGACCCCTTCACCCACGTCTGCATCGCCCACATAAGCCAAGTGACTTATTTTCGTACCGGTGCCGACACGAGTATTCTTTATTTCTACAAAATCACCAATCCGGGCCTCAGGGCCAATCTCACTGCCTGGGCGCACATAGGCAAACGGGCCCACTCGGGCACCCACATCCACAAAACTGTCGAGCACCACCGATTTTTCAATCCTCGCACCGCTGGCCACCCGGGCATTGACCAAACGGCTCTCGGGCCCAATCACACAGTCCTCACCAATCACTGTGTTTCCCTCCAACAAAGAACCTGGCATCAGGACGGTGTCCTGACCAATTTTCACGTCAGCACCGATGTATGTGTGCTCTGGGTCCACAATGGTGACCCCTTGCAGTGCCCAGTACTGCCATAGTCGCTCGCGCATAAGATGTTCCACATACGCCAACTGAACCCTATCATTCACGCTGGCAATTTCGCGTGGGTCCGCCACCTCCACCCCAAGTACCTGACCGACGTTGTTGGCCAAATAGCTCAAGGTATCCGTCAAATAGTATTCCCCTTGAGCATTGTCCGGATGAAGGTTCTGTAAGGCCATTTTTAGAAGGGGTGTGGCGAAGGCGTAAATCCCTGTATTGATTAAATCAATGGCCTCTTCTTCGGGGGTTGCGTCCTTTTCCTCAACAATCCGAACTACCCGGTCTGCTACACCCATAATAACCCTGCCTAGCCCTCGGGGGTCCGCAACACGTGCGGTTAACACACAGGCCGCAACCTGTGGCAGTGTCTTTGCCTCTAACAGTCGGTTTACCGTCTGAGCGCGCACCAAGGGAGCATCTCCGTATAACACGACAACAGTTTCGCTGTCCGCACGCAGATACGGTAGTGCAGCCATCACCGCATGACCAGTCCCCAGTTGTCTGTCCTGCACAGCTAACTGGGCCCTTTGTCCAACGACGGCGGCCACCTCGTCTTGTTGGGGGCCTACGACAACAACGACTTGTTCTAACCCAAGGAGCTGCAACTCATCCAGTATGTGACTAATCATTGGCTTCCCACATACAGGATGCATGACTTTCGGCTGTTTCGATTTCATGCGGGTTCCCAGACCTGCCGCCAACACTATGGCACTTCTACCCACGCCATCGCCTCCAGCTACACTCTTACCATCCAGTGTAACCCATGGCCAAATGGCTTTCAATTTTCACAGCGGATTTGATGGGTCGCCAAAAACGGCCGCTACACAATTAAGGGAACAATAGACAACAATGGTTGGCCTCGGGTTGGCCTCGGCTTTTGTCCAACCCATCGCTTTAATCCCCAAGCTATTTTTTCATCCCTAGTGGTAACCGTGGAGTCATGGGAGTTTTGAACACATTTATTCGCATACACACATTCTAAACGAGCATTTCCGGAAAGAACCCTGTCCCTCTATATGTGCGTGTCCGGAAAAGGGTCTGGTCAGACCCAAGCAGTGCGAGGAGGCCAGCCCCAAATGCGCACTGAGCGTACGTTTTCGGTACGTGAAGAAACATTTGGGGCGACGACGTGGCAATGCATCGGGGAGTTCTGACCCCTTTTCGGACAACCTCTATATGCAAGATTTAAGCCGAAGGTTGTGCTAAATCTACACGATAGTACTCTTCAAGCACAGCCTCCTGAATCTTCTGCCTCGTTACAGACGAAATTGGGTGTGCAATATCACGGAACTCACCATCTGGGGTCTTCTTGCTTGGCATAGCCACAAACATGCCATTATTTCCGTCAATAACCCGAATATCATGGACGACAAACTCGCTGTCGATGGTGATGGAGGCGATGGCTTTCATACGGCCCTCAGTATTGACCTTCCGAAGACGAACATCGGTAATCTGCATCTCGTCTCATCACCCTTTACAAGCATGTCTGGCTAATAATGCAAAGGTATATTGAATGCCTAGACACGCATCAATTTTAAAGATTTAACGGACCCATGCACGGACCCAATCTTATTCACATGTGTTGTATCGTTAACATTATTCAACACCTCTTTGCAAAGTCCTGCTGCTTTCTTTCAAATATTTTATGAATTCTGCAGCCTGTATTTCAAACAGTCCATTTTGACAGTCTCAAATAAGGGACCGCAGAACGCTTATGGGCCTTTTCAAGCCACGTTTCGCATAAATAGGCGTTCGCCAGGCCCTTATTTCAGCAAATCCGGTGCAAACACGGTGGGAAAACGTGCAATAGACGACTTTCACACCCTTATTTGCGGTTCATCGCTTGATATTTGATGAATTAGCGACTGGAGGACGCTTATTTCCAGGCCCATATAAATCGGTCCCCTGCACACTAAGGAGGGCCTCCCCAATCCTGCGGGCACAAACAGGGCGTGGGGTCCACCACCCCACGCCCGATATTTCGCAATGGTAAGGCAGCTTTATTGCTGTGCCACCAGTTCAATTTCCACGCGCGCCCCCTTGGGCAAGCCTGCTACCTGTACGGTAGAGCGGGCGGGTTGATGATTACCAAAGAATTCTCCATAGATCTGATTGACCCGTTCAAAATCTTGCAAATCGACGAGAAAGATGGTCGTTTTGACGACATTTTCACGTGCCACACCCGCAGCCTGCAAAACAGCATCCAGGTTGGCCAATACCTGTGTGGTCTGCTCCGAAATATCCCCCATTACTAAGGAACCATCTATCCGTAAGGGAATCTGGCCTGACGTAAACAAAAAAGGTCCTGCGACCACTGCCTGGGAGTACGGTCCAATGGCCGCGGGAGCTCCTTTGGTTGTTATCATGTGTATCACTTTACATCCTTCCCTTCCTGTAAGTTAGCTAATCTGTTGCTAATCTGTTGCTAATCTGTTGCTAATCTGTTGCCATTCTGTTGCCATTCTTTTGCCATTCTTTTGCTAATCTGAAACAGCCCTGTCAAACTGATATGAAGCGGGACAGGTATACTTCTTTAAGAAACCCTCGCAGTGTGTTGTAAATGCGCCTGGCGACCGTTTGCGATGGTGCAAGCGTAAACAAAGTAGGACCACTGCCCGACATATGTACGGGAACCTGCAGTGTTTTCTCCAGCCTCGTTCGCAATCCATTCACCTCCGGGTAGAGGTGATAGGCTACAGGCGCCAAGTCATTATGCATTGCATTCTGCACCCAAGCATAATTTCCTGCACTAAGTGCCCTTACCATCCCTTCATTGCCTGTTTCTCCAACTCTCGGTTTCCCAACCATTTCTCCAATCCTTTGTTTCTCAATTATTTCTCCTGTCTTTTGTTCTCCGATTGCTTCCCAAGCTGCATAAACCTCAAAAGTAGAAACATACACTGCCGGATGTACCAGCACCACCCACGGCAACAAAGAGTGGTCCACAGGTGTCAAACATTCCCCCCTACCCCTTGCCACAGCACACCCGCCAACCACGCAAAAAGGGACGTCCGATCCAATTTCGGCGCCCCATTGTGCCAATTGTCCAAGCTCGTATCCGGTTCCCCATAGACGGTTGAGGCCCCGTAACACAGCAGCCGCATCCGCGGATCCACCTGCTAGTCCAGCTGCCACCGGAATTTCCTTTTGTATGTGGATATGAACCCCCTTCCGTAACCCACTGTGGCGACGAAATGACTCTGCAGCCACCACAGCGAGGTTACGAGAATCTAAAGGAATATTCCCTACGGTGGCATCTACGGTGATGTCAGACCCCGCTGTCTCTTCCAGACTCACAATGTCCGCCAAGTCGATGGTCTGTAAAACCATATCCACCTCGTGATACCCATCGATTCGTTTATAGAGGACGTCTAACGTTAGATTGATTTTCGCATTGGCACGCTCAATGACCACACTATTCACCTCAACTGTGACAAGGCAAGTTTCTGCAGCCTAAGCATGCGTCCACCAACGCATTTCGTCAAGAACCCCTGTTAAGACAAAGCTCCCGCAGGCACTTGATTGGAAATCAAAGACGACGATGGGCGTCCCCCAAACTGTTCGACAACATGGACAGCGGGCTGCAAACTTTCATAAAACATCACTGCAATTTCTCCCGGCC
Source organism: Alicyclobacillaceae bacterium I2511 (assembly GCA_003584005.1). Classification (GTDB taxonomy): domain Bacteria; phylum Bacillota; class Bacilli; order Alicyclobacillales; family Alicyclobacillaceae; genus QXHL01. The sequence continues at coordinate 13,780 of QXHL01000029.1, read as the reverse complement.
CCAGTTGACTGAGCGCAAATCGCCAGGCCTCCAGTTCATCCAGCAAAACAGTATATTTTTTATCGTTTTTTTGGTGACGGACTTCTTCAGCCATGAGTGCGGCCACTTCTCCCGGGTGACGACCCCGCTTGTCTTGGTCTTCTTTGATGACCAACTCATCGAAAGCTTCCGCCACTGCGCGGGCTGACGTCCGAATGACCTCATCACAACGGTCTCCAGGCACGCCCACCACCCCTACAAGCCGTCGGTGGGGCACTTCCTTTAGCCAGCGACCCACTTTAACAAATCCATCGGGATTGTGACCGTAATCAATGACAGCAAAGCTGTCATTGGGTAGATGAAAAACCATGCTTCTACCGGGGTTGTGAACTTCCGGCAGAAAACTCGTCAGCCCTGCAGCCACTTGCGCGCGCGTGCAATGACTGGCTCGCAAAGCGGCCGTTGCGGCAAGACAGTTTTCAATATGGAACCCCGCCTTGCCCTGCAGTGTTAATGGAATCGCTGCCACTGGTGCAATCGGCCACGTCCAGTGTCCCCGTGCCTCTGTGAGCCACCCATTTGCAACGAAATACCCCACACCCCCTTGGTCCAAATGACGGCTGAGCACCGGATTTTCTTGTGTCTGTGCAAACAGCGCTATTTGCGCCCGAAAACGTGGCCGTAAACGAATCAAAAGCGGATCGTCAGCATTCAGGACAACAGTCCCACTTTCCTCCACACACTCCCCGACCAAAGATTTGATATGCATTAAGTCTTCCAGTGAGTCTGTGCCATCCTGCCCTAAGTGATCCACCGTAATATTTGTCAGCACCGCTACGCTGGCTTTGTCATATCCCAGCCCACCGCGAACAATGCCCCCCCGCGCCGTCTCCAATACAGCCACGTCCACTTGTGGGTCTGCCAACACGGTGCGGGCACTGCGGGGCCCAGTGGTGTCCCCCGTGAGCACCTTCTGTCCGTCAATCCACACCCCACTGGTTGTTGTCATTCCCACCTTTTTCCCCGTCATTGACAATGTGTGACCAATCAGCCGAGTCGTGGTGGTTTTGCCATTGGTGCCTGTAACCGACACAATAGGGATTCGACCCGCGCCCGTACCAAACAAGTGATTTATAATTGCGTCCCCGACAGCCCTTGCTTTCCCTACAGAGGGAAATAGGTGCATACGAATTCCTGGCGCTGCATTCACCTCCAACACCACCGCATCGCCGGCCACATCCGGCATTGTAGGATCGCGGAGAACCATATCAATCCCGCAAATATCTAAGCCAATCAAGCGGGCCACGCGCTCCGCCAGGACGCGGTAAGACGCATCCAACACATCGGTGATATCCACCGCCTGTCCACCTGTTGATAAATTGGCGCTCTCCCGTAACCATACGGTGCGTCCCTGGGGGACCACAGACTGCAGTGTCAGGCCCTGACGACGTAGGGTGTGTAGCACCACCGGATCGACTGTGATTTTACTCAAGGGCTTACCATGCCCCACACCGCGCAGGGGATCTGCGTTGACCTGTTGAATCAATTCTGTCACAGATTTGCGCCCATCTCCGTGCACCAGCGCTGAAATTCTTTCTGCTGCTGCCACTAACGTACCGCCAACCACTAAAAGCCGCACATTTCGACCGACGACATAGCGTTCCAACAAAACCACCGGAGAAATCTCAGCAGCCGTCCCATAGGCCTCTGCAACCTCTGATTCGGAATTGAGATTTAGTGTCACACCCCGTCCCTGGTTCCCATTGAGGGGTTTGACCACCACAGGGCCCCCAAGCTTGCGATACTCTGCCAGGGCTTGCTCCAATGAATACACGGCCACACCTTCAGGAATGGGAAACCCGTAGTCTTGTAAAAATGCTTTTGTCATTTCCTTGTCACAAGCCATGTCTGTGGCGACGGCAGAGGTGTCCCCCGTTAACGTCGCCGCCATCAGTTTTCTGTGCACGCCATACCCCAATTGCAACAAACTGCCATCGTTCAAGCGGCGTACGGGAATTTTGCGGCGTACCGCAGCCTCCACAATCGCTTGCGTACTGGGCCCGAGTTGCCACTGTTCAATTTGATTTTTGGCTTCCTGAATCAGACCTTTGATGTCGGGAAGGCTTCCTTTGTTCAGCAGTGCCTGCACGAGGTCCAAGGCTTGTGTCAACAACCAGCGTTGCGGCACAAACGCCTCACAGTCTATGACAAGATCATAAATGCCCTCTGGAGGCCCTGCAAACATCGTTTTGCCATAACTCACATGGAGTCCTGCAAGGGTCGCCAGTTCAATGGCCACATGTTCCACCACATGTCCAAAATACGTACCCTCCACAAGCCGCTCGACAAAACCTCCCGGAACTCCTTTCGCACAGTGATGTTCTGCAAGTCCTGGCAACAGCCGCAACAACTGATCTGAAAAGTGGGCAAAATCTGTGGTTTCCCGACAAGTAAGTTCCCCCAGTTCCACTCGGGCCACCAGCACAGGTCGATAGAGAAACCGATTGGGGCCGTCAATGTGGCGTACCGAAGTAATCTTCATGCCTTCAGCTCCTCATGATGTTTCGCCTTCCAGGCTTCCCAATCGGTGATAGGCTGACGTGTATACAAGTGAAAGCCATATCCTTGAGGTAAAATATGCAGTTTGACGTCGCACAGGGCCAACGACTCATCGCTTGTCACCGTCTTCAGGTTGGTATGCGTCATTCCACCCGCATCCACCACACTGACCGCCCCCCTACCAATCACGCGAAAGGTCCCTTGTTCCACCACGATTGCAGTATCCTCGTCAATCCCCAATCCCAAATGGTGAGGATATTGGGCAACTGCAGACATTAGGCGGCCCAGCCTTCCCCTTTGGGCGAAGTGTTGGTCTACCACCACACCCTCAAGAAACTCCATGCCAGGAGCCATTTGCACAATGGCTAAAGTAGGACTTTTCTCCCCCTCGCCATCCACAATCATGGTACTGGACATCATGGACGCCCCGGCACTGGTTCCCGCCATGACGATGCCCTTGCGCAGCGCATCATGCAGGGCCGCATCAATGCGAGTTCCCCCTAATAACTTTGTGATGCGCAATTGTTCTCCACCAGTGAAAAACACGCAAGTGGCATCGCGCACCAAATCGACCGCAGTATCTTTATTTGCAGAATCTCGGCCAGAGATATCAAAAGTGCGGACGTCAGAGACACCTAATTTTTTGAATACCTCCACATATTCCATTCCTACTTCTACAGGCAGTTTCGTTGCCACTGTAAACACCAAAACCCTGGCTTGTTTTCCGCCACCAATGCGGACAAACTCCTGTAGGACTTTGCAATCCCCCTGTTTGTCCTCAGCACCCCCGATAATCACCAGGGGGCCACGACTTGTGTGCACCTGGGTGCCCCTCCTCGCGGACTATGCGCACGGGCGCTAACAGACTTTGTACCCGCTGCTGTCCCATCGACAAGTTGTCCTATGAAGCTGACAATGGGACTAGCGTATCCCTGCACACTCATCGATATACACAAAAATGCTGGGGGCAAGCCCCCAGCGTCGTCCACATGGATTCGCCTTGCTTTAAGAACGTGCCTGCTCAGCCAAGGCCTGTTCAGCAATTTCAATCGCCCGCTTGACCATATTCCCTGCATCCCGCGTCGTGATACCACCCCAGCCCTCGCGCATCACGGTATCGTAGAAACCGAGTTCCTTTGCCAATTCGTACTTGAACTCCTCCGACATCACACCGCCACGTCTTGACATCGCAAACGCCTCCTTGTTTGGACGACGCTTGCAGTATGCCCACCCGTGAAGGAACAATGCGTTGTCGGGGAAAAACAAAAGAGCAGCCAAAGCTGCCCCATGTTCCAAGTGTTCTGTGATTATGACTTAATAAAAGCCTGCATCCTCTCAACGCGTAAACAATTAGACGTGCAATTCGATTACATTGCCGTAAAATCTACCCGCACACTGTCCCCATCTTTATAAAGCATGAGTTCCACTGTTTCCGTCAAGACATCTGCATAGCTGTAAGAAACTCGTTTGAAAGAGCCGTCTGGCGGGTCTAACTTGACAACAAACACAGAAGGGTATGTTTCTTCAAGAACACCCATCCGTTCAATCGTTTTTCGTCGGCCGCCATTGGCCCTTAACAAAACCTTTTCACCAATCAAGCCATCCAGGCTTTTCTTAATATCGTGGAGCGCATTTTTCGCCAACACACACCACCTCTTTCTGTGGTCTATTTTACCACGGACAGGGAAGGTGTGTCAAGTTAGTCGTTAATTATATCAATCTCATAAATTCGTTGTCAATGGTTCAGCACTGCGAAGACAAGAAATTTCCTTCATCAAGCTTCATCATGCCCTTCATAACGTAGATTTTGGAATTCCCAGACGATATTTCCCCCTTGACTCCAATCCACCCACCCCATCTGTTCCCGTATAGGTAGAACGCACCACATCATAAACATTCACCGTATCATTGATGGGTGTATAGGCAATTTTTTCAGCAATGAAAACAGGGTCAAGGGCATGAATCATAATTCGTTGGGGTGAACTCGCAAAATTGGCGCCCGCGTCCAACAAGGCTTCAAAATGGGATTGACAGGCCCCCGCAATGATAACAAGGTCGTCCATATTGCGTGCATACTTACGTGCGCCAAGGACAGTCTCCACAAAGTGTTTGGAATTGCGGTAGTTGTGCAAATCGGACAGGTCCTTGCCTCTCCGAATGACACCATCATGGCCCGTAATGACGAGAATATCTGGGTCATTTTGTTCCAATAAGGGAATGACCGCCGCCGCCATCTGGGTTTCTAATAAGTGATGTCCCACGGCCCGGATGCCGAGTTCTCGATATGTGGTCAAACACTTGTTCAAATAAGTGGCGTCCCCATCTAAATGTAGAACCCGCCCGGGGCGTTCAAAAAAATCCGGTGCAGCTTGGAACTTTGCCTCTTTACGCAGACTTTGCTTTTCTGTGTCCAGCGCCCGCCGGGACTGTACCATACGCAGGCACTCATGTTCCACTCGACTTCGATCCGCTTCAAATTCGCGTCGCATTTCATCTGTCAAGGGCTCCAAATCCGAGTAAGGAGCATCTGCCATCAGACGTACATCTATCCCTTTGAGAATGGCAGTTTCTGAGGCCTCATCCACCTCTACAATGACAAACATAAGGTCGTTCCCATAAGACTTACGGGTTACATACTCCCCCGGTTTGCACATGGACGCTCCCCCCGTCAAGGGCTGTATTCCCCTCAACATATGTCCTGTGAAACCGGTGGGTGACGCCCGCTGGGCCCAATTTAACCTACCCCTTGGTAAATCGGTCGGCTACCTTAGAGGCACCAAAGGAGTCGGGCTTAATCTTGGCTTCATACCCACTTTGCGTGATCCAAGCCACAATTTCCCGCACCAATTGTTTTGTAGCCCCATTTTTACCGATGTCTAAGTGGACCTCAAGATGCCAGTCTTTACCGCGCCCTTTTAACTGTTCTGATAATAGTGCGCCGACTTCTAAAGAATAAGCCGCCTCTGTAAACATTCGATGCCGCAGGGAGTAAATATGTTGCTGCTGCTCTTTGTGCACATAATACCGCCCACCCTTGCCAATGTGGTGCATAATCACCGCCGTGACAAAGGTTACAGAGCGGCTGGCCGGTTTGGGTTGAGAATCGCTTCCTACAATTAAACTAAACCGGTCTTGTGGATTCGCCGTCACTTGCGCCACCAGGTCCGCAGCCAATTCTTCCAGAGTGATGACCCCCAGGGTGGGGCTCAAGAAGGTCCATGGCATTGCCCCATGCCTCCTTCCCAGTCTCCTTGAGTATATGCCACAATCCAGACAACGCAAAAAAATGGCAACAATTCTCAGCCATTCCCATTCAACTGTGATTCCCAAATGTTAGACAGTGTAGCAAACTCCGCGATACTCAAGGTTTCCCCACGCCGCTTGGGTTCGATACAAGCAGCGTTCAAAGCCCGCGCAACCCCTAGTTTATCTACCCCCATCCCAAGCGCGAGAGAATTCAGTACCGTCTTCCGACGGGTACCAAAAGCAGCTCGTACCAGCGCAAAAAACACTTCTTCGTTCGTTACTGTCACCGGTGGCACAGGATGTGGACGCAACCGCACTAGGGTGGAGTCCACATTCGGTGCGGGTGTAAAGGCCCCACGACATACCTGCAGAACCTTTTCCACGCGAGCCCGATATTGTACCGTCACCGACAAGGCACCGTACTCTTTACCTCCAGGGGCGGCTGTCAAACGGTCTGCCACTTCCTTTTGCACCATAACCACCGCCGTGTGATACGAAACTTTGGCATCCAACAAGTGAAACAAAATCGGCGTCGTTACATAATAGGGCAAATTGGCAATCACAGAGACGTCTGCACAGTCAGAGAAGGTTTCCCAAAGGGCTGCCAAATCCTGTTTTAATACATCCGCAAAGCGGACTTCGACGTTCTGGAAACCGGCCAAAGTCTCCCGCAACACCGGCTCTAGTGTGGCATCCTTTTCTACCGCTAGCACCCTGTGAGCCGTCTGCGCCAGACGCCAGGTCACCACCCCCGCCCCCGGACCAATTTCAAAAGCGCCGCTGTTTTGTGTCAAATTTGCTGCCGCTACAAGCGCGTCCAAAACCTCGGAATTGGTGAGAAAGTTCTGGCCCAGTTGCTTTTTGAACCGAAAGGAGTGGCGATGAAGCACCTGCTGCAACTGTCCAGTCTGGTAAATCCCCACACCCTTTATTCCGTCTGTTCCCCCCACTGTGAATTCACCTCCATTACGACGGCCGCCAATTCCTGCCGCGTTACCCCAAGCATGTTCAGCTTATGCAAGAATGTCTTTCCATTGCCATGCCCAATCCCTAGGCGTTCCCCTACAACCTGTCTGCGAGACGCCGCCGAGGGGTGCCCTGTCAGTCCGTACTCCACTAAGTCCCGGAGCGTAAACGCCGCCGTTTGAGGTGTTGCATTGTGCTTATCCAAGGATTCCTGACAAAAAGCGGGTTCTGGACGGGCCTTTTGTAGAGCACGCGACACCGCACTGGGTGTCGCGTGCTCAACCCCCACACAACCCGCGCCGAGGGCCGCAACGCGAGGGATGAAGGCTTGACGACACCCCGGTACAGACTGGGCGATGCGTTGACGAATTCGCTCCCCAGGGCCATCCGGATCGGTCAAAATAATAATCCCCCGCTGCTTTGCCGCCCGCTGTAAAGCAGCCAAAAAGGTGTGTGCCACCCGGTCCCCCCCGATGACCCACACCTCCGCATCCACAGCCTCCAAAACACGCTGTTTGTCGTGAATCCCCTCCACCACTACAATCTCCGGAATTTGACGTCTCATTCGCACGGATTTGCCTCCTGATTAAGGCGAAAAAACAACTGGTGTGCGTTGCGAGTGGTCTGCACCGCTGTACGCTCCAGAGTCCATCCCCGTATTTCCGCCAACACCTCAGCCACGCGAGCCACGCGCCGGGGTTCATTGCGCTGACCCCGGTAGGGATGGGGAGACAAGTAGGGGGCATCTGTTTCCACCAGTAATCGGTCCTCTGCTACTAAGGCCGCAGCGCGCCGAACATTTTCTGCATTTTTGAATGTGAGGGGTCCCCCGTAAGAAATGAAAAAGCCCGCTTGAATCGCTTGCTTGGCTGTTTCAATGCTGCCAGTAAAGCAGTGCAAAACCCCTGTGATGCCCGGAGCCATTTGTTCAATACAGCGCAAAGTATCTTGTGTTGCATCCCGGTTGTGGACAATCACTGGCAATCCCAGTTCCTTCCCCCAGGCCAACTGACGCAGGAACACCTGCTGCTGCTCGTCGTGGGAGACCACGTTCCAGTAATAGTCCAGTCCCACCTCACCCACAGCCACCACCTTTGGGTGATGTAACAGGTCATATACGGTTTCCCACTCAGATGTGGGGAGGTTGTGCAGCGACTCAGGATGTATCCCAACCGCCGCATACACCCCATTGAACCGTTCTGCAATCGCTACGGCCCGTACGGAAGAGGCTGCATCCACCCCCGGAATGATAATCTGGGACACGCCCGCAGCTTGTGCCTGCACCCAGACCTGCTCCCAGTCCTGTTCAAATTGGGTGTCATTTAAATGGCAATGCGTATCCACCAACAAGCCGTTTTCTCCTCCTTACTTTCAGAAAACACAGCCAATGAGTTCTGAGCATGATAGACCCTAGGACACCCTCACACTACTTCACCACTGCACCATTGGGCATGTCCTCCGGTACGGTCACCACTTTCAACATGCCCTCCTGTGAGGCCGCCAATATCATGCCGTTGGAGTCCACACCGCGTAGGCGTACAGGCTTCAGGTTGGTGACCACCACAACTTTTTGACCCACCAAGGATTCCGGCGTATAGTACTGGGCAATTCCGGAAACCACTTGGCGCACCTCGGTCCCCAAGTCAATTTGCAGTTTCAACAGTTTGTCGGCCTTTTCCACTTTTTCCACGGAACGCACTTGGCCCACACGCAACACTACTTGGCCAAACACATCGATGCCAATTTGCTCTTGACCCTCTACAGTCTGCTGCACTGCCACCGTCTGCTGCACTTTTTCAGTCTGCTGTGCTGCTTCAGTCTGCTGTACTGCTTCAGTCTGCTGTACTGCTTCAGTCTGCTGCACTGCCCCAGCCCCCCCGGCATTCATCTTGTTGGCATTACTCCCTTGCGCACCTGCGGCCAAGTTGGCCAAAATTTCTAACTCTGCAGCCATGTCCAGTCGCGGGAACAGGGGCGTCCCCGCGGCCACACGCCCCCCCGCGTGCAAAGCGCGAAAATTCCCGAGGCTCTGCCACGTCTGTTCCTCCAGCGCAAAGTCAAACTGTTTGTAAATGGCGGCCGAGGCTTTGGGCATAAAGGGAGCCACCAGAATGGACACCACGCGAATGCTTGCCGCCATTACATAGAGCACCGTACCTAACCGTTCCCGGTTGCCTACCTTCGCCAAGGTCCAGGGTGCAGCATCGTCAATATACTTGTTGACCTGTCGGACCAATTTCCAAATGTCTACTAACGCCATAGAAAATTGCATTTCATCCATGTGTTGTTCAACCTCTTGGAGCGTTTGTGCTGACAAGCTTGCCATGGCTTCATCCGCAACTGCAAACGTGCCTGGCTTCCCCACGGTTCCCTCATTGAATCGATTCATCATGGCTGCACTGCGATGTATCAGGTTGCCAAAATCGTTGGCGAGGTCATAGTTTAGTCGTTCCACCAATCCTTCTGGCGTAAATACCCCGTCTTGGCCAAAGGGCACCTCGCGCAGCAGAAAATAGCGTACTGCATCACTGCCATAGCGCTCGACGAGCCAAAAAGGATCAATCACATTGCCTTTCGACTTGCTCATTTTACCGTCTTTCATCAAAAACCAGCCATGACCAAACACCTTTTTGGGTAGTGGAAGACCTAAAGCCATTAAGATAATCGGCCAATAAATCGTGTGAAAACGCACAATTTCTTTGCCTACCAACTGGACATCTGCTGGCCAGTAACGAGCAAACTTGGCCTGCAACCCAGGGTCGTCAGAACCATAGCCAATGGCCGTGATGTAGTTGGTCAACGCATCCAGCCAAACGTAGACCACGTGTTCCGGGCTGCGGGGAACATGAATTCCCCAGTCGAAGGAAGTCCTCGACACACACAGGTCTAACAACCCTGGTTTGATGAAGTTGTTTATCATCTCATTTTTTCGTGACTCGGGTTGGATAAACTCTGGATGTTCCTCATAGTAGGCCAACAGCCTATCCACATACTGGCTCATGCGAAAAAAATAGCTGTCTTCCTTCACATATTGGACATCGCGGCCACACTCTGGGCACTTTCCGTCTCTGAGTTCCCGCTCGGTCCAAAACGACTCACAAGGGGTACAGTACCAGCCCTCATAGTCGCCCAAATAAATATCCCCTTGGTCCACCAGACGTTCAAATAGTTCTGCAACCACCCGAGTATGGCGCTGCTCAGTGGTGCGAATGAAGTCATCATATGACACGTCTAATTGGTGCCACAGATTTTGAATCCATTCAATAATCTCGTCCAAAAAAATCATGGGTTCTTTGCCAGCTTCATGGGCCCTGTTTTGAATCTTCTGCCCGTGTTCATCTGTACCGGTTAAAAACATCACATCATACCCTCGTAACCGCTTGTAACGAGCCATTGCATCCGCTGCTACCGTCGTGTAGGCATGTCCAATGTGCAATTTGTCGTTTGGATAATAAATGGGCGTGGTGATGTAAAACGTCTGTTTTTCCACTTTAATCCCTTCCTTACCAGGCAGTCTGAAAGCTGTCCCCTATGCCGCCCAAACGTTTGTCAGACGTGAAAAGAAAACGGCGTGGGACCAAAATCAATTAAATCAAAAAAACTCCCCCCACGCTTGGGGCGAGTTGTGCCAACCCGCGTCGGTTTCTTTCACAAGCCTTCTCTAATGAGCAAAACTTTAGCAACAAGTCTGCACAATGTCAATTCCGGTAAACCTCCTCCAAAAGGTAGGAAATCCGCCAGGAAAATCTTTGTCCCACCTACTTGAAAAAATGTGTAGATCATGTATATTAAAGTCAATTCAATAATTTGTTTGTGTTGATAGAGAATCCCTCAGGCCCCAGGTTTCGATGCTTTTATTCCACAGGGATTCGAGTGTCTCAATCAGGTGGTCCAAAGAAGGCAAACACAAACACAAAATTTCGTGTTAAGGGGTGTTTGTACAGTGAAATCCACAGGAATTGTTCGTAAGGTGGATGAGTTAGGTCGCGTCGTGATTCCCATTGAATTACGCCGCACACTAGGAATTGGTGAGAAAGATGCGCTTGAAATCTATGTAGACGGGGACCGCATTATCCTCAAAAAGTATGAGCCTGCTTGCATCTTCTGTGGTTCAGCAGATGAAATTATTCACTTTAAGGGAAAAAACATTTGTCCACACTGCATTGCGGAAATGACGGCCGCTTCCGCCCTCACTTGATAAAAGAGACACAGTTCCTGTAAAGGTTACAGTTCCCATCACGTGTACATGCAGGGAGAGGCCTCTTGGGGTCCAGGATAGCCCATCGGTAACGACTCATGGAGTCGCGTACAGTTGCCGATAAGCCGTTCTGGGCTCTGCGCTATTTTTAAGGGCTACTCGCACCCTCAATTTTTTCTTGTAGCGACAACTGATACAGATCTTTACGCCGCAGGTGAAGCTGTTTTGCAGTAGACCGAACGGCCTGACCGTGCGGCATTCCCGCAGCCACGGCCACCCTCACCCTGCGCAGGCCTTCCCCCATTTGATTTTCATCCAGAGACTCTGCCTCTTCCTCAGAACTCTGTAAGCCTTGTCCAATCCCACTGCTCTTATCGCTCCCCGGACTGAGTATTAAAACATACTCCCCACGTGGTGAAGTCTGACTGGTAAATTCAAATAATTCCGTCACACTCCCGTAAATAAACTGCTCATTGAGCTTCGTCAGTTCTTTCGCTAAACAGGCGGGACGTGTAGGCCAAAAAGTTGCAATCTCCCGTAGACAACGATTCAACCGGTGCGGAGATTCATAAATAATCAAAGCCCCAGGAAAATTGTGATATCGCATTAACGTGTCCTTCAAGTGCTTGGCATCCCTGGGTAAGAAACCTAAGAACGTGAAAGAATGCCCTGCAAATCCGCTCGCGACTAATGCAGACAAGGCTGCATTAGGCCCTGGAATAGGAATCACTGGAACGTCTAAAGACAGGGCCAGTTGCACCGCATCCTCGCCCGGATCAGAGATGAGAGGCAATCCAGCATCACTGACCAAAGCAATTCTCAGCCCCTCCTGCCACCACCCACGCAGTTGTTCCCGCTTGGACTCGCCATTGTGTTCATGATAACTGACCAACACGGGGGGGTGAATATCATAGCGACTAAGCAGCTTTCTTGTCTGCCGGGTATCCTCCGCTAAAACCACGTCCGCCTGACGCAGGGTGTCAAGCAATCGCAAACTGACATCCTGCAGGTTGCCAATGGGTGTTGCGCAAATCCACAGGCAAGCACCCTCCTGAACAAAGCTGTGCGAAATGTGCACTAATTTCACCTGCCTGTGCAAAGTCTCTGAAATGTATCACGGGCGACGTTTCCCTATTTTTGTAAAAACGCTAAGCAAAATAGACACTCGCCCTCGGTTCGTAGGCTGCCATATTTGACATTACAGATGTGAAATCCCTCATGGTAAATACGCCACAGATTTTCTCGACCGCTGGTAGAAGTCCCCTCCGGGTTTCCCTGCAGTTGCGCTTGTAGCTGTTGATTTTCTAAGATTAACCGTTGGTTTTCCTCCAACAAGTCGACAATTTTTTGCTTTAGATTCCCCAACTCACCGTATAATTCTCCAATGCGTTCCTCTAAATTGGACACTTGCATGAATAAAGACTGTTTATCCATAGGCTTCCTCTCTAAAAACAAAGGGCCACCCGGTCCACAGAAGGCAGTGGCCACACTGGCAGTCTGTATTTTAGACCCAGACGGCCTGGTCTTGGTAACTTTCGTTTTCAAACTTCAAACAACACATCAAACGGCCACACAATCCGGAGATTTTTGCAGGATTCAAAGACAAGCTTTGGTCCTTTGCCATGCGAATGGAGACTGGGTCAAACTCGCCCATCCAACTGCTGCAACACAACAACCGACCACAGGGCCCAATGCCACCGAGCAGCTTCGCTTCATCCCGTACACCAATCTGCCGCAACTCAATGCGCACACGAAACACAGACGCCAGATCTCGTACCAGCTCGCGGAAGTCCACGCGCCCATCGGCTGTGAAATAAAAAATCAGTTTATTGAGATCAAAGGTGTATTCTGCATCCACAAGTTTCATTTCTAGCGCATGCAGCTCTACCTTTTGCCGATAGATGGACTTTGCCTCCACCGCCTTCACGTGGTTAGCTTCTACCACTTCCGCATCCTCCGAGTTGGCTTTGCGCATCACCTGCTTTAAAGGCAACACCACGTCCTCTGGCGAAACCTCGCGGTTTGCCAGCACAACCTCGCCATACTCAACACCCCGGGCGGTCTCAACCACCACGTGATCGCCGCGAATCATCTCCCATTCGCCTGGGTCAAAATAATATATTTTACCCGCTGTTTTAAAGCGAACCCCAATCACTGTATACACTTTATAAAACCTCCCAGATCCGAAGACACATCTGCTCTAGGTTCAACAACCCAGCCACATGGGAACGCATCCGCACCCGGGTATTTGTCACAATGGTTATCACTTGCAACAACTGTGTGGTATTCAACAGCTGCGCTTGTATTTTTAGTTCACCGGGGAACTCCGTAAAACGGGTGTAACCCACTAATCCCACACGCGTGTGCAGCAGGTCTCTTAACCACAGAGAGAGTGCCCCCAGGAGTTGTGAAATCTCTGTATTCTCCGCCAAGCGAACAAACTCATTCGCCAAGCGTAACGGATCTTTAGAAGTTTGCAACAACGACTGACACCATTGTACCATCGGTTGAAGAACCCCTGCAATTGCTTTGTCATCGGGATTCCCTTCCACCACAGCCCATGGCAGGGAGTCTTCCCAGGACCCTTGGTTAAAATCCTCTGTGGCTCTGGTTTCTAAATTGTACACAAAACTCCGGGATAACAGTGTGGGGATGATTCGCCTAAGGTTTCGAGCTGTCAGCAGGGCATAAACCCGAGGTGCTGGTTCCTCCAATGTTTTTAGCAAACGGTTGGCTGCCACCAGAGTCATGTCGTCTACTCCCCTGACCTGGTACACTCGTCCCCAACCAGAGTGTGCCTGTAAAGTTAACTTCTTTTGTAAACCCTCTATT
>QXHL01000028.1 GCA_003584005.1 Alicyclobacillaceae bacterium I2511 | reverse complement strand
GGCCCGCCCCAGATTCGACTTCCCCGACAACCCACGCCTCTTCCCCCAAAACTCGTAGCGCTTGCACAAATTTTTCTGTGCGCTCTGGAGGAACGCTCAGCAGCAGTCCACCCGAAGTTTCAGGGGACCACAGCAGATTTTGCAGATGCTGTGGCAATGCTTCGTCAAAATCCACGCTCGTGGCAAAGTACTCTTTATTTTGCCATGTTTTTCCTGGAAAATTGCGGCCTGCTTTGGCCTCTTCCACGGCCCCATCCAACACGGGTAACATCCCATAGTGAAGGCGGAATTGTACACCCGCTTCCCGAGCCATCTCTACCCCATGGCCAAGAATTCCGAACCCCGTAACATCCGTCCCCCCAAAAACTCCCGTTTGGATGGCCAATTCTGATGCAACACGATTTAACCGCAACATATTCTCGATGGCCATAGCCATCCCGTCCACACCTGTTGTTGCGCTTTTACCCAGTTTAACTAGCAACCCACCGCCCACAGGTTTGGTCAAAACCAACCGATCTCCAACCTTAGCCCCATTTTTACGAATGAGTTGGTGCGGATTTACGAGGCCCACCACCGCCAACCCGTATTTAGGCTCTTCATCTTCCACAGAATGGCCGCCCACCACCAAGGCACCTGCTCTGCGCGACGCATCCACGCCACCACCGATGACTTGACTACCCACCTGGACAGGCATGTCCTTCGGAAAGGCCGCCATATTCAACGCTAAAATCGGACGTCCACCCATGGCCCAGATGTCACTCATTGCGTTGGTGGCCGCTATTGCGCCCCATGTCCACGCATCATCCACTACAGGCGTAATGAAATCCATTGTAAACACCAGGGTGACGTCGTCACTGACTTGGTATACCGCAGCATCATCTGGATGGTCCAGCCCCACCAATAGGCGGGGATCAAAAGTTTGCATTCCTACTAAAGGTTCCACCAGTTTTGCTAGGTCCCCCGGACCCATCTTAGCAGCTCACCCAGAGCAGGAAGTAAAAGCCGTTAAATGGGACCAATCCCGTTGAATTTCGTACATTATCACCGCCCCCTTTCGGCAGCCCCTCTCTAAGCGCAGACAAAAGCCGGGGGGGAAGTCCACACACACCATCGCTGCCACTTTCATCATGACATATCCAGTCACTGGATTCCAGCAATAGCGTCCACTTTGAGACCCTATTTCACCAATTCTAGTTGAAATATGGGAGAAAAACGGCCCTTTGACCTCCGATAGGGACTAACAGGAGACTGTCGATTCAATCAGTTTCTCTAGACCCTTGACACGCCCTGCGAGTTTTTGAAGGCTTTTTAGAGTAGCGTGCCCCCCACTGCCCGAAGGATTGCGATGGACATCCCTAGTGTGAGGGGGACCAATTTCCGATTTTGGAAATAAGGGTCCCCCAGTCGCTAAATCATCAAATATCGAGCGATGAAACGCAAATAAGGGTGTGAAAGTCGTCTATTGCACGTTTTCCCACCATGTTTGCACCGCTTTTGCTGAAATAAGGGCCTGGCGAACGCTTATTTATGCGAAAAGTGGCTTGAAAAGGCCTATAAGCGTCCTGGGGTACCTTATTTGAGACTGTCGATTCAGTTCCTAAGAAGATCCTAGCCCAACTTTCGATTTAATGCCCGAGAAGCCTTGCCAGGTTTGCCAGGTTTGCCAGGTTTGCCAGGTTTGCCAGGTTTGCCAGGTTTGCCAGGTTTGCCAGGTTTGCCAGGTTTGCCAGGTTTGCCAGGTTTGGAAAGTCATTTTTCTTACGGCACTACAACCTTCGTGCGACAATTCTGTGTTCTGGTTTGAGGAGGTCTGCAATGCCCCACTTTTTATAAATATCCCTGTGCTTTGCCTCGGGCTTCCCTGACACTCGGACGGAGTGCACGTTATCTGCCTGATCTTCTAACCCCATGGTCATTTTTTGGTGTGTACTCAGCACGTCCCGAATGGGGAACCACCGTCTGGTGTCACTTACTTCTCGGAGATGCCGCTCTGTTACGGCCAGAAAATGATACGCAAAACAGAGATAAATAGGTGCGCTTGTGTTCTTTTGGCGGTTTGAGGCTGCACAGGACGTATCCCCAAGTCTGTCTTCAGTTCCCTAAACAAATCCTCTACCCGCCGCAGGGTCTTATGCAGCGCCCAAATCTCCTTTAGGATTCAACTCTGCATGACAGGTAGAGGCTTCTATGACATAACACCCCTCCAGAACACTGCGTTCTTCACGTTTTCCACCACTTCAATCTCATAATACTGTGCCGTGCGTTCGCGTAGCCAGGACCAAGTTGCCACATCGTATGGCCCCATAAACTCTGGCCTCAAAGAACGGGACTCGATGGTCTCGACGGTCTCATTGTAATGTTTATTTCCGCGACAGCCGTTTATAAAAAGCCCGCGCATTGAAACCCAGGCAACAGACTGGACTTCAACACACGGGTCACACAGTTGCAGTTATTTTACTTTGCCGCTTCCATGACAGCATCCAAGAACATCTGCTCTGGAACAGCACCCTCCAGCGAATGCTCCTCTGTACGGTTGATTACAGTTTTAGGTACCCCATATACGCTGAACTGTTCAGACCACTCTGGAAACTCCGACGCTTCAACCATGAAGCCAGTCACCTGTTCAGACTGATACGCAAACTGATGCGCGAGCCGCACCGCGGCCGGACAATAGGGTCAAGTGGGTGTGACAAAAACCTCAAGATGTACGGGATTAACCAAACTTGCGAGCATTTCCCGAGTCGCCTTTTGCAATCCAGAATCGCCTTTGGATACCATCAAAATATCCTCCAACAAGGCGGCAAACTCGTAACCACTAGGTGCCCCATGGTAGCGAATACCATAATCTTTGCGAGTGTCATCGGTCAAAATAATTGTAGGTGCTTTATCCACCTGTGCTTCCTTTGCCCGTGCCTCGTCCGCATAGACATTGACCACTTCCAAAGTCAGTAAGTCGGATAAACCAGTGAGTTCTTGTAGCAATGTCTTGACTTCAGAACACATGGGGCAATTCAAGGAAGATTCAAAATACTGCAGGACTACCGGATTCACCAATCCAGCAAATCGTTTGCGAATAGCCTGTTGATTACTTTCGGAAATCAACAACGTGTGTCCCCCCTCACACTTTATATTACCCTATTTTAGGGGACCATGCGGATTAAAAATGCACTTCCCCATCCCAATGATTCATGCCACCCATCAGGTTTCTAATTTTCCCATGCCCCATCTGAGCCAAAAATCGAGCGGCCATTGAACTGCGGGCACCACTACGGCAAACCACCACGGTATCCACGTTTGGATCAATCTCTTGATGGCGCACCTGAATATGTCCCAAGGGAATCAACTGTGCCCCCGGAATATGACCCCCGCGAAATTCCATGGGTTCACGCACATCCACAATTTGAAGGGGTTTGCCAGATTTAATGTGCTCTTTTAAGTCTACAGGCAACCACTGTTTAACAGACATTGTTCTCTCTTCCTCCTCCTAGATATTCCATACAGCCACAACGTACAGCTGAATTCAGCGTTTCACTGGGCCAGCCCAACGTGACATTCCACCAGCCATGTTATAAACCGCTGTGTGTCCGTGTTTCATGGCAAGCCGTGAGGCCCGCAAACTGCGGCTCCCACTTCGGCAAACAAACACCAGTTCTTTGCCAGTCGGCAACTCATGAATGTGCTTTGGCAACTGACCCAAGGGAATATTCTTGGCTTTGTGAATGTGCCCCCCGGCAAACTCAACAGGTTCACGGACGTCCACGATAACCATTTGGTTAGACGTTTTTTTAATCTTCTCATGTAAGGACGCCGCATCAATGTGTTGAATTCCCGCATTAGACCTTTTTTGCCAAACGTAGTACGCCACCACGGCTGCCAGCAGACCCACAACCCAAATCCACGACTGCATTCAACGTCACCTTCCCGATTTAAGTGTTACAATACAAATTCTATATACCCCAGACCGTATTTGTCAAGGAGCATATTTGACCATAAATCGTTGATTTGGTGAGTTCTCGGCATCAAACTTGCCCACAAACGTTTTTATAGTCTATATCGTAAATTCATGCATTTTCGCCTTTCTTCCAAATGCAGTCAGCCCCGTCAGTGGAAAACCCCTTGTCAAACTAGACAACCAAGTCTTCCCGTTAGAACACTTTCTGTCCATTATACCCTTACCCGTATGGATACGTCCATTCCGCATAGTTCATTTGATTACATTTCTAGTCTATTTTTAGTCTGAATATAGTCTGTTTTCACATGTTAATTTGCAAACATGGTTCTTTCGACACATTGACATCTTTACAATCCCTCAGGTTATAATACCATGTAAGGTATCATCGGCGATTATTCGTAAAGGCAGGTGAGAAACAATGGATTACTCAGACGCCGCAAAAAATCGTCTGCGTCGCGTCGAGGGCCAAGTTCGCGGCGTTCTCGCTATGATGGAACAAACGAAAGAATGCGGAGATGTGATTACACAGTTAACCGCCGTTCGAAGTGCGGTCGACAAAGCCATTGCTACCATTGTGGCAGAAAACTTGGAGACTTGCATTCGTGCTGAAGTAGAGTCCGGAAGTTCTCATTCTCACATTGCAATTCAAGAAGCGATTCAGCTACTTATTCGTAGTCGTTAAAGGACTAATTCCGCGTAGCATTCAGGTCACAGGGTCGAGTAAAGTCGACTTCTATTTAATTATGCCCACCTACCCATAGGATAATGGCTTGCGCAATAAAATAAAGCCCCGTGAAGGGGTTTTTTTAGACTTAAAAGGCATTACAGATCTACCATGTTTTACCTCGCGCCTTACATGTCCTACACGTCTTACATGCCCTACATGTGTACTCCTTGCATACTGGAGGAATCTCCTTCCCTCACAACCAATGCATCGCCTGGGCATTAATGTACAGCATGTAAAGGGACACTCCCATTACCATGACAGAAAAAATAGTGTTTAACGCTCTCTTCTTGCCAGCCAAACGAGTCGCGGCCCACGTCCCAAACAATCCACCCACGGCCCCACCCCCCACGAATTCTAACACAATCCACCAATTCACAAGTCCGGATAGAGCATAGCTGGCCGCCGTAGTCAAACCAAACATGCCCACGGAAAATAAGGAGGTCCCCACCGCCATAATCATGGACATCCGGGCAGCAAACATCAGTCCCGGCACAATCAAAAATCCGCCACCAATCCCGAAAAAGCCAGAAAGCCCACCAACAGCAAAACCAGTGGGAATCACCCTCCACAGCGATATCTTTGCACCCTCTGCGGATTTTGGGATTTCACTTTTCTTGATTTCCCGGACAAAATTAGGCCGCAGAGATTGCACGGACACCCCGGTGGTGCCATTGGCAACTTCTTGCACCGCTGCGGCCTCCAGCCACCCTTCCTCGACACCCTGTGTAACCGTATGTGGCTTGTGTTGATGCGGTGTACTCAATCCCTTGGCTGGGAGAATCATTCGTACAGCAATCAGCATCATGACAATCGCAAATAAAAACAGCAGTTCCTTGTCATTCACCGATTTCCCCAAATCGGCACCAACCCATGCCCCCGCTACTCCAGGAAAGGCGAACGCCACCGCCGCTTTCCAATCGACGTGACCCGCATGCCAGTGTGCAAATAGATTGAAAAAGGCATTGAGCGCCACTGCCAGCGCAGTACTCCCAATAACAACGTGCGCATCGTGAATTCCCACTACGTACAGCAACAGCGGAACCGCAAGAATCGAACCCCCACCGCCCAGTAGCCCTAAGGTAAAGCCAACAATGCCGCCCGATATAATCGACAAAATGACCTGCAACTCTGTCACAATGACTCCTCCGTCCTGTCTGTTGTCCAGAAACCACCATGAAGTCCTATCTCTGCGGCTAGCACTGTCCAGCCAGGGGGGATTGGATGACTAAACGTTTCCCAAACCAGGTTTTCACATAGTCAATTTTTAACCCTTCAAGTAAATTTCCAAAACGTCGATAGTATACAAATTCCAAATTTCCAACTTTAATAGAACTGTCTTCCTCTCCCACTGACTCCTCCAGAGCCAGATGAAATTCAGGACCGCCTCACCCGGCCGCAAAGTAAACCCGCAACTTTGTGCCCGAAGGTTCCTCAACGAGGGCATTTTCAAGATAAGCCTGTGCTGCATCAGTGACCACAACCAACATGTGCCCTCCATTCTGTCTACGAAGATCTCTGTTTGCACCTGGTCATTCCAAATGAATTAAAATACCTCTATAGGTATCATACATTGTCAATCAGAAATTTCTAGTTCTAGGGTACTCCCAACTGCCCATTTCGCTCATTGAACTTTGTGGCATAAATGCAACAATGCACCTGTGCAGTCCATGTTATTTCCCTGACAAGGGAGTCAGCATCAGTTTGCTGTTATTGAAGTACACATCTCCTGTGACCAGAACGGCAAAAACGGCAAGAAAAAAGCGTTAGTTTTGATGCAAATCCCACCAAGCCTCCCCTGCCACTGAAGTCAACAGCACCACTAAGGCCAACCACTGCACATAGGAAAGGCCAAAATGCAGTGTAGTCGGTGCAATGCTTGCAAATACAAAAATCAGCAATCCAACAACACCAAAGACTCGATGAAAGGGTGCAAGCAGGGGCAATTTTAAACGAATAAGAACAAACACAAAGGCCATCGCTACTGCGGACAACCCCTCCACAAACGCAAGTTGGGCTGGGTCCCACAGGGCGCGAACCCCGTAGAAACCAGCCATCCCTGCTACCACAGTGCTTGTCAAATCACTCCCAAACCCGTCAACCCGGCGCAGTTTCAGAACAGAGAAAGCAAAATAAAGCGCGCACAAAATTACGGCGGCCACCCATCCATTGGGCACTGGAACCCCTGGCAACATGGCCACGTTAAGCTGAAACAGCCAATTTGGATGTAAAATCAACCCTGCATAGCGCATTGATAAAAGCAGCAGAACAAGCCCGCCCCACAGCCTATCCGTAACCTCTCCACGCCTAGTCCTATTGAATAGAAGGGTGCTCACCCACGCCAAAAAAAATCCCCCCAGCACGGCCCAATACCCTTCAGGAATGCGCTGCAGAAGTTCAAGAATGCTCATATTCAGCCGCTAATCTTCTGTAAATCCATGTGTAGCACCTGTGGGGGCACGGCCCCCGTGTAGCGGTCAATAATTTGTCCAGCTGAGTCCACAAACAGTGAGGTTGGAATCCCCACCACTTGAAACTGTTGTGCCGTACTGCCGTTCTGATCTAACAAAACCGTGTAAGGGACACCATACTGTTGAACAAAGTTTTTCACATTTGACAAAGAATCTTGCACCGTCAGATCTACTCCAATGAATTCTACCTTTTTACCATACTGTTTATAGGCCGCAACTAAATCTGGTGTTTCCTCCTGACAAGGCGGACACCAAGAAGCCCAAAAGTTAATGAGCATCGGTTTTCCGGATTGGCCGGAAACAGTCACCGCCTGCTGTGTAGCCAAATTGGTCAGGGTGAATGAAGGTAAATGGTACCCTGTGGTCACCCCCATAGGTACCCTGGATTGACTTCCTTGACCAGACTGTTGCGTACTCCATGCCACGGCCGCAATGGCGACCCCCATGCCAATTAAAATTACAACCCACTTGGTCAATTTCCCTTTCATCACTACATCTCCCAATCTGTTTCCAATCCCGAAGGGTGGGTATCGCCGCGCCCAACGATGTTCTGACGCAAGTTATAAGAGGATGTCCAAAAAGGGGTCTGACCAGACTTCTTTCCGGACACACACTATAAGTGTAAATTTTACTAAAAAATTGTCACTCCCCCATAAAGCTGGATAAGCCAGGTGGTAATCCGCGCTATCCAATTGGTCACCAGAAGAATTCCCATGACAATCATCAGGTATCCCCCCACCTTGGAAATTACAGACCCATAGCGGGCCAATCCCCGAACCGATGTAAGTGTCCCTGCAAGCACAAAAAAGGGCAGTGCAAAGCCAACAATGTAGGCTAGAATCAAGGGAATACCCTGGGCCGACTGGGCGGCCACCAATAACAAAATAGCGGACAGAATAGGGCCAATGCACGGAGTCCAGCCCGCTGCGAAGCTGACACCCACGAATAAAGAAGCCAGGTAACTGACCCTCCCCCTGCGGTATTCCCACTTGCGCTCCATCATCAACCATTTGGGTTCATACAGACCTGAAAGGACAACCCCCATGGCAATCACGACGATACCTCCAGCCATGCGAATGACATTTCGATAATCAGTGAATAGCCTGCCAATCAGACTGGCAGACAGTCCCAAGGCAAAAAATACAACAGCAAATCCCATGACGAAAAAAAAAGTATGCGAAAGGGCCTGCATACGGTCTTGCAATGTATGGGACCCACCCCCCGCATAGGCCACCCCGGAAATGTAAGAAATATAAGATGGAAACAGGGGAAGCACACAGGGGGAAGCAAAAGATAACAGACCCGCCACGAAAGCCAACCATAAGGTAGGTTGTGCGGTCATCAGTACACACCCTTCATTCCAAAAATTTCATAAATACATTTCAACGGCAGACAGGCCACAGTCCCGGCACAGTCTTTACAGCTACTTTACCAGGCATACCCACATCCGTATAACAAGATGTTTTCAGTCTAAACAAGCTTTTAGAGGATTGTCAAGAAAATTATTATGAATGTGATGCCTGAACATAGACGCACCATCCCATCACACTACTTGCCATCGGTGGTGTGAGAAGAGGTGAACAGCGCTGTACCCGGTTCATAGGGGCAACTGGGGTCACTCTCTAAATAGTCACCAGTCACACCGTAAGCACGGGCTCGCGAACCCCCGCAGGTTTGTCGAAACTCGCACTTCCCACACTTCCCCTTCAACAAATTCGGATTGCGCAACTGCTGAAATACCGGGGAGTTTCGATAGATTTCAGCCAGGGGTGTGTGACGCACATTGCCCGCTGAAACTGGTAAGAACCCACTGGGGTGAACCTCACCCGTGTGGGAAACAAAAACAAACCCATTGCCATCCCCGACACCTTGACGGGCGCGTAGCGGGTCTGATGAGAAAACTCTAGCAGTCCTAAACGCATGGGCAACCCCCGCAGAATTCTGGGCTTGTGGCCCCTGGTCTCGTTCCCGGACATGCTGCAACTGTACCCGCCGGTATTCGGGGGCTTCAGTGGTTTTAATCACAAATGGACGCACCAAGGACTGACGATAGAGCCACTCCATAACCTGTTCATGTTCCCCTGCACTCAGCATGTCCCCTTGCCGTGCCCGACCCGTGGGCACAAGAGAAAATACGCTCCAGGTCATTGCTGCATAGGTTTCAGCTAAGTCGGCTATTTTGCCCAGGTCGTCTTTATTGTAACGTGACAGGGACGTATTAAGCTGAATTGGAATCTGTAATTCTTGGAGAATATGGAGTGCATTTAATGTGAGGTCATAAGAGCCGCGAGTGCCCCGAAAGCGGTCGTGAATTTCCGCCGTAGAGCCATCCAGACTAAAAGCCCAGCGGGATAATCCAGCCTCTTTAGCCCGCGCAATCGCTTCGCGGCTAACTCGCGGTGTGGCACTGGGCGTGATGGCCACATGCAAGCCTTGCTGCCGACCGTAACGAATAAAATCAAACAGGTCTTCACGCTCCAACGGATCTCCCCCCGTGAATACCAGCAGCGGGTGATCCATGGCTGCAATTTGTTCAATCAGATGCAGCCCCTCTTGTTTGCTCAACTCGCTAGGATCCCGATGGCGCTGGGCTTCTGCCCGACAGTGTAAGCAGTGTAACTGACAAGCTCGGGTTATTTCCCAGATGACAATAAAGGGGTTTTGGTGAAAATCTACCGTTCCTGGTGCCTGGGCTACCGGTATGGTCATGTCCATTGTCATTTTCCTCCGCTCCGTTAGCAGTCATTGTTCCTGTCCGGAAGGCTTTCCCGCACGCAGTTCTTTAGGCAGTTTGCGCAGGTCGAGTACATAAAACATTTGACACACAAAGATTAATACCCCAATGGACAGCAATCCTGCCCCAGCCCATACTCCCAATGGCCACAATCGTGCAAAACTTACCAGGTAAATCAGTAGTCCACTGCCAAATAAGCTGTACACCCAACGGCTGTGCTGGAGGTTTAACAGGTCAGCCATGAGTGGGATTTTTAACTTGCCGACGTGTTTTCCATAACGCTCTGTCCAAATCAAAAACGGAACAATTTTATAGGCGTAACTCATCAGCACAAGGGCCACAACCCCCAACAGATAAAAGGTAATCAGGTCTTGCCAAGCAACCAGCCCGGCACCCGTCCAGGGAATTACAGCAATGGCCGACATTCCCACACACGCCAAGATAAACGCTGTCGCTACGCCGCGAATTGGCAAGTCAACTTTTTTCCGCATTCGTTTCTTGAAAATGTCTCGCACATCCCACACCTGTACGCCAAATCCCGCCAAGGCCAGCAGTCCCCCCACTGTGACCCAGGTGGCCCCATGCAGCCAAACCGCTGTCAGCAAACTCCACAACGCCAGATGTAACAGCGCCTGTGTGTATTTCTGATGGGATGTGGTGTAACCGTGTGCGAGCGTAAACATCGGCAATAATTTGTAGGAAAATCCAATAATCAGGAAACTAAAAAAGCCCCCCGCCGCCAGCACAATATGTGTAGCCAATAGGTCTGTTTGCCAAACGGCTAAACTTGGCACGGTAAAAGACAAAACCAATAGCCATGCGGCCGTCACTGCAAGTATCAGATAAATGTGTGCGGACAGGACAAATCCCCGCATTGCCCCAGACACGCCAGTGTCGGACAAGGACCAAATAATTAGCCCGGCATAGAGATACAAACACACCATCACTACAGTGCCAAAAATCGTAAGCCCTAGTGGCCACCAAGAACTCATGGAATACCACAGACCGATTACTCCACATAAATAAAGCCAAAAATTTAAACGCCCAGCCTTCTCAGCTTTCAGCGGTATTAAAAAGGCAACCGTAAGTAATTGGTACACTGCACCCATGACAAAGCTGAGCAAAACTGCCAGTGTCAATAAGTGGGTAAGTGCGATCACGTGCGGACTAAAAGTTTGACCTTGTGCCAACAACTTCACTTGCCATACCAAGTCCACGGCAAACAACACTAGGCCCACCATCCCGGTAAGCATATAGCGGGCTGGCAAGGCAAAGGACGGAGCTTGGCTGGTGATTGGCGCTGCCATCTACACCCACTTCCTTTCTCTGCTGGCATTGCAGCTCCAGTCAGCGATGGATGCGAATGACTACCGTTTGATGGCCCACATCCTCAAATTCATACTGGTAGCCTCGTTCCTCTAACTCAGGCAGTAGCAGTGCCGGCACCCGTTCATTCCAAATTTCCAGTCCCCGTTCCCCATGCCCATAGGCGTCCACACCATCCAGCAACCCTAACGCGCGAACCATCGGTTGGGGCGGCTCTAAGCCACGATTGTCCAAGTGCCAGTAAGGCAAGGCCGAAGCCTCGTCACGATAAAACTGAAGCGTAAAGTCGTCCTCGCCATTGCGGTTGACAATGCTACGCAGGCCCTGTTTGCCTAAAACCCGGAGCAGTGGCGCGGGTTCAAAAGTAGCGCGCAGTTCCAACACATCCTGCGGATCTAACGCATTCACCGTCTGCATAATTCCCTGAAAAGGTTCTTCTTTGCGACGTAAAATTTCCCGCACATCCAATTCCACAATCTTACGGCCCATCCCGCACATCTCCTTTGCACTGTATGCCCAAATACACTGGGTCTCCAACCCGTTTCTGACCCATCCCTGGCACCATGACAACGTGTGTACTAGGTTCCGCGTTCAAACCAACCCTTATCCAAAATCCAATCGTCTTTATCCCCAGTGAGAATGCCCTCGCGGCGAAATTCGTTCCATATTCTACTCACTGATTCCCGGCTCATTCCAATCATTCGCCCCATCTCGCCATGTGTAATGGGTAAATGAATGTGAATCCCGTCTTGCGCCACAACCCCGTGTTCCTCACCAAAGTGGCGAACCAGGGCAGCCACCCGCTCATGTGCATCAAATAAAGCCAACTCTTGCAGCTTGGCTTGCAACTGGCTAATTTTTTGCCCCATAATCGCAATCATTTTGCGTACCAGGGCTGGATGGGATGTCAACAATTCTTCAAATTTGTTGGTGCCAATTAACCACAGGGTTGTTGGCGACAAAACCTCTGCCGTGCCCGGATAGGGGGCGTGATTAAAAAAACCCATATGGGGAAACATTTGACCCGTTCCTAAGGCATTCACAATATGTTCTCTGCCCTCTGGGTCCACTTTGAAAATTTTGATTAACCCACGTTGAACAAAAAACACAGCCTCCCGGGTTTCCCCTTCCATAAAAATATACTCCCCACGCCCATACTCGCGTTTGGTGGCCACCGCACGTACGTCCTGTAATTCTCCCTCGCACAAATCGCGAAATAATTCAATGCTCCGCAAGGATTCCATTTTCATTTCTATTTCCTCCCTAAACCATTCCCAACTTCATCCTGGCCTGCACAGACATCCTCTCAGGAGACCACGGAGGATCCCAAACCACATCAACTTTCACAGAAGCGACATCGGGGACCTGCAGTGCAGCCCACTCGACCGCATCGCTAATATTGTCATGCATTGGACACCCCGGTGTGGTCATGGTCATCCGGATTACCAAATCTCTGTCGGCAGGTTCAGAAATATCATACACTAACCCCAATTCAACAACATTTAGCCCTAGTTCTGGGTCATATACCTCTTGCAATGCCGAGCGAACTTGTTCTAAATCAATCACGTTGATTCATCTCCTTTACGGACCAGGCAGATTGGAGGATGTGCTATAGACTACCCCACAATGGGCATCCGCCACTCGTAACCGATGGTAACACCCCACATCATTTCGGGGTGTGCGCCATGTCACGAGTGCAGTTGTCATTCGCAATACTCTCCCTTATACTTTCATATGATGACGTTATAACAAGTTTACAGAATTTGGGTGATCCTTATGAAGGAAAGCACTCCTCTGTATCACCAGCTTAAATCTGAACTGCTGGCGGCGATTCAATCCGGACACTGGCCGGAAGGGGCGCTGCTGCCCTCAGAACACGAACTGTCGGCACACTTTCAAGTTAGTCGCACCACCGTCCGACTGGCCATTGGTGATTTGGTCTCCGCTGGATACGTAGTGCGACAACAGGGCAAAGGTACTTTTGTGGCCACACGTTCGAGGTCCTACTCGGCCTCTAGACTGTATGGGTTTGCTGAAGAATTGCACCAACAGGGACAAGAGGTCAACGTAGAACTCGATCACCTCGAAGTATGTGCATGCCCACCCCTCATTGCCGAGAAGCTGCACGTGACTTCCTCCACACAGGTGCTGTCTTTAACGCGAACCGCCTATGTGGACAACCGGGTACCCATGTTTGTAGAACGTTCTTATATTATTGCACCTTTTCATGCTTCAGTGGCCGAACTGGCAGCACATCCAGAAGAATTTGACCATATTTACGACTTTCTCGAACGCAGTGGAATTCGGATTGCTTTGGGTAGTCAATATATTCGCGCTGAGGCGGCGACACCTCAGGACATCCAAAGTTTAGCCATGTCCGAAAATCAACCTGTGCTGGTGATTACACGCATCACTCAAGACGAGTCCGGATCGCCTGTGGAATACTCTCAAGTCCGATACCCGGCAGACAGGTACCAGTATGAAGTACGTTTACGCAGAGAAGAAATGTAGTGGGAAGCCGAATGGACTCGCGTGGTTGCAAAAGAGTGTGCAAACTCTGACTACATCATGCACAGAACAATTTTAAAGTATCCTAATAAGGAGGCCTTGTTTCATGCCTTTATCCTCTCAAGTTCCTTCAACCTCCAAAGCCACGCTTGGGTCCAGGTTGCCGCTTCCCACTGTTCGTAAACGTCCTGGCTACCACTGGTATGTGGTGGCCACTGTTTGCGTAGGTGCCTTTATGGCAGCACTGGACGCCAGCATCGTCAACATTGCCTTACCAAAAATGGAATCCGCTTTCAATGTCTCTCTTGCGACTGTAGAATGGGTGAGCCTCACCTATCTACTCACCCTAGCCTCCCTCATTGTTCCCTTAGGTCGCCTGGCGGACATGCTCGGCAGGCGTTGGATGTATGCCATTGGGTTCACCGTTTTCATTATTGGATCCTTACTGTGCGGCATTGCCATTCCCTTATGGTTTTTACTGGCTGCCCGAGTTCTTCAGGCCATCGGTGCCGCCATGCTGCAAGCCAACAGTGTCTCCATCATCACAGCGGTGACCCCAGCCAAAGACCGCGGCAAAGCCATTGGCATCCAAGGGAGCGCACAGGCTGTGGGGCTCAGTCTAGGTCCCGCCATTGGTGGTGCACTGGTGGCATTTGCAGGTTGGCGCTGGATCTTTTTTGTCAACCTCCCTGTCGGTATTATAGGTACCCTGTTGGGAATTCTAATTTTGCCTGCAGACGCCGGGAAAAAACACCGGGAGCCGTTTGACTTCCTGGGCACAGCAATTTTAGCCCCTACGCTGGTTGCCTTTATCTACGTGCTAAACACTGGAATCAAGAGTGGCTGGGGGTCTCCGTTGGTGTTGACTGGCATGGCCATTACCCTGCTTGGCTTGGCCTCTTTTGGATGGGTGGAAAAGCGGTCTACTTCACCTTTGGTAGATCTCAGTCTGTTTCGCATTCCTGTATTCACAACAGGTAACATTACGGGCGTGTTGTCTTTTGCCGTCATGTACGCCGTGACCCTATTGGGACCCTTTTACCTCGAATATGTGCGTCGGCTCGACCCTTTCCAAAGCGGCTTATACATGACCATGATTCCCATCGGAATGGCCATTTTCACGCCAGTTGCAGGGGCTTTGGCAGACCATTTTGGCACCCGCATGCTCACCTCTGCTGGAATGACAATGGCGATTGTTGGTTGTGTTGTCTTGGCCTTTGTATCTAATCCCGCGACGGCAATGATTGGCTACATGGCTGGACTATTTTTTGTCGGGCTTGCTTTAGGGTTGTTTACCCCACCCAACAACAGCAGCATCATGGGTAGTGCGCCACGGACACGGCTGGGTGTGGCCGGGGGAATTCTGAATATGTCCCGAACTTTAGGAATGCAGTTGGGGGTCACTCTCGGCGGGCTGTCCTATCAAGTGTTTCTCATGGTGCACGGAGCCACTTCAGAACGTTCGGCCACTGTGGCCCAAATGGTGCCCTCCTTTCGAGACAGCTACATGACCGTTGCTGGAATGGCCGCAATTGCCCTGCTCCTATCTGCGGCCAAGCGAATTAACCGTACCAGTGCGGTTGCAAAGAACCTCTAAGGGGGGCACAACCTCTAATGGGGCTTGGGAATACCCACGCCCAGGAAACTGCTCAAGAATCTGTTGACGCTGCATGGCTAGAATGTCGCTGCAATTGGCGCCGCCGCTTGCGACTGCGGCGCCTTGGTGCCAAGGGTAAATCTGCAAAACGAAAGGCGGCCCCAATCGTCAAGATTGAATTTTCAATCGTCTCATGTGTTTCTATTGTTTCCTCTATTTGTGGCAATTCCTGTATTGATGGTAATCCATCTATTGGGAACGATTCTTGTATTAGTGATACTTCTTGCAGTGCCATCGCAATGGGTACGGGGGCAAAGGCCACAGATTCGGGGGGGAATCCAAGCACAAACTGGCCCGTCAAATATTCAGAAACAGGACGGGTTGGAGGCTCTGACAAGCGGTTCTGTTCAGGCACATCCCCTTCCCCCAGATTCTCCACGCCCATAAGCATAGACAGCAGTTGTTGATCTGTGGGGGATGAAAGCCTTTGAACCAGCAAAGCAGGTTGCGCGAACTTACCCGTCTGCAATAAAGCCAAACTACTTTCAATCACCTGCTGCCACTTTTCCAGTTGTAGAAGGGCTGATTCCACCCACTGCGGTTGGTCCAATACATCGGCTCCGAGGTCTTGGTCTCGCGTCTGCACGCAGTCCCCACCCTCTCAAATCCATTTTCTGTTAAACAGGCGAACTTTACAAAACGCTATTGAATATCACTGGAACAACTCGACGGGCGCGGAAAGAACTTTTGTTTCAAAGAAAGCACGAATTTCATTTATTGTCAAACCCATTGACTTCGCTTCTAATATTAGGTCCACCCACTCCTTATCCAACATCTGGTTCTTAGAATGGGAATGAATGTCCGCTTTGTGGTTCTTATTTCTGGGAACCCCTACCCGATTTTTGTACCTGGACACGCGGTTTCCTCCTTACCCCACCCCCGCCACAATTCCCCGGGGTTTTGTGATATTAGACACACATTTTTCAATATTTACGCTACAGAAATGTGACACGGAAAACACCTAACTAAAGTTAGTACTCTTATGAAATAACCATGAAAGGAGTATGATAAGATCACCAGCGTCTGTGGAATTGTGTCGAGGCGGTGTACAGTGAGTTATGATGTCCTCTCTGTTAAGAATGCAATTGCCACTGACTAAAATCACCCGTCCACCCGTACGGATGCAACGAGTTTTTCGACCCGTCTTAATGCAAAAACTTGCTCAGGCGTGTGCCAGCCCGCTGACAATGGTTCATGCACCTGCCGGGTACGGAAAAACCTCGCTTGTGGCCGACTGGGCTCAAAGTATGTCTACATCTGTAGCCTGGGTGTCGCTTGACCCAGGAGATAATGACCCCCACCGTTTTTGGATTTCCGTGCTTGGAGCACTTGCCCAGGTTAATGAAGACTTGATTAAAGACCCCTTAGAGTTTGTTTCTGCGGTGTCCGGAGCCGATGCAGAATCGTTTACACTCAGCTTAGAAACCCAACTTGCTCTCCTATCTGCGGATATTTGGTTGGTGTTAGACGATTACCACCAAATTCATTTGGAACTGATTCATCATCAACTTGAGCACCTGTTTCAATACGTCCCAGAACGATTTCACCTCATCCTCATTAGCCGCAACCGCCCCCCTTTGCGCATTGGCCGCCTACGCACGGAAGAAAAAGTACAGGAATTAAGAATTGAGGACCTGCGTTGTACGTTAGATGAAGTGGGGCAATTTTGTCGAGAAGTGTTTGATTGGCATCCTGATGTGGACTCTCTGGCCCGCATTCATAGCAAAACTGAGGGCTGGATGGTGGGAATGCACCTTTTGGGAATGGCCGTGAACGAAGGCTGCGAGTGTACCAAACTTCTGGAAAGTGTTGAAGGTAGTCATACCTTCGTGACAGAGTATCTGACAGAAGAGGTGTGGACAAATCAGCCTTCAGAAATAAAAGAATTTTTACTTAAAACTTGTGTTTTAGAGCAATTCAACGCCGCTTTATGCCAGGCCATCACAGGCCTTTCAGATACACCCAAGCAATTGTCTCGTCTCTATGCTGAGAACGCTTTTTTAGTGGCCCTTAATCCAGAAAAGACATGGTTTCGGTATCATCACTTGTTTGCCGATGTCCTGCGCACAAGGCTAGCGGACACGCATCCAGACTGGGTGATTTCGCTCCACCGCAAAGCGGCCGACTGGCTGATGGAACATGGCATGACACACCAAGCCATCCATCACATTCTGCAGGCCGCTGACGAGACACGGGCCGTCACCTGGATTTACGAACTGGCTCCTAATCTGCTGCATCGTGGAGAACGCTCGACTCTGCATCATTGGTTGAACCAATTAACTTCACAAACACTACAGGCCAATCCCAAGGCGGCCCTACTCTCTGCATGGATTTACAGCTTGCAAAACCAGCACAACTTGGCTGAACGGAAGCTTGCACTGGTCCGCCAAGTTCTACTTAAAATGGACGAACAGGGGGAAAGTGATTCCACACTGTGGGGTGAATACCACACACTGCGCGGGTACCTGGCCATGATTGGCCAGGACGCCCAACAGGCTATCCACCACATGCAGCAATCTGCGATACACAACCCTGGCCACAGTCAGTTTTTTCAGGCCGGACTGGAACTCAATTCTGGAGAACCCTATTTTCTGCGCACTGCCCTGGGACAACGAGGCTACCTGCGACGGCTGCAGAACCTGTACACCACACTGCGAGATTTACTGAAACACAGCGGGCTAGGTGTGTTGGGATACGGATCTATCACCCTGGGGGAATTGTACTATGAGTGGAATGATGTGACACAATTAACCTATTTCATCCCGAGAGCGCTAGAGTTGGGCTTCCGCAGCAAAGATTTGGGTATCCTCGTGCCTGCGCATCTGTTGCACGCCAGAGTCTTGCGGGCCGAAGGCCGGCGGGCAGAAATGTGGGAAGCCATTTCCCAGGCAGAACAACTTTTACGCGATTCTAAAAACCACTCCCGCTGGACGATAGTATTGGAAGCTTTCAAAACGCGCAAATGGCTGGAAGAAGCCAATTTGGCGGGTGCAGAACAGTGGGTTGCGGACAGACGAGTAGCCCATTACACCACTATCCAAGAAACCAATGAATTTGAGTTGATAACCTTGGCTCGCGTCTGGTTGGCACAGGAAAAACAAACTGAGGTCTTACACTTGCTCACCCGACTGTTGCGATTTGCCCAGGCGACAGATCGGTTGGGCTCAAAAATTGAAGTTTTGTGCCTGCAAGCGCTCGCCTTCCAACAAGCCAAAAATTTTCCGGCCGCCCTTGCCAACCTCACAGAGGCCCTCACACTGGGGATGCCTGAGGGATATCGTCGCACCTTTCTCGACGAGGGCCCGGTACTGCAAGAACTATTGCAGACCTGGCAGATGACTCACAAAGAAAACCCGAAAGCCCAAGCGACTACGGAGACAGAACCCTTATTCCCGAATTTACCCAGTTACACGAAAGCCCTGCTGGGGGAAACATGGTTCAGTTTACCGCAACCCAAAAGATTGCAGAACCCACAGGCAATCTTGCCTGAACCGTTGACCGCCCGAGAAATGGAAACACTCGACTTAATGGCTTCCGGATTGAAAAATGCGGAAATTGCACAACGTTTACAGGTCTCCTTGGGAACCGTGAAGGGATATACCCACCACATTTTCGGCAAATTGGCTGTACGCAACCGCACAGAGGCCATTGCACAAGCGCGTAAACTTGGGCTTTTGTGAACACAACGCGGACAATGCGGTCCGTACAAACAGGTGTCGAAAGGACCCACAATTTTGCAAACTTCTTACAAACTATCGGTGCGAACAAACTGCACCGACATCGTCCGGAAACACGGGCCTTGTTCTTGAAGCAACAGCCACCACGCTCATCGCCACCGCGACGAGGGCTAAAAATAGCACCACCAGCCCGAACCCAAGCGTCAAACCATAGGTATTGGCCACCGCCCCAATAAGGGCATTCGACAATAGACTGCCCACCCCAGCCGCCGTAAACAACAACCCCAACACTTTGCCTGCCACATGTGCAAATCGGAAACTGGCTGTGGCTGTAAGCGTGGGAAATACAGGACCAAATCCGAATCCGGCGACCATTAACAAAACAGTCCCTACACCCCCGGTCGCCATGCCGACAACCACACAGACGATGGCAACCAGCAAACTAACAAAGATGGCTCGTACGTTGCCTAAGCGGTCCACCCACAAATGTGCCAACAGCCTGCTGACGGTGAAACACAGGTAAAATCCGGACAAATAGATGGAAGCCCGGTCCACGGACATGCCATGGGTATGCACCAAATAGGTGAGTAGCCAAGACCCCACCCCCATTTCAGCCACTACATAGGCTAAGATGGACGCTAACAACCCGTACAAAACGGGTTGCGACCAAAACCCTGGAGGAATAGCCCGGCTGTTTATCTGCAAGTCTTTGTGAACCACCGTTAAGCCCGCATAAGAAGTCAGCATTACGCCCACCGCCAATACCACTGCAACCCCCGTCAGTTCGCCATAGACAGGTCGCCAGCCGTGCAGTGTTTGTATCATCAGGGCAGCCAAAATTGGAAAGGCAAAAGCTCCAATTCCATAGACCCCGTGTAGCCAATTAAAATATTTAGACTGGAGGCGCTGGCCCCTCACAATGGCTGGGACCGTGCCATTCACGCCAATCTCCAACCCGCCACTGCCTACACCGGACACTGCAAACCCCACTAGCAGCAGAGAAAAGCTACGCCCGAAAGTCATCAGGGTCAATCCTCCAGCCGTAACCAAGAGACCCGCAAGTTTCACCGATTTGAGTCCAACTTTTTCTACTATAAAGCCTGTGAGCAGTGTTCCTACCAGGTACCCCATTGAGCTGGCTGAGAATAAGACCCCCAGCAACCAATAGGACAGATGAAAATCTTGTTGCAGGTAAGGTGCGGCCACCCCTCGAAACATGTCCAAGGCGCCAAATAAAAGCATCACGCCCAGAGACCAGCCAAACGCAAGTCTACCCATCGAGGGACTCCTTCCTATTGAGAGACTCCTTTCTATTGAGAGACTCCTTTCTATTGAGAGACTCCTTTCTGTCGGCGAGCCCATTTATTGAGGCTTGGCTTAAAAAGAAAAGCCGACAATCCGCCAAAACCGCCCGCGTCTCTTGCTCTTGTCTTAGCAATGCTGTTGCTTCATGTCTACCCACAGTCAAATCCTGTTTAATCAAGCCAAGAATCCACCTTGAGTATAGGGCAGCATACAGAAAGTAATCCGTCACAAAAACATTGGGTAGTGGAAATCCCAGTGCAGTCCGTTCCGCCCTGTAAGCTTGCAGGACCTGGCGGCGCATATGTGTGTTTGGCGCCATCGCAAAATCCGGAGAAGTCATGTCTAGTAAGCAATACAAGTCCCAATAAAGCAGGTCATAATGCACATACTCCCAATCGATGAGAACCAGTTGGTTGGCAGCGTACCCGCTGTTGGCCGGGTGCATATCGCCATGGCACAACACTGGCGACGCAAGCGCTAGGGGATGGCTTTGAAAAGCCCTCTGCAACCAATCTACCTGTGACGTCTGGACGGGAAAGCCCGCTGAAAAATACGATTCTGATTGGTCAAAAGAAACAATTTCTTGGATGGCTGGCGTATGGGACAACCCGTCCATCGGCAGCGGATGGGTAGTGAGGGTGTGCAGCCGCGCCAAGTTTCGGGCCACCTGCTGACGCGTAGATACTGCAAAAGACCCTGTCAAGGGTCCACAATCTTCATAGACAGCCCACCCGTCCCCATGACCCAGAAGTCGGGGACAGCGGACTTCTGGTTGCAAGGCAGGAAAAACTTGTTCCTGTAACCAGCGTTCATTTACAACAGAGGAAGGGCTCAGGAGACGTTTGAAGATGAAGGGCCGCCGCCTTTCAACACAGCGAAAAACTCGAGAATTTAAAGCCTGCACCTGCATGCCCGCGTCTCCTTCCACCGGCTTGGCCAAACCGATGTAGCCGCATTGTCTATCACTTACGAAACAGAATACGGAACACAGGAATTGGTAACCATCTCTTTTTGCAAGTCAATGGGCCCAGCGTGCGAGCTTGCTCACCCTACGATTGTACAAGTAACCTAGCCCCCAAACAATTCCTACCACCACTCCTCCCACCATCAGCCACACCATGTATCGATGGGAGACACCCAGGAAAATGAAAGCTGCTCCCAAATAGTAAGGTACCCCGCCAAGCGCCGAGGTCCAGATAAAACCCCACAATTTTACAGATCTAAGGATACCTGCCGCGTAATTAACAACAATAAAGGGTAACGGAATCAGGTGTACCAACAGCAATCCCATATTGCCGCGATTTTCTACCCAATGGTCCACCTGGGCCAATCGGTCCGGCGTGATGAAACGCCGAATGAAGTTTCCGGCAGTATAACGCGCCAACAGAAAAACAGCAATGGAACCTGTCATGGATCCCACCCAACTGTACAAAATACCCCACCAAATCCCGAATACCTGCATATTGAGAATCATCAAGAACTCTGCAGGAACGGGGATGATGCAAAACAGGGCCATCAAAAATATGGACAGCAGAATTGCCCAGGACCCGGCGGATTGAATCCAGCGAGAAATCTGACCATTGCGATCCAAGTATAAAAACAGGCCAAGAAGGGCCACCCCGAGGGTAAAAATGAGTACAACCCCCCACACTCCGCGACGGTCACTTCTTTCAGAAGAACGTGTCTTCACACTTGGAACCCCCCAGTTTAACAGACGTTGGCCCACACTTATAACCAACCCTTGCACAATTTCATCCACAGTTTGTGCAATTGTCCTGTAAAACTTGCCTGAGGTTTTTGCTTACAGTACAAATTTAGCTGTGCCATTCGGTGACAAGAAGATGAGGGCGTCCTCCCTATGCACAACCTGCGCCCCATTGAGGGAGTTTGTTTGACCTGTGGTGACATTCGTCTCCTGGCCGTTGCTAACGGTCATTACCTGACCCTCGTCATTAACAAACACGTCTTGTTGGGGCATTGGCGTGGTGAGGCTGGACACCAGAGACGATTTCCCATTGACATCCTTGTAAACAGCCGTCACATTACCACTGCTATCCACACTGCCATAGTACAAGTCATTGCCGAGCACCCGAACAATCACCGCATTGCGTTGCACCAAACTGGAACCATTGATGCGGCTAAACAACCACACATTCGGTGTACCGGAAGATAAATCTTGAAAATACATCACTCCGGCAGTGCGGGTCATCCCCACATCTGTCACATATCGTCCCCCCAAATCAATATTTTCTAGATTGCCATTGGTCCCGTAATGGTAGACCAGCGAGGCAGATGAACTGGCAATTAAGATGTACACATCATTCGTGTAGGGACTGAAAGCAATCTGCTTAAACGTGGCATTTGTCCCATAGCCCGTAAATACATGCAACAGTCGTACCGCATTGTCGGCAGCACTTGTAGCAGAATTTGCATTGGCCGTAGCCCCTGTGCTCCCAGCAGTCTGCGCACTACTGCCATTCCCCGTCGTATTGGCTGAACTACCGCCACCAATCAAGCTGATGGTGGACAACCGCAAGTCCTGTAACTGTCCGTCAGGGGCCGTGGTTCCAATAAATAGGCTGTCGTCCCGAATCCAACTGAGGTATACCGGTTGATAGAGGAGCTGCAGGTGATAGATTTCTTGTCCTGTTTGCAGATCCACCACATGCAACACCTCATGCGGATCGACATAGGCAAAGCTCTGCCCGGTGTCTGAAACTGCCGCAAGGTTGTTTTGCAAAAGTTGAATATTGCGCAAGACCGTTGGCTGCACCGTTGCATTGAGCGCGGTACTGGCCGTTGTCTTTGAGGCGTCTACCAACAGGTGGTCATAGTGCTGAAACACGCCCACCTCGATGGCAGTAATGAGACCCAAATAGATGAGGTTTCTCGTCAGTCTTTTCATATCTTCACTTCTCCGGTTGGACGACGAGAGCTGTCGCCACTTCTCGCTCACCCAAGGGATCCGAGGGCTGATTGACAAGTTGTCCATTATTGACCATGGTAGTGGAAGAACCTCCGTCTAAGTTGGCGGCCACAACAGCCCCGTAGTGAAGCATCAGTTGTGCCATGTCTTGTAAAGACGCGCCCATATTATTGGGCCCGTGGATGTACCGACCATCTGTCACTGCCAGAATGATGGTCCCATCCGACCGTTGGCCGATGGCTGTACGCGGTGCATACCCCCAGCCCCCGTCGCCTTGAATCATGTCGTTGCCACCCTCAACCAACACAGGTCCAAAGCTGAGGGCTTGGTCCACATGCAAAGACTGCAACTGCTCCAGGTTGTAGGGACCGACAATCAACGCCCCATTTTGCGTCAACCCAATGGTGGGATAACTGCTGCCCAAATTGCTGCCATTGACCACCTGACCATTGGTAATCGTGATGCCCAGAGGAATTCCGCCCGTGCCCTGCCAGGTCTGGGCATTGTCTTTAAAAGCCCCACCGTTGACCCCGGCCACCCCATGCGCTTGCGCCACCAATTCCGAAACCGTCTGCCCCACACTGCCATTAAACTTCGTGACCGCCACAGTCAATCTCGTAGGATTACGTATCAGCATCACGTTAGCGGTGAACATTGGTTGCGTGTAGGTGCTTACTGTAATGGAGGAATTGTGGATATTGCTGTAATTCGCCTGGGCGTGCATTCGGTCTGCCGCCGTGATCGGCGCAATTACGAGTTTCGGTGCATACTGGTCTATTTCCGCTTGGGACAGTGTATACATAGACATGGGACGTAAAAGATATCCGTGCATAGATGTGGTGAAAATTTCAATGACATAGTGTGTGAGCGTCGGAAATGGTCCGTGAAACAACAACACCGATGTGGAGACATAGATGTACACTAGGAAAAATAGGCTTCGTTTTAGTATTCTCGATAGGATCCGCAGAAGGATACCCCCAAGTCTATGGTATCTATCCCCATTTTGACAGGGCCTTTGTTCCCTGTCAATGTCAATGAATCACAGGAAGGCGAGTTGTCTCTCAACCATTCCGTTACCCATAGACTCTAGACAGTGGGCAAAGGTTCACCGCAAGGTCTGTTGGAAAATTGTGCTTGTGCGCACTGGGTTAAAATCTTTTTCTGTTCGGGCCGCCAATTTAGTGGCAGGATTCATCGCAATCGCCTTGCGTAAAAACGATACAGTGTCTGTCACATCTCCGCGACGTCCATAAATACTGGCAATGCCATAGTCACACCAGGCCTTCCACCAACCGCTCCCGGGAGTTTGCAGTGTGGATTGGTAGGCCGCGATGGCTGCCTCGTAATGACCATACAACTCCAACGTTAACGCCCGATTAAATTTCGCGTAGCCATCTTCCGGATTCAGTGATAATGCCCTATCAATATCCCGCATGCCGCCCAAGTAATCTCCCCCAAAGGCACGTGCAATGCCCCGTTCATTGTAAGCCGAACCGTCCAGGGGATTGCGATTAATGGCCTGTGTTTCCAAGCTGATGGCTTGCCCATACTGATGCTGCGCAAAATCCTTCGCACCCTGTTGCACCAGGGCTGCTACTGTTAACTCCGATTGTTGCAAAGACGGGGAGAGCAAATTGGCAAACTGCCCTGCAGAGGTATCCACCAACACCGCAATCCGGTCTAGTGTCATGACCCCTTGGGACAAGTTGGCATATCCCTGGTGTTCAGTGGTACCCAGCAAAAAACCAGCAGACTGGGCCATGGCTAAAATTTTAGCGTTGTATCCCCCATAGGGATAGCAGATGGCCCTCATTGGGTGGTGCACCCAGCCTGACAACGCTTGGCTGGAGTCGACAATTTCTTGCTGATCTTGACTCAAGGTCAGTGTGGACAAGTCCTGGTGTGTCACCGTGTGGTCCTCCACATCCACCAGCCCACTGGCCTGCATCTGCTGAAGTTCGGAAACCGTCAGCGTGGGAAACTCTTTCTTTCGATCCGGTTGAACATGCGTATAGCCGCTGACAATGAACAGCGTGGCTTGTAGGTGGTACTTTTTAAGTAAGGGGAACACCTTAAAATAAACGCTTTCATACCCGTCATCAAAGGTCAATAAAACAGGTCTTGGTGGTAGCACATAGCCATGATAAAATGCGTCGTAAAGTTGTCCAATATTAATCGTGTGAAACCCATGCGTCCCCAACCACTGAATTTCTTGATCTAATTGTCCTGGGCGTAGCGTGGCCACATCCCCAGGCAAATAGTTGGCCTCATGGTATTCCAATATGGGCACATTCACCTGTGCATTTACAATCACGCTGGACGTAGTTTCATAGTTTTTCACATCTGCAGGCCACTGTGGGTCCTGCAGTGGAATGCCCACTGGATTTTCCGGTTGTGGGCCGGTGCGTAGAGTCTTGGCCGCGACGGTCACGGCCGTCCCTTTGCCCGCGTTCCCCCCGTTTGAGTGGGCTGTGTTTGCACCGTCTGGTCCAGAATTTGCAGTTCCAGTAACTTGATTTGTCGCCAATCCCGCACCAGACACACTGCACCCTGCAACCGCTACCAATGCGATGGCCGATACCACCCACCCAAGCACACCGGCCTTGCCAAACCGGTGTCTCCGGTCCTCGTTTGGCACCCCTATCCCCCCTAATTTCCGACACTACCCCTTAGGGGGGATCATAGCCGCAATCCTAAGAAACTGCAAATTCGTACTTCAGAGAGCCATCCATCTCCATTCATAGAATGCCGCTTGATTTCCCATAATACCGGAATGGCTGGGCAAAATTTGAGACTCTGTGGGCATGTCCGGAAAGGGGTTAGGTCAGACCCAAGCAGTGCGAGGAGGAATTGGAATGACACGTGCAAGAGCCGGTAAAAAGCCTGTATTCCAAAACAGGACGGCTGGGAAAATCATCCGCAGTGCCACCGTCCCAAACAAGGGGTTCAGTTTGCAAGAGCTCATTTTAATTGGGGTCGGAGGCATTATAGGGGCCGGATTTTTCCTCGGTAGTGGGCTCCCCATTCAAACGGCGGGACCTGCGGTACTGATTTCTTTTGTGATTGGCGGCCTGTTGACGGCACAGGTGACAGGTGCACTCACCACGCTGGCCATCCAACATCCCGTAGAGGGGTCATTCAAGGTCTTTGCGGAGTTATACCTAGGAAAATTTGCCGGGTACATGCAAGGATGGGTGTACTACATCGCCAGTGTGTTAACCATTGCCAGTGAGGCCGTCGCGATGGGGGTATTCACCCGTGTTTGGTTACCCACCCTGCCTCTGTGGGTCCCTACCCTCACCTACTCAATTCTGATTCTCGCCATCAACGCCTTTGGGGTGAAAAGTTTTGGCGCCATTGAGTCGTTGATGAGTCTGGTCAAAATTGCGGCCTTAACAGGATTCATCCTTTTTGTGGCGCTCTTTTTGCTGTCTGGTGGCAGTCCTGTGTCCACCCCAGGTCTGACAACACACACAACTACCATGGCCAGTGCACCCCTCCATGGCTTCTTTCCGCACGGGTTTTCTGGGGTGTTGCAAGCGATGCTAGTAGTGGTGTTTGCTTATGCTGGCATCGGCGTGTTTGCTACCGCCGCCGCCGAGGTAGACCGGCCGCGGACCATCCAGCAAGGCGCCCTGTGGACCCTTATCATACTTAGCCTGTTATACCTGTTATCTATTGGATCTCTGCTCTTGATACAACCCTGGTACACGGTCAGCACCACCGTCAGTCCCTTTGTTCTGGCCTTGCAACACCAGCGTTGGCCCCTGCTCGCACAGGCCCTCAACGCGGTTATCCTGGTAGCTTCCTTCAGTGTAATGGCCGGTTCCGTATTTTCAGCCAATCAGATTCTAACCAACTTGGCACAAAGTGGTGAAGCTCCGCACCGGATTGCCCATGTTTCTCGGCAGGGACTGTCCTATGGCGCATTGGCCTTTACTGCCATCGGCATTGGCGTGGTGGTTCTGGCCTCCTTCCTATTGCCTGGTCGCATCTATGACCTGCTCATCAGTGCCACCGGCTTTTTAAGTTTCTTTTATTGGTTTGGCATTCTGTGGACCTTTCTACGCTGGCGAAATACCGCCGAAGGACGGCAAACCAAGGCATCCATCCTCGCATTCGCCGCCCCTTACGGCAGTATCCTGACCATGGGGGTCCTCTTGGCCGTCACCGGTTATGCTCTGATACAGCCGCAACAGCGAACTGCCTTTTACGGTTTTGTAGTTCTTGTGTTCCTACTGGCAGCCAGTTACCTTTGGGTCAAAAAAAACGCCTCCCCCGCAACCAACAGCACACCAGACAGTCCCTGAGACTTGAAGCACAGGCTGGAAGCACAGGCTGAAAATAACCGGGGTGGAGGAGGGGGCTGATTTTTCGGTTCTGGAAATAAGGGTCCCCCAGTCGCTAAATCATCAAATAGCGAGCGATGAACCGCAAATAAGGGTGTGAAAGTCGTCTATTGCACGTTTCCCCACCGTGTTTGCACCGATTTTGCTGAAATAAGGGCCTGGCGGACGCCTATTTATGCGAAACGTGGCTTGAAAAGGCCCATAAGCGACCTAGGGTCGCTTATTTGAGACTGGCGAATCAGTCGCCAAAAGAATCCTAGATGGGGGGGTTAATTTGCCGAAGAAACCCTATATGGATCAACGCAGCGTTCCCAACCACGCCAGGGGCGCATGCAAAATCTGTCCCACAGCGGCTACGGCAGATGAGTCGCAAGCGAATACTGCACAGCTGCTGGGCCCCCCGGAATCTGTCCAATCCCCGCGTGGACCAGACACCTCAAAGCCTAGTCCCGCCGACGCAGCCAAGTCCTCGACCTCGGCGTAAATGCCTCGGGAACCCACGGGCACAATGTCGCTGACACCCGGTAGCTGGCGCAATGCCAACAACTCCGGCAACGAAACCATCTCCGGATCGTCCAGAATGATGGTGTGTTTGGGAGCACTCTTAGGCAATCCCACCAGTCCCAACTGTTGGCCGCTGTGAGCGGATCCCAGAGCTAGGTCTGCGCGGGTGGCCACAGCCAACACCGTGACGCCAACCCCTGTCTGCACGGTGGGCACATTGTCCTCTGTGCTGCCGTTGAACGCCTCTGGATTTGTCAGCCCCACCTGTGCACCTAGGTCACGCAGGGCCGCCACAATGGCCGCACTGTAATCTCCGCGTGGGCTTGTCAACGTGTTCGTCACCGCCACTGGCCATGCCCCCGCTGCCAGCACTTCCATTAAGGGAACGCGCAGGGCAAAGTGGCCCACCAGGGTGGGGTGGGCTGCCACAGCATCCGCTGGTTGCTGGCCAATCCCGCCCACCCCATCACAGGCCACCACCCAGACCTGTGCGTCTGCTGAAAAAATCAAAGTCAAATCACGAAACCTTTGCACCCGTTGTACGGACAAGGATGCTTTATTGGATAGACTCGAAGGAAACATTCTACACCCCGAATGGGTTGAGTGGTTTCTCACCAATATAGGCAAGCACACTCTTAGTCTCCGTGTACAACTCCAACGATTCTGCCGCCAGTTCGCGGCCGAATCCAGATTGCTTATAGCCGCCAAAAGGCAATCCGGGCAGAGCAGAGAACGGGCTGTTAATCATGACTGTTCCGGCTTTCAATTGTGCCGCCACGCGATGTGCGCGGCCAAAGTCTTGCGTCCAAATGGATGCGGCCAAACCATACACCGATTCATTGGCCAGCTTTACAGCCTCTTTTTCATCTTTAAACTTTACCACCACAATCACCGGACCAAAAATTTCTTCTTGGGCCACTTTCATATCATTGGTGACATCCACAATCACTGTGGGCATGTACCAGTGACCCTTGGCAAACTCTGAGCCCTCGGGACGTTTCCCCCCGTAAACCACCCGTGCACCCGCTTCCAGCGCAGACTGCACATATCCGTCAATCACCTGTACCTGCGCCTCAGAGATGATGGCGCCCATGTGGGTCTGCACATCCAAGGGATTGCCCATCACCAGTCGATTGGCCTTTTCCACAAACGCCTGCACAAACTTATCATAAATCGACTCGTGCACAAACAAGCGAGACCTTGCTTCACAGGACTGACCCGTGTTGTAGTAAATGCCAAACAGTGCCCCGTCAATCGCAGCGTTGAAGTTCGCATCTGGAAATATAATATTGGGTGACTTGCCCCCCAACTCCAAGGTAATCCGCTTTAACGTCTGCGAGGCCCTTGCCATGATGTCTTTGCCTGTGCTGGTTTCGCCAGTAAAGGCTACCTTGTCCACCCCGGGATGTTCCACCAAGTAAGCCCCAATGTCCGCCCCACTGCCTGTAACGACATTGAGAACCCCCTCTGGTAACCCTGCCACTTGACAAATATCGGCCAATACGTAAGCGGTGATGGGGGTGAGACTGGCGGGCTTGAGCACCACAGAACAGCCCGCAGCCAAAGCGGGAGCCACTTTCCATGCGGCCATCATCAGCGGGTAATTCCAAGGGATGATTTGGGCACACACTCCCACTGGTTCTTTTAGGGTGTAATTGAAAAAACCATTAGGAACAGGCTTGGTGCTCCCCTCGTGTACAAGGGCTGCCGCCGCAAACAGTTCAAAATCCTCAATGGCCTGCATCACCTGGCCTTGGGCGTTGGCTAGAGATTTGCCGCTGTTGTAAACCTCCAACTCACAGATCTCATCAAAACGATCGCGTAGCAAGCTGGCAATTCGATTCAACACCTGGGCTCTGCGTGCGGCGCTGTAGCGACCCCATTTGCCATCCAAAGCCTGACGTGCAGCAGTCACGGCAATATCCACATCCGCTCGATTGGCCTTCGCCACTACAGCAATCTTTTCCCCAGTTGCTGGATTATACGTATCAAACCACTGTCCGCTGCTGCTGTCCACATATTTGCCATTGATGTATAGCGGATAGCGAGTTTTTAATTGGAGACGCGTGTTGGTTTCCATCAGTGTTTGCTTCGTCAGAGTTTCCTTCATAAATTTCCATCTCTCCTTTTGTCAATGACGAGTCTCCACATACCAAGTCCCTACTAAATTAAGTCCCCACTAATGAAGTCCACACAGTCCCCACAGTCCCCACAGTCCCCACAGTCTTACAGCCGTTCCACCAGGGTGGCGATGCCTTGACCGACGCCAATGCACATGGTAGCAAGACCATATTGACCTTTCCGACGCACCAGTTCATGCACCAGTTCGCCCAAAATTCGCGCCCCACTGGCCCCCAACGGGTGACCGTAAGCGATGGCCCCACCATGGACATTGGTCTTTTCTGGGTCCAGCCCCAATACACCGATGCAAGCCAACGATTGGGCTGCAAAGGCCTCGTTCAGTTCAACTAAGTCCAGGTCTGACACCGACAAGCCGCTGCGTGACAACACCTTGCGCGTGGCGTAAATCGGCCCTAATCCCATGTAAGCAGGGTCCACA
Organism: Alicyclobacillaceae bacterium I2511; assembly: GCA_003584005.1. Taxonomy (GTDB): domain Bacteria; phylum Bacillota; class Bacilli; order Alicyclobacillales; family Alicyclobacillaceae; genus QXHL01. The sequence continues at coordinate 2,899 of QXHL01000028.1, read as the reverse complement.
CCCGCCACTGCATAGGCCACAATGCGGGCCAAAGGTTTATACCCGTGGTGGACAGCATATTCCTTTTCCATCAGTAGCAACGCCCCAGCCCCATCGTTGATTCCGGAGGAATTCCCTGCCGTCACACTGCCACCCACACGAAAAGCTGGGGCCAACTGGGACAATTTCTCCAACGTGGTGTCTGGTCGCATATGTTCATCCTTAGTAAACCAAGCGGTCTGACCGCTTTTGGCAGAGACTTGAACAGGAATAAGGTGGTCCGAAAACAGGTCTTCCCGCCACGCCCGAGCGGCCCGTAACTGGCTCTCCAGTGCAAAAGCATCCTGCTGTTCCCGGGCGATATGAAATCGCTGCGCCACATTCTCCGCCGTCTCCCCCATGCTGTAGGGAGGATATTCGGATGCCAAGCGGGGGTTGATGAAACGCCAGCCAATCGTAGTGTCCGCCAATTCCCGGTCCCCTCTGGCCAATTCCTCCTCTGGCTTTTGCATCACCAAAGGGGCCCTGGACATGCTTTCCACACCCCCGGCCACATATACCTGGCCCGCGCCTGCCAAGATATGGGCAGTCGCCGTATGAACCGCATCCAGGCTCGATCCGCACAATCGATTGACCGTGGCCCCAGCCACGGTTTCTGGCAGGCCTGCCAACAGCAATGCCATGCGAGCCACGTTACGATTGTCCTCGCCCGCTTGATTGGCACACCCAAGCACCACATCCTCCACCTCTGTCAGGGGCAGGTTAGGGTGTCTGTGCAATAACCCAGCAATCGCGGCAGCGGCCAAATCATCTGGCCGCACCGATTTTAGTCCGCCGCGGTAACGACCAAAGGGCGTTCGTACCGCGTCCACAATCACCGCATCCGCCATCATGGTCCTCCTTAGCTAGCCAACAAATTCGTCTTCTCTACTAAACTGGCAATCCTTCACCGGAGTCCTCGTACAAGTGTCGATGGTCTACCAACCGCGTGGCCTTGCCTGTGCTACGCGGCAACGTATTGGGTGCCAGCAAAGTGACTTCTGTGGAGATAAGCAGTGTGTTGCGCAAGGCTGCTTTCAATTCATTGCGGGCCCGGCGAAACAGGTCCGCCTCTGGATTAAAGCCACCCTGGTCTTTGGCTACAGCGTCTGACACCTCGGCAAGCACGGTGATTTCATCCAGGGTCCCCTGGCGGGTGACCTCCACTTGGTAATAAGGGCTTAAAATGGGGTGGTTCATCACCACAGATTCAATTTCGGAGGGAAAAACATTTACCCCTCTGACAATCACCATGTCATCAATCCGTCCCTTAATGCGAGACATGCGTAGATGCGTACGCCCACAACCACATTTTCCCGGGTACAAAAAGGCAATATCCCCTGTGCGGTAACGTAAAACAGGAAACGCCTCTTTGGTCAATGAAGTAAACACCAGTTCCCCTAATTCACCCGGAGGCATGTTTTCACCTGTCAAGGGATGTATAACCTCCACGTAAAAGTGGTCCTCGGCCACATGCATTCCCTCCTGCCGTTCAAAACACTCCATGCCCACGCCAGGTCCCATCACCTCAGACAGGCCGTAAATGTCGAGTGCACGCAGGTGGAACTTGTCTTCCAGGGTTCTGCGCATCTCTTCAGACCAGGGCTCTGCCCCAAAGATTCCATACTCCAGACTCGTTTGTCGCGGATCTCGACCCATCTGCTCCATGGTCTCTGCAATGTTCAAAATGTAAGATGGGGTCCCCGCAATCCCCCGCGGTTGGAAATCTTCGAGAATCATAATCTGCCGAGGGGTGTTGCCCCCCGAAATAGGAACCACCGACATACCAAGGCGCTCTGCCCCGTAGTGTAATCCCAATCCCCCTGTAAACAGCCCATATCCATAGGCATTGTGAAACACATCCCCCGGTCTCCCACCAGCAATGGTGATGGCCCGCGCGACAATCTCGCTCCAACGGGCGAGGTCGTTGCGCGTGTACCCAACCACCGTGGGCTTGCCCCTGGTTCCTGAGGAACCGTGTATCCGAACCACCTCTTTTTTGTCCACCGCAAACAAGCCAAACGGGTAGTTTTCCCGCAAATCACTTTTGCGTGTAAAGGGCAATCTATGAATGTCCTCCAGATTGCGAATCTCTGTAGGCCTTAAACCTGCGGCATCCAGTTTTTGGCGATAAAATGGGACCCGCTGATAGACCCTTGCTACTGTGGCCTGCAACCGCTCCAACTGCAATTTCTCCAAGCCAGTGCGGTTCATGGTTTCAATTTCCTCCTGCCAAATCATCCCTGTCCCACCCCCTGTTCCCATTCGGTGCACGCTATCCCTGTACCCCCGCTTCAAACAAACTTGATGCCCTCAAAGGGCTGTTGACAGATTTTACAGTAAAATACGGAACGGCAAGCACTGGGGCCAAACACACTGACCACTTCTGCCCCCGGTGCCCCACAATAGGGACAATCTGGCGCCGTTGTAGGCGAAAATCTGGAGGGCGGTGGAGCAATCCCAAGCTGCTTCAGTTTTTCTCGCCCAGAGGCCTGGATGTGATTGGAGGTCCATGGGGTATCAAACACAAACTCTACTTGGATGGCCTCCAGCCCCGTTTCCTCCTGCAGCTTGCGCTGCACTTGATGACGCATAATTTCCAGTGCCGGACAGCCGACAAAAGTGGGGATTAATTTCACATGGACCTGTGGACCCAGCACCGCGACATCATGCACCATCCCCAGTTCCACCAAACTAAGCGCGGGCAATTCGGGATCATACACATCCTCCAACGCCTTCCAGACTTGTTGTTTCCGCTCGTTGTCTGATATGGCCAAATCCCCCCCGTTTGGGTCCCCCCGCGATACCATGACCCCCATCCCCTGCCCCTTATACACATCTGACGCTGCCGACGACCCCTTACGTCTAGTTTTCCCGGGGC
>QXHL01000027.1 GCA_003584005.1 Alicyclobacillaceae bacterium I2511 | reverse complement strand
GGGTTGGGTCTGGCTCTGGCCAGGGAACTGACGGAACGCCACGGTGGAACCGTTACAATCGCCAGTCAACTGGAGCAGGGAACGTCCGTAACACTGCGGTTGCCCACGGCAATGGGGGAATTGACATGAAGCGAAAACCTACCCTGCGCGCTTTGAAAACATTGCTGCTGACGGCCCTGGTATTGACCAGCGTAATTCTTAGCGACGTACTATGGACCGCCAACTGGACCAATTCTGGGGGTATTGCGTATCCTGCACCCGTGCTAGTGAAGGCCGCAACCCCGCTGTCAGACGAAGTCCTGCGTCCGTACGAGATGATTCTCACACAGTGGACGCGCGCGCACGGCAAGACGCAAACCGCTGCATCGTTGGCCATTCCTGGGTCTGCCGTTTACGAGCAGTGGATTGCACAATTGCGCAGGTTGCGCGTCACCGGGTTGCGCGCCGTCAGCGGACTGCCACAAGCAGAGATGACAGAGGCCGTGACGGTTCGCTTCGGCAGTCCCCTGTCGTACAATGACTTGTTGAAGTGGATACCTGGGTTGCAGCCGTCTGTGCTATTTCAGTCCGGGGAGACCCTGTGGTTATACCGCCAAATCGGCCAACCGGGTGTGCAACTGGGAATTGTCACTACGCAAGGGGCCTATACCTCCCACACAGACCTGTCCGTTACAAACTTTCACAGTTCTCTCAGCGAAGCTATCAACGCCCATCCTTGGACGGTCTGGAGCGCCCGCAATCACGGGTATGTGCCGCTACAGGGCGTGCATGTTGCGCAATGGGTCTATCACATCCAGACACAGCCCGTGTTGCCCTTAGTACACTCCTTTTTTGTCAATCCACAGGCCTTGACCAGCGCCCAGGAAGGGCCCCACACCGTGCTGTGGACAGATGGCAGTCGGGTTGTCTGGTGGGACCAAGTGCACAATCAACTCACTTTTGCCGATCCGAATGCACCCCACGTGGCCAGCCCTGCGTCCGCGCCCACATCGTTTGTGTTGGCCTATGTTCAAGAACACGGCGGCGCCCCTTCGACGCTGTTGTTCAGCAACCCCGGCAGCGGAGGCAATGATTGGTTTACTTTGCGTACCTATGTGGGGGGATTGCCGGTGTTTGGGGGCAATGGCATGGTGCAATTGGAAGCACAGGGCAACCAGGTGCTCCAATACCAATGTCCCTTGTGGCAGTTGACCACGCCAGTAACCAGTTTTAGTGTGCGTACCCTGAATGCTAACCAATTGAATCAGGTTCTTGCACAGGCATTGCCAAAGACACCGTTGGCTGAATTAACGATTCAACTGGGGTATGCGGCCTACCTACAGACTCCACACACCGTGGCGCTGGATCCGGCCTTTGCAGTGACCGTTGCGGGCAAGTGGATCTTGACCCTGGACGCGGTGACGGGTCAGGTGATGAAGGGGGTGACAGGGGAGTGAACTGGGAATCCGCGAAGAGTTGGCTGATTGCTGCATTTTTCGTGCTTGATTTGATTTTAGCTTGGCAGGTAGTCCAAAGCCGACAAGAGTTTGCGGGCTATCGGGAGAGTTACCCAGACTTGTTGGCAAACACAAAAACCCTGCTGTCTGAACACGGACTGGTGTTGGTGGCACAGGTCCCTACGGATCATCCGGAAATGGCATTTTTGGACGCGGTGGCAGCCACGCCATCTGTCACGGACTTGGGCGCGGCTGCATTTGGTCATGCCGGGGCTGTGCGGGTTGCAGCCGGGGGCAAGCAGCTGACCTCAAGCGTGGGCGTGCTCACGCGGGGACAGGCGGGCTCTTGGACGGTCCGCTACACCGTACCTCGTTCCTTGCAGAACAACGAAGTGCAGAGTGGAACCGAGTTTTTGTGGCAGGGGGGGGCATATCAGTGGGACAATGCACAGTCCCCCACACAGCCCAGTTTACCTGCATTGCCCGCACAAGGGCCAGATGTTTCCACCCTGTGGGCCGGTGTCACTCAGGTTTTGGATCAGCGCTATCAGAACTTTCCTTTGTTTGATGTCACGGCAACACTATATATTCAAAACCACCATCTTCTGGCATACCGTCAGCAGGCTGTCGAAAACCTCCACCCTGTGGGGCAACCAAAACCAATTTTGACGGCCATTGATGCCTTAGACAACCTGGCAAATGTGGTAGACAAGCAGGTTTCGCAGGCAGATAATCGGATTACAAGCATTCAGCTGGGGTATGTTCACAAAGCCCCCCAAACCCTCTCCCAAGATGTGACCCTGCGGACGCCGAATTACTGGTTTCCTGTTTGGCAGGTTACCACCACCGGCACCACTTACGATATTAACGCTTTTACGGGTGAGGTTTTAACCTCTCCCTAAGGAAGGGAGATCTAGGGTTTGCAGTTTAGCGTATTAGCCAGTGGCAGTTCGGGGAATTCCTTATATCTACAGGAAGGAAACACACAGCTTCTGCTGGACGCGGGCATCAGTGGTCGACAAATTCAGCAGCGTTTGCTGTCTGCGGCCAACACCCAGATTGGGGAATTGCAGGCATTGCTGTTGACACATGAGCATGTGGACCATGTTCGCGGCGTGCAGCAAATTTTAAAACAATCCCAGGCCACCATATACACCACAGAAGGAACCTGGCGCCAAGTGGCTGTCGGGTTGCCTGCAAACCTGGCGGAAAAACGAGTTTCTTTCATCCGTGGGGGCGAGCCGTTCACCATTGGAGAAATTCACATCACCCCGTTCACCGTTTCACACGATGCCGAGGAACCGGTGGCCTATCGTTTTGACACCCCACAAGGAAGTCTGGCCGTTGTCACAGACCTGGGCTATGTCAGTGACACCATCAAACAGGTTATTGCAAATTGTCAGTGCTACGTGTTTGAAAGTAATCACGATGTGGAAATGTTGCGCGCCGGGCGCTACCCCTGGAATGTGAAACGGCGCATTATTGGTGACAAAGGGCACCTTTCCAACACGGATGCGGCGATTGCCCTGGCCGACGTCTTGGGAAATCAAGGGGTGGATGTCTACCTGGCCCACCTCAGTGCTGAAAATAACCAGCCGGATTTGGCGGAACTCACCGTATACTCAGTCCTTCAGGAGATTCAAGCGCGTTTTGCGGAACAGGTAACCTTGCATCGCACCAGCCGCGAACAGCCCGGGGCATTGCACGCCTTGACCCCCTAGTCGATTTAACAGCTACAGTAAAAATTGTACATAACCCTCCAATCGCTCGGGAAACCTGGCTAAAAGGCGGTATTTACCGATGCGAAGAGGGTGGCCATCACGAGGAAAATGACGAGAACGAAGAAAGTTGACAGCCATGCAAGAATTCCTTGTCAAACGATATTGTGCACAAGCACGGCACCGAGGTCTGTTGTTGAGAACCATCTTCTCCCGTCGAATCACTTTCAGGGATGGGCGTTGGCGGGTGCGCTTTGTTGCACGCTGGCACTCACCGCGTTCCCGGCTCGGGCTTACGGGTTGCCTTTTAGCGGGCAGGGGTCAGGCGACAATGAAACGGTCACCCAGGTGGTGAAACAGGTTCAACCGGCAGTAATGGGTGTGGTCAACTATGGCCGCGTGTCCGATTTATGGTCTGACAACGTGCGCATCCAGCCTGCTGGGGTGGGCACTGGCGTGTTGTTTCAAAAGAATGCCCAGTATGGGTTTGTGGCCACGAACAATCACGTCGTGGAAGGGGCGGTCAAGGTGGAGGTGGTTTTGGCCTCGGGACGGCACGTTCCCGCCTTTGTAGTGGGGACCGATCCGTACACGGACTTGGCTGTGTTACGCATTCCCTCAAACATAGTGGCGGGGGACGCACCGGTGCGCTTTGCGGATTCTCGGCAGGTGCAGGTGGGGGAGCCTGCCATCGCCATTGGCACACCGCTCGGACTCGACTTTGCCGAGTCGGTGACGGCAGGTATTGTCAGTGCGAAAAAGCGGATTATGCCTGTGGAAGAAGCGCAAACGCAGCGCACCCTGGACTTTCAAGCTGTCATTCAGACAGATGCGGCCATCAATCCAGGCAACAGCGGTGGCCCCCTGTTAAACATTCGCGGTGAAGTCATGGGCATTAACAGCAGTAAAATAGTTGCCCCCAATTTTGAGGGCATGGGTTTTGCCATCCCTTCTAATGAAGTGAAGTCTATTGCGGAGCAAATCCTCTCACATGGGTTCGCCCTACACCCGGCGTTAGGGGTGTCCGGAGATTCCTTGGCCGCCGTGCCAGAGGCATTTTGGCCGGATGTGCCCGTGAACTACGGGGTATGGGTGAGAAAGGTGACTTCACCAGAGGCAAAGGTGGCGGGAGTTCAGCCCGAGGACGTGATTATTGGCATTGACCAAGAGACGGTACGCGATATGGCAGATCTGCGCACTTACCTATTTGAGCAAAAGCCAGGCCACGTGGTGACTCTAAAGGTTTATCGTAACAACAGACCGCTGACATTCAAGGTCAAGCTGGGTGAAATTCAATCTATCAACACAGCGCGCGCGGGTGCATCGGAGGGGAGTACGGTTCCTGAACTGCCCTTCCCCAATGTGGACCCGCCTTGGAGTTAAGAACGGGGATAGGGAGACGCTGTTGTGGAAGGGGAAGATTGGGTGCAGGTGCAAGTGGTGGCCGTAGGCAAGTTACGGGAGCGGTTTTGGCGGGATGCGCAACAGGAATATGTCAAACGCCTGTCTGGGTACCTGAACCTTGAGGTGGTGGAGGTGGCTGATGAACCTGCGCCCGAGCAGTTGTCTGCGGCACAGCGGGGGCAGATTCTGGCCACAGAAGCAGACCGAGTGATGCGCCAACTACGGGATCGCGATGGGGTGGTGGTGCTGGATATTCAGGGGCAAACGCACAGTTCCGAGGCCTGGAGTCAGCAGTTTGACCACCTTGCCGCCGCAGGCTATGGCCGATTGGTGTTTCTGCTCGGGGGGTCACACGGCTTACACCCAGACCTCATTCACAGGGCAGATTTGCGCTGGAGCTTTGGCCCCTTAACCCTGCCCCACCAGTTAGCTCGCATTGTGCTATTGGAACAACTCTATCGAGGCATCCGAATTTCCCGCGGGGAACCGTATCATAAGTGACAGTAAGGCTTTTCAATGATTTGACGGGCCACGCCCTCTGCATCCCTTGTCATGCGGAGGGGTGTGACAGCAGTGCGGAATTGATGTTTTGTGCCGTAATATCCCAGTGGGACAGGCTCCAACGAGCCTGTTGTTGCACTATGAGAATGACCTGTGGAGACTTGTGGGGGACGCCGAGGTCTGAAGCAATCTGTAGAGAAACCGGACGGGATTCAATCACCTTGACAAACACATAGCTGACATCCGGGATGGCCTCTTGTGTCAGATGAAGCTGGAACTCTCGCCAAGCATTGGCGCTGATGGGGCAGGTGGTGCTGTGCTTAATTAATAAAACGGGGATCTGGTCTGACTCGGACCACACTTCTGTCCAATCCTCGGTGCAGGTCAATTCGCGAAGCGATTCCATCCAACCCATCCTTTCTGACTATTACTGTATGAAATTAAGCGTCCCCCAGTCGATTCAGTTCCCAAGGTAATTCATGCTGCGGCAAAAGTAATGCCTATCTAAGTTCTCCCTGTTCTCTGTTCCCCTGTACTCCGTTCACCCTTTCTCCGTTCACCCGTGCATCAGCAGTTTGAGGCGTGCGAGCAGTGCCCAGCGGCGGTCGGCGCGTTTGCGGAAATTAGGTAAAATACGGTACGTCTCCAGGCACTGTCGCCAAGCGTTGCGGGCCGCACCAGGGTCTCCCAACTGTTCTTGAAGTTGTGCCATGCGGTAGTAAGACTCGCAGGAGGAGCGATTGTGTAATTGAAATTCCTGCAGATATTTTAACGCCTTGGCAGGGTCATGCAGCGCCAGTGCCGTCGCGAGTTTGAGGTAGGGCTCGCCATAGCGCAAGTCTGGGTTCAAAGATAGTGCCTGTAGCACCAACGTTTTGCCGACTTGCAACTCCCCCAAGGATAATTGACACGCCCCTGTATCATATAACACATCGGCGGAATCTTTCATAGGGGCAGGTAACTGTTCCAATAGACTAAGTGCCCGCTGGAAGTGGTTTCTCGCCATATAAACTTGCGCCAATTCAAGTCTGAGTGGACTGTCATGGGGGTTCATGGTGAGCTGTCTGTTTAGGGTTGTGATGCGTCGCCATTGTCGAAGCGGTTTAATGAGGCCCGGCAAAAGTCCAATGTAGCGGCGGTCAATCACATAGTAAATGAGCAAAATCAGAACGAGTGCCAGGAGTGGATTGGCAAAAATTCTGAAAATCATGAAGAGCAAATAGAACAAGATTAGATTTATCATGAACATCTCCCATCAGGAACTGACTGCAGAGTAGAATCCATTGCGGTCAGCGCCAGTTTGAGGTTTTCATTATTGTACCATGGGTAGACGTTGTGTTTTTATTCTGTGAAGCTTGTCAGTAATGCTTGTCAATCCGTCGCGGGGGATTCTTGTCATTGATTTCTAAAGAATTCATAATTAAAGTAATCTATGACTGTAAATGCTGCGAATATGTGGGGGGAAATGTTTATGAGGGGCCTTAAAATTTCCGGTAAATTGGCACTGATGGCTGTAATGATGGGGGCTGTGCTACCCGCGTTGGCCACATCGGCGCAGGCGGACACAACGCTCAATCAGGGGATGGGGCCAGTGGGGACCCAGAACGTAGCGGTGTTTGGCAACACGCCGGTGGATACGGCGGTGACGGTGAGTATCATCTTAAAAATCCGCAATCAAAATCAATTAGAACAATACATACGCGACACCACTACGCCTGCGAGCGCGCAGTTTCACAACTTTTTAAGTACTTCGCAGTTTGCCCAAAACTATGGTCCACCAGATGGAACCATTGAGGCGATTGTGCAGTACTTTCAGGGCTACGGAATCACCGCACAGGTGGATTCTAATCATTTAGACATCACCCTAAACGGCACCGCGGGTCAGTTCAATCAGGCCTTTCGTGTGCAGTTGCTGAATATGGGATACAAAGGGAAGCAGTTTCATGCACCAAAGGGGACTCCCCAAGTGCCCGATTCGGTTGCGGGTAACATTTTGGCGGTTCTCGGGTTGAACAACTACAGTCCCTTTGCCAGCGATGCACAGCGTTTGCCCCAGTTTGTTCTAAACAAGTTGCAAAACGGTGGAAACTCAAACACACCGCCAGGCGGAGTGGTGACGCCCCAACAATTTGCTGCACACTATCAAATCTCTCCCTTATATCAACAGGGTGACTTGGGTCAGGGCCAAACTTTGGGGATTGTCACACTGGCCAGCTTGGTGCCTACAGACCCGGTCGCCTTTTGGCATGGGTACGGCATTCCAGCCAGCCCCAACCGGGTGTCGCTAATCAACGTGGATGGGGGGGCAGGGGCACCATCGGCCGCGACGGGATCGAGTGAAACTGCGTTGGATGTGGAGCAGTCAGGGGCCGTGGCGCCGGGGGCTAAGATTGTGGTATATCAGGCCCCCAATACGGATTATGGTTTTGTGGATGCCTTTTTCCAGGCTGTTTCGGACAACCAGGTGGGTTCCCTGTCTGCCAGTTGGGGCGAAAGTGAGTCGGCCATCGACTATTTTGTGGCCAATGGGGAGGAGTCTCCAGGATACGCCCAAGCTTTTAATGAGGCTTTCATGGAAGCGGCGGCACAGGGGATTAGCACCTTTGTCTCGTCCGGCGATACGGGAGCCTATGCGGCATTTGCGGACATGGGGACCACCAATTTGAGTGTGTTAAACCCTGCGGACAGCCCCTATGTTACGGCCGTGGGGGGAACCACTCTGCCTTGGTCCGATGTGGCCGGGAATTTTGGCAACACAATCCTTGGTATTCCGAACACCGTGGTCACAAAAGAACGGGCCTGGGGTTGGGATTACTTGTGGCCCTATACCCAGAACTTTGGCGCCCCCAACGAAACAAGTTTGGCGGAATCGCTCATTGGTGGCAGTGGCGGTGGATACAGCACTCTATTCTCTCAGCCGTTTTATCAAAATGGGATTTCTGGCATCCCTAGATTCAATGCAGTGCCCTACTTTACACCTACACAGGACAACACCGCCTGGAACTTTAACCCGACCCCCCAAGGGGTCAGCGGTACATCCAACGGGGGCCGTGGCCTGCCTGACTTGTCTCTAAACGCAGACCCCTTTACTGGCTATGACATTTACAGTCAAGTTTTTGGCAGTACCCCCTGGTCTGCTGGTTGGGGGGGGACCAGCTTCGGGGCACCCCAGTTCAACGGGATCGCCGCCCTCGTAAATCAACAGGCGGGGGGACGGGTGGGGTTCTGGAACCCGCAAATTTATCACTTTGCACAGCAGGACAACTCACCCTTCACGTCCATGAACACAGATGGAATCAGCAATGACAACCTATACTATACCGGCACCCCAGGAGCAATTTGGAACCCGGCCACAGGCTTGGGGTATCCAGATGGGGTGATGCTGGCCCAGGACTTTCAACATGAACACGGAGTGATATAGTGAGTGCAGGCGCGCTGTGGCCTGCCCATCATGACAAAACGGGGCGAAACAAATGCAGAAAACTTATCGCGACACCTGGGCCGAAGTGGATTTGGGTGCGATTGCACACAATGTGGAAGCTGTCCGACAACGAATTGGTACGAAGGTTAAATTGATGGCCGTGGTCAAAGCAAATGCGTATGGGCACGGGGCTATTCCTGTAGCCACCACAGCTCTGGCCAGTGGCGCAAATGCCCTGGCGGTGGCCACCTTAGATGAGGCCCTGGCTTTGCGGCAGGCAGACATTCAGGCCCCTATTCTGGTATTTGGCTATGTGAATCCAGAATACTTGGCTGTGGCGGCAGAAAATAGAATTATTCTGACGGTAATATCTGTCGATCACGCGCGTGCACTGGCGGCACAGGATGGGCAGCTGCAGGCCTCCACTGCCTACCAGGTGCACCTGAAGCTTGACACGGGCATGAGTCGCATTGGAGTGCAGTCTGTGACCGAGTTGGAACAAGCGGTGGCGGCCTTGGCGGGGACACGGGGGCGCATTGTCGGGGCGTATACCCACTTGGCACGGGCGGACGAGCTGGACAAGACCAGCGCCAGGCAGCAGTTGGCGCTGGCCCGAGTGTGGTTTCAGCGGTTGCGTGAAATTGTACCTAACCCCGCACAACTCACCCTGCATGCGGCCAATTCGGCGGCGGTGTTGGACCTTGCAGACAGTTATTTTTCCATGGTTCGCCTGGGTATAAGCCTGTATGGGGTGTACCCCTCGGCACAGGTGGACCGCTCTGCCGTTTACCTGCGCCAGGCCTTGCGACTCTATACCCGGGTGGTTCATCTCAAACAGGTTCCACCAGGGACGCCGGTCAGTTACGGTGGGACGTTTGTCACGGCACAGACCACTCGCCTGGCCACTCTGCCCATCGGCTACGCGGACGGGTTGATGCTTAAATTGTCTAATCGCGGTTTTGTCACCCTTGCAAATAGGCGTTGCCCCATTGTCGGGCGCATTTGCATGGATCAGACACTTGTGGATGTCACGGCCCTGCCAGGGGTGCAGGTGGGGGACAGGGTGACCCTTTATGACTCAGACAGTCTCAATGAACTGGCGGAATTGGCCGAGACCATCCCCTATGTGCTGTTGTGCGCAATTTCCGAACGAGTGCCCCGCGTGTATACTGGGGGATTGTCCCGCTAGCTGGAATGGGCAAGGTGGGGGCGATGGACCGAAAGTCCACCGGGAAAGTCCACCGGATTGTCATCGAAGTGGATTGAGGGAGGTTGAAAGTGGTTGAGTACACATATTGGAGCAAACCATGGGGACGTGGCACAAAGGGTGCTGTTGCCGGGAGATCCCCTGCGGGCCCGCTATATTGCAGAACAATTTTTAACGGATGCAAAGTGTTACAGTGAGGTTCGAGGAATGCTTGGGTACACGGGTACATATAAAGGACAACAGGTCTCTGTACAGGGAACGGGCATGGGTGTGCCCTCCATCTCCATTTACGCCCATGAACTCATTCAAGACTACGGAGCAAAGCGCCTGATTCGGGTGGGCACCTGTGGGGCAATACAGCCACAGGTGGGATTGCGGGACGTCCTACTTGCCATGTGTGCGGCCACTGACTCGGCGGTCAACCAGTATCGCTTTGGTACGGTGGCCTATGCCCCTACCGCCAGTTTTACGCTGTTGTCGGCTGCACATCAGGCCGCCGTAGCATCTGGGAAGGCGGTTCATGTGGGCAGCGTTTTTACCACGGACACCTTCTATACCGAGCAGGAACAAGACCAGGGGGTCAAACGGTTGGCGGAGTATGGGGTGCTGGCGGTGGAGATGGAGACGGCTGCCCTGTACACACTAGCCGCTAAGTTTGGAACACAGGCACTGGCGGTGCTGACGGTGAGTGACCACTTATTGACTGGGGAACAAACCAGTGCAATTGAACGGGAGCGCACCTTCAACGACATGATTGAGATTGCTTTGACGGCCATTGTGGCCCAGTAGCAGCCAAGTACAGCGGGTTTTTTAGTCGGAACCGCATGGAGGATGCTTTGACAGGGAGGGAGGATGAAGCATGCAACTGTCCGGCCACAAGATTTTCCCTATATCTCGGGCACAGACCTTTGCAATGTTGACGAATCCAGAGGTCATCATTCGCTGCATGCCCGGTCTCAAATCTTTAAAGACCACAGGCAAAAATCAGTATGATGCAGAATTGGAAATTGGGGTTGCCGGTCTCAAGGGCACTTACCAGGGCAATTTGCAACTGACAGATATCATCCCCGAGCAGGCCTATCGCCTGTCTGTCCAGGGAAAAGGCCCAATGGGGTTTATGGAATCAGATGTGCAGGTCCGTTTGACGGATCATGAAAAGGGGACCCAGGTCCATTACCAGGGTGTGGCCAAGGTGGGTGGCACCGTGGCTGGGGTAGGGCAGCGTGTGCTGTCCGGGGTGGCTACGCTGCTCATCAACCAGTTTTTCAACACGGTTGCCAAAGAGGCCCAGCAGGGGCAGGCATGAGTGGATAGCACAAAAACACAAGGCCTCACCCGACACTTTGCGGAGGGGGCCTTGTGTCCACAATAGGTATGTTCACAGTACGTAGTATTCACAGATGGAGAAGGAAGCCTGTTTACTGGTCGCGGTGGGCCATGTAAGCCTCAATTTCGTCCACTGTCTTTGGAATGTCAGGGGACAGCACGCGGCACCCGTCTGTAGTGACCACCACGTTGTCTTCAATACGAATCCCAATATGTTCCTCTGGAACGTAAATCCCTGGTTCCACGGTCAATACCATTCCTGGCACCAAGGTGACGTCTCCATCCGGCCAGACGTCATGGGTGTCCAGCCCAAGGGAGTGGCTGACGTTGTGAAAGTAGTATTCGGATAACTGCTCGTCTTGGTTCTCCCCGGTGTCAATCAAACCAATGGCCTGCAACTCCTTAATGAGGGTTTCCCGTGTCCGTTTATTCAAATCCTTGTAAGCCACACCGGGTGCAATGGCATCCAGTACGGCCTGTTGGGTACGCAGGACAATTTCGTACAGTTGCTTTTGCCGTTGATTAAACTTTCCATTGACAGGAAAGGTGCGGGTGATATCCCCGTTATAGTAGTCCATCTGGGCTCCAACGTCGGTGAGGACTAAATCTCCATTGCCAATCACCTGGTTGTTTTCCGAGTAGTGGAGCACCGTTGCGTTATGCCCGCCTGCGACGATGGAGGGGAAGGCAAAGTCAGTTACGCCCGCCTGTTTGAGGACAAAGTCGAAGTGGGCCTCTAATTCGTGTTCTTTCATGCCGCCATGGGCGTGGCTCATCATACTCAAAATGCCATCCCGTGTGACCTCAATGGCTCGCCGAATGGCCGTCACCTCAGCCTCCGATTTGACGGATCGCAGATTCGCCAGTTCCACGTGTGCGTTGCGAATCATTAAGTCGGGCCGGCGTCTGCGCAGGTCTTCACCCAGCTGTTGGGCAGGTGTGGTGGCCGCCTGCCAAGGCTGTGGCGGCAGGTCTAAGTAGACATGTGTCACAGGCTGACGCCGGAAAATGTAGGTCATTTTTTCTGTCAACACATCCACGTAAGCTGCCTGGGAAATTCCTGAAGTGGCTTTGGCCTCTGTTGTGGTTAAAATGTGTCCAGTCCACTTTTCGGCCACTGGGTCTGGCCGTTGCACAAACAGGATTTCGCTGACTGTCTCTGCGCTCTTGTGTAGCAATAGCGCAAGATTGGGTTGTGGTAGCCCCGTTACATAGTAAAAATCACGGTTGGGATTGTAAGGAAAGGTCTCGTCTTCCGACTTAACCGGAGCGTCCCCCGAAAAAAGCACCAGCAGGGAATTGTTTTGCAAAGCCTCGCCCAGTCGACGTCGACGGTCTGCGAAAATTTTTGCATCCATTAATTCTCACTCCTTTGCATTTTCCCAGATACACCTCCCACATCATACCCCATGGCGGGGACGGAATCACTTTACGAAACCAAAACCAATACGGATATGTGGGGAAATTGCCGATGCGACAAGGGTGCAGGGTGGCAGGAGTGGGTCCTACCGTTCTACCGTGCCCTGTCGGTGGGCTGCCGCTGTGCGTACATCTGCCGGGCTTTCTAAATCCAGTAGCCGCTGGGCCCAGGGCTCTGCTTGTTGACAGGACACAGTCCGCACGCCTTCTTTGACTCTGGGAATGGCCGCAGCCCCCATTGATAACTCGGTTAATCCAAAACCCAACAAGGCTTCCGTCATTTGTGCATCACCGGCCAGTTCACCACACATACCTACAGGAATGCCCGCATGGCGGCCTGCCACACAGGTTTGGCGCACCAGCCGTAGCACCGCTGGGTGAACGGCATCGTATAGGTAGGCAATTTTTTCATTGCCGCGGTCTGCCGCCAGGGTGTATTGTGTCAGGTCATTGGTGCCAATGCTCATGAAGTCCACCTGTTTAGCCAAAATGTCAGCAGCCACTGCTGCAGCCGGAATTTCCACCATGATACCCAAGGGGATTTTGTCCGCCATAGGACACCC
This sequence comes from Alicyclobacillaceae bacterium I2511, assembly GCA_003584005.1. Classification (GTDB taxonomy): domain Bacteria; phylum Bacillota; class Bacilli; order Alicyclobacillales; family Alicyclobacillaceae; genus QXHL01. The sequence continues at coordinate 22,342 of QXHL01000027.1, read as the reverse complement.
TTCATTTTTTAGTTCCTGGCGGCACTGTGCCACCAAATCCTTGGCTATACGTACCTCTTGTACATTTTCCACCATGGGAAACATGACCCACAGCGACCCATAGTAGCTGGCCCGCAGTAAGGCTCGCAGTTGAGTTTTGAATATATCCAGGTTATCCAAGCAAAAGCGAATCGCCCGGTAACCCAGAAATGGATTATCCTCTTTGGGCAGTTTGGCGTACGGAAGTGGCTTGTCGCCGCCAATATCCAGGGTACGAATGATTACGGGTTTGTCTGCGAAGGAGGCAAGTGCTTGGCGATAGACTGCAAACTGTTCTTCCTCTGTCGGCCAGTGGTCGCTGTCTAAATAGAGAAATTCAGTTCTGAACAAACCCACACCATCCGCTCCGTTGGCCAAGGCTGTGGGGATGTCCTTTAGATGTCCAATGTTAGCCAACACATGAATCGCAACGCCATCTCGGCTAATGGCCGGTTCTTTCGCCCGTTGCACTGCCATTTCATTCAACTGTAAATTTCGATGCATTTGTTCTTTCACCGCTTGTTGTTCTTGTACATCGGGGCGAATCACCACCAGACCCGCATCCCCGTCTACCATGAGGGTGTCCCCCTGGGCAATGCGTGAGAGATTCTCGCCGAGGCCAACCACGGCAGGAATGCCCAAGGACTTCGCCATAATGACGGCGTGTGCAGTACGACTGCCGCGGGCTGTCACCATGGCGACAACGCCTGTGGAAAATGCAGCCACGTCCGAGGGGGCCAATTCTTCTGCGACAACAATGCTCCCTGCAGGGAGCTGGGCAGGGTCCCAGGGGGTGGTTCCAGCCAGCAAACGCAGTAGCCGATTTCCCACATCCCGGATATCGTCCGCCCGGGCCGCCAGGTACTCATCCGGTAAAGCGGCCAGCATATCGGACATCTCTTGGCTGACCGCTGCCACCACCGCCTCCACATTGGACCGATTGCTGCGCACCCGGCGCACCATTTCTCCGGTATAGGCCGGATCGTCTAAAAATGCCATGTGTGCATCAAATACGGCTGCCTCTGCGGGGCCCAGGCGCTGGGTTGTCGATTCCCGCAGGCTCTGCAATTGTGCCTTGGCCTGCACTATCCCTGCCTGCAGGCGCAAAATTTCAGCTTCTACTTCCGTTTCTTGCAGCTGTCTTTTAGTGATGGCGGGAATCGTATCTTGCCGCAAGGCCGCAGTACCCAATGTCAGGCCAGGAGACGCTGCGAGTCCTGTGGCCTGGTTACCCAACACGTCTGATTGTTGTGACTGCAAAGTATACACCTGCTTTCCCTCATAAAAGTGACCTGGTGCAGGGCTGTCAAACCCCTGTCCCCAGGTCATGATTTGTTTAGTTAGATTCACCCAAGCCTTGTTCAATTATTTCGGCGATAGCCGTCACGGCCTCCGCCTCGTCTGCCCCATTGGCACGAATGATGACCCCTGTCCCCTGTGCAATTGCCAAGGACATCACACCCAAAACACTTTTGGCGTCTACCGACTTGCCCTCTTTTTCAATCTGCACTTCGCTGACAAACTTGCCTGCGGTCTGCACCAGCAAGGCGGCGGGCCGTGCGTGCAGGCCACTGGGGTTGTGAATTGTGACACGTCTTTCCTGCATCCTTATCCCTCCATCGTGGGCCGTCAGAGGCCGCTTTACATGCCAAGTATGCCAACCCAATAGCCAAGTATGCTGACAATAAACAAGCCAAGGATGAGGACCAAGGGGTTAACCTTTTTATTGAGCAACCAAATACACAAAAAAGTCAAGAGCAGGGGCACTAATCCAGGCATTAATTGATCTAAAACGTGCTGCACGGTGACTGTAGACACCTGACCCGTGGGCATTTTTGTGCGCGAAATGACCAGTGGAATGTTTACATGCGCCCATTTGGAAACCAGTGCTCCCATGACAAACAATCCCAGCACAGCGGCCCCTTCTGTGAGCTTGGTTAAGGCATTGCCGGCCAGCGTAGAAATGATGTTGGTGCCACGTTCGTAACCAATCTTTAGGGCATACCAACGAAACCCCAGCTGAAAAATGTTCCATAAGACAAAAAACAAAATCGGTCCGAGGATATTTCCCGTCAGGGCTAGGCTGGCACCCAAAGCCCCAAAGATGGGTCTTAGGGTACCCCACCAGATGGGGTCACCCACCCCAGCAAGGGGGCCCATTAAACCAATTTTTACCGAAGTAATCGCCTTGCCATCAATGTCTCGGCCATTGGCACGCTGTTCTTCCATGGCTGCCGCAATACCTACAATCGGAGCGGCCATGAAGGGGGTAGTGTTAAAAAACTCGTTGTGCCGCTGGAGGGCCTCAATTTGATCTTCCTTGCGCGTGTAGAATCGACGAATGGCTGGTAGAAAGCCAAAGTTCCAGCCCAAGCCCTGCATACGTTCAAAGTTCCATGATCCTTGGAGAAAAATCGACCTCACAAATAAGTTAACTAAGTCTCGCTTGGTCAGCCGTCTTTCCACGCCTTCCGCGATGTCCACATCTGTTTCCTGATTGTCCATTTTCCACACTCCTCAGAGACTGCGGTTCAGTCATTTTCCTCATCAAGACGGTCAAAGTCTTCACTCGCGCTGATCGATCCGGATCCGGCCAAGGCCATTGTGGGGTGGTACTTAGGATTGAGCTGTAAATAAATAAGAGCCAATGCCAACCCAATTACGCCGAAGGCCACCAGGTTGAAATTGCTAAAGGCCGCCAAAACAAAGCCGAGAAAGAAAAATGGCATCAGGTAATTCGCTCTCATCATGCGAATGACCATGGCGTATCCAACCACCACGATGAAGCCACCGGCAATTTCTAAGCCCATGGTAATGACGTGGGGGATTGCGTTTAACAGGTTTGTTACTTCAGTGGTTCCAGCAAGTAGTGCCACAATCAAGGTCGGAATGGCCACTCTCAACCCTTGCACCAGAAGGGCCAGTAAGTGGGCCCAATCAATGCCGCGAAAGCTGCCCCGTTCCGCCTCTCGGTCTGCCCAGTGTTGAAAGAATACTGTAATTGTCCGGGTCAAGATGGTCAGCATTTGCCCGGCAACGGCCAGCGGAATGGCCAAGGCGATGCCTTCGCCAATGGAAAAATGGCCTTGAATCACTAACAAGGTGGAAATCATACTTGCCAGTGCAGAGTCTGGGGATTGGGCGGCACCAATATTCATCCAGCCAAGGACGATGAGTTGTAAAGTTCCACCGAGCAAAATACCTGTCCCCATATGTCCGAGAATTGCCCCTGTCACAGTACAGGCCACCAACGGTTGATAAATTTCAAAAGAATCCAACACACTGCTCATACCTACGACGGCGCCAAAAAGGACCAGTACCACTAATTGAATGGAGGTCATAACAATCCCTCTTTTTGTAATAATTCCATCAAGTCTTGTTTGGAATTGCTCGGTACCTGGCGAACTTCTAACACGATGCCGCGCTCGTGGAGTTTCTTAAATGCATTCACATCTTCTGTGTTCACCGATACGGCTTTGGTAATCTGCTGCTTCCCAGAGGTGAAAGCCATACCCCCCACATTGATGGACTTTAGCGCTACACCGCCTTCCACCATGCGATAAGCGTCTGCTGGGGAGGAGAACAGAAAAAAAGTTTTGAAATTCACGTATTTAGGGTTTTGATAGGCGTGAATGGCTTTTTCCACAGACAAAACGTGGGATTTTACGCCCGGCGGGGCCACTTGAATGAGTAGAGTTCTGCGCAATTCATCCTGTGCCACGCCATCGTTGGCCACAATAATATGGTTGCACCCCGAATCCCTGGACCAAGTGGAGGCCACCTGGCCGTGAATCAAGCGGTCATCAATTCTTGCCAGCACAATTTCCATGGTTACAGTTCCTCCTCTTCTGGGTGTGGTAAGCTTTTTAAAGCTTGAATACCGTCCTTGCCTGCTTGTGTGGCCGTATTCACCACCGCTTGCAGGCTGTGGTGGGTGCGGGCAGTAAAAATCTCTAACAACATCGGTAAATTAACCCCGGTGACCACATCCGTATTGTCCCTGCCCATGGCCAAACGACTAGCCGCATTGAATGGACTGCCACCAAACAGGTCACATAAGAACAGCAATCCAGTAGCGGTGTCCAGCGTTGCAATGGCTTGGTTGTACTTTTCCAACAGGTTGTCCTGATTTTCACCAGGAACGAAAGTGACCGATGCAATGTGGGGCTGGGGACCGTAGATGAGTTCAGCAGCCTTCACAAGTTCGGGGGCCAGCGTACCGTGCCCCGCTACAATCAAAGAAATCATAGGGTTCACCTCAATTCTCAAAATCCTCGCCGAAACGTTGCTTGATAATTAAATCCCCTGTCAAAACGTTGCTTAGTTTAACATGAAAACTTTCATCCGAAAAGGTCGAGAAAGCCTACAGAAAATGACGAATTGACTACCGCATTATAGTCTGATTGTGCGGTTGCATTTAAACTCATTTGAGTAAATAGTCTAAGCTTAGAATTTATTTTAAACAAAGATCCAGAATATCCGAGCATTTTTTCGGGCTAGCGTGGCAATCACTGGTGCGGTATGATTTAACGATAGTGGTATGGTATGGCTAGGGGAGGGGACATTTTCATGATGGAAGGTCTTACACGGCCATCTGTGCGGTTGGCCATGCACGGTTTTGGCTACATTGGCAAAATCCACGTCATGGCGGCCCAGTTAGCCCATTTGGCGGGCGGGACGTCGCTGTCCCCTGTCTGGGAACTGTGTGTCGTGCGGGATGAACACAGTCCGTCCGGCCAATTGGCAAGCCAGTTTTTCTCACGTCTGTCCACCCATGTGGAAGAATTGGGCACGGCAGGGTTGGCGGGGGTGGACATTGTTTCCCCCAATTACTTGCACGAGCCAGCCGTTGTGGCGGCCTTGCGTGGCAAAGCAGGTATTTATTGTGAAAAGCCCCTCGCGTCTAGCCTGGACAGGGCCACGGAAATGACGCGTTCGGTGATTGCGGCTGGGCGGTTGAACCAAGTGGCCCTAGTTTATCGGTTTCACCCTGCTGTGGAAGAAGCCCTCGCCTGGTTGAAATCAGGCATTCTAGGGCGACCATTCACCTTTCGCGGTGTGTTGTTACACGGCAGTTATCTGAATCCCAAACGTCCCATGTCTTGGCGACTTCAATCAGAGCTTGCTGGGGCAGGGGCCTTACTGGACCTCGGCGTTCACCTGTTTGACCTGGTGCGGGTCCTGTTGGGAGAGGTGTGTTGTGTACAGGCACAACTGCGCACCTTCGTGGCACAACGGGGCAACGCTATGGGTGTGCGACAAGCGGTGACCTTAGACGATTGGGCACAGGTGAACCTGCAGTTGACGAACGGAGTCCTTGGCAGTATTGAGCTGTCGAGGGTCCACTTTGGGCTTGAGGCGGCGTACTTCACCATCGTCTGCGAACGCGGGACGCTCCGCATTCCTTTGGACCACTTGCAACCTGCAGAAGTTCACCTGCTTGCCCCTGGACGAGCGCCAGACTTGCCAGACACAACCCAGGGACTCAGCGCGTACCGTCCTGCAAAGAAACTGACAGAGGATGTTCTGCTGTGCTGCCATACGACCGCCATCGCCATTTTTTTGCACCGGCTACAGGGGGGCACACTTGCCTACCCAGTGCCCACTTTTGCGGATGCTCTAGCGGCCGAACAGGTGGTGGCTGCGGCACAAAGTTCTGCGGCACTTGGCCGTTCTATACGAATGGAACACAGCCCACTGGAAACTTGACTGGATTGGTACGGAAGGGTACGATTATTTAGAACAATCCATTTCGATAGAAAGACGTATCGATGTGGTATTTTCGACCATGAGGGGGAAGTCGGATGAGCTTTAAAGATCGGCTTGCCAAGACGGTGGATAACCTCAAAAGTGGGGCTGCAGATACTGCATCAAGGGCACTGACTTCCGCAGACCGCGCCCTCAAAAGAAGCAAAGTACAAGAACAAATTCGCCAAGAAACTGTGCGTTTAACAGAACAATACACCACCTTCGGGCAACGGGTGTATGAACATCGGGGCGTGCTTTCGGAGGCTTTGGAGCAGTTTCTAACGGATGCGGATGCCCATGTAAAACAATTGAACCACTGGAAGAGCGAACTTTCCCAATTAGAAAACGACGGTCGTGCAGAGCCTGCGGTCGAGACAGTAGCGGTCCGTAACGAGCAACCGCCTGAGGACACATTGTCGGATAACACATCCTCTGATGAAACACCGTCCCACCCATCATCCTGAAAAGTGGCGAAGCCCCTGAATCCATTTGTCGTGGACGGGATTCCGTTCACGACTATTTTTTTGGATGTTATTTGGAATACTTGGAACCCAGTGCCACGAATTAGATATATAATTAGATATATAAAAGTTTGCAACACACTTATGGTGTGTGCTCAAAAAGGCGACGCATGATGATGTGGGGAGGTTTAATCTTTGAAAAAGATAACCGTACTCGGGGGTGGAATTGCTGGCGTCGAAGCAGCAATCTACTTAAGAAAGGAAAAATTTGATGTTACTTTAATTTCCAACCGTGAGTATGTATATATTTACCCTATTTCCATTTGGATTCCAACTGGCGAAAAGACTTTAGAGGATGTCAGCCTTTCCTTGATTAAATTGGGGGACAGACATGGCTTTCAAGTTATTTTTGATGAAGTGGTGAACATACAAGCCAAGGAAAATAAAGTTCTCCTCAAAAATAAAGGGGAGTATACCAATTACGATTATTTAGTGCTTGCATTAGGCGCAAGCAAATTGAAACCGTCAGGTGGAGAAAATACCCTGACAGTTTGTGGAGATCCAGAGCAAGCGGTGATGCTAAAAAACAGGCTGGAGGCTTTGGTACAGCGAGGTCAGGGCAAAATTGCCATCGGCTTTGGAGGCAATCCCAAAGACCCCTCTGCGGTTCGGGGTGGGCCCGCGTTTGAGGTCCTATTTAACATCCATCACTTCTTGCACAAAAAACAATTAACAAATAACTTCCAATTAACGTTTTTTGCGCCGATGGAAAACCCAGGTGCAAGAATGGGGGATAGCGTCGTCGATGAAATGAATAAAATGTTTAAAACGTTGGGGGTAGAGACTCGGTTTGGCAAAAAAATTACGCAGTTTGTTCCCGATGGCGTCGTTTTTGAAGATGGTTCCAAGTTGGACAGTGATTTAACCATGTACATTTCTGCAGGCACAGGCCATAATGCTTTAAAGGATTCGGATTTGCCATTGTCCAATGCGGGCTTTGTCAAGATTGATGATTACTGTCAAGTGGAAGGGATGGACAACGTCTATGCCATTGGCGACACGGCGGCCCTCAGCGGACCAGAATGGAAGGCGAAACAGGGTCATGTGGCGGAAGTGATGGCCCGTAATACAGCCCACAATATTAGCACCCGTGAAGCGGGGGGGCATGATTTCATAGGATATGAAAAACACTTGAGTATCCTCTGTGTCATGGATACCGGTAACGGAGCGGTTTATATTCAGCGGGATGATGTGCACGCAAAAATGACTTTAATGCCCCTTTACGGCCATTGGTTGAAGAAAAGTTGGGGGATATACTATAAACTATCTAAGATGGGCAAAATACCACGTTTGCCTGGAATGTAGTATTGGGACAATCCTTATAAAACTGAATTGGAAATCGTGTGCGTCATGATGCGCGATAAGGGGGGACCCGGAAGTGTGTTCACAGACACCCACCTCCGGCATTCGGGAGGCAATGGCAAAACGTATTCTGGTCTTGGACGGGGCTATGGGGACCCTGATTCAACAGCAGGACCTGACTGCTGACGATTTTGGGGGTCCCCAGTATGAGGGGTGCAATGAGTACTTGTGTCACACCCGCCCAGATCTGATTCTGTATATTCACCGGGCCTACCTAAAGGCAGGTGCCGATATTATTGAGACCAACACGTTTGGTGCTACCCCCTTGGTACTCGCAGAGTATGACCTGGCAGACCGCGCTGAGGAAATAAACCGGGTGGCCGCGCAACTGGCGCGTCAGGCGGCCGATGAGTTTTCCACACCCCCATGGCCACGTTTCGTCGCGGGCGCCATGGGCCCCACCACCAAAAGCCTGTCCATCACCGGCGGCACCACTTTTGCAAAACTCAGCGAGTCTTACCGGATACAGGCCAGGGGGCTGCTCGACGGCGGCGTAGATGTCCTACTCGTGGAAACAAGCCAGGATATGCTTAATGTCAAGGCTGCGAGTATTGGTATTGAACAGGCCTTCACCGACACCAAACGCACCGTGCCTCTGATGATTTCTGGAACCATTGAGCCTATGGGAACAACTCTGGCTGGACAAAGTATTGAGGCTTTGTACTTGTCTGTGGAACACCTGCATCCCCTGTCGGTGGGCCTGAACTGTGCGACAGGTCCAGAATTTATGCGCGATCACGTACGGAGCCTGTCGGCCTTGGCGACGGTGGGGGTGAGTTGCTATCCCAACGCTGGACTGCCGGATGAAGAGGGGCACTACCATGAAACTCCGGAAAGTTTCGCTCGCAAGGTGTCTGAGTTTGCGACACAGGGCTGGCTCAACGTGGTGGGCGGGTGTTGTGGCACGACACCGGATCATATTCGGGCCTTGCGGCAAGCCGTTGTGGACAAGCCTCCCCGGGTACCGGCGCCCGCCCATGCGCCCGCCGTTTCCGGGCTGGAACCGGTATTTTTAGAGGATGACAACCGCCCCATTCTGGTGGGGGAACGGACCAATGTGATTGGGTCGCGCAAATTTCGGCGGCTGATTGCAAACGGGCAGTTTGAGGCCGCCTCAGAGGTTGCACGCGCCCAGGTAAAGTCGGGCGCACAAGTGATTGACATTTGTCTGGCAGACCCGGACCGCGATGAGGTGGCCGACATGGAGGCCCTTTTGCCACACGTGGTGCGTAAGGTCAAGGCCCCCCTGATGATGGATTCCACAGACCCGAATGTTCTGGAGTTGGCTTTGAAGTTTTCTCAAGGCAAAGCCATTCTCAACTCCACGAACCTGGAGGACGGGGAACTTAGGCTGGCTCGGATTGCGGATTTGGCCAGGCGTTACGGCGCGGCCTTAGTGGTGGGCACGATTGACGAGCAGGGCATGGCGGTAACTCGGGAGCGCAAACTGGAAGTGGCCAAACGCGAGGTTCAACTACTCGTGGACAAGTATGGCTTGGCCCCCCAGGATATTCTCATTGACCCTTTGACCTTTCCTGTGGGTACGGGGGATGCGAAGTACATTGGGGCCGCGGCGGAGACAGTGGAAGCCATTCGCTTGCTGCGACAACAGTTGCCCGAATGTCCCACCATTCTTGGCATCAGCAACGTGTCCTTCGGCCTGCCTGTGGCGGGGCGCGAGGTATTGAACTCGGTCTTTTTGTACGAATGTACCAAGGCCGGTTTGGGGTACGCCATTGTGAATGCTGAAAAACTGCAGCGCTATGCCTCTATTGGGACAGCGGAACGGCACTTGTGTGAACAAATTTTGTTTGCCACCACAGAGGCATCGGTGGCTGAATTTACCGCCTTTTACCGGCTCCAAAAGCCGCAGGCCGCAGTCAATGTGGCGTTGCTCCCCTTGCCACAGCGTTTGGCTCACTGTGTGATTGAGGGAACCAAGGAAGGCCTGTTAGAGGACTTGGCTGAGGCTCGTAAGACTATGGCCCCCCTGGACATCATTAACGGTCCCTTGATGAACGGGATGGATGAAGTGGGCCGCTTGTTCAACAACAACGAGCTGATTGTGGCCGAGGTTTTGCAGAGTGCCGAAGTGATGAAAGCCGCCGTATCTTATCTGGAGCCCTACCTGGAGAAATCGGACAGCGCAGCCAAAGCGACCGTCTTATTGGCCACCGTTAAGGGAGACGTACACGACATTGGCAAAAATTTGGTGGAAATCATTTTTGCCAACAATGGTTTTAATGTAATCAATCTCGGGATTAAGGTTCCACCAGAGCAGCTCATCCAGGCTTACCGAGAGCAACAACCCGACATGATTGGCCTGTCCGGATTGTTGGTGAAGTCTGCCCAACAGATGCTAGTCACAGCCCAAGACCTGCATCAGTCGGGGATCTCGGTGCCCCTTTTAGTGGGAGGGGCAGCCTTGACGAAAAAGTTCTCTTACACGAAGATTCAACCCGGGTATCAAGGGACAGTGGTGTATGCTAAAGACGCCATGGAAGGACTGGATTACGCCAACCGATTGTCCGCAACAAATCACCGCCAAGACCTGTTGCAACGGCTGGGTCAGGAGTATCAAGCCCTACAGGAGGCGCAAAACCAGGGTGGGGTGGCGGTCGGGTTGCCGGAGCCAGAACTAGATCACCCTGTGTGCAAGCGGTCGGATGTGACACAAGACGCGCCGGTGTTTGAACCCCCCGATTTGGAGCGCCATGTTTTGCGGGAGGTGCCCGTCAGCCAAATTCGCCCCTACCTAAATCTGCAAATGCTGCTGGGGAAACACCTAGGGCTGTCGGGAAACGTGGAAAAGCGGCTGCGAGCGGGAGATAAACAGGCACAGGAGCTACTGCAACGGGTGGAGGAGTTGCTGACGACAAGTCAACAACTGGGACATCTTCATTTGCAGGGGGTATACCGCTTTTTTCCTGCCCAGGCGGATGGAAATCAGGTGCTGGTCTACAATCCACCAGCTTACGCGAAGGGTCACTTGGAAGTGATGGAGCGTTTCAACTTTCCACGGATGTGTAAGACTCCCTATCTTTGTCTGGCCGATTACCTGCGCCCAGTCGAGTCAGGGGTTGTGGACTATGTAGCGTTTTTTGCGGTAACTGCGGGGCGGGGCATCCGTGAACTGGCGGAGCGTTGGAAAGTCAACGGCGATTACTTGCGTTCCCACGCACTGCAGGCCACAGCCTTAGAACTGGCAGAAGCTTTTGCGGAGCGGTTACACCGCGGCTTGAGAGATCAGTGGGGCTTTTCAGACCCGCCTGAGATGACCATGAGGGAGCGGTTTGTGGCGAAGTACCAAGGTATTCGCGTTTCATTTGGCTACCCAGCCTGCCCCAACTTGGAGGACCAAGTGCGGCTGTTTCGTTTGCTTCATCCACAAGACATTGGCATTGAACTGACAGATGGATACATGATGGAACCAGAGGCCAGTGTCACAGCCATGGCCCTTGCACATCCACAGGCGCGCTATTTTAGTGTTGGGGAGTCCCTGCTGGATTAACGGGAAAAACATCACTTCAGGCTCTACACGGTGAGGCCTTTTGTCTGTGGTAAAATGGCGCTAGGGCTAGGTTACCACAGACAGGGGTTGTGGCACGGCCTGATGGGGTTTGAACAATTTAAAGGTGCTGCGCAATCGGCAGGAACGTTAACTTATGACTTTGGATGCGTGTTTTTTTCTTGCAATTGCCGCCAACGGGTGTACTCTAGAAAGTCCCGAAACTGTTCTTTGGGGATTCCTGAGGCCATTGCGTCGCGGACCAATTGCGTCCACTCAGCATCTAGGGTTTCGGGGGCCGCAATGTCGTCCGACTGTGTTTCAATTAAGGAAGACACAGCTACACCCAAAACACCAGCCAACTTTTCCAACACGTGAATAGAGGGGTTGTCTTGAATGTCCCGTTCAATGGCACTGAGATAAGACTTCGCCACGCCAGCTTTGTCAGCCAATTCTGAGAGAGACAATCCCTTATCAGATCGTAGCTTTTGGATGCGTTTGCCAATCATGCGCAAGACCCCTCAGTTATTCCTGAGTAGGCCTCCGGAGAAAAAAGCTCTGAAAGCCTACGCTGGTGTTCTCGTTGGATAACCTTCCGTTACATATTCATCTATGATACCGGAACAGAGCGGACAAGGAAAGAAAGTTTTGTGCTGGATAATGAATTACTTTCTTGATTCCACTCGTTTTCAGTGGCTTTCCGAGCGTGTCCAGGCATGTCAGTCTAAATCAGGGGGTGCGCTAGGGGCAGTGGTGAAAAATGTGCGAATTTCATTTGGGCTGTAGCCTAAACGGCGAGCTTCCAGTAGCAAACGGACCCATTCGCCATCCAGTAGCTGGTCTTGTGTCCTGTGCTGTTCTGTATCCGCTTCGTTGACTTCTGTCATACTTATACCCCTCCGAAGTCAAGCTTGGCTTTCTTCGGTAGTCCAGCTGTCGTGGTCAAAGACCGTAGACCTGTGACTTTGCGCCCCCGCCTTTCAGCCAGGTTAGCCTTGTCGGAAAGCGTTCTTTCGTGCATTCATTGTACCTTGACACCACACAAACTGGCAACGAATAATTTCACACAATAGTCAACAAATATTCGTATCTATCGACAGGAATTCAGAAATTTCCTTAAGAATACAGGAATGTCCCTAAAGAGATGGAGACGGGGTGGAGTAAAAGATGGCAGAACGACCGGATTTTCGCGTTTTGGCACGGCAACGGGTTTTGGTGGGGGATGGTGCAATGGCCACACTCCTACATCGCTATGGGGCCCCCATTCGCACCTGTTATCCCGCCTTGTCGGTCAGTCATCCGGAATGGGTGCGGCAGATACACAAGGAGTACCTGCGGGCCGGGGCGGACCTGATTCAGACCAATAGTTTCGGTGCCCATCGAACGGGGCTTGAAAAGTACGATCTAGCCGACGCATTGCAAGATATCAACCTGGCTGCGGTGCGGGTTGCGAAAGAGGCCGTGGCACAGGTCCAGTTGGACAGACCTGTCTACGTTTTTGGCACGGTTGGCTCTGTGGTCAGTTTTCAAAATGCGGCGGGTCTCATGGGACCAGACCACGTCGTTGCTGTGCAAAATGAGTTTGCCGAGCAAGTGACGGTCTTACTGAAAGGCGGTGTGGACGGTCTGCTGCTAGAAACCATCGCTGATTTGTCAGAGATGCGGATTGCCCTACAAACCGTGCGTTCCCTGACCACCCTGCCAGTGGTGGCACACCTAGCACCAGATACGGTAGGCGTGACACGGGACGGGGTTCCCATACAGCGGGCCTTGCAGGAGATGTACCAACTGGGAGCCGATGTTGTGGGTCTGAACTGCCACCTGGGTCCCCGGGGGATTTTGCGGACCTTTGAGGGTTTTCATGGGGACAAAGCCTTGATTTACAGTGCTGAACCCAATGCAGGACTGCTACACCAAGTGGAGGGGGATTACTCTTATACGGGTTCCACCGATTATTACACCGGGGTGGCAAAGCAGTTGCTTGACGCGGGTGTGACACTGCTGGGGGGCTGTTGTGGGACCACTCCTGAACATATTCGCCGTTTGGCAGAACTGGCCCAGCAAGCCAATCAATCAGGCAGTCCACAGGCTGTGCGGACTTCGTTGGGAACAGTTGTGGGGCCAGTGGGGCCAGCGGCGACAGCTACCGTTTCGGGAAGCTTTACGGCGGGTTTGCCGGCCAGGGATGCGGTGGCCGCGGACGTGCGGACCACCCTGCCAGCGCGGGTTTCCACATCTCCAAAACAGGGGTCACCGACGTTTGCTGCGTCCGTGGTGGACTGGGTCCACCAGCGCGACACGGTGATTGTGGAACTGGACCCGCCCAAAACCCTGGATGTCGGCAAGTATTTGCAGGGCGCACAGGCACTGCAGGAGGCGGGGGCGGATGCCATCACCCTGGCAGACAACTCTCTGGGCACCGTGCGCGTGGCCAACATGGCCTTGGCCAGCCTGCTCAAGGGGATGGGAATTGAACCGCTGGTGCATATGACCTGCCGTGATCGCAACCTGATTGGGCAACAGTCCCACCTCATGGGCTTGCATGTACTGGGAATTCATCAATTGCTGCTGGTCACCGGGGATCCCACTCGTTTTGGCGATTTGCCTGGGGCGACACCGGTCTATGACGTATCGTCCATGGAATTGACGCGGATGGTGAAGCAATTAAACCAGGGGGTGGCCTTCTCAGGGCAGGCGCTCAGCCATCCGGCCCATTTTGTGGTGGGAACTTCCTTCAATCCGCATGTGGTGAACTTCTCTCGCGCCATTGAGCGGCTGCGCAAAAAAGTGGAGGCTGGGGCAGATTTCATCATGACCCAGCCGATTTATGAGGTGTCCATGTTTGAGGCCATCGCCAGCGCTACCGAGGATTTGCACATTCCCGTGTTTGTCGGCATCATGCCCTTGGTGAGCGCCCGCAACGCCAGCTTTTTGCACAACGAGGTGCCCGGTATTCGCATTCCAGAACCTTTGCTGGCGCGCATGGCCGCCGCTCCGCCCGCTGGCGCTGCGGCGGTGGGTCTGCAGATTGCGGAACAGTTGATTGACAGGGCGCGCCAGTACTTTCAGGGGATTTACTTGATTACACCGTTTTTGCGCTACGGGTTGACAGTACACTTGACACGCTACATCAAGTCAAACCAAATTACCCGGGAAATGGATGGTGGACAGTTCCTGGACCGTCCGGACAGACTTTGACTGCGGTTCAGGCAAAAACTTCATCCCACTCGGAGCGCCGAGCCAGCATTTCCCGGGCCAGTTCTTGTGCCCCCACCAGGCTGTGACTGGCGGCCCATCCGCATTGCGTTTCGTTGGCTGCGGGGACCTCTGTGGCCTGCAAAACGTCTTCCAGGGTGTCTGCTAGGACAGCGAGTAACTCCGGGTAGTTGTCGTGGTTTAAGAGGGTGATGTAAAACCCGGTTTGGCAGCCCATGGGTCCTACGTCGATGACTCCATCCATGTGATTGCGCAAGAACTCGGCCAGCATGTGCTCCATGGAGTGGAGTGCAGGCATTTCCATGTGCTGGTGATTTGGTTGGCAAAAGCGTAGATCGTACTTGTAAATCTTGTCCCCGTGTGTCCCTTCGGTGACCGTGACGAGGCGGACATAGGGGGCTTTGACCTGTGTGTGATCCAAATTAAAGCTTTCAACATTCATTTTTTTCGCCATTGTTACAACCTCCTTGAAACATAGTGACTAGGGCCAGCCCAATTTCATTGGAAAATCGCCGTCCCGAAACATCAGACACTTGGCGCAGTGCACGCGAATGGGCTTGCCGTTGTGTTACCACAGCCTGTGCGTAAGTTTCCGCAGCCGCCAGTACCTGACTGGCCACAGAGATGTCGTCGCCGGATTTGCCCAGGGGATAGCCAGAGCCGTCCAACCACTCGTGATGATTGGCAATGAGATCTTGCACTTCTTGACTGAGTCCGGCAGAAGCCAAAAGCTGCAAAGATAAAAGCGGATGCTGTTGATAGGATTGCCAAGCCTGGGAAGACCGCTCTGGTTGCGTCACCGTTTGCGGATCTAAGGCGGTCAATCCATAATCGGCCATGCGGGCAGCCACCGCAATTTTGACGCAGGTTGGCGTTGGCAGTTTGATGTGACAAGCCAACATGTGGGCGTACAGGGCGCGTGCGTCCAGTTCTCTGGCAAATTGGGGATTGACGACTTGCTGGGCGTGAATCGCATCCAAAATCATCAAAAATCGGTGTACCTCATGGGTTGTGAGGGAAGTTTCTAGTGGGTGGGACTTGTCGAGCTGTTTTGTCCACACCTCCTGGGTGTGCAGGGTTTGCTGCCACTCTTGCCAAGCCCCCATTTGACCAAATAGCAATTGAGATTTCTCCAAGGCCTGCAATGCTAAAGGCAAGTCGCCAACACTGGATGTCAAGTGTGCAATCATGCGACACAGTCGGGCGACTTCTTCCCGTGTAAATTCCATCACCGAAGACCATACCCGATCCGCAGCTCGGCGAGCGATGACTGTCGCCCGCAAGGGAGACTTTGTCAGAATGTACAGCCTTCCTAAATCCAGCAGGGCAGACAGGGATTCGTTTGGGTCTGTGGCAGTGGCCCTGCGCAGCGACCGCTTTGCAACGGGGAGGTCTCCCAATTCCATTAAAAAGGTTCCAAGGGTGTGGTATAACTGGGAGTCAAACTGGTGGTTGTTCACACTGTGCAGCAGAGTGATGGCCTGATACTGTGTTTGCAGGGCCTGTCGAGAAAAACCGTTAGCGTATTGAATCAGTGCGAGGTTGTTGTAGAACACCCCTGCTTGCCAAGGCATCAGGTCCTTGCCAAAGCGGTCATAGGCCTCGGTCATCAAGCGATAGGCCAGGTCCGCATTCCCTAGGCGCAGATTCACCAAGGCCAGTAACATGGCTCCTTTGAGGGCCACAGCGGGAGCTAAGTGTGATTCGAGCGCCTGATGGAAAAAATATAGGGCTGTTGCATCTTGTCCCAGCAGCACATGGATTCGTCCAATTTCGAGCAGTAAATCCCCTTGCCAGGCGGGGTTGTCGCGTCCTTGTTTCAGCTGCAGGTAGAACACTTCTAACGCTGCGTGGTACATGCGGTGTTGGACCCATCGGTTCCCCACATCGGTGATTTCCTGCATGGTCGTGAGTTTGTCCAGGGTCATTGCCGGTTCACTCCGGGTTCACAGGTTCATTGCCTAAAGGGATCTGAATGTGACAGGTGGTCCCTTGTCCGGGAGAGGTTTCTACGAGCACACTGCCTTGCAAATATGCGGCTCGCTCTCTCATTCCGGTGAGGCCGTAATGACCTTTGGTGCCATTGTCGTTTCGAAAGCCCCGCCCGTCATCCCGGACAGAGACCTCCAGTGTTCCTGCGTCCACCATAAAATCCACCCAGGCCTTTCTGGCTTGTGCATGTCTGTAGATGTTGGTTAAGGCTTCTTGGACCATCCGGTACAAGGCTACCTGTTTGGCCGGTGTCAGGGACTGAATCTCCTGTACACCTTGTGCATGCACCTCAATGGCAATTCCCCACTCATCCTGGCTGCGCTGGCACAACTCTTGCGTGGCGCGAACCAGGCCCATTTCATCAATGGCAATCGGGCGCAGGTCAAAAATTAAGCGGCGAATGTCGTTAACTAGTGCCACCACACGGCTGTTTAGTCGAACCAGTTCTCCCTCCACTAATTCAGGATGGGTGTGCAGCATGTGGCGGATGATGTCTAACCGCATGCTGACATTGGTGATGGCTTGGGCTGGTCCATCATGCAGTTCTTGGGCAATGCGCCGTCGCTCTTCTTCCACCAATTTAATCCCGTAATCAGTTTGGTCTGCCACTGGTAGGTTGCCATGCTCCATGACCCTGAACTCCCTTGTTGGGCATTTCCACGATTGAACATGCCCTTGTATCCCTACGGAATTGTATGACAAAGGAACACCCGCATTGTACACCTTTGAGCAGGGGAATAGGTAGGAGAATCAGAGCTGGCGGGTCCCCACGTTGCCCTGCCCGGCAGGGTTTATGAGAGACGGGGTGCATAGCCACAGGATGGTGGGCAAACGTCTATTTTTGCGCCCATTTTGCTTGTTTCAAGGTGCGTCAAAGACAGCAAGACCATAGGGTATGGAGAGGCTCCGCAGGGAGCGAATCTCGCAGGAGGAGGGTTTGTCGTGCAGAAGCGACCCAATAAAGGAACCAGTAAAAGACGTCCTGCAATGAACTCCCGGCCCAATCCGATGCATGAGGAAGTTCCGTTAACACAGCCAGTCCAGGTCTCTTCACCGAAACCATTGGACACATTGAAGAACAACCTCAGTGGCAAACGCAAGGCCATATTTCAAATTCTTGAGGACGTTAAAAAGGTTCAGCCGGAGCAGTGGAAAGACCCTAATCAGGTAGAACAACTAGCGAAAGATTTTGCTGACAAGCTGGGCTTGCCCGTGCCAGAACAGCGGATTAAGCAATTTGTAGGGGCATATCAGGATGCGACAAAACATGGCCCTGCCGCTAACGTGGAGGACCTGGTTAAAAAATACGGCCCCTCGAACCTTGACGATGAGACTGTGAAAGAGATTAAAAAATTTGTGCCAAAAAGTAAGTGAACAGGTGTAGATAAAGTGCGGGGAGGCGTTTAGCCTCCCCGCACTTTGGTGCGCGTGCCGCCAGCTAAGCCACGGGCACGCAGCGGTTTTTTGGCCGCCTGGGGCGGGTGTCGCAACCCCACCCGACGGGGGTGCCTCTCTGCTACAGGGGGGTGTACACCAGGAACCCTGCCAGGAACGTCTCCAGGCGGCACAGCCTGGGGTTGCACACCCGGGGCTTGGGGATAAGGGCCCGGTGGTGGATAGGCGCTAGGCTGGATAGGTCCACCATAGGTGCCTGGTGCCCCATAAGGCGCAGAATTCCCATAAGACCCCGTTGGTGGGTAGGCGCCGTTGCTCGGGGTGCCGCCATAATTTTGTCCAGGGTAGGGGCCTTGTTGTCCTGGATAGGGAGCCTGCTGTCCAGGGTAGGGGCCTTGTTGTCCTGGATAGGGAGCCTGCTGCCCAGGGTAGGGGCCTTGCGGTCCTGGATAGGGAGCCTGCTGTCCAGGGTAGGGGCCTTGCGGTCCTGGATAGGGAGCCTGCTGTCCAGGGTAGGGGCCTTGCGGTCCTGAATAGGGAGCCTGCTGTCCAGGATAGGGAGCTTGCCCGGCAGGGGAGCCCTGGCCATAGGATCCCTGTGGGGTAGGACTGGCCGGCACGGCGGGTGCAGCGTTGCCAGTGGCCCGTACTGGGGCGGTGGCAGTGGGGGAACTGGCGGGAAGTTCTTCCTTATCCCCCTTTCCTGCAGAATGTAACAGTTGAGACCCTGCTGGCGAGTTCATTAAAGCCATTAAAATATTGGTCAAGTCCTCTGTTGTGAGGTTTTTTCCCCGTCCTTTTACAATTTTTTCTAAAACGCCGCTTTCCTTCAAAGAGTTTGTGGTCATAAATACGGTGTCCAGCACCTGATCCGCATGTTGTAGGTACCCCAGCCAGTTTTTTACTGTTCCACGCAGACTGCCTACACTTTTCAGGGTGTCCTGCAGACTTTGTGGGGAGAGCAGCTTGCTGAGGCCCCCCTTGGCTTTCACTGGCGAAGGGGTGGGAGAACTGCTGGTCCGCTTCGGCGGTGCCGTTAAGCCCTGCTTGCCGGGGGACTTGCGGGCTTTCTTTTGGGGCCGTTTGGTCACAGCAGGCTTACGTGTGTGGATACCGCTGCTCTGGGCGGCCAGGGCCACGTTGGCGAGCGGACGGGAAGACCAATCCATCAGATGCACCTCCCAAAAAAGGCGGCCCTAGGCCGGATAGAATTCCGGGCCGAGGGCCGTTCCACCCATCGACTGCCCTATACTATGGGCATGAGTGTACACGTGTGCATCGTTAAGCGGTTTTTATCCACTCGCTGTTCAATTTTAGTGGAACGAGTACACTTGTATTTGCCACTCCCCTTTAGGGGTGTAGGCTGTGGAAAAGAAATTTGGGCAACCCATGCTAAATTCTGGTGGACCGTTGGCTCAGGGCTGCAGTGTGGCAAGGAACCGCTGCAGACGTCCGATGGCCGCTTCCACGTTGGCGTAAGAGGTGGCATAGGACAGGCGGATGTTTTGCGGTGCACCAAAGGCATCCCCAGGCACGGCAGAAACTAGCTCCTGTTCTAAAAGTAGGTCACAAAACTTTGAAGAACTGTCAATCACCTGTCCCCCAGATCGATGACCCAACCAGTGGGAGATGTTTGGAAACACATAGAATGCCCCGTCGGGGAGCAGACACTGGACACCTGGGAGGGCCTGCAGTCCACGCACCAGGGTATCCCGGCGACGATGAAATTCTGCTACCATTGCTGGCTTAAAGTTTTCTAGGGCTGCTAGCCCAGCGTGCTGGGAAATGCTGCTCGGGTTGCCTGTGGCGTGGCTCTGCAGACTGGACATGGCCTTGGCAAGGTCTAACGGTGCCGCCACGTAACCCAGACGCCAACCAGTCATGGCAAACGCCTTGGAAAAACCATTGACTGTCAGGGTGCGGTTCATCAGTTCTGGCACGGCGGCCGCAAAACTGACCTGCTCCACCCCATAAACCAGCTTTTCATAAATTTCATCGGTGATTACATATATTTCCTTGTCTAAGAGTACTTCTCCGAGGGCCCGCAATTCCTGTTCCGTGTACACGGCTCCGGTGGGATTGTTGGGAGTGTTGAGCAGCAGGGCCCGCGTGTGGGGGGTGAGTGCAGCCGCCAACGAATTAGGGGTCAGCTTAAACCCGGACGCCTCTGTCGTCTGCACCACCACTGGGGTAGCGCCAGACAAGCGGATTTGCTCTGGGTAAGAAACCCAGTAGGGTGCGGGAAGAATCACCTCGTCCCCTTCATCACACAGGGAGAGAAAAATGTTGAACAGTGAATGCTTAGCCCCTGAAGAGACCACAATTTGTTCCGGTTGGTAGGTCAGGCCGTTTTCTCGCATCAGTTTTGTGGCAATGGCCTTACGCAATTCCAGTGTGCCCGCAGCCGGGGTATAGCGAGTTTTTCCGGAGGTGATGGCCCGAACGCCCGCGAAGGCGGCGGCCACAGGGGTATCGAAGTCAGGTTCACCCACACTCAGGTTGAGGACAGGCTTGCCCTCGGCAATCAGGGCTTTGGTTTTGGCGTCAATACTCAAGGTGGCCGAAGGGGTAATGTTGCGTACCCGGGCAGATAGGCGGGGCTTCACAAATGTCCACGCTCCTTTCATCTTTCGTTATTGTAGCACAGCTTAAGCCCTGTGGATCCCACCTGACTGATTTTTCAAAACCAATGGGCCCACCACTGCCGCCATGCAAACGGGCGAGACTGTGTGTGTGTAACCGGGTGTAAGGAACAGAACTCTGTGGGCTGTGTACCGACCCGGAAATAGTCTGTTTCTCTGTCATTGCAGGCGGGTGTGGCCAGTTTGCCGGTGACTGGGTCTAACGTGCAGGCCACCAGGCCTGCCGGGGGCTTAAACCAAGGCCCCGGCAGACGCTGCTGTGCAATGCCCATTAATTTGGCCCAGATGGGGGCAGCCAAGTGAGACTCTTCCAGGGTCAATGGCCGATTGTCGTCATACCCCACCCACACTGCACAGACTAGGCGGGGGGTGTAGCCCACCATCCAGTTATCTGAACGGGTGGTGCCGGTTTTGGCGGCCGCAGGCCCGTGTAGGTAGGAATGGACGGAAAAGGCTGTGCCATTGGGTTTGAGCACACTGGTCAGCAAGTCTGTCACCTGAAAGGCCACCTGTGCGTCTACCGCAGGGGTGAGACTAGGGTGACTTTGGTACACTTGGTGGTGGGTTGCGTCCCGTACCTGGGTGACCAGATAGGGGGTCACTTGGCGCCCCCCATTGGCGAGGCAGGCATAGACGGCTGCCATTTCCATTGGGCTGGCTGGAAAGACTCCCAGTGCCAGCGCAGGATAGGCCTGGAGGGGCTCCTGCCAACCCATTCGGTAAGCCGCGTCCACAACCGTCTGGGGACCCACTTCCATGTTGGTGGTGACCGCATACACGTTGTCGGAACGTGCGATAGCTTCCCGCAGGGTGAGTGGTCGATGTGCGTACACATCGCCATAGTCGTGAACGGTGTAGGTTTTTTCGTGATCATAAATAAA
This sequence comes from Alicyclobacillaceae bacterium I2511, assembly GCA_003584005.1. GTDB lineage: Bacteria > Bacillota > Bacilli > Alicyclobacillales > Alicyclobacillaceae > QXHL01. The sequence continues at coordinate 1,059 of QXHL01000027.1, read as the reverse complement.
CGTTGTCAGGGCACTGTTGACCTGTCGGCTAGGCGTAAAACCGTGTTCTAGGGCGGCGGTGTACAGAACTGCTTTAAAGGTAGACCCTGGCTGACGTTGTGCGAAAGCCCGATTATACGGGCTGGACAAAAAGTCGCGCCCACCGACAAGCGCTTTGACCGCACCTGTTTGTGGGTCCAGCGCCACCACTGCAGCCTGTAGCAGACTGTGTGGAGGCAAGCTGGTTTGTACCGCCCGTTCGGCGGCACTTTGCAGCACGGGGTCCAGGGTGGTGGTTAGGCTCAAACCACCCCGGTACAAATCCTCTGTGGACAGGTGAAAGCGTTGTTGTACTTCGTGGACCGCAGCCTGCGTAAAATAAGGGGCCCGCAACTCGGGATTGGGTTTGTCTGCCAGGGTGAGGGGCTGTTCATAGGCCAAATCCGCTGCTTTGGCGGTCAGAAAACCGGCTGTCACCATACGGGATAAAACAATTCGTTGCCTGGCCTTGGCGGCCGTCCAGTTAGTAAAAGGGGAATATAAGGATGGCCCCTTCGGGATGCCGGCGAGCATGGCGGACTCGGCCAGGTTGAGATGATGGACTGGTTTGTTGAAGTATAGGTGGGCCGCCGCATCTGCCCCATAGGTTCCGTGACCGTAGTAGATGTCATTCAGGTACGCCTCCAGAATTTGCGGTTTTGTCTCGTGCAACTCCAACTGCACCGCAAACAGGGCCTCTCGCACTTTGCGCAACAGGGTACGGTCTTGGCTGAGGTAAAGGTTTTTCGCCAGCTGTTGGGTGATTGTGGACCCTCCCTCCACCACTTGTCCGGCTTGCAGGTTTACCCACAGGGCACGTAAGACGGACTTTGCGTTGAGGGCGTGGTGATGATAAAAGTGGACATCTTCCACCGCGATGGTGGCCCGCTGCAATGAGGCTGGAATGTGGTCCAGGGGCACGCGTTCAGTACGAGTTCCACGCACAGACCACTCGGTAAGCCGTTGGCCTTGGGCATCGTCTACGTGGGTGGGGTCAAACACGCCGCGGTCTGGCAGGGGGAGGGCGCGGAGGAGGAGGAG
>QXHL01000026.1 GCA_003584005.1 Alicyclobacillaceae bacterium I2511 | reverse complement strand
CCGAACACCCACCAAACTTGCAAACCGCAGTACTGTGGATTGCAAAGCTCGGCGGTTTTCTAGGGCGTGCACATGACGGTAATCCGGGTCTGAAAGTCCTTTGGAAAGGACTCCGTCGACTTGAGGATCTAACCACAATGTGGGAGATCCTCCATCCAACATGACTTATGGGTAATGCTAAGGGTTAGGGTCTCGGGGATTCCCTCCACTCTAGGGAAAGCAGGCGCCGTGATGGGTCTCCGCGAAAAGAGCCCACAGTCTCCATGTTTGAAAAACCCTCTTGGAGCATGTCCAGCCCATACCGTTTTAACACGGCCCCCGTTGGACAAGGACGGGACGTTTATTTACCCACGAAGAGATGGGTACTCCCGTTATAGGGGACGAGGAGGAGAGAAACGGATGATAAACCGACGATCAAGGTGTTGGCGTCCACGGACACGTATGGCAAGTTTGTGGTGGAACCTCTAGAACATGGGTATGGCAGAACTCAGAGAAATTCCCTGCGAAGAATATTGCTTTATGGTCATCGTCTCTTCGACAGAGATCCTGTCGACAATCGAATGGATTATCTAAGATTGTGGATTCACTATAATCCGCGTTTTGTTGGCCGTTTCCCAGTGTTGAGCCATGTTTCTTGCTAACCTTAATTGAGATGTCCTAATTCGTACGCCTCTCGTATCACAGCCTGCGCCAAAATATCAGTTGAACTAAATAATGGTATTGTAGATTTATCACTTTGATACCAGTCTTCAATAGGAAATATTACAGGTATTTCTGTACAGGCTAAGAGTAACACATCTATGCCTCGACTCCACGGCCTTCCTGCTAAGGTAAGAATTTCTTTGCCTAACTGGGAAAATGACTCAAATTTGGATTGTGAAGTCGGGTGAATAGAAAATCTAGAACTATCCTTGACTCGCATAATAACCCCCATCACTTCCCGCTGTGATACTTCGTCAGGATAGATTGCGTGCAACCCAGCCTGACGAAATACCGCATTGTAGATGCCTAGCACTTGCGTAGGAGTTGTGGCTAATATTCCAATTTTTTCAGCCCCTGCCCTCACAATTTCCTGGGTAACTTCCTCCGCAAGGGAGAGAATCGGAATACTAAGTCCGTAAGAAATTTCTTTCAAATAAATACTCGTAGTGGTAGAAGGAATAGCAATCAAACCTGCCCCCATCGCCTCTAGCTTACTGGCAAGTTCCCGTAGTTTGGGGACAGGAGACTCCCCTACTCCTTCTAGGTGCAGAATTCGACTTGGTATTGCCGGGTCCGACAGAAGTATCACAGGTAAGTGAGAATCATCCCCGGATGCAGGGGTCAACTCAATCAACCTACGATAAAAATGAGCACCCGCAAGTGGGCCTAATCCACCTAAAATGCCAACTGTTTTCACCAAAATCGTCCTCCTAAGTGATTCTGCACCTGCGTGAGTCTATCGTTTAACCCAAACAAATTTCAGTTTAACCTCTTGTAGAGGTTGTCCGGAAAGGGGTCAGAACTCCCCGACGCATTGCCGCGTCGTCGCCCCAAATGCTCCTTCACGTACCGAAAACGTACGCTCAGTGCGCATTTGGGGCTGGTCTCCTCGCACTGCTTGGGTCTGACCAGACCCCTTTCCGGACACACACTTGTACCCATTTGGTTTCTATTGTAACGGCGCGTGTTTGAATCGTTCTCTAGAAGCGGATATCACCGCAGGGTCCAAACCTGGTCTTTTTAACGTAGTCAAGTAGCGCCAGTAAATCAGAACCCCAATCAAAGCAACAATGACCGTTTGCACCACTGGCTGTAAGAAAAATGGTGATTTCAAAGAAGACAACGTGATGGACACTGAAAACCAAACTGATACCAGCATCAAGAATACACCAACCGTCACCTGCAAGAGTCTGTTCGTCGCAAGGGAGGATTGGTTTGCAGCGTATAGTTCCGGTGCATGTTTCGGAAACATCAGCATACCGAGACCCATAAAGAAGAACACAATCATTACGGACAGGACCCGGACGTTCACCCCAAACACGTATCCCAATTGAATTGATTCCACTAGACTGATTGATCCAAACAGAGCACTCAGAGTCAGAGCTAAGACAGGAGTCTTGAACTTGGCATGTGTCCTGGCAAAGAAAGGTGGAATTAGTCCGTCTTCACTCCAAGCATAGACCCAACGTGACTGGGCCAGGAAAATAGGGAGCAAGGTCTTCATAACAATGAGCGCCACCAAGAGGTTAATCAGTGACGCCAGCCACTGTGGCATGACAAACTGTAGAAGACCGGATGATGTAGTATAGGCAGACATCTTTAATTTGGCAAGGCCGGCAATGACCTGCCAAGGTACAGCGTGGTAAATGGCCGCCGCAAATAAGGTATAAATCACGGTCACAAGTGAGACGGCAATCAGCACACCCCTTGCCAGAGAATGTTTTGCATTCCTCGCTTCCCCACCAGTCTGAGTTGCCGTAGAAAGTCCAAGGTACCCAAAGAATAGAACAGGTAAAGCCGAGCCGAACGCGACTCCTAAGCTAGTTCTTTTCACGGGCGCCACAGCCATAATGGACTCTGCTGACTTATGCAGGTGATGCGCCAGTGCAAAATCGAAAGTAGCCGGACTGGTAGAAAAACCGTAAACTATCATGACAAGTGCAACCAGTAGAACAAGCCCCATTGCAATAATCGCAAGCAACCCCGCCAAACGGACGCCACGAACGTGAATCAGCCAAAACCCCCACAAGATAATCAGCCCGACAATGAGAATACCCCCAGTGGAAGAGAGAAATTTGCCCAAACTAGCATCTCCAAACGATGTGGCTGCGGTGGCGAGAAAATGAGGAGCTGTATAGGCCAACGTGCCGAGTGCACCAGTGAACCCAAACCAGGCCAAAAATGTCGCCACGAAAGCAACCCCAGGGCTAAGCGCTCGGGAGATGATGACGTACTCTCCACCGGCTCCCACAAGTCCTGCTGCGAAGAAAAATCGGTAAACAACGACAGTAGCAAAGGTAATCATGCCACCGATAATCATCAGCAGTGGAACGAGACTTCCTACTCCAGGCGAACTCTGTTGAATCTGGGTCGAAATAAAGAACAGTCCTGCGGCGATTTCATTGGTCACACCAAATGCAATCACAGCCATAATACCTAGTACTCGGTTCAACTGGTTCTCATGCATAAATTTTCCTTCCCCCAAATAAAAAGTGTGTGTAGTCCCTTAAAAAGTTAATTTCAAAAAATTAGCGACATACGACAACACCTATTTTATGAAAACCTGGTCCTTCAGTTCTGATATCAACCCAGACCTATAGAGACAAAATTGCTTCCCTCATACTCTTCATCTTCAACCAATGAATTCATTTATACCGATGTTATTTAGGAAAATATTTGTTATAAAATATACTATTCAGATAATTAAGCTTATATCTATCTCTCACGGAACACACCCATTAACCATAACTTTTTAAAACCCATGAAAATCATGAGGATTGCAAATTATCAGACGCAGTCAACCCTTCCTCCGTGGAGGTTCGTCCCGTGATCACTGACCGTTCGACACTTTCCAAATGAGCCAACATCGCTAAACGGGCCGTTTCTGGATCTTGACGTGCAATCGCATCAAAAATAGCTTCGTGTTCTCCGAGAGAGGCTTGGGCCCGGTGTGGAATGTTCAAGCTCGCCTGCCTACTGTCGGTTAGGACATCCAATAGCGTCCACATTACCCGCACCAATAAGTAATTTTGTGACGCCTCGGCAATGGCCACGTGGAACTGTGCATCCCTCTCATTCAAAACGGTCAAGCTGTCCTGGTGTTGTTTGGCATTCCACAGCACGTCCCGCAATCGCGACAGGTGGGCATCATCTCGCCGAATGGCCGCCAGGTAGGCGGCCTCGGTTTCCAGCGCCTTGCGAATTTCGAACACATCTCTCAATTTTTCATCCGTGAAATTCCAGACAATTTCTCCACCGTTCTCGGAGTGATGAGCTACAAAAATTCCAACCCCATGACGAACGTCCAACAACCCTCTACCGGACAAAATCTTGATTGCATCTCGGATAGCCGTTCGACTGACCTGAAACTCCTTGGCCAAAGCACGCTCCGTGGGCAGCCGATCCCCTGAATTTAACCGTCCACTGATAATGGCATCCGAAATCTGAGAAACAATTTTTTGGCTCAATGCCATGTTGTCGGAGATGGGCTCAAACACTCGGGGTACCCTCGATTCTATTCAGTAATGGGACGCCTAACGTCTCCGATAGTCCGTTCAGTTCATCCATGAGCTGTGCGTTGATGAACACCCCATGCATACGTCTAGCTACTTCCACCTCACGAGCCCGCTGGCCAGGAAGGTAAATCCGTTCCACCCCCGAGGCTTTTGGGGACTGTGTAAGGTTCCTGGCAAGCTGGGTCATCCGTTCAACAAACACCTTCCTCCCCACAAAAAAGGCAGGGTCTAAAGCCATGAAAAACATGCCGGTTCCGGCAGGTTCAGTATCCCTATCATATATGGAACCCACCTGATTTCCAAATTGGGCCCCCGACAACACGCCGGACAGCACATCCACCCCTAAAGCCAGGGCATACCCTTTGGCTCCAGCCATCGGTAAGACTGCACCTAAAAGAGCCAAATTCGGATCGGTTGTATCATGACCTTCCGCGTCAATGGCCCAACCCTCAGGAATGGAGTCTCCTCTTTTCGCGGCCATAATGATGTTGCCACGTGCCACCGTGCTCGTCGCCATATCAATGGATACCCTGTGATTCCCCATCCCGGCCGCCAAAGCCATTGGATTTGTTCCGAAAAATGCCCGCTTACCTCCCGAGGGCGGAATCGCTGGTTGGGCGTTGGTGAACGCCATCCCAACGAGCCCCTCATCAGCTGCCAGTTCTGTATAGCACGCCAGAATTCCTACGTGATTCCCGGACTGTACCGTGGAAACGCCCACCCCATACTGGAAGGCGGCTTTCATCGCGGATATCATGCCCTCTCTGGCCGCTGGAGGCCCCAGCCCATTGTCTCCCTGGACAAGGGTACTGACAGGTGAGGTTTGTAAAATCTCTCGGTGTGGACTCGAATTAATTTTACCTCGCAACAGGGCCTTTACGTAATCAGAAAGCCGGGAAACTCCATGCGTGGACTTTCCCCGTGCCTCTGCGGTCATCAGTACATTTGCCGTCCAGTCTGCATCCTCATGATCTACCCCCGCATTTTTAAAACATGCACAGGCGAACTCTTGCAGGGCGCGGACCTCAAACGCAGTCATTGAAATTGCTCCCCCTCCAAGCCCTGTCTGCCGATGGGCGGCACAGGCCCTTCCCATAGACAGATTCAAGGGTTTCTCACCTCACCGTATCAGAACTAGTCAGCAATTTTCTTGTGGTCATGCGCTCGGATATAACTTGGTGAGAACAAATTCTTTGTGACCCAAAGCCTCCGCTGAGGTGGCCCGCCCATTGGTAGTACGAACCATTAATTTTTCCAACTCATCCCCCGCATCTTGAAGGGTCATTTCATAAGACAGCAGTCCGCTCACATCTAGGTCAATGTGCTCGGCCATACGTTTCGCCGTCTTGGGGTTCCCGGTGAGCTTAATCACCGGTTCTATGACATTACCGACAATATTACCTTGTCCAGTAGGAAAAAGGTGGACCACAGCACCCGCCGCCGCCATGAGAGTCACGCACTCGGCTGCAGCGGACGAGGTATCCATAAAACTCAGCCCCTTAACCGACGGAGCTTGAGCGGGTTTGAGAACATCCATTACTGGCTTGGTACCAGTCTTTTCAATATTGCCCATGGCCTTTTCTTCAATGGTACTCAGACCTCCCGCAATGTTCCCCTGGGTGGGCTGAGAACCAAAGAGGTCAGCGTCCTGAGATTCAATGAAGGATACATAATCATCAAAGGTCTTCATAAACCTATCGCGAACCTCTGGTGTGACACAACGTTCAGCAATTAAATGCTCCCCTCCTGTCAATTCCGATGTCTCGCCAAAAATCACCGTGGCCCCTGCGTCCACCAAACGATCCACTACCACCCCCACCGTCGGACAGGAAGCCAGCCCTGTCGTGGTATCCGATTCCCCACACTTAATGCTCACCACAAGATCCGACCATTCAACGGGTTCTCTGTGCAATTCTGTTGCGAACTGAACAAATTCTTTGGCCCGCCATGAAGCCTGACGAATGGTTTCGATTTCTCCCTGTCCTTCAATTCCAAACCAAGCGACGGGCTTCCCAGTCTGTGCAATTCCATCCGCTATACGCTTCGCCCAGTTATCTTCAATCCCAATAACGATTGCGGCAGCGACATTGGCATTCTTCCCCGTTCCAATGAGGGTTCGAAAATGAAGTTCCAAATCCTCACCATACTGCAAACGCCCATAGGGATGGGAGAGAGCCAGAGTGCCGGGAATCTTATCGGCCACAGCCTCACAGGCCTCGTTTGAAATATCATCCACCGGAATAATCACCACATGATTGCGAACCCCAACCGAACCATCTGGACGTCGATAACCCCAAATCTGCTCCGCCATTAGGACCACCTCTTTGACCGAATGTTGTGCGTGTGAACATAATCGCCAACAGACCAGGATTGAGTCGTCACACCCACGATTTGCCCGTATTCCACGACTTCCTCTCCATCCCCGTGACTGACTAGTGCAATCTTGTGACCCAGAGGAATGGACTGACCTGCGACTACCTCCATGGCTGAATTATCATCCATGAATACGCCAGTCACCCTGTCCCCGCGTTCAATGTCCGAGGTGACCACTCCCACGTGATCACCTCGCTTGTGCACGAGAAATTTGTGCATTTCAATGCCCCCCAAAAGTATTAGGTATGTGGTATTACCAATAAAATAATATCTAAATATTTTCCCTTTGTCAATCACTTGGCTATCGGGGTCAGCCAACTCCGTCAGCTTACAAGTATTCTGCCTAAACGAAAACACCGCTTACTTTAGAAGCCCTTGTTCCGAGACGATTGCACCCTGCAATATCCCACTACGACATTTTTCAATCCAATGTCCTTTTTGCTGCTTGCCAGGCGATGAAAGCAGCTAGGGCGAGAATTCCTGCCAAGAGCCACCACCCAAAAGCCAACCGATGGGACGTGTCCACGACAATGCCGAACAACGGCGGAAAAATGGAGGAACCAAGGAATACGATGGACCCGGTCAAACTCATCGCCAATCCACTGTGGGAAGCGGGGACAGATTCCCCTGCCCAGGTCAAGGCGAGGGCGTTCCATCCTACGGCCGCAAACCCAAAAAATATCCAGAGGACAAACAACAGCCACACCGACACAGTACCCGGTAACAGACCTACAAAAAAGGCCATAATAGCTCCCAAGGATGCTGTAAATGCAATCACTGGAGCCCGCCGTCCACCCAGGTAATCGCTCACTTGACCCAGCACAATGCGGCCCACTCCTCCGCCAATTTGGCTCAGGGCTAAAACGGCTCCTGCCATTGCGACAGTGAGATGGTGTGCTTGATGCAAGTCAGCGATGGAGTACGTCAGGAGAATATACTGCCCCGACACCATCAAAAAGGCAACCAGCGCGGGCCGTGAGAGTTTCACCCAGTGCTCACGGCGCAAACGCACACCGTCCCCCACCACCGAAACCCGATGCCACGCTGGCATTACCGCTGAAAAGGCCCAACCAGTCACCCACAATTCAATGGCAAAGGCAACGTAGACCCAGTGCATTCCTAAGTGTGGCACCATCTGTGGCAACAGCCATGCGGCCAGTGCCGCTCCCACTGGAACCCCAGTTTGGCGAATTCCCATCACCAATCCTCTGGGTCTATCCGCAAAAGCCGTAAAAACCGCTTTGGTTCCCGCTGAGGGTACAATGGCCAGAGTGACTCCGATGAAAAACAAGGTCGCCAGTAAAACACCAAACTTCTGCACTCTTAGGAGTAATAGACTGAATCCGGCCATCAGCACAGCACCCCAGAACAACACCACACGGGGGCCAAATCTATCTACTACCACCCCGACAAACGCCATACTCACCATCACGCCCAAAGACAAAGAGGTCGTAATGAATCCCAATTCCGTTAAATTCAGATGGTACATGAAGAGAAAAAACGTTCCCAGGATAACCAGGCCCTGTTGCACAAAGGACATCCCTGTCTGTGACATAAAGGCCATTCCCAAATATGGTATGGGACCAACACGGGCAGGGAACTCTACTGAATCAAAAGATTTTTGCACTTCAAATGAGCCTCCTCACATCCGCCCCCTGGCCGCGAAAGTCCCAGAATGGCCTGGCAATCAAAAATTTGCGACCCCAGATAAGCCGGGTTATTAAGGATACCCTACCATTAATGTACATTTCCTAATGAACATTGTCGTGGTGCGTTTAGAGATCTCATGTGTTCAAATTTCTCCATTAGATACCTCCCAAGTAACGATAAACCACTTTACGAATGACATCACCCCTACTGATAATCCCAATTAAATTTCCGTCATGAACCACAGGTACCTTTTTAATCTTCCGTTCGCTCAGCACCCGTGCAATCACGTCAATCGGATCGTCTCCTTTCACAGAAATAACTCTCCGCACCCCAACGTCCAAAACACGGTGCTGACAAAACTCCCTAAACTCTTCAGCAAATATCTCGTCGTCATCCATGGCTTCAAAAAACGTCATCACATACATACCTGTCTCAACAACGTGTAAAGATTGATAGTTTTTAGCGAACGCCCGCATGATGTCCCCATCGCTGATGTAGCCCATCATCCTACCGCCGTCGTTTATAATAGGCATGCCTCCAATACCATATTCCACAAACTTTCTTAAAACTGTTTCAACCGTGTCTGAACCTCTGACAGTGATGACAGAATGAATCATAATATCTGTTGCTTTCATGTTTTTCATCTCGATTCTGAAAAAGGTAAATATCTCAAGTTTCACATCCTAAAGTAACTTGAAATTATTTAATATCACTATGATTATGAAATTTCAGAAATATACTACTCCCATTTTTACTAGACTGCTGTTATTGAGACAACAATCTACGAAAAATGCGATTGTTTCTTTTTATGGTACGCGAATATGTACCCCATAATCAACTCCAGACTGTGCTTTCTCGGGCGTAGACTGGAGAGAACGCTTAAAGATCCTTCTGCTAGATTGCAAAAGGATACGGTATATCGACTGCTGCCTGCTCCATCTCGGACTCAATAGCCGCCATCATGCCAGGTACCCCAGTGTCCACCAAAACCACATCCCCTTCATCCCACAAGAGAGTCGAGTGTACGGTCATTTCACGTCCATTCACAGACATTCGAAATTGAATTTTTCTTATCTCCAAGTTTCGTGTTATATTATAATATAACATAAGTGTGGTATTCAAGCAATCCACACACAGCGCCAAGAGGGGTGTGGGAACCGTGGGCATGATGTGGGGCAATGGGTACGGCATGGGCGGTGGAGGTTCCAGTGGTGGAAAACATCCCTGGCAACTACGAGAATTAGCTCAACAGGAACACTTTGATGGGAAAATTGTGCACCGTGCCTTGCTTGCCTTTGTCCCCTATTGGCGAAAAGCCAGCCTCATTTCCATAATGTTGGTTTTGACAGCCCTGGGTGGATCCTTGCCCGCATGGTTGTCCCAACAGATGATTAATCGAGGCATTTTAATCAAAAATATCCATTTGTTGTTTCTCTATGCCGCTATCTTAATCGGAGTGGCGGTTGTAACCGGGCTCTTAGGGGTGGTTCAGACCTGGTTAAGTAATGCCATTGCACAAGACGTGATGGCAGACTATCGTTTAAAACTCTTCGAGCACATTCAAAAACAAACTTTGTATTTTTTCACCACCCATTCCTCTGGGGACTTAATCTCACGGGTGATGAATGACGTGACAGCTATTCAGAGTGCTATTACCACCACCCTGGTAGGACTGTTGAGTAACCTCCTCATTATCGCTGCAACCCTAGCTTTAATGTTTACAATGAACTGGCGAATGACCCTGTTATCGCTGTTAGTGGTACCGGGATTTGTCCTCCCCACCCAAAAGGTGGGACGTCGTCGCCAAAGTCTGCAATCGAAAATTCAAGAACGCCTCTCCTCTTTGACCATCCAACTTAGTGAACAATTTGGCGTCAGCGGTGCGCTGCTCACCCGCATTTTTGGTCTGGAAGTTCGTAGCACTGAACAATTTCAGAGTGTTAACCAAGAACTGCGTACCCTGCAAATCCAACAAACTCTCACAGGGCGCTGGCTCTTTATGTGGTTAGGGATGTTTTCATCCATTGGACCCGCGCTGCTGTGGGCTTACGGAGGATGGCTGGTCATTCACCACCAGTTGTCACTTGGCACAATTGTGGCTTTCACGGCGCTGCTCAGTCGATTGTACGGACCGCTGAGTCAATTGGCACAAATCCATGTCGGTATCCTGGCATCCATCGCTTTGTTCAGACGGATTTTTGCCTTACTAGACGTCTCCCCAATGGTAAAAGAGGGGCAACAATCTCTTCCGGAACAGGGATTGTTCGGACGGATAGATTTCAAAGGAGTCAACTTCGCCTATCCTAAAGAACGATCCTTTTCCCCTTCCACTCCCCAGTCCGAGCAAAGTCCCAACCCACCTTGGGTGTTGCGTGGGATTGACTTGACTCTTCCAGCCGGTCAGCTGACCGCCCTGGTGGGTCCAAGTGGAGCAGGAAAAACTAGTCTCATCCATCTCATCTTGCGCTTTGCAGATCCACAACAGGGCTGTATTGAGCTAGATGGTCACAACCTGCGAGACCTCACTCTGGTTTCCCTTCGGCAACACATGGGCATGGTTCCACAGGACCCATTTTTCTTTCATGATACCGTGCGCAACAACTTGGCCTTCGCAAACCCAAAAGCCACACAAGCAGACATGGTGGTAGCCTGTACCAGCGCCCAAATTCATGATACCCTTTCGGCCCTGCCTTACGGTTATGATACAGTTGTGGGAGAACGCGGCTACCGCTTGTCTGGGGGAGAACGACAGCGCTTGGCCATCGCCCGGGTGCTCTTAAAATCACCGCAGATTGTGTTGCTGGACGAAGCCACCAGTGCCTTGGATACCCTGGTGGAACGAAAAATTCAAGTGGCCCTGTTGGATATGTTGCGAAATCGAACGGCAGTGGTGATTGCCCACCGTTTGTCCACCATTCTGGCTGCAGACAAAATTGTCGTGATGAACCAAGGAACCATTGTGGCAGAGGGAACCCATCGCGAGTTACTCAGCCACTGTCCCTTGTACCGGGAATTGTATGTGGCCCAATTTGCCGTTCAACAAGAGGCATAGATCCCCGTAAAAAGCTAAAAGGAGTGGGCTCTACCATGACCAAAGTTGTAATGTCGCGCTACCAACGACTTTCTCTCACCGTTATTTTGATTGGAGTGCTCATTACAGCAGTGGAGCCGTCATTGCCGACACTTTTCCGCCCCAACTTCGGGGAAGGGCTTACGGTTACAACAGCATTGGCTGGAATCTGGGGGCCATCATCGGCATTCTGTTGGGTGGATTGGTCTGGGCGGAAAAAGCACAAGCAAGTCCTGCCTTGAATTTATCCCTCTTTCGGATTCCATCTCTTAGTTTTTCCCTTCTGGCTTCATTTTTTCAATCCTTGGGGAACTTTGCAGTGTTATTTTTGCTGATGATGTACTTACAAGGGGTCCGTGGGTTATCACCGCTGCAAGCCTCCCTGCTATTGGTTCCTGGGTACATTGTGGGAAGCGCCATGGGACCTTTATCCGGGCGATTGACCGACCGAATTGGTGCGATAGTTCCTGCAACAGGGGGACTGGTAGCCCAGATGATGGCTATTCTTCTCTACGCCCAACTGGGAACGAGCACAGCCCTGGGGTGGGTGACCGTTGGCAGTCTCATCAATGGCGTGGGCAGCGGTCTGTTCTTTCCTGCCAACAATGCCGCCGTGATGAAGGCGGCCCCTTCTGGCGTCTATGGCATTGTGTCGGGCATGCTGCGCACCTTCGCCAACATTGGGATGGTCATGTCCTTCGCCGTGGCCATGTTCATAGCCGCCCAGAGCATTCCGCAGCGTTTGGTAGACGCGATTTTCGTGGGCACTGCCACATTAACCCCACACCTCACGCACAATTTCGACATAGGGATTCACAACGCATTTTATGGTTCCATCGTCATGATGATCTTGGCCGCCGCCAGCTCCTCTCTACGCGGACGACATAAGGTACGTAGCTCCCCCTGAAGAGACTTTACCGTCAAGTGGGATCAACGCTCGCCCATGCCAACCCTCCTGTCCTAAGGTTTTCGTGTGAACCTGTCCCATTCAGGGATCAAGGAACTTGGACCCCTTGCGGTACCCTTTCCCGAAGAACTTGGACTGTGCAGACAAGGAGTGTTCATATTGGCAGCGGATTTGGATGAAGAACGCAAAGCGTCCATTTGGCCGAATCCCAGCGTATTTGTGACCGTGTGGCCATCATTCAGGGCGGGCACCTGGTGTCCGTGGGGGATTCAAATAACTTGGGTGGTCAAGATCTCTCAACGGTTCGGTTAATGCTATCCGACGCTGATCCGGATAAAATTGGCATACCGATATTGCCGCGCGATGCCCAATTACACATCCTGGTCGGCAATGAATGGCGGGCTACGGTGACCAATGTGGCCCTGCGTGTAGGAGAGCAACGTGCGGCCTATAGGGTGTCGATTTTATCTGTAGGCCTATGAGTGGTGCCTTTTCTGATGGGATGGCTTCATGCTTCGCTCACGATGTCCTGGGACATTCACATTCCCTATAGGGGTTTCTTCTGCAAATTATACTCTCCAACTGAGATTCTCTTGGGAACGGATTCGCCGGTCTCAAATAAGGGGCCACAGGTCGCTTATGTGCCTTTTCAAGCCACGTTTCGCATAAATAGGCGTCCGCCAGGCCCTTATTTCAACAAAATCGGTGCAAACACGGGGGAAAACGCACAATAGACGACTTTCACACCCTTATTTGCGTTTCATCCCTCGTTATTTGAGGATTTAGCGACTGGGGAACTCTTATTTCCAGAATCGAAAAATCAGCCCCCCTGTACACTAAGGAGGTCTCCCCAATTCTTCGGACAGGTGGGGGTTTGAGTTTGACAGCACGTTTTCTCATCACGCCAGCACTCCCTAATGATGCCGAACAAATTAAATTTGCGTTGGTACCTAGCGGTGGAGCAACTTTCTCTCCGCCGTTAAGAACGAACTTGCTCGACCCTCCATATCAGCGCAATTTGGTATACTATAGCCATGATGAAACCTGGGCACCCCCCTACACATCACCACTGAAATTCATAAAATAACGGTGTGTGAAAAAATGGGGGGGGGTCAATGGAGGATACATCCATGCGGTCCTGGAGAGAAATACCTTGCCCCATTCAACGAACAGCCATGGTATTTGCCGACGTGTATACCATTATGATTATCCGTGACTTGATGGCAGGCCCGCTCCGCTTTACACAATTGGCTGAGTCGGGAATCAATCCTCGTACCTTAACAGAACGACTGAAATTGTTGGTTCACAATCAAGTCTTAGTTCGTCAAGTTTATGCAGAACGGCCCCCACGTGTGGAGTATTCATTGACTGAGAAGGGTGTTGCATTAATTCCAGTGCTTAAAGCTCTGCAGGCATTTGGTGAGCGGTGGATGCCTGGGCCTGGGCCCAACGTCGCCCCCGATCTATGCGAGGACGAGTTGTTGCTGTCACCCAGTTCAACACCCGGCACAGACGGAAAAGCGGAAGCAAGAAAAACTTTGCCTAATTTTCAGAACCACTGAGATGACTTAGCCGCAATCGATGTTTGCGGCATGGGCTTCTGCACCGGTGATCTTTTCTTGACAAAGACAATTTTTCTAATCATAATTAACGTGCACGTAAAAATTATGTTGAAGAAGATGATTGGATGTCTCCACACATGGCAGAGTCTCTCCGCATTGGTCAATTTGCGGCCGCGTGCGGAGTCACCCCACGCACCCTCCGCTTTTATGAAGAAAGAGGTCTTTTGCCCACCCCCACTCGCCAAGTCCGGACGATGCGGCGGTATTCTCCAGACCTGATTCCGCGGGTTGAGCGCATTCAACAACTTCAATCCCTACTAGACTGGTCCTTAGAAGATATCCGGGCGGTCTTGGCTTTGGAAGATCAAGTGGCGACACTCCGCAATCGTTATCATCACAGCAATTCTGCCCTCAATCGCCAAGCCTTGCTGGAAGAGGCTACCACTCTCACCATCAATCAACTCACGCGGGTTCGTCAGCGCCTGATTGGTCTTCAAAACCTCCAACAAGATCTGGAAGAAAAACTGGCCCGATACCAGGCGCTATCCACCCAATCACACACGCGAGGTGAGTCCTGTTGAATTTTCGGTTCCCTGCAGCCGTATGGGCTACGGCGTTTGCAACATTTGTGGCCTTTATGGGTATTGGGGTTGTAGATCCCATTCTGCCCCTCATCGGTCAAAAGATGGGGGCTACCCCGGCCCAGATAGAATGGTTGTTCACCAGTTATATCGCCATCATGGCCATCGCCATGCTCATCTCTGGGGTTGTCGGCACCCGCCTTGGCAGTAAAAAAACGATGTTATTAGGGCTGGGATTGGTCGTCATTTTTGCCACGGCCTCAGGCCTCTCTCCCAGCATTGGGATGCTGGCCGTGTTTCGTGGAGGCTGGGGGCTAGGAAATGCATTTTTCACTTCCACTGCGCTGTCTCTCATCGTCGGCTTATCTGCGGGACGCACCAGCATGGCCATCACACTGTATGAAGCCGCACTGGGATTGGGAATTGCTTCTGGTCCTCTCTTAGGGGGATTCTTAGGATCCGCATCCTGGCGCTATCCGTTTTTTGGTACGGCAACCCTCATGGCAGTTGGCTTTTTGTTCACCTTAACCTCTGTGGTGGAACCGCCCCAGCGGGAAAAACCCCGTACAGCGCGCGACATTTTTCACGCACTCGGACATCGTACCGTGCTCACAAATGCGCTAATTGGCATGAGTTACAGTTACGCATTCTTCACTATTTTGGCCTATTCTCCGCTAACATTGCCCCATATCTCAGCAATGACGCTCGGTCTCGTCTATTTTGCCTGGGGCATTTTAGTTGCGTTCGCATCCGTGTTTCTGGTCAATGTGCTCACACGCCGCATTCACCCTGTCACATTGCTAACCCTCAACTTGGCAGGGTTAGTGATTCTCATGGGCTTAGCAGGCCTTGCTAACCCCCAGGAGTTATTGTTCCTCATTGTGGCCTCAGGATTGTTCTGTGGAATTTCCAATGCCCTATTTACCACACTTGCTATGGAAGTCTCCACCTTTCCCCGCTCATTGGCTTCTGGGGCCTATAATTTTCTCCGCTGGTCGGGAGCCGCCATTGCCCCGGCTCTCTCCGGCTGGATTGGGCAAACCATTGGCATGACCGTTCCCTTTTTTATTGCGGGCGCAGTGGTTCTCTTGGGGGTCGGGGCCCTCTTGGTTCAAGGCGGAATCTTACGTACCGCTTTACGTCAAAACCCAGAAAGACTCGCAGTGGACATCCATTCGGTCTAACCAGTCCTTTGGTCTAATCCTCTATTCTCAGCACATAGCCCATGGGGGGCCTCCTCTCTTCATCAGAAATACATCATTTGAAATGAGGTGTATGCAGATGAATGCCGAAGACATTATGATTCATTCAGTCATCACTGTGACAGACACAGAAAACGTAGAGACCGTCTTGCGCAAATTTGTGGAGTACCGAATTAGTGGTGTGCCCATTGTGGTGCAGGATAACAAGATTGTCGGATATATCAGTGATGGCGATGTGATGCGGGCGTTTGCCCAGCAATATCACGGCTTTCATGGCTTTGATAGTGGCTTTTATATGTTTCCCTTTTTAGAGGCCATTGGCGAAGACGACAGCTTTGCCACAAAGTTTCACGAGTTTTGCCAACGCCGTGCCTTAGACGCTGGCGTGCGTCGTGTCATCTGTGTGCAAGCAGATGAGCCGTTGGAACAAGTGGCACGCATTCTCAGCCAACGCAAAATAAAAAAAGTCCCCGTAATCAAAGAGGGTCGTTTGATTGGTATTATTAGCCGCGGCGATGTAATTCACAAGGTGGTTTCTAAATATTTGATGTCCAATAGGTAACTGTGCGGTGGAAACCAGTAGCTTCAATTATTCCCAGCCACAAATGAGGTCGGACCCATGCAGCGGGACCGACCTCATTTCTAATTTTCACCTGACTACTGGGTAAGAAAGAGGTGTTAGACAGATTCCCCTGTGGTTTTAATGGGTCGGTCTTCAACCATTAATCTACGGTAATCGTCGTTAGATAAAACAGATTGTTCGTTGCGCATCAACCACCAGTAAGCAAGCAGTCCACCCAAAAGTCCAAACAGCCACCCACCACTCCACAAAAAGTGCAATTTAGGGCTGGTCAGCCCGAGCAATGAAATTGCCCAACCAATGAGTAAGGCGCCAATGGCCCGCAAGTTAAACCCTCGCGAGTAATCATATCGCCCTCCCACCGTATAGAGCTGTTGCAAATCTAACTGCCGTCTACGGACCAGCCAATAGTCGGCAATCGCAATGCCGTCAAATGGACCAAGCAGCGCTCCATACGTACCCAACCAAGTAAAAATGTAATTGCCAAATGCCGATAATACATACCAGGGTTGCATGGCAAGCGCTAAAATTCCTGTAATGATTGCCCCAATGGCAAAAGTAATTCGTCGTGGCCAGAGGTTTTCAAAGGCACGGGCGGGAGCCATCACGTTGGCACCCACATTAATGGTAACAGAGGACAAAATCACAACGGCACCTGCAATAATGACAAAAAGTGTGGGGAACTTTAAAATAAGCTCGACAGGATTCCATAAAGCCTGTCCATAAAGAATCACAGTAGCAGAGGTTACCGCAATACCAATAAACGAGAACACCGCCATCGTAATTGGCATCGATAAAGTCTGTGCCAGCAGTTGTCCCTTCTGGGTTTTCGCGTAGCGGGTGTAGTCAGGAATGTTGAGTGCCATGGTGGCCCAAAAGGCAATCACGCCAATGACAGACGGATAAAAGACGGCCCAGAAGCGAGCACCATGAATTTTTGCTGGAGCTGCCAGCATGGGGCCAAATCCGCCTGCATGTGTCGCCGCCCAAATCAATAACACTATCGCACCCACTGCCAAGGTGGGTGCCGCAATGGTTGCCAACCGCCCAATGGCCTGTGGTCCGCGCATGGAAATCAAAACGTTGATGACCCAAAAGAGGATAAATGAAAGGGCCAAGTGAACGCCAATCCCATTCCACCCGGGGACGATACGACCTAGGATGGCATCCAAAGCTTGACCCCCAAACCAGGCATTAATGCCAAACCAGCCAGAGGCGATTAGCGCACGGGCCAATGCTGGAATATGCGCCCCACGGTTACCAAACCATAGTCGAGCAAAAACCGGATAGGGGATGCCAAATTTAGTCCCTGCATGAGACACCAGTAAAATTGGGATTAACACCACAACACTGCCGATGAAAATCGTCATTACCGACTCCCACCAGTTCATTCCAAGTACAATCATACCGCTTGCCAACGAATATGTTGGCAAGCACAGGGACATGCCAATCCATAAGGCAGCAAATTTTGGACCCGGCCAGGAATGCTCCTTCAATGTACAGGGCCGAAGATCCTCATTCCAAAGAGACAGATTACCACTCACTTTTGGAACCGCGGCATCTGTGAGTGTGACGATGTCCTCGTGTTGGACCTGTGATGCCATGCCAATACCTCCTTCTTCTCAGAGAGGGACGGTCGACTGAGACAGGCCCATACACCCCTGTCCCAGTCTGTCACACTCCATCATGAACTATGGAAGTAATTCCACCATATCTTGGTACGTTTCAGGTCGGCGATCCCGATAAAATTGCCAGGTATTCCTTACCTCCCGGATCAAGTCGCGGTTCATTTGTCCAATCACCACTTCATCCTTATCACGGCTTCCCATGGCAACAAACTCACCCCTGGGATTGACAAGGTAGGCCTGCCCATAAAACTCCCCCATGTTCCAAGGGGTCTCCCAACCCACCCGATTAATGGCCGCAACATAGTAGCCATTGGCCACCGCATGGGCAGGTTGTTCCAACCGCCACAGGTATTCTGACAGTCCTGCCACCGTGGCGGACGGGTTAAACACAATTTCCGCTCCGTTGAGACCCAGCAGCCGGGCCCCCTCGGGGAAGTGGCGGTCATAGCAAGTGTACACTCCAATTTTTGCATAGGCCGTGTCAAACACCGGATAGCCTAAATTACCCGGCTTAAAATAATACTTTTCCCAAAAACCGCATCCAGCAGGACCCGCCTGCACCTGGGGCAAGTGCTGCTTGCGGTACTTGCCTAAAAACGTGCCATCCGCATCAAGAACAGCTGCAGTATTGTAATAAACTCCAGGCTGTTCCTCTTCATAAATGGGAACAATCAAAACCACGCCCAGTTGTTTCGCCAAATCCTGCATTAAGTGAACCGTTTCCCCATCGGGAACCGCCTCTGCGGCCTGATACCACTTGGGATTTTGCTCGGTACAAAAATACGGACCATAAAATAGTTCCTGCAGACAAACAATTTGTGCCCCTTTTGCCGCCGCCTCCCGAATCATCGACAGATGTTTTTCCACTGCAGACTGCTTGTGCACCTGCACAGGTTCATTGCCATCCACATCGTGATGTGCTTGAATCAGCCCAATTGTGACGTTTGTATCCATGGATGAAGCCCTCCTATTATCGTATTCCTGAGTTGAAAATGAAACCTGTATCCATCCCTGCTACAAATCTACTTGGGAAAACTTTGCGCACGGCACAAAGTGTCCGTACCCAGCAGTGCCGACAAATTTCTCGCCATCAATCACCATTTTCCCACGAACAAATACCTTCTCTGCCTTACCGCGGACGGTCATTCCTTCAAAAATATTGTTGTCTACGTTCATGTGATGGGTGGCTGCAGAGAGGGTCCGTTCCACGGTCGGATCCCAAATCACAATATCTGCGTCGCTGCCAATGGCAATCGTCCCCTTGCGGGGAAACAATCCAAACAGTTTCGCATTGTTGGTTGCTGTGAGAGCAACAAATCGATTTAGTCCAATTCGTCCTTCCTGTACCCCGTAGTGATATAAGATGCCCATTCTATCTTCAATCGTTGGGGCACCATTCGGAATGCGCGAAAAATCGTCTCGGCCCAGTTCCTTTTGGCCTTTTAAGTTGAAGGAACACTGATCCGAACCAAACCCTTGCAACTCTGCATTTTTCAATTTATTCCATAAAACTTCTTGGTTAGACTTCTCCCGCAGGGGGGGGGACATCACATACTTAGCCCCTGCAAAGTCTGGACGTTCATAGTCGCTGTTGTCACAAACCAAATACTGTGGACACGTTTCTCCATACACCGCAAGTCCACGTTTTCTAGCATCACTGATGGCATCAGCAGCCTGGGCACAAGTGACGTGGACCACATAAAGCGGGGCTTTCGCCATTTCCGCCAAATGAATCGCACGAACAGTCGCCTCCCCCTCGGCTTCTGGCGGACGAGTCAAGGCGTGGTACTTAGGTTCTGTTTGCCCATTGGCGAGCGCCTCTTTCACCAAGACATCTATTACGTCGCCATTCTCTGCGTGCACCTGCACCAGAGCTCCAGCCTGACCCGCCATCCGTAAGGCGCGAAACAGGGTTTCATCATCCACTTGGAGGTTGTTTTTATAAGCCATGAAAAGTTTAAAAGAAGTCACGCCTTCTTCCTCCACCAAACGTGGAATTTCTGCCATCACTTCATCCCTGAGATCCCCAATCATCACGTGAAAAGCATAGTCAATAGCGGCTTTGCCCTCCGCTTTGGCATGCCACACATGCAAGGAGTTTTTCAAAGTGTCGCCTTTCGCATGGAGAACAAAGTCAATCACGGTGGTAGTTCCGCCAAATGCCGCCGCCATAGTGCCCGTACGAAAATCGTCAGCCGTTACCGTACCGCCAAAGGGCATATCCAAGTGAGTGTGTGGGTCCACCCCACCAGGAAAAACATAGCGGCCTTTTGCCTCTACCACCTGGTGACCTTGCACAGGAATGTCCGCTGCAATCGCCACAACCTGCTCACCCTCAATCAGTACGTCCGCTCGCTGAATATCGCTGGCTGTTACAATCGTGCCCCCGCGAATTAGCGTGCCCATGGAAACCCCTCCTGTTTTTCAATTTTTTCACAGTGAAACATCTGTCCATGTCTGCGCCTGCCGTTGTTGCCAAGACATTGAAGCAACACCCGTACTCACGTCCGTCATCGTAATACAGCCCTCCACGGGACAAACCATTGCACAGAGATTGCAGCCGACACACTCCTCCTCATCCACCACCAGCATGGTCTTGCCATTGGCTTGTGGAACCTGGTCTATACACTGGTGGGCGGTTTCCTCACAAGCGATATAACACTTATTGCACTGAATACAGACTTCCTGGTCAATTCGAGCAGCTACCTGATAATTGAGGTTCAACCTCCCCCAATCGGTCACCCGCGGCACAGACTTTCCAATTAAATCTGTTACAGCGGCAATTCCCCGGGCTTCCAAATAGTTGTTTAACCCATCAATCATATCCTCAACAATGCGAAAACCGTGGTTCATGACTGCGGTGCACACCTGGACCGAGGTCGCCCCCAAAAGCAAATACTCCACTGCATCTTGCCAAGTAGACACCCCACCAATTCCGGAGATGGGCACGTTCACATGCGGATCGCGCGCACATTCGCTGACCATATGCAATGCAATTGGCTTCACTGCAGGGCCACTGTATCCCCCATGGGCCCCCATAATATCTACACTGGGCGTAGGACTCCAGGTATTGATATCAACGCCAATCAAGCTGTTGATGGTATTAATCATACTCACCGCATTGGCCCCGCCCTTCACCGCGGCTCGGGCTGTATAACGGATGTCCGTGACATTGGGGGTCAACTTTACAAGAACTGGGACCTGCGCAACCTCCATCACCCATTCGGTGTTCTGTTGCACATACTCAGGAACTTGGCCAACAGCCGAGCCCATTCCCCGCTCCGCCATGCCATGGGGGCAACCAAAGTTTAGCTCCAAGCCGTCCACACCCACATCCTGGACCTGCTTGACAATCTCATGCCACTGTTCACGTACGGGATCCACCATCAAGGACACAATCAACGCTCGGTCTGGAAAGGCTCGCTTCACTTCCCGAATTTCGCGCAGATTATCTGCCAACGGACGGTCCGTAATCAGTTCCAGGTTACTGATTCCAACCATTTGAGACCCTTTCCAATTCAATCCGGCAAAACGAGAGGACACATTGACAATCGGATCTCCGAGCGTCTTCCATACCGCCCCACCCCATCCTGCCTCAAAAGCACGCATGACCTGGTAACCGCTGTTGGTTGGTGGGGCGGAAGCCAACCAAAACGGATTAGGGCTGTGAATGCCGGCGACGTTTACCGAGAGGTCTGCCATTTTTAACCCTCCATCCAATCTAGGTAAGGGTACAACAAGGATTTATCCATTTTTTTCAGAAAGAAAACGGTGGATACTGGCAGCTGCGATTTTTCCCTGTTGGGCCGCTTCCACCACCATAGCCTCGGAGTGACCCTTCGCAAAGATACAGTCTCCTGCCGCGAATACCTTTGGGTGGCTTGTTTGTCCGTTTGAATTTACTGAGATAACGCCGTGTTCAGTTTTTATACCCGATGATTGTAGAAATTCGGTAACCCGGGATTGACCAATAGCCCGAATTACTCCATCCGTTGGAACCACAAACTCTGATCCGAGAATCGGCACTGGCACAGGCCGACCGTTATTGTCCTCTGCGAAACGGGCCTTCAAGAACTCTATCCCCGTGACCCGCCCACCTTGCCCCAAAATCTGTTTTGGAAGGCTCAACCAGTGAAACCCCACCCCCTCTTGTTTAGCAAAGTTGAATTCTGATGGATACGCGGTCATTTCCCGCTGCGTCCGGCGATAATAAATTTCAACCTCGGGCACACCCAAACGACAGGCACTTGTAGCTGCATCAATAGCTGTGTTTCCAG
Organism: Alicyclobacillaceae bacterium I2511; assembly: GCA_003584005.1. Classification (GTDB taxonomy): domain Bacteria; phylum Bacillota; class Bacilli; order Alicyclobacillales; family Alicyclobacillaceae; genus QXHL01. The sequence goes on along the minus strand of QXHL01000026.1, from coordinate 15,411 downwards.
CCCCAATGACAACCACATGCTCCCCCAAGGAACCCTTGAACAGACCCGACTTCACTTGTTCAATCAACGCAAGTGCATCCCAAACGCCCTCGAGCTCCTCACCCGGAATATTGAGTTTAGGCACCGTTCCCATTCCCACAGCCAACACTACAGCATCAAAACTATTGACAATGTGGTTGAAATCCACATCCTGCCCTACCCGCACGCCAGTGACCATCTCCACGCCGAGCTTGCGAACTTGTTCCACTTCCCATAAAGAGATATCCACAGGCAACCGAAAAGGGACAATTCCATAGGTATCTAGCCCACCAAGGTGCGGTTTTTGTTCGTAAATAGTCACTGTATGTCCAAACCGCGCCAACTCGCGGGCTGCAGACAACCCCGCAGGCCCGCCACCGAGGATGGCAACCCGCTTACCACTCGACGGACCGGGCGAAAACAGGGTCAGGTCCCGGTCTCGCGCAAAATCAGTCACGTAGCGTTGCAGGTCGCCAATCCGAATGGGGACCGCATTCTTCTGCAATACACAGGCCCCTTCACACAGTTGCTCTGTCGGGCAAACCCGGGCACAACTGGCTCCAACAGGGTTTGCCTCCATAATTACACGGGCGCTCCCCTGCAAATTTTTCGTCGTAATTTTACGAATAAAAGCAGGCACATCAATGTGGGTCGGGCAAGCTTTGGTGCACGGCGCGTCATAGCAATATAGACAGCGATTTGCTTCCTGCAGGGCCTCAAACTGGGAGATTGGCCTGTAGACCATACGGTGCAGTGAATCAATTTCATCCCCCACCGGTGCGTCCGCGTTCATATGCCACCATCCTTCCCTCTCAATCCCTGGTGACAGAATATCACCAGGGATTTCTATTATCAACAATTAATGTTATATTATCTGACATTGCTAGATTATTTTCTATGCTTCTCTACAGCCAGCGCGTAATTACGACTTTCTCCTGCGTGTAAAAGTCCACTCCCTCTTGCCCCGTGGCATGCAAATCCCCATAAAAAGAGCCCTTCCAACCCCCGAATGGGAAAAAGGCCATCGGAGCTGGTACGCCGATATTGATTCCCAACATCCCCGCCTGAATCTGTTCCCGGAAGGTTCGAGCCGCAGGGCCACTGTTGGTGTAAAGAGTTGCAGAATTCCCATAGCGGGACCGATTGGCAATCGACAACGCCTCTTTAAGGTCTGAAACGCGCATGATACTCAAGACTGGACCAAAAATCTCTTCACGAACAATTGTCATCTCAGGAGTCACATGGTCAAACAAGGTTGGACCTAGGAAATATCCCGTAGGCAGCGACACGTTTAGTTTTCGGCCATCCAGGAGGAGTTGCGCCCCTTCTTTGACCCCTGTATCAATGTACCCAATGACTTTTTGTCGATGGTCTTCACGGATAACTGGTCCCAGTTCATTTCCAGGCACCATGCCATCCCCAATTGGCAATTCTTCTGCCGCCTTGCGTAGTGCGTCCACAAAGTTGTCTGCCACTGCATCCTCGACGAGCACAACCGTCCCCGCCAGGCAACGCTCGCCCGCATTCCCAAATGCAGAGCTCATCAATAGACTGATTACTTTTTCTAGCGGAGCATCTTTTAAAACGATGTGATAATTTTTCGCACCTGCCAGGGCCTGCACTCGCTTGCCGTGGGCCGCCGCCGTCTGGTACACGTACTTGGCCACTGGCGCTGAGCCGACAAAAGAAACGGCTTTAATATCTGGGTGCTCTAAAACCCGGTCTACCACTTCCTTTGCACCATGAACAATGTTCACTACACCCGCAGGTAATCCGGTTTCCAATAATAACTCGGCAAGCCGGTTGGAGGACTGTGGCGTACGCTCAGAGGGTTTAAGCACAAATGTATTGCCTGCAGCAATTGCAATAGGAAGTGACCACAGCGGCACCATAAAGGGAAAATTAAATGGCGTGATGGCTGCCACCACACCTAGTGGATAACGAATTAATTCTTGGTCAATGCCCCGAGAAACATCGGCTGAAACCCGTCCCATCATCAGTGTGGGAATTCCGCAAGCAAACTCTACAACTTCAATCCCCCGTCGCACTTCCCCCTTTGCGTCGTCCAAGTTTTTGCCATTTTCTCGTGTCACCAATTCCGCCAGTTCTGCTTTGTTTTGTTCCAACAGGTCACGAAAACGAAATAAATATCGAGCCCTTTCCATTGCCGGTACTCGTGCCCAATTTTCAAATGCCGCCGACGCTGCAGCCACCGCTTTGTCCACGTCTTGGGCCTGTGATAAAGGTACCTGTGCCATTCGTTCGCCGTTGGCGGGGTTAGGGAGATCTTGCCATTGTTCTGCCTGTGCGTCCACAAACTTACCATTGATAAAATTTTTCAAAATCGCCATACAAAAAACCTCCTTATTCATTCTCGAAGAACTCACTTAAACCCGAGGAACTCACTCGAAAATCACACAGGTTCACCGAACCTGTGTGAGGTCTGGGTGTTGCTCGTACATATGTGTCAGGGCCTGTTTCATCACTGCAAGAGCATCCTCCACCTGTGAGTGAGTGACATTCATGGGTGGAGCAATGCGGACCGCATTGGCATAGAGACCCCCACGTCCAATTAATAACCCTTCCCTCTTTGTGAGTTCAAAGAATTCAGCAACAAGGTCAGGCGCAGGTTCTTTGTCATTACGAACAAATTCCAGCCCCTGCATGAGGCCTTTCCCCCGCACATCCCCAATAATTGGAAATTGCTGTTGAAGTAGTTCCAACCCTTCACGTAAGCGCTTACCTTGGTTTTTCACGTTCTCTGCAAGATGCTCCTCTTCCATCACATCCAAGGTTGCCAAGGCTGCCCGCATCGATACAGGATTCCCCCCAAAGGTAGAAATGGATGGACCTGTATAATGGCTTGCAACCCCATCGGTCGCAATGGCAGCTCCAATCGGGAAGCCATTCGCAAATCCCTTCGCAAACGTCATAATATCTGGTTGCACCCCATAGTGCTCAATTCCAAAAGGCTTGCCGGTTCGTCCAAACCCGGTTTGCACTTCATCAGAAATAAACAGCCCACCGTACTTGCGCACAATCCGTGCGACCTCATAGAAATAGTCGTCCGGAGGTGTAATAAACCCTCCCACACCCTGAATTGGCTCCGCCAAAAATGCCGCAATTCGTCCGGAAGTAGATGTACGAATTAACTCTTCCATATCTTTGGCACACTCCAGTCCGCAAGCATCCGGAGTTTTACCAAATGGGCAACGATAACAATACGCATTCATGGCATGTACAACCCCAGGACTCCCATGCATCCCGAGGCGCCAAGGTGATTGACCCGTGAGTGTCATGGCTAACGCAGAACGACCACTGTAGCTATGGCGTAAAGCTATTATTTCATAAGCCCCCGTTGCCAATCGCGCCATTGAAATCGCCGTCTCATCAGCTTCCGTACCACTGGCCGTAAAAAATGTCTTGGTGAGCGGTCCGGGTGTCATTTTGGCCAACCGCTCTGCCAAGTCAATCATTGGCCGAACCAAATAGAGCGTGGATACATGGGTTATCCGATGAACTTGTTCCGCCACTGCAGCCGTGATTTTTGGATGACTGTGACCGACAGAGACCGTGAGAATGCCCCCAAAAAAATCTAAGTAACGTTGTCCCGATTCATCATAAAGGTAACAGCCATCCCCGTGGTCCATGGCAATCGGTTCCTCATAGTAGGTGGCTATCGCTGGTACCAAGTATTTAGCCTGTCTCTCTGCAAGGGTCTTGACATCTGGCGTCACAGGGGTTATCTCTTGGGTCATCACTTCGTCCTCCTTTTGTAGGTTTTGAAGGCCCCTAAAGGGACAAAGATTGTCCCTTGACTGTGCCATCTAGCCTATTTCAACTGCAGTCTAGTTCATCTAAAATACTACTATAGATACTTGTTTATAAAACTGTACGGAGCATATGAAAGTAGACACGAATCTTCATACACTTTGATGAAATCTGCATCTTCTAATATCAACTTAAATCCACTATGTTTTTCTTACATTTTCTTTTGTGCCTGCGTTAGGAGGGACTGTGTTGAAAGGAAGTGTACCCATGAGTACGAGGACGAAAGAAAGGGATGCAGAGGTCCTCGTTGAAGATGTCCTTCAGAGGAAGGTATTCCGCGGTTCCCAAGTTGTGGCAGGTCACGGTGGATTAATTTTCCCAATGCATTGGATACATATTTTGGAGGTTAGTGAGGTCAGCCATATGCTCGACGGCGGCGAAATGGTACTCACTACTGGAGCAGGATTTTACGGGGATGAACAAAAATTTTTGTCTTATGTAACCCAATTAATTGATGTTCACGCCGCCGCGCTATGTATTGAACTGGGCAGTTTTGTTAAAGAGGTCCCTCAATCCGTTGTTGAACTTGCGAATCAGCACAATTTCCCAATTATTATTTTCCCGCATCAAGTGCGATTTGTCGATATTACACAGGACATTCATACCTATCTTGTACAACATAGAAATCGTGTACACAGCGATTGGGCAGCCCGTTTCGTTGAAGAACAGCGTTTTGTAGAACAAGTCCTGCAAAATAACCTCCCCCACACCCAGCTTGAGGGCTCTGTTATAGACCGAGGAACTCTTGCCTATCGGGTGATGGTTCTCACGATTTCACACCCATCCTCTGCCACAGTTCCAACTTCCCTACACACCTACGACTTGGTGCAGACCATTCGCGCTACATTTGCCCGTCTACAAATTCGTCCCTTGCTTGCCCTTCGTCATGCGACGATTTTGTTTATTTTAGAATACAGTCTTCATCCACAAGGCGTCGACATCCACCAGCGTATTCTCACTGGATTCAACGACTTGAGTACATTTCTTGTTAAACGAGGCCTGGATGTCAGCCAGGTCCGCGCAGGGGTGGGGAGCGAAACAAAACAATTATCAGAAGTTTTTCTAAGCCATGAAGAGGCCCTCGCCACACTGCTCATTGCCCAGCAACGGTCAGACCATCTGCCCGTTCAGTTTTATGAGCTTGCCGGAATCTACCGTTGGATGGAGTCATTTAGTGAATTGCCCAGCATACAACATCTAATTGATCAAGACATCGGCTCTCTCTTATTGCACGACAAAAAATACCATACCAATCTCCTGCAAACTTTGAAAGTTTATTTGGACTGTGACCGCTCAAAACAGCAAACAGCAGACCAGCTTTTCATTCACCGGCAAACCCTATACCACCGTCTTGAACAAATTCAGACACTGATTCACGGAAGTTTGGATAATCCAGCCCAGCGTCTCTCAATACAACTCTCCCTTTACGCCCATCTGTTCCATACAGGCAGGGAATCAGAAACTTCTGATGGGAAGTGAAACTTACCCACCCACAATCTATGTGCGGCCCACCACACTGTCCGCCCGCACAGACGGGCAGTATGGTGGGCCGCAGTTGATGTGCCCTAGAAACAGGGTCCACACAAGGCTCGACAGTGCTCAGACTTGCACTCCTTTTACATCGCTAACAGAGGTGTTGCGCGACAAGGAAGAGACCAAAAGCACCACCACGATGTTTAATAACAGTGCCAGAAAACCGGTATTTACGCCCCATAAAATAGAGGTGCTTGTCAGATTGAAGTAAACTACGAGCGCGACCCCCGCAATAATTCCACTCGCCGCACCGGCTTTCGTCACACCCCTAGGAGTAAACAGACTCAGCAAAACAGCGGGGAAAAATTGTGTGACAAAGTTGTATCCCATCAACAGCAGAGTGACAATTGTGGCATTGCTGTTAATGGAAAAGTACAGCGTGATAGCCGCTACCGCCCACACCATTATCCGGGCCACCAATTGTACCTGACGGGAAGTTGCGCCTGTCAAGGGGCGATAAATATTTTCCGCCAACAGAGTCCCCGCCGTCATCAGCATGAGGGAACCTGGAACAATGGCCGTTAAAATCCCTGCTCCCCCCACTACACCCACAAACCAGGCGGGGAATACCTTTTCTACAGCAACCATCAAGGCTAGGTTGGTGTTTTTCAACCCAGGTGTAATTAAAATAGCGGCAAAGCCAGCAAAAAAAACAAATAGCAAAATCAACTGGTACAACGGCAAAAATGTGGCATTGCGACGGAATACGCGCTCGTTTTTCGCCGTGTACACAGCGCCAAAACTGTGCGGCCACATGTAAAATCCCAGCGAGGTCAGCAAAACCGTGGAGATAAACCAGGGCAGACCCATGCCATGGCCGCCGAGGGTTAAGAACCCGGGGTGCAACTGATTTATCTTATGAAACATTGCAGACAGCCCGCCAACATGCATGGGCAAAGCAATCCCAATAATAAGCACCACCAAGAGAATAGTGATGTCCTTCAGGACTGCAGTCCAGGCGGAACCCCGGACACCACTAATGGTCACATAGATGGCAATTACCACCATGCCAATGACCATCGCCCAGACGTGACTAATTTCTCCGTATGAGGCCACCTGCACAATCAAACCTAAACCGGTAAACTGGGACTGCAAGTAAGGAATGATGGCCACCACACCCACAAGTGCCACCAACATAGACAAGGCCTTGCTGTGAAACACTTGTTCAAAGTAATCCGGTTGAGAAATCAGCTTGTGTTCCTTACCATAGCGCCATATTCGCGGCAAGATGAAGTAAGACAGCGCGTAAGCCATGGCTCCATAGGCTAGGATATACACCGTGGGGCCGCCCACGCCATAAGCCCAACCGCTGCCCCCGAGAAAAGTGAAGGTAGTGTAAATCTCCCCAGCCAGGAGTAAAAACACAAACAAAATGCCAAAACCCCTACCAGCTACAGTCCACTGCTCCATGTCCATTTTTCTGTGACGTTGTGCCATAATACCGAGTAAAAGTGCAATCAGAATAGTGGCAAAAATGATGATTAAGGCCGAGATATGCAAACTCCTCTTCCCCCTCTCTCCATCTTAGGACCGCTTATTTTCAGGGTCCAAGGCATAAATGATGGCCATCACCGCAGATGTCACAAGCACACACAGCAACACGTAAAACCACAAGAACGGCATCCCCAGCACATAGGGGGTGACGCGATTGGCAAAAATAACACCCACAAAAACCCCGAGGGCAGGAAGTAATGCCAGCCAGCGAATGGACATATACCCACCTCCTTTCCAGAGACCTTAAGCCCATCCAAAAGAAGTGTACCTTCCCAGATACCCAAAACTATTCTAAAACTCTAAAACTTTTCTAAAATTTTTTAACCATTATAAAATATCAGTTCCTTTCTAAAAAATTTAAAAATCGACAGAATCGCGTGGAACCACATTTATGTCCCAATATACCGTATCTTCTGTCGAATTGAGGTTAACCGCATCATACCACGGTCCAGAGACAAGAACCACTGGGGCAAGTCCACGTTTGTTCTTACTTTCCTCCCGACTCTCCCAGTAACTTGAAAATACCATTGACAAACGCCTGAACTCCCATGGGTAACGCGTCTTCGTCCACCGTAAAGCGGGCGTGATGGTGGGGATATACAATGTTTTTAGCCAAGTTTCCCGCTCCAATGAAAAAGAAACTGCCTGGAGCTTGGGTCTGATATGCGGAAAAGTCCTCCCCCCCCATGGTGGGCAACGCATCCACTACCCTCTCGGTCCCAAACGTCTCTAACAAAGACTCCCGCAACAATTCTGTCACCCGTTCGTCGTTTACCACGGGCCTGTAACCATATTGATAAGAAAAGGTGTACGTGGCTCCGTGCGCTTCGGTGATTCCCTTTACAATTCGTTCCATCAGGGATGGGGCTGTATGACGCAAATCCGGATTAAAGGTGCGCACGGTCCCCACCAGTTCCGCTGATCCGGGGATGACATTGTCTGCCGTTCCCGCAATAAACTCGGTCACTGAAACCACCAGGGACTCCAATGGGTCTGTATCACGGGACACCATGTGTTGTAGATTTGTCACCACCTGGGCAGCAACGGCAATGCTGTCCACCGTCAGGTGGGGCTGTGCAGCGTGTCCGCCGCGACCCTGCACCATGATGCGGAACGTATCTGGTGCAGCCATCATGGCCCCCGTTTTGACAGCAATTTTACCCACCTCAAGGGAAGCCCAAAGGTGTGCCCCAATCACCATGTCCACCCCGTTCATGACCCCCACATCCACCAGTTCCTGGGCGCCACCCGGAAATAATTCTTCTGCATGTTGAAATAAAAAACGCACCTCGCCATTCATTTGATCCGTATGTCGACTGAGAATTTTTGCCGTTCCCAGCAACATGGCGGTATGCCCATCATGACCACAGGCATGCATCACCCCAGGGTTTTGCGAAACAAAATCAAACTCATTTTCCTCCCGAATGGGCAGTGCATCCATGTCCGCCCGAACCGCCAATACAAAGCCCGGGTGTTTGCCGACAAGTCTCGCCACCACGCTGGTTTTTGTCGGCCGCGAAAGCTCCAAGTTGCCAAAAGTCTGAAGTGTGTCATATACAAACTGCGCCGTTTTATCTTCATGAAATGAAAGCTCCGGGTGGGTGTGCAGGAATCTGCGCCACTTCACCACATCCCCTTGAACGGCTGCCACTTCCTCCGCAAAGTGTTGCTTCACTTTGTTCATGTTTCGTCTCCCCCACTCATGAACTCTGCTTTTTAGTGTGTAATGTCTATTTTCAATGATAGTACACTTTTCGGTATTTGGCGCAGCCGTTTTCGTTTTCCACTTCTCAATTTGCAAATTGTCCTATTGAGATTAGGCTGGAAACAAGCGGATTAGAGGAGTGTGTCAATGTTTGAATCTGCCACCCCCTGGGAAACCCCAAAAACACAGCGTTTACAGCGACCTTTCAGCCCTGCCCATACAATTCTGGCCGACGATGACGGTATGAGGGGAGCTTGGCGCGAACCGCTTCAATCCGTTCCAGGTCAATCTCGCACGGAATAAGTGCTGCCGTCTCTGGCCCATGGACCAGCGGAATTCCCATGGGGTCTACCACCATGCTGCCTCCAGTATAAACGTGACCTGCCTGATTACAGGCCGCCACAAAAACTGTGTTCTCCAACGCGCGGGCCGTAACCAGTGTCTGCCAATGGTGTTCCTTGCGCGGCCCGCGTACCCATGCGGCAGGAACAATCAACACCTCTGCACCCAGTCCAGCTTGGTGACGAGCAATTTCCGGGAAGCGCAACTCATAGCAAACAAATAGACCCAATCGACCAAAGGGCGTTGTAATGGGCTGAAACAGAGCATCGCCAACCAGATACTGCTCAGACTCCCGGCCGCCAAATGCATCATACAGGTGGGTCTTACGGTAATGGGCCACAACCTCACCCGTCGCATCCACCACCACCGTGGTGTTGAAAACCCGCAGGTCTTCCGCCTCCACTGGAGGCGGAAAATTCACCAATCCGCGTTCGTCCCCGTCTGAAATCCCAGGTACTTCCCGCATGCCAAATATCAACCACACCCCGTGTTGCCTGGCCAAACTGGCCATGCCAGTCACAAAGGGGCCGTCCAAAGACTCCGCCTCCTGCCACACCCACTGTGGATTCGCCTGCTGAGCAAACTGATTCATGAATATTTCCGGAAATACAACCAAGTCCGCCCCATGAGTATTTTTTGCCACTGCGACCGCATGTTGTGCCTGCACCAGGTTGACCTGTTTGTGCTCCGACGACTCTAGTTGAGCCAGTACCATCCTGAATGTCATTTAATGTCTCACCGTCCTTCCTTTGTTATCCTGCAGTTTGGGAATCCATCTCACAGCAAAACGGACTCATAGACTAGCTAAGTTCCGCTTCCTGCAACCCTGGGTGCCGCTTGTCTTTGTCAGAAAGCACCGGGTCTGTGAATGGCCAATCAATTTTGAGGTCCGGATCATCAAAGCGAATTCCCCTATCGTATTGTGGTGCATAGTGTGTATCCACCTTATACAGCACGTGAGTGTTCGGAACCAGAGTACAGAACCCATGTGCAAAACCTTTAGGAATCAGTAGTTGCCGATGGTTGTCTTGACTGAGAATTACCCCTACCCACTGACCGAAACTGGCAGAACCCACTCGGACATCGACAGCCACGTCATAAATCGCACCCACCAGCACGGACACCAGTTTTGTCTGAGCCATTGGAGGCAACTGGTAATGCAACCCTCTGAGGGTTCCCGCAGGTGCAGAAAAGGAATGATTATCCTGCACAAATTCTGTGTACACCCCCGCACTCTCCCAATCTCCGCGATTGTAGATCTCGGTGAAATACCCCCGGACATCACCAAACACCGCAGGTTCAAGCATGATGACTTCCGACAAATGCGTATGAATTACCTTCATATACATCCCCCTTTATGTGGACTCAACACCCCTTTATTCCACTTTCCCATTTTTCCATCCATGTTTCGTCTGTGCCCCTACCACAGCCTAGCCATGCTGATTCAACCGCAACCAGCCAAACTCCGCGGTTTGCGCCAACTCCCCCATGCACTGTCGCAACGCTTCCTGCCACGGCCGCAGTGGAGAAAAACCTTCTGCCCGCAAAGCCAGGTTAGCCAGGACGGAGTACGCCGGACGGGGGGCGAGACGAGAAACATCCATCGTGGTGCAGGGCTGCACTTTTACTCGACCCAGCACCCCTGCATCTATATCCTCCGCCACAGCAAAACCAGCGACAGTATAAATTTCTTTGGCAAAGTCATACCATGTGCACACCCCGGCGTTAGTGGCATGATAGAGGCCATAACGTTCCGTCGTCAACAATTGCACCAGAAACTCCGCCAGGTCTAAGGCGTACGTGGGAGATCCCCACTGGTCCTGAACCACTCGCACGACTCCCCCCTGACGGCCCAAATGAAGCATCGTTTTGACAAAATTTTTTCCCACAGCGCTGTAGACCCAGGCAGTGCGCACTACAAACCAACGGGAACTGAGAGATTGTACAAGCTGTTCACCCGCCAGCTTGGTGCCCCCGTACACCCCTAAGGGATGGGGCATCGCAAACTCTGTGTACGGATGGTGAGCTTTCCCATCAAACACGTAGTCTGTACTCACATAGCCTACCCTAGCACCCACCGCCTCCGCAGCCAAAACCACATTGCGGGTGCCAGCCACATTCACGCGATAGGCCTGATCCGGTTGCTCTTCCGCTTGGTCCACAGCCGTATAGGCCCCGGCATGGATCACCGCGTCAGGCCGCTCCACTGCCAACTTCTGCCGAACCGCCAACCCATCTGTGATATCAAGGTCCCCATGCAGGCACACCACGGCATGGTGCCCCGTCTGTGTCAGCACTCTCGCCAAGGATTGACCCAGTTGTCCACCCCCGCCTGTCACCAGGACCTTCATTTCGTCTCCCCTCCAATCATCCGGCTGCCCGTCCGATTTCCGTATTGTTGTGCAAAGTACGCCTGGTACTCTCCACTGCGAACCCGTTGCCACCACTCCCGGTGTTCCAGATACCAGCGGATGGTTTGCCGAATTCCGACGTGAAAACCAATTTGCGGTTGCCACCCTAACTCCCGAGTAATTTTGTCCGCATTCATGGCGTAGCGTCGGTCATGACCCAACCTATCCTGGACAAACTGCACGAGCGTCCGCGGCTTCCCTAATTCTGCAAGAATTTGATTCACAATTTCCAGATTTGTGTGTTCGTGATGACCCCCAATATTGTACACTTCTCCCGGTCTTCCGCGTCGCAATACCATGTCCACACCCAGACAATGGTCTTCCACATGCAACCAATCTCGTACATTCAGGCCATCTCCATAGACTGGCAGGGGCTTATCTGCCAACGCTTGGATAATCATCAAGGGAATTAGTTTCTCGGGGAACTGATAGGGACCATAGTTATTTGAACAGCGTGTGATATTCAGTGGCAACCCATAGGTCTGACCATAGGCTCGAACCAATAGATCTGCCCCCGCCTTGCTGGCCGAATAAGGGCTGTTGGCCGCCAAGGGAGTTGTTTCCGTGAAATACCCCTGTTCCCCCAATGTGCCATACACCTCGTCTGTGGACACCTGGACAAACTTCTCCACCTTTGCCTGACGGGCTGCTTCCAACAGCACCTGGGTTCCCAGCACATTGCTGCGAACAAAAGCCTCAGGATTAAGAATGCTCCTGTCCACATGGGATTCGGCGGCAAAATTTACCACCCCATCCACTCCGTGCGCAAACACCTCCGCGACATCTTCCGGGTTGGCAATGTCCCCTTTGATGAAGCGGTAGTGTGTACTGTGTTCTAAATCCTGTAGGTTCTCCAAGTTTCCCGCATATGTCAGGGCATCCAGATTGAGGACCACATCTTCCGGATGCTCCCGCAAAACGTAGCGAATGTAGTTGCTGCCAATGAATCCAGCGCCACCCGTCACCAGTATACGCATGTTTGCATCCCAGCCTTCCCGCACATCAAGTCTTTTCATGCTTTGCTCATTATACGGTCAAGGATTTGCGAGGGCTACCAGCAACGTCCCAGACAAGCATTGAATGGGATCAAAATCATTTTGCGATATCCAGAATATAGGTAAAAAAGAATGGTATAATAATAAAGGTACAGCAGTGTAAGGTGTGACAATTATTTATTTAGGAGGTTTCTCAGTGGAGTTTCCAGATATGATTGGCCTGGCACAGCTATCTGACGAACAGCGGCAACAGCAACTGTCTACATTGTTTCAACAGCTCATGCCCCTCCCCGCATCCGAACAAGTCAGTTTAATGAAGGCTTTGATTCAACAAATGGCTGAAAAAGCCACAGATGTACAGTATCTGAATGTTTGTAAAACTAATTTGCAGATTGCCGCACAACTCCCGGACTCAGACCTCAAAGGTTTTCTGGCCATTCGTGCACAGGCGGCCTCACAACTCACCCCCAACTTGGCGGACCGAGATAAAAAATTGCTGCAGGAAGCTCTGGGCAAAGCAGATCCAACCATTCAAGAGAAAATTATGAAAAACTTTTAGCGATCCTCTATAAAATTTAGGCACAATCCAACCCATGGTTTACGATGGGGGGAGAGGTTTCCCGCCCGTCTTACGACGGGCGATGGGGTTGTTTATAGAAATGGGACATGGCCGTGGCGAGCAGTTGCTCTTTAGTGTCCATCACGCTACCTTGGAAAACAATGATGGTCTTGCTGTTTTGCACGACGTGAATGTCGGCCGTTAGAACTCCCAGCATGCCCGGACGAATGAAATCGACCGCCATGTTTAGTGTGAGCGCGCGTTCCACAGTCTGGTCAATAAGAAAAGCTGTTTCTGCCATGGCGGTGTCAATAAACGCGGTCATCAGTCCCCCATGCAGTAGCCCATAGCGATTGAGCAAGTCATCTGTCACCCGCATTTCGTACTGGAAATGATGCTCCCCCACCGGCCCCAAGTAACGAAAACCCATGAGCTCCTGCACAAACGCCAGCGGTTTGTGGTAAGTCGCCCGTTTGGCCCGAATGAGCCCCAAAATTTCCGTCAATTCGTTGTCCGGAAGTCCCTTCAGTTCATTCACAATTTCGTCCATTGTATGATTCATCCAACCACCTCCTGTGGTTCTACCGGTTTTTTTGTCTTCGGAATTGGGCCCATCCCTCGCGGATAGGGAAACAGGTCAGACACCCGAACGGCGCGGCCGTACTCGTTTTTGTAAACCACGTGACTGCGGTTCAACTCTCGCGGACTAGCCAGGCCACAAGCAGCCGCCAGTGCGAATACCCCTTGCCGCAACTGCAAGATATAGTTCATAACCCGCCACTGCTTTTCTTCCGTCACCAGCGCCTCTTGGTACTTGGGATCCGTTGTGGTTACCCCCGTGGGACATTTACCAGTGTGACACTGCATCGCCATGATACACCCGTTGGCCATCATAAAACCGCGCGCCGAATTAACACAATCCGCACCCAAGGCCAGGGCCATCGCCACCTTGTCTGGGGTTACCAGTTTCCCAGAGGCAAAAATCCGGATCTTTTCGCGTACACCAAACTGTCTGGCGACGTCGTCCAATAACAAGAGCGCAGAAAACAGAGGCAGCCCCATGCCATCTGCCATCGCTTTAAAGGTGGCCCCAGAACCGCCTTCACCCCCATCTACCGTCAAAAAGTCAGGATAAATCTCTAGATCCAACATGGCCTGAAAAAAAGGTTCCAGGCGTTTCCCGTCCCCCACCACTACTTTGATACCTACTGGTTTACCGCCCTCATTCTGTAACCGTTGGACGAAGCGCAGGGTATCCTCTGTACTGGTAAGAAAGGGAAAACGATTGGGTGAGTTGACAGTCTTCCCCACAGGTACCTTGCGAATGGCGGCCACTTTCTCATTGACCTTGTTACCTTCTAGATGACCGCCACGAATTTTCGCCCCCTGGTGAAACTTCAGCTCAAACGCCTTGATATTGGGTTGGGCCGCCTTCTGAACAAACTCTGTGAAAGAAAAATTGCCAGCGTCATCCCGATATCCAAACAACCCTGGGCCAATTTGGGCCACCACATCCACACCCGTGGCTAGATGCTCCGGAGCCACTCCCCCCTCACCCGTGTTTATCCAGGACCCACCCGCCATCTGGGCACCCTTGCCCGTAGATAAAATATAGTGTTCTCCGACACTTCCATAAGAGGTCGCAGAAGCCCCAAACATTCCCTTAATGTGCCAAGGGTGGGCCCTACTCGCACCCACCACAACCGCATCGGGGTCCTCGTACAGCCATCCTGCAGATTTGTCAGCCTCCATTCGTTCATGCCGGGTAAACAGGCCCTCGCGCAATACCTCATACTTTCGACTCTTCAGGGGCGTCTCATTATCTACGCGCAGTTCCTCTTCCAACTTGGGAAATAAATCGTTGGCCAAGTAGAATCCCGGTTGCTCATAGTCCCGACGAGATCCAAAACTAATCAAATCAGTACGGTACTTGGATGCAAACACAATGCCCAAAAAATCTGCTCGAGAAAAGGGTTTGCCTGTGTTGTCTCCGTCAAACCAGTACTGACGAAACTCTGGCCCCATCTTCTCTAGAAAATAGCGAACCCAGCCCAGATAGGGATGGGCACGAATCACGGAGTGCTGAGGCTTTCTAGACAGCACCCAAAGATACCCTAATACAGCCAGGGGCGAAAGAAACAAAAGGGCCACCAGAATGAGAATAACCACCAATACAGCCGTCAAAAACTTCATCTCCTCCATCAGACAGCCTGTCGCAGTAATTTGTTTCCAATTTCACCATTGTTTTTTATAGATTCAAATTTTCGTGTTGGATCACGAGCGACTACCTGGATAGACCCCATACACCTGGGTATTTGTTCACCCACCCTTTACACGCAAGTCCCCGACGCTTGGAGGGCGTCCCCTTGCTGTGTTCTCCTATTCAGCCAATCCCGAGCAACCCGCATCCGGAGAATATCAAAAGTACAGACACAAAAGGGCGGGCTACGGTCCTGCCCACCCCAAATCACCCTGCCACAGGCCACCGACACCAGGCCCCCAATCTCGAAAGGGGGCCGCCCT
>QXHL01000025.1 GCA_003584005.1 Alicyclobacillaceae bacterium I2511 | reverse complement strand
AATTTGGGGAACAACACCTGCACTGTGGTAACCTCTACTTCAATCGCAAGTGCACCGGGGCGTTTGTGGGTGGGCATCCGTTTGGAGGATTTAACATGTCGGGTACAGATTCCAAAACTGGTGGCCCAGATTACCTGCAGTTGTTCATGCAAGCCAAAGCTGTCACAGAAACCCTTTAAATTTCTATTGTATCTCTGTAACTTGATCCCTAGCAGTTCGTTTAACAAAATAAAATTAAGAAAATCGCCTAATAAACATACTGTATTAGCAAATGGTTATGCGGTATAGACACATTCACTGCATGTTTATTCGTGCGAGCATCCAAAGTTGTTTCGTCAGACGAACTCCTAGGGATAGGTGCTAAAGTACATGATTTTTGGATATTGTTTAAAGGAGTGTACAAATTGACAGAGCACGGATTTAAAAAGGAATTGGGATTATTGGATCTCACTATGTCTTCTCTAGGAGGCATCATTGGTTCCGGGTGGTTGTTCGGAGCGTTGTATGCAGCAAATGTGGCTGGTCCTGCAGCTGTTATATCATGGATTATTGGTGGCTTTGCTGTATTAGTGATTGCTTTTACGTATGCGGAATTGGGAGCCATGTTGCCTGAAGCAGGGGCCATCGTTCGCTATCCTCATCTTAGCCACGGACATCTCACAGGCTTTATTGCAGGGTGGGCTGCATGGATTGCTTGGGCCTCTGTCCCAGCGTTGGAAGCTGAAGGCGTCATGCAGTACGCCTCACATTGGCTACCTGTGTTGTGGAACAGCAAAACCAGTCTATTGACGGGTTGGGGATTACTTGCAGCCACTGTTTTGATATTTGTATTTTTTATTATCAATTATATGGGAGTTCGCTTTTTCGCTCAGGTCAATACCACTGTAACCTTTGTGAAGTTCATTATGCCTCTTGCCACCATTATTATCTTCCTCTTAGTGGGCATGCATTGGGGAAACTTGACTCAAGCTGGAGGTTTTGCACCAGGAGGAAGTTCAGGAGTTTTGACTGCCATTGCTACCACGGGGGTCATTTTTGCTTATACTGGATTTCGTCAGTCTTTGGCCTTGGCTGCTGAAGCACGTAATCCCCAACGAGATATTCCAAGATCTATTATTATTTCCCTCATTATTACAATAATCTTGTATGTTTTTTTGCAATTGGTGTTTATTGTTGGCGTTTCTCCAACAGATCTGGTCAAGGGTTGGTCCAAAGTCACCTTCAATGCTCCTTTTGCTGAACTGGCAGCCAGTTTGAATCTGGGATGGTTTGCTATGTTGCTTTACGCAGATGCCATTCTGTCTCCCGCTGGAACAGGCAATGTGTATATGGCATCCACTTCTCGGATTATCTACGCTTTAGGCAAAAATAAATATTTCCCTAAGGTTTTGGCTAAGGTGAATCCACGCAATGGAATTCCCGTTCTGGCTTTGTTTGTGGCCTTTGTTTTGGGTCTCATTTTTCTGCTGCCCTTCCCATCGTGGCAGTCCTTGGTTGGATTAGTCTCCTCGGCAACCATCTTTACTTATATCTTGGGTCCCGTTTCAATGGCTGTTTTTCGTAAAACGGTCCCTGAGGGACGCCGCCCCTTTCGACTGGCTTGGGCGGGCGTGATTAACCCTGCTGCTTTTGTGATTGGTTCTTTAATTGTTTATTGGACAGGGTGGAATATTGATTCAAAATTACTGATTGCAATTCTGATTGGTGTCGTCCTTTATCTCTTCTTTGCTTGGGTGATGCCAGAGCAAATACAACGTCCCAATGGCCAGTCTATCAAGAGTGGAATGTGGATGGTTTTTTACCTGATAGCCATGTTGATTGTCTCTTACCTAGGTTCCTCTCAATTAGGAGGATTCAAAAACATCATTCCTTACCCCTGGGACATGGTGGTAGTTATCGTGGTAGCGACAGCATTCTATTATTGGGGCGTGGCCAGTGGTTATCATACCCCTGATATAGACGAGGTTTTTGCGGAACACGCTAATACAAATTACCGCTGAAACGTTTAGAACAACACAGATTTAACTACTATTAGTGCGTGTCCGGAAGGGGTTCCGGTCAGACCCAAGCAGTGCGACGACGCGGCAATGCGTCGGGGAGTTCTGACCCCTTTCTGGATAACCTCTATTAGGGTAGGGGGAAATGGCGCAGGTGTAGTTGGCCACTAATGTCGATTCTATCGTGGCCAACTACAGCCCTATGTACATCGTCCTCCCTTGCTTGGGAATTGGCTGATGAAACCATTTCTCAGTATATCATGGTGGACTTTTACATCATCCCCAGGCCATCCGGGTACAAGCCCCAATTTCCCGAGTGTCCCCAAATCGAACATTGAGAGATCCGATACGATTTGGTCCCCATTTCCCCGAACCCAGAGTATCGGAAAGAGCTTATGAACCTCTGCCATCCCTGCAAGGTTCACGTACTTCGGAGACATTGCGTTTGCGATCCCATCTTCACTCGACGCGGTACCCGGCCAGTTTTTACTGGGAACGAATCCGCCGGGATAGAACCCGTATGGGGACAGCGGACTGATCAAAATCAGGCCGCACAAGTTTTCGGGGTGAAGGATTGCGTATTGCATCGTGTCCCGCCAAAATACGCTCGAGGGCACGTTTCCGTGCAGGAGAATAACAACCGGTTTTTCTGGATCACCTTCCTCCAAAGTTGCAACCTGAAGTCGGCTGGTCGATACCATACGCTGATTGACACTCAGCATAACAATTTCCTCCACCACTGAAAGATTTATATCGCCAACACTATACCACCCACCAGTTGCGGGTGAGTTACGGGAAATTCACAGATTAAACGGAAGTTCACGTATCGAATGTGGCCTCGACCCGCGCCACGCATGAAAAATTGAGTATAATTGTGTATATAGGTTATATGCTAAATTGTTTTTACAAAAACAGGAGTTTTATCTTGTGACTGTGACTGGATTTCTCGTCGTAGTTGGGGATCTCTTCAGCTACGACAGTCCGAGGCAAATTCAAAAATTGGTGGATAAGTCGAGAGAAACTGTCGGCTGCTTGAATGAAATGTCGCCGCACCGGGTGGTTCAGTTTGTTACATAATTTTCTGTGTAAAGTCCCCTTGCATGCACAACTCTGGGGCGTTTGTAGGGACTTTTTGAAACCTCGTTCTTGAGACGAATCCCTATCTTGCAGTTTTGCCCTTTACTTTATTAACCAACAATAGGTCATACGTCAGTCCTAACAAAAAAGTGCTCCATTGGTCACATCTTGCAACAATAGCCAAGCGCTGTTTAAGGTTATAGCCTGCCTTTGAGGGTTCGAAACTTCTTCCCTGCGGCCTTCAAACTCGGGAGCGCCATCGTCTATGGAGAATCCAATAAGATTTGGGGACCAAACGGCTTCCAAGCTTTGTTCGACGAAACTGGAAATCGCCACTTCCGCGTAAGCAAGTGGGGGAGAGTTCATAGAGTTTATTGTTAGGCTAAAGGCAAGGTGTCTTGTGAAGACGAGTCCATCCCCCTATACTAGGGATTAGAGGTGTTCCCATGGCTGGACAAGATACAATGATGAAAGCTCTCACCCGTTCACTATCCGGTGGGGCTTTGGATGTTTTAGGAGTCTTGGGTGTGGAGTTGGCAGAACCGTTGCCAACCGAGTTGCCTGCGAACACCTTGCGCATGGATAAAGCGTGGCGGATGCAAGACGGGCGCGTGTTTCACTTAGAGTTTCAAAGCACCCGAGAACCGACGCTGCACCGCTTTCTGGAATATGATGCCCGTTTGGCACACCAACACTTCACGCAGATACGGACTGTGGTTTTGTATCATGCGAAGGTCAACGATGCCCCCAACGAGTTGAATATTGGCACTGCGATGTATCACGTGGAAAATATATATTTATCCCAAATGGATGGGGATAGGGCGTTAGATGAGGTTTCACAGCACCTGAAAATGGGACAATGGGAACCGAAAGATCGATTGCGATTAGCTTTAGCATTGAATATGAGGGTACAGGATATGTCTGTAACATTAAATCGAGTCCTTGAACTGGTATCCGTAGTTCCGAATGAAACCGAAAAAGACCTGGTTGTGAGTGCGATTGCAGCGCTTGGAGACCATTCGTTGAATGACAAGCAACGAACCCATTTGCGAAAGGAGTTGAGAAAAATGTCGAAGATTGCAGAGGAATTATACCAGGAAGGACGACAGGAAGGTATCCAGGAAGGTCGTCAAGAAGGTCGGCAGGAAGGTCGGCAGGAAGGTCGGCAGGAAGGCGAACATAGCCGGGCCGTGACCACGGCACGAAAAATGCTGCTGGCGGGAGAGCCTGTCCAAAAAGTGGTGGAGTTCACAGACTTGCCGCTGGAGGAAGTCCAGAAACTCAAAGAGGAACTACAATAGCTCCTACGACAACACAAAGCCAGGTCCTACGTGGACCTGGCTTTTTTTAACTACCCGAGGTACAGCCTTGCTCAAATCTTCCCATTCTTGTCTACCAACAGATTGTCGACAGAATTAAAGCCGCTGTTGTAAAGGGTTTTCTAAACTCTGCAGACCGCTTGCCGTCCGTGCGGGAGTTGGCCGTTCAATTGACTCTCAATCACAACACCGTTGCCAAGGCATATCAGGAATTGGAGCGGGAAGGAGTCATTGAAGTCATCCGTGGTCGCGGAACGTTTATTGCAGCGCAGGACGTAGTTCCAAACATGAGTGAGCGATTGCAGAGCCTGAGGACTCAATTGGAGCGGTTGGTGGTGGAAGGACACCATTTACATCTGGCGAACACAGACTTACATCGATTATTGGACGAGGTCACGGCTCCGTGGGCGGGAGAAAATCCTGAGTGGACACCTGTTCCCAAGCGTTCGACATCCGAGAATCTTGGTCACATCCCTTCAGTTATCCCTCCTAGGTCTGGCTCCACCAGCCCATCAAAATCAGATGAAGTCGTTGCAGACGATTTGTCAGACATTGGTGAAGGAGGGAACCGACATGAAGGATTGGGCCGTTGAAATCGTTCAACTGACCAAACAACTGGGTTCGATACGGGCCTTAGAGAAGGTGAGTCTACAAATCTCCGTCGGCAGCGTGTACGGCCTGGTGGGTGCCAACGGAGCTGGAAAAACCATGCTACTGCGATTGATATCGGGGCTTTATCGACCCAACTCTGGGGAGGTGCGCGTGTTTGAACGGCCTCTCCACAGGCTAACACCACTAGTCCAGCGGCTAAGATGTTCTGTGTCATACCCCCTTTCATATTAGGATTGGTGGAATGTGGGGTTGAAACTTGAAATTGTAAAAAGATTATTTGATGGGAACACAATAGGGTGGACAGGATGTTCCTTGTTGCCATAGAATCAGTGTTGTGCGAATCAGTGGGTGTTTGTAAACAGCTTGTGTGGTGTACCAGTGAGGGGGATTTTAAATGGATAAGGTGCTTGTTTTTGGACACAAAAATCCAGACACGGACTCAATTTGTTCCGCAATCGCTTATGCGGAGTTAAAAAACAGGCTGGGAATGGAAGCTGAAGCAGTACGCTTGGGTGCGGTGAACTCAGAAACAGAGTTCGTGTTGCATCACTTTCAAGTTTCTGCACCACGGCTGGTTGAAACAGTAGCGGGTGAGGTAGAGAACGTCATTCTGGTGGATCATAACGAGCAACCCCAGAGTGTGACAGACATTGACAGGGTTCGGGTAATAGAGGTGATTGACCACCACCGGATTGCCAACTTTGAAACCAGCTATCCCTTGTATTACCGGGCTGAGCCAGTGGGCTGCACAGCCACCCTCTTGAAAAAACTGTACAAGGAAAATAACCTTTCTATCCCCCAAGCAATGGCGGGGTTGATGTTGTCGGCCATTATTTCGGACACGCTGCTGTTTAAATCTCCTACCTGCACCGAGCAGGATGTGGTGGCGGCGCATGAATTGGCCGGGATTGCTCGTGTGGACTCGCTGGCGGACTACGGGTTAGAGATGCTGAAAGCAGGGGCGAACCTCAGCGAGAAAACACTGCCAGAATTGATTTCGATGGATGCCAAGGTCTTTCAAATGGGGTTACACAAAGTTGAAATTGCCCAAGTGAATGCGGTGGATGTTAACGATGTACTGTCCCGTAAAGGGGAGTTGGTGGCCCTTTTAGTACAGGCCATCGATGAAAAACAATTGGATTTATTCCTTTTCGTCGTGACCGATATTTTAAACAGCGACTCCGTAGTGCTTGCACTGGGCCGCGCTGCGAATGCGGTAGAGCAGGCCTATCATTTGTCCCTGGTGGACCATCAGGGCACACTAAAAGGAGTTGTTTCTCGCAAAAAACAAATCGTTCCAATCTTGACGGAGACCTTGGCCACCTTTTATTAGTTCAAACGGCCCCATGTCTGACGGGGCGGGCGTTCCACGTGCGGGTGTCCGCGGAGGGAGATAGTGGACGCAGTGGAGGGAGGTAGCGGTGCCCCCGCCGGGAATAGGCATTACTTTCGTGGCTATTGGGGCAAATTACCCTGGCTTTTTCTTTAGCCGCGTTGGCAGTGCTCGTATCTGTCCTTATGATGGGTTGGAGTGTGCCGAATCAAGCAGCGTGAGTTGTCAATTTCGTAAAGTAGCAATGAGCCGTTTCGGATGTAGGAGTAATCCAAATGCATCTGCGATTTGCGTGACCAGGACATCTGCAGACTGTGCGGCCGACAGGGCAGCTCCCTCTGGGCCAAGGACGGCAATACTCAGTGCTGCCGCTTGGAACATGGCGGCATCATTATGCCCATTTCCCACTGCGACTGCGGTACCGTTAAGTTGGCGAACGATTTCAGCTTTTGCGTGGCCGGAAGGGACTACTTGAATCAGGCATCCGAGTTGATCCGCATAGGTTTGGGCGGTGCCATTTGTGTCCGCAGTGAGAATAATGGGGGTGAGAATCTGTTGCAATGCTTGCATCCACCCATCCACCCCGGGTAGCAGGGCGCCCTCGAAAGCCAGCGTGCCGTTAAAGTCAAACACGGCATGGGTCAGTAGGATGGGGGCACGTCCAGGAATGTCAATGGTGTACATAGGAGTCCTCCTCATATATCTCCAGGCTACGGGCACATTAGGGTGAACTGCATCGCTTTTGATAAAACAAGCATACCCACGTGTGGATCATACAAAGGTTTCACAAAACTTACAACCCTGTGACCCCTTTCACAAAACACACAACTTCTCCACAAATTGAAAATAGGTTCTTCACAAGTGGGTGGTAGGATGAACCCATTGAACTTGAAGGAGGAATTGTGGATGGTGAAAAAACTGGCATTAGCCGCGCTGGGTGGGGGTGCGCTGATTGTTGCAGGATTTGTTTCTTTACAGGTATGGGCCCATAACACAAATCGAAGTGGGTTAGGACCATCCTCTGGTGCGGCTGTGCCATGGGCGGCAAACCCCGCACAGTTTTCTGGGAGTTCGTTAGCGAGTCCCAACAGGGGCACTGGCTATGGCGGCGGTTACGGAATGATGGGGAGTTATGGCGGTAACGGCTATGGAGCGCGGGGAAGTTATGGCGGTGGCGGCTATGGCGGTGGTGGTTATGGAATGATGGGCGGTTACGGCGGTGGCGGCTATGGCGGCGGTGGTGGTTATGGAATGATGGGCGGTTATGGTAGCGGCGGCTACGGAGTAAACGGAGCTGCAAATTCAGCTGCCAATTTGCAGACAGTTACACAGACACAGGCGGTGCAGCAAATGCAAGAATCCTTGCAACATGCGACGGTGAATCAGACGGCAAATAGCGTGACTTATACCGGAAAAACCGTGTCTATTGTGATGTGGGCTGCGCCTAAGACGGCAGATGAAAAATTTGTCATTGGCGGGTTGGTCAATCCCACCCTCCATGTGGCAAAAGGGGCAACAGTTACGTTGGAGCTCATCAATGAGGATGCTGGGATGCCCCATAACGTAGTGGTCACTGCAGCGGCACCGCCCTATCCCTACATGACCATGGGAATAGGGGTTGCATTTCCTGGGGCTTGGCTGCCCGTTATTCCTGTGGCTAACAATGGACAGTATTCGGTCACCAGCACCCATTTTACGGCAAGCGCGTCGGGGCAGTACGATTACCTATGTCAGGTACCGGGCCATGCGGAGTCGGGCATGTACGGGAAGTTTGTGATTGACTAACCCTAATTCGGAATCCATCGGTTGGTGAAATTAATCAAAGGTCGTTCCTCTCGATTGTTTAGGCAAGAGTTTCCATGAGTAAAGAGCTGGTTGCCGACGCTTTGGACAAATTCGCACTTTGTTTCCACCGTTGGTGGGGCACCGCAGGCTGCCATCAAACAATACATTGAAAACCAAAAACACGTCTAAGCGCGGCAAGAACAGCAAGAACAGCAAGAACAGCAAGAACAGCAAGAACAGCAAGAACAGTGTACCCTCTTTTGCAAAAGGAACAAGATCGCCAACGCCGTGTCAATAATCCCAATTGTTACGACGACGGGGACGAGCAATCCCAGGCAAGCATTTCACTAAAAAAAGCGGCCATTAACAGGGACCGAAACGTGGCAACTGGTAGGGTGCGGAACCGCTGCTGCGGACGGCTTGACAACAGGCGTTAAAACAATCTGCGAGAGGAAGGCCTGTGCCTTCCTCTTTCGGTAGCTATCAGAGTCAGAGCGGGTCGTCCGAGAAAACCACCGAGTTTGGCAATCCATCGTATCCATATCTGATTCGGAAAACATTCTCCCACAGTACCGGTGGTCTGAGATCACTGATGTGCATAGACGGTCCGTTCCCCAGCCTTTACCTTTATAATAAGAGAATAAAGGAGAACAAACCGTTTGACTATCTCACGAATTGGCAAAGACATTACCCATAAGCACATTGCAGAGTATGCCAAGGATGGGTTTGTACAACAGACCTGCCCCTCAAAGAAATCCAACAAATCAAGCGGCAATTAAACTCCCGTTGAACAACGATGAATCCCCAAGTATCGTTCCTAAATGGAGCAATAGTCTACAAATTGAACCTCCCATCTAAGATTCTCTTGGGAACTGATTCATCGGTCTCAAATAAGGGACCACAGGTCGCTTATGGGCTCTTTCAAGTCATTTTTTTCATAAATAGGCGTCCGCCAGGCCCTTATTTCAGCAAATTTGGCGTAAACACGGTGGGGTAACGTGCAATAGGCGACTTTCACGCCCTTATTTGCGTTTCAGCCCTCGATTTTTGATGATTTAGCGACTGGGGGACGCTTAATTCCAGAACCGTAAAAATAGATCCCCTGCACTTCCCCCTGAGGCCAGGGCAGAAAAAGTGCCCCGCAAAAAAATTTGGGCTATAAACCGCATGTTCCTAACATAGATGGTCCAATATGGATGTTTTTACGTAAAATGGAGCATGCACATGTTCATTCTTAGTGGGAGAGCGCAGGGGAGTGCTTAGGGATGTATCCATTATCCATTATCCAGGGAGAGGGTTCAGGCAAAGTGATTCAGGTAAAGTGATTGTGTAAGCCAATGACAAAAGTCTGCACACCTCCGTGTAAATAGTGGACCCATGGATGAGAATAACCACTCGGAGGTGTGTGATGGATTCACCAGACGGCTTTCCCACTGCTCATTTAGGCATTAGATCCCAACAGAGGCTTGACGTCCATGTCATTCATCATTCCGTCAATAATCTCTAAGTTGTCGAAATTGATGTTGACTTGGAAGGGAAAAACATTGAAAAACCCGAATGTCCCGCCGTGACCTTGGGACATTTTCATATTGGCATCCCAACCCCCAAAATTATACTCGCCAAAAAAACTGCCCGCATTTTGTTGTGGGGTATTTGTATGAAATACACCACACAAGATAATGGATGGCATGTTCACGCTCCTCGTTATAGATTCGCGGAAATTACAGGTTTCAGGTCTGCGTCATTCATCATGCCGTCAATAAACTCCAGGTTATCAAGAAGCACATTGAGTTGGGCAGGGAATAGATTCCACCAACCAAAAGTTCCTCCATGGCCTTGTGCCAGTTTTATATTGGCATCCCAACCCCCAAAGTTTCCTTCACCAACGAATAAACCAGCATTTTGCTGCGGAGTGTTTTGAGCAATCACGCCAAAGGCAATGAAGGATGGAATGATAGTCTCCCCCTCTCGTTGTTTGACATTCCATTTGCACCCTTGTTAATTTGCACCCTAGTCATGGGAATGGGTGAGACTTCCCATTTAATTTATGCAGATGCGAGGGATCTGATGTTAAAAACACTTGATTTTTGTTTCCGTAAACGGTATCATTCAAACCAAGTTCTAACTGTAATCGCTTTACGAAATTCTATTCAGGTCGAGGTGGAGGATTTGCGAGTCACCATTCGAACGGTGGCGCGACAGGCAGGCGTATCGGTCGCCACAGTTTCTCGAGTATTGAATACGCCAGAACAAGTGGGGTTGGATACCAAGGCCAAGGTGCAGGCGGTCATTCGGGATCTCAATTTTGAACCCAGCGCCATTGCCCGGGGACTCAGCGCCCATCACCCAGATACATTGGGGCTTTTGGTGCCGGGCATTACCGATTTCTTTTTCAACGAGATTTATCAGGGCATAGACCTGACCGCACAACATAGGGGGTTTCGCATTCTCCTATATACCGGGCAGTACGACCAGGAACGAATTTTGAAAGGGTTCAGTTTTTTGCACCAACACCAAGTTTCTGGAATTATTTTCATGAGTAAGTTGGTGGCACAGGACTACTTTCCCATCATTGAACGCGTGGGTGTCCCCGTGGTGTTGGCCCTTACAGAATCAACGGGGGAACGCCAGCTACCTGCTTTTAAAGTGGACGACCTAAGGGCCACTTTTGATGCAGTGTCCTATCTGGTTTCGAGGGGGCACCGTTGCATCGGGATGATTTCCGGCCCATTAGATGATTTGGTGGCTGGAAAACCGCGTTTGGACGGGTATCGTCGCGGTCTCGAGCACTATGGGTTGCCCTTTTCAGAGGACCTCGTGGCCTATGGGGAATATCGCTATGATCACGGATATACAGCAATGGGAAAAATCTTGGCGGCCCGTCCCACCACCAAGGTTACAGCAGTCTTGGCTGCTGATGACGAAATGGCCATTGGGGCGATGCGTCGGGCCTTTGATGAAGGGTTACAGGTTCCGCAAGATATCTCCGTAATGGGGTACGACAATTTGCCCATGGCGAACATGGCCATGCCCAAATTGACCACAGTGGCACAACCTTTTGCAGATATCGGACACGCGGTCGTGGAACACTTGGTGGGATTGATAGAGAAGCCCAGACAAGCCAGTACCTTGGGGACGGTGTATCTTCCCCATAGAATTGTGGAACGAGAGTCTGTAACCACTGTGAATCGTTAGGAAACTTTGCAGTATGGCAAAAACGGGGTTGCGGGAAAGCAATGAATTGTCCCCAATTGGGCGATTTAGCCGCAAAACCGTTTGCGCAATAGAGTCCGTGTACCCATTCCGATTAAGAAAATGGGAAAAACACAACACAAGGAGGTCATTAATTTGAAGAACAGAACAAAACTGGGGACTTTAGGGCTGTCCGTGGTAACGCTAGGCGCCCTGGTGGCGGGTTGTGGAACGGCCCCCACCACGAATACCGCCACCAACACGGCGAGTAACGGGACTTCAGGTACCCAAAACACCACTGGCACGGTGGATTTGAGCAAAGCCAGCGGAACCGTTGTCTGGGCCGCTTCACCAATTGCGCAGACAGGGATTCGCAACACACTGATTGGTGATTTTGAGAAGGCCCATCCCAATATTAAGATACAACTGGTGGATTTGCCAAGTAACACCGATACAAATCGCCAGTCTCTGGCAACAGAAATTGAGGGTGGGGCCACCACCCCTGATGTCTACATGGGGGATGTAATTTGGCCAGCCCAGTTTGGTCAGAGCCAGTTGGCGGTGCCTCTGAACAAGTATCTGCCCAGTTCTTTCTTTACTCGTTTTGCTTCCGGATTGGTGCAGGGGGCCAGCTACAAGGGCAATGTGTACGCAGCACCGTTTTATGTGGACTCTGGTTTTTTGTATTACCGCAAAGACTTGCTACAAAAAGCTGGCCTGCAACCCCCACAGAGTTGGGAGCAAGTCGTGAGTGATGCCCAAACCCTGCAGAAAAAGGGGTTGGTTCAGTACGGTTTCGTTTGGCAGGGGGCTTCTTATGAAGGGTTGACTTGTGATTTCATGGAGTACCTCACAGATGCTGGTGGCCAGGTGTTAAACAGTCAAGGCCAACCCACCATTGATTCCCCACAGGCGTTAAAAGCCGTTAACTTCATGAAGAGCCTCATCACCAGCGGTATTTCACCCCGGGCAGAGGTAACCTTCCAAGAGGCCCAATCAATGAACGTTTTTGACCAGGGGAATGCAGCATTTCTGCGCAACTGGGATTATGCGTGGTCCAACTCGCAAAACCCCGCAGACTCAAAGGTGGTTGGCAAGGTGGGTGTCGAACCTCTGCCTACGTTTGGCGGGCCGGACGGGCACGGCACGATTGGGGGCTGGGATTTGTATGTCAATCCCCACACAAAAAATCTCAACGCATCGTTAGAGTTCATCAACTGGATGACTGGAGTTCAGGCGCAGAAGATTCTGGCCACGAAGTATTCAGAAATTCCTACGAATGCAACCGTTCAGAATGATCCGCAGGTGAAAAAAGTAAACCCTGTGTTGAATATTGTCAGTCAGGTGAAACTCGTTTCTCGGCCCTCTCAGACACCCAACTATCCCCAAGTCTCACAGGCCATTTATACGAATGTGAACCAGGCGTTGTCGGGTGGAACCAGCGTCAGCGCGGCACTGAAAAAGGCACAGCAGCAGATTCAGTCGGCTGTGAGTGGCAACGGGGGACTTTAATCTTTAGAAATGGGGTCTCTAATTTTTAGCAACGGGGGGTGTGGGGTGTCCTTGGTGGCACCTCACAAAGACCCTTGAGGGGGTTGACGAATGACGCCACAAACCGATGCAGCACCTACAAATCAACGAGGAAAGGTGCGAAATAAGCGCCAATCCCTGCAGGCCCCTGAACGTCGAGCTGGGTATGGTATGTTAACGCCAAGCTTATTGGTCATTGGCGCGGTGACCCTTTTCCCAATTCTGTATTCTATGTGGATGAGTTTAAACCACATCTCTTTAACAGTAAATGGGTTCTCCATGAATTTCGCGGGGCTTCAAAACTACAGTTTGGTGATTCATAGTGAAACCTTTTGGCACTCCGTGTGGTTTACGTTTTACTTTGCCGTTGTCACCGTATTTCTAGAACTTTTTCTAGGAATGTTGATTGCCCTGGCGATTAATGGCATAGATCGGCTGAAGAACGTTTCGGTGGTCATTATGTTGATTCCGTGGTCTCTCATTACTGTGGTTTCTGCCCAAATGTGGGGGTACATTTATAACGGGGTGTATGGCGTACTCAATTACCTCTTGCAGTCGCTACACCTGATTGGAGCCCCTGTAACCTGGTTGGGCACAGGAACCAGTGCAGTGATGGCCATGATGGTGGCCGATATCTGGAAAACCACCCCCTTTGTTGTCATCATCATTTTAGCAGGACTGCAAATGGTGCCAAGGGACCTGTACGAATCCGCTTATTTGGATGGGGCCAATGCCTGGCACGTTTTTTGGAGTGTGACCTTCCCAATGGTTCGGGGCAGCATTGCCCTGGCAGGTTTATTTCGCATCTTGCAGGCATTTGGCATGTTTGACCTGCCCTATGTCCTCACACAGGGGGGCCCAGGTACGGCCACAGAAAGTTTGTCTATTTTAGGGGACAGAGTCATGTTTCAAAATCTGGACTTTGGCCCAGGGTCGGCGGTGGCGGTGTGTACCGTAATTCTGGTTTTGGCTTTGAGTTTGGTTTTCTTGTCAGCCTTTCGAAACCTGGTCCGGGAGGGGGAGTCGGAATGATAGAGGCCAAGTGGAAAACCATTTTCCGGTATGTGATTTTAATTGCCTTTTTGGTTATCATTTTGCTGCCTTTCTACTGGATGTTCATTACCTCGTTTAAGACGGATTTTGCCTTAGGGGCTTATCCACCTTCCCTGTTTCCCGTCCACTGGACCTTGCAACATTACGTGGAGGCTTTCACCAAATACGGATTTGGTACGTACATTCGTAACAGTGTGGTGGTATCCCTGGTTTCTACCTTTTTGGTTTTAACATTTGCAAGTATGGCGGGATTTTCTGTCGCACAGTTGCCGGTGCGGGGGAAAACGCCCTTACTGGTGATGTTTCTTGTTATCTCTATGTTTCCCGCCATTGCTATTATGTCCCCCTTGTACATGCTGTTACGCCATCTCAACTGGCTGAATTCCTACCAGGCTTTGATTATTCCTTACACAGCTTTCAACTTGCCTTTTGCCATTTGGATTTTGCGCAACTACTTTTTGCAGTTGCCAAAAGCACTGTTAGAGGCCGCAAGGGTGGATGGAGCGAGTATTTTTCAAAGTTTTTATCGCATTTACTTGCCATTGACCACACCCGGCATGTTTACCGCGGCTGTTTTCACCTTTGTCGCATCATGGACAGAGTTTTTCATGGCCTTGACCTTCAACCAAAATAACAGCATGCGCACCATTCCCGTAGGCATTGCCCTCTTCAGTGGCCAGTACACGATTCCTTATGGGACCATTTTTGCAGGCTCCGTGGTGTCCATTGTTCCTATTATTTTGCTCACCATACTGTTTCGAAAATGGATTGTCTCAGGCTTGACCTCCGGCGCTGTCAAAGGGTGAACGGAACAGTGTCCGAATTCAGAGCGTGCACACCCGCAAAACCCTGATTTTCCTTTCGCACATTCAGAAACAGGGCGAATGCCGCTACGCGTATATCCTGTATGGCATATCCTGTTGCTGTGAGTGGGAGGAGGTGATTGGGATGTACGGAGTGTTTGGTGGATACACCCGCTGGGCTGTGGTGTTTCTAATTATTTTCGTGCTGTTCATGCTGTTTGTCCCTTACACGGGGGCCGCGGCCGTCACAGCAGCCCCGGGACCTGGAATGGCGGGACCGGGTGTCATGTACTAAGAAACTACAGGTTGAATGGATTGCGCAAACCCGCGTCCTGCAGGGGGCCTTTCCAACCCAATTCCAGCAGGGCCGTGCCACTAGCCTGCTGGAATTGGGACTAAAGATTTTCCAAAGATTTCCTGAAGATTTTTTAAGAGCTAACAGACTTCATCAGCGCTGCAGAAATCCGTTGACGTTTTCTGTAGGACATGGCGCATAATCCAATGCTGATTTCATAGAGAAGCATCATTGGAACCACCACGCTTAAGTGTGAAATGAGCTCCGGTGGGCTAATCAATACACCTAGCAAGACAATTCCCAAGTAAGCAAGTTTGCGCTTTTTCCGCAACCAATGGGGGGTCAGTAGGCCCATCCTGGTGAGAAAAACAACCACCACAGGTAACTCAAAGACAAATCCAAACGGCAAACAAATGCCTGTCACAAAAGAAAAATACTCACGGGCTCGAATCATCACAGAAAAGTGCTGACTGCTGATGAGGAGTAAGAAGTGTAAAATTGTTGGGAAAATAATGAGCCACGCAAAGGTAACTCCCACCAAAAACATCACAATGATAATCGGCAATAAATGAAATGTATGTTTGCGTTCGGTTTCTGTCAGTCCTGGACTGATGAATAACCACGCCTGCCACAGTGCAAATGGCAGGGTGAGACCAATGGCTACGAGGCCTGCCATAGAAAAATAAACCGAGATGACTTCTCCAGGGGAAATGACCATGAGTCGAAATCCATACTTTTGCAGGGGCGAGACTAGATAGGAATAAATATGTGAAATAAAGGCCAAACACGTGAGAAAAAACGCCAAAAAAATCACTGAGGTGTAGATGAATCGTTTTCGTAAATCCTCAAAGTGTTGAATTGCAGTCATTTTGTCTTTTATTTGCTTCATTATAAACCCTCCCCGTGAGGAACCCTTTCGAATCCCTGGGACCACGAGATGCGCTAAATGCCTAATTTTGTAGAAACCATCGCCCCAAAATGGGGGTGGGGGCAAGCATTTGGCATTCTTCCCATGCTTCTTGTGCACGTCCAAAACCTATGGGTGGAGCGTAAAACCGATGCCTAGCACCATAAACAGTGCTCCAGAAATCAAGCACGCAATCGCCAGCTTACGGATCATCGCAATACATCCTTTTTAAGGGATTTTTTAAGCGGCCTGCATCAACTTTCGAGCGCGACGATGGATGGGTGTACAGACCTTTTTACGAGCATGCCATAGATAAAAATGATGTACACATTGCACAACAAGATGATGAGACCCATTTGGTCAATAATTCCGTTTGAATGTAAACGTAGGACAAGCAACCAATCCAGTACGGTGATAACATATAAGTAAAAAAGTGTAGGCAAAAAACTGGACTTTCCGTCCATCCACCCCTTTACGAAAGCGAGTGCGAGTGCCACCACAAAAGGAACCAGCCCCTGCATAATATAAGAAATTGGATGGTTTTGCAGTCCCAAATGGGTGACACCTGCATAGTGCTGACGCCAGTAGACCATATCATACAGCACCAAGGCGATGATGAGGGCTTGTGACCATCGCCAGACACGACGAGGCAGTGTCAGGACGGCTGTGTAATCCAACATTAGATAGGCCCAAAATCCCATCAGGCTGTTGGTAGCAAGCAGGCCCCCTTCAATGACTGTTGTGTACCATGGAACACGGACGAAGAGGGAAGCGCCACCGACAATTGCACCAATCACGGAACCGAGGAATACCGTACTGGTTAGTAAAAAGACCAACTTATTCAGGTGCAATTCAATTCCCTCCCACGCTGATGCGTGCTTATTTGCTTCCCTGCAGGGCCCTTTTGGGGCCTGATTTAGTCTGTGCTGAACCTGTTTCAGTCTTTCTGCACTGGTTTGGAAAGCTCAGCCGCTGTGGAATTCAGCGGTGGTTCGGTGATGGGACACTCTGTCTGTGGGGGTTCATTTTCGCTCAGCAAACCCTTGGACGCCTTACGGAATTCTTGTAACGACTTGCCAATAGATTTTGCGAGTTCAGGCAGTCTGGACGGACCGAAGACAAGAAACGCCATAAAGAAAATGAGCAATAAACCAGACCATCCAATATTTCCAAATCCCATACTCAATCTCTCCCAACCTGGGTTAGCTTTTAAGTGCAGTCCAGGCCCGTTGCAGTACGGGTCTGGACCGATGCGGAGCATTAAGGGAGCATTAAATACGAAAGATTCCTATGCTTCAGAATTTACCAATCACTTTTCTCAAACAGGACCTTGACCAAACGGTTACTGAACAGTCCACACACCCTGCATCCATCCATTGGTGGCCATTGCCCCGCCCCAGCCACTCGCCCCAGAACCACAAGCGGCCATACATTGCCAGTGCAGCTTTTCTCCAGTAGCCGGTGTATGGAACGTAAACTCAACGGTGCTGTACGGCTCCGAGCTTGTCTTCACAGGAATGGGGATGTTAAGACCGATGGTTGGAATCGTGATGGTGTGTGCGACATCTGCGGTTGGAACGGATTTGACAGCTTTACCATTGAGAAGCATCGTTCCAGATTGTGTTCCTTTGACCACATTGTCCCCTTCAGGAATAGGTGCATTGCCGTCATCGTAGCTGTGGATGAGGATAGTGACATTCTGATTTGCAGGCAGGGTCATGTTTGCAGGAACAATCTCCGGCCATCCTTTTTTGCCGTCCATTTTCCCAGTTTCAACTTTCACAGAATAGGAAACTGGCAAGGTGCTCGCCGCTGATCCGGTTGTCGACGAAGGGGCTGCGTTTGTCGCAGGGGTGTTGGTTGCCCCAGATGCTGCGGCATTACCGCCTGAATTGGATGACCCGGAACTGGCGGGTGTACCACAACCGGCTACGGTGACCAGTGCGGCAATCCCTACTGCGGCAACAACGAACTGTTTTTTCATTAATGAAATCCCCCTAGTGTAAGTATCAATAACAAAGTAAGCATACTCTGGAATTAAATTAACTAAATAGTACATAGTGACAAACTGTATAGTCCACTTGGATGAGGCAATTTGTGTTTTACAGCCCGAGACCCAGGAATTACATGGGCGCGTTATGCCTGATGCTTTTCTCTGAGTTCCAAACCTCCGGCAACCAACAAAGGAATAAACATCAACAATACCCCGATAAACTGTGTTAAATTGGACGTCTTAATCACGAGCACTAATCCAATCAAAATCATGATGAACGAAATAAAAAATTCAACGTAAAAAGTCGAACGGGCTACTGTCGGTTGCAAATGGACTCCCTCCAAGCGCGAATTTAAGAGGTCGCGATGATATACGTGCTGTACCCAAATATCAGGATGGACAGCAAGAGAATGAGTGATGTGAAGATCTGCCGCTGCTTAAACATATTGAGAAAGCTGACAATCGACAGAATTGTAAACAGGCCCATAAAAATTGCGATTAACAGCGGATGCAGGTACCTCGCGTTGTCCATGGTCTTCCCTCCCCCCTTGCCAACCGTTTTGTTTTCATACTGTGCACACCCCTACCCGTGCAGTGCCCCACTCCTACCCGTAGTGTGCGATACCCACTACCAGCGGGCTTTGGGGGACCGTGTCCACAGTCCAATCCCCAATAAGACGAAAAACATGCCGACAAAGATGGCCGCCAACGTAATGGGGTTTTGGGACAAAAACAAAGCAAACACGGCAAATACCAAGCACATTAAGCCAACCCCGAAATAGAACTTCAACATTTTAAAGCCCCCTTACTCTTTCGCTGTTGCTTGTTCGCGACGAAGCACCTTTAACACGTTCTGGCGCGTTGATGACGAAGCCATCATCAGTAAAGCGACCATTCCAATGGCGGTTACCAGCATTCCCACAAGGCCGTTGGTATGCATTTTCCTCACTCCCATCTTGTTAATGACTTCTAAAAAATTATCAAATTACTTACGGTGTAGATCAATGGCGAGTTTGGACTAGGTTTGTTGAACTATAAATATTGTCGGGGTCGGATGAATGTGGGGGTTCTTTTGAACCATAGCAGATTACGTTTTGTAACAGTCCGAAATACATGGTCTAAATGACACTTGTTTGGTAACTGATGAAAGTAGAGGATATTACTTGCGCCGGTAAAACCACATGAAAGGTTATAGGGTTACGAAAAGGAGGGGTAATAACGTGAATTTAGCCTCAGGTTCTATTGCGATGGTGGTGATATTTTTTGCAGTCCTCGGCACACTGTGGGGGCTAGCGAGCCATGTGGGCAAATAATCTGTAGGTAAAAAAAGTTACAAACGGGTCTTTTTCAAAGCAAATGAATACCGAAAATTTTGTGTATAGGCAGGTGAGGAAAGTGCTGAGGAAGGTGTATGACTGGATTGATGAACGAATTTCTGTGACGCCGTTGTGGAGAGATGTGGCACAGCATGAGGTCCCGGCGCATGTGAATCCAACCAAGAAATTGTCCGCCTTCATGTACTGCTTTGGTGGACTCACATTTCTAACTATTGTGACACAATTTTTATCCGGAATATTCTTGGCTATGTTTTACACTCCTGACATCAAGAATGCCTGGTACAGTGTCAACTACATTACCAACGATGTCTTGCTCGGAAATGTTGTGAGAGGCATGCACTTCTGGGGTGCAAGTCTCGTCATCATCATTATGATTCTTCACATGCTCCGGGTTTTCTTTACAGGTGCGTACAAGAAGCCAAGAGAATTGAACTGGGTGCTCGGCGTACTTATTTTCATTGTGATTCTTGCCCTTGGTTTTACTGGCTATCTATTGCCGTGGGATCAGAAGGCGTACTGGGCCACCTCGGTGGGAAGTCAGATTGCGGGTGCTGTGCCGTGGGTGGGTACTTATATTCAAACCCTATTGGTCGGGGGCCATACGGTGGGGGCCTTGACGCTCACACGGTTTTATGCGATTCACGTCTTCTTCTTGCCAGCAGCTTTAATGGTTTTGCTGGGAGTTCACTTCGTCATGATCCGCTTGCAAGGGATTGCGGGTCCCCTATAAATCCGAGTCCCTGTGGAATTCACCATTTTATTTCAAACGAGGGATTTTAGGAGAATGGGAGTTGAGGAAGGATGAAAGACCTGCGGAAGCTACCAAAACCTCCGCGACCTGTTGACGGATTAGGGCCTGACCATGGTTACGAGCCCTTTTTCCCTAACTTCTTGCTGAAAGAGTGGATTGTCGGTGCCGTTTTTTTACTGGCGTTTATTTTGTGGATTGCGTTCAATCCGGTGACATTGGGGAGTGCGGCCAACCCGAACGATGTATCGTACATTCCCATGCCCGATTGGTATTTTAACTTTCTCTATCAGTTCCTGAAGTATTTCCCTGGTGGGGACATGGCTGTGGGTGTGGTGCTTATCCCCGCAATTTCTATTGTCCTCCTGACATTTTTACCGTGGTTGGACACGTCTCCACACCGTCACCCGTGGCGTCGTCCGATGGCCACGGTGGCCATGGTGTTGACACTTGTGTTGGTTATTTGGCTGACAAATGAAGCAAGTATTCAGCATGCTGCTGAGCTGTATGCACAAGCCCATCCATATGCGCATTCCCATCCTTAGCTGTGGGATGTAAAAGCTGTGGGATGTAAAAGGGGAAAAGTGAGGGTGAGCCAAAGTGTCCAAGGCACTCATTTGTCTGGATGTACAGGAAAACTTTTTGGGAAATCGTTTGGATTACATTGCACCACTGTGTCAAAGGTACCTAGAAGACAGTGGCTCAGAGTATGAGGTTATCATTTTGACTCACTGGGTAGACCCAGATACGAAACAGCCGGATGGGGTGTTGTTGTCCCATCCGCGGGCTGTGGTGATTGAGAAACGAACTTTCTCAGCATTAACACAGGACGTGGTGGGCTTACTAGAGGAACATCACATTGAAGAGGTGCACTTGGCCGGTGTGGACAGTGAGCTGTCTGTGTTGGCGACGGTGTTTGCCTGTGTGGATGCAGGTTATGCCACAAAAGTGTTAGAACGGCTGGTGAGCAGCTACCACGATTTGTCCTATGAAGCCATGCGTATTGTGAAAGTGGTGCTGGGTAAAGAGGGTGTTCTTACAGCCGGTGGGCAACGCGTGTTTTTGTAAGAGAACTTGGAATACCACCCAGTCGATGGTTCGCCAAAAGCCGTCGTCTGGATGGGAATCTACCAAAACCTGTTGTGTTTTGAGGGGGCTTATATTGTGGATCACGAGAATGAAATGGATACTCCTGCAAGTGGGCAAGTGCCGCCTAAAGATGCGTTGGACCAGGCAGGGGGGGCACAACCGCCGCAACTCCCACCGCAAGGGACACAAACTGTGTCAGGCCAGCGGGAGGTAATGTCGCGCCGGCAGTTTCTTACGTATGCTTTGGGTGGCACCGGAGCTTTAATGGCGACAATGGTGGCAAGCCCACTCGTGGTCAGTGCATTTGACCCACTCCACCGGGCCTCTGGCGGAGCATTTTCAAAAACAAACTGGAAGCCCTCTGATTTTAACGAAAAATTGCCGACCCATGTGAATTACTTGCAGCACATTGACGATGGCTGGAATTCACAAGACGTTTCCAATGATGTCTATGTGATTGTTTACCAAAAGAAGCTAATGATTATGTCCCATGTTTGCACACATCTGGGGTGTCACGTGAACGGTTCCACAGAGAATGGGAAGTCTGTAGCTCCGGAATATGGGAACGGAAAAGAATGGTTTTTTTGTCCTTGTCATGGGAGTCAGTACAATATTTATGGGGTACAGACCCCAGCATCCCCTGCGCCGCGACCGCTGGACTTGTATTACTATCACGTGAATGCTGATGGCTATGTAGAAGTAGGGAATAACTTCCAACGCAGTGATGCTACATGGGGAAACAACCCGAATCCAACCCTTGCCTAAGGCCTGCAAGGCTTGTGCAAGGTACGCAAACTTTGTGGAATTAAGTGTTATGCAGTTGCAGTCACACGGTTGATGAAAGAAGGAATGAATTGTGAAGCTTTCTCCTTTGGGAGTTCTTTCTGTGGCGCTCAGTTTCATTGCAGCCATTGCAATTTGGGTGGTTGGATATTACGCCTTGCCTAATACAGACACACATCGCAATCTGGCGGAAAATCCGCCCATTCTTTCTTCAGTGGCAGCCACGCCAGGCGCAAATGGGGGGACTTCCACTGGGACCGCCACAACCGGATCTGCCACGACCGGATCGACTACGGCGGCTACCACCCCCAGTGCCACAGCGACACCTGCTTTTTATGCATTGGGGGCACAGCCAAAAACGCTCAATCTGAACATGCAAGCTGGGGGCAGCCAGGCTAATCAGGGAATGAACTTTAATGGGTTTTCCAGTGGACAACTGGTAGTTACAGTGCCTGTGGGCTGGACCTTGAACTTCAACTTCGTAAACTTAGATCCGAGCCTTCCTCATAGTCTGGGGGTCACCACGTGGGCGGATAGGATGTCTACGGGGACTTTTGCACCCGCCTTTACGGGTTCAATTCCAGCAGCTTTTGGTGGAGGAATTGTAAAGGGGCAGGCGCCCATAAAATTTTCTGTGGTTGCAAACAAGGCTGGGAAATATGCACTGGTATGTGGCCTGCCAGGCCATGCAGTCGGGGGCATGTGGGATGAATTGGATGTTTCTGCCACGGCGAAGCAGCCCACAATTCAGACGCCGAGTGGAACAGTTTCTGTGAAATAGTGACCGTGAAGTGGTGACCGTGGGACCGAGGCAGTGAGGCAGTGAGGCAGTGAGGCAGTGAGGCAGTGAGGTTCTGTGGGGGTCGCGGGGGTTTGGAAAGAGAAATCCCTGTGGCCTCTGTGGGCCCCACTGAAATTTTGGCGATTGCCAGAGGGGGTGAAACGGTGATTCTGACGGTGGCGCAGGGGACCACTTATTGGACAGATTTGTGGGGGCTCCGGCATGGCAAACGGCATTTTGAGGCCATTTTGGACGTTCCGTTGGGGACGGGTGTGCAGCGGGCGCGTTGGGGAAGTCTGTGGTCTGTGCTGCTGGGGGCTGTGACGGCCGCCTTGGTCAGACCCTTGTGGTATCAAACTACCTTTTTACGATGGACAGAGAACTGGCCTGTGGCCTTGGCTGTGCTGTTGTGGCTAATGTTGTGTGGACTGGGGGCCGTGATTTTCTATGGCCTTTTTCGGTTTTATGTGGTGGAAGCCCATGTACTCACCGTCAATCTGTTTAAGGTGAGGGGTCAACGGCTGCGTTTGCTCAATGCCTTGAGTGCAACACTTCCATTAAGTATCTTGTTCGATTTGAGTTGGTATGTAAGTCAATTTAACCGCCCGAGTGGCGCTGTTTTGGCTATTTTAACCGGGGGGAGTTTGCTGATTATTTGGTCGGCGAGCTATCAAGTGATTTTTCACCGTAAAAGTTTTTTCCAAGCACTCGGACTTTGGGGGGGCAGTACGGTGGTCACTGGCTTTGCTGTGGCGGGTGTTTTGTTTGCTCTACTTGTTGCAGTGGCCATGGCCTCGTTCCTGGGAGCATTCCTTTTTCGAGTTTTATGACTGCAATAAAACGGCTGTCAAGCAAGGAATTGCAAGTTAGGGATGTCAGGGTGAGAAATGCTAAGGCAGGGATGCTAAGGCGGGGATGCTAAGGCGAAAGTCAATATCGCAAAAGGGGGGTGGACACACATGGGGTGGATAAAGTCTTCTCCAGGATGGCTGATCTTATTTGTCTTTTTGTTTCTGGGCGGTGAAGGGCTTAACGTGGTGCGATACCATGTGGAGCACTGGCTGGCTTACAGGGACCCCATGGACAGCCTATGGATTATAGGAGGGTTACTGCTGGCGGGGATTGCGGTGGTTTTCTTAGGGGGATTCATCCACTTTCGGGATCGCAAACGAGGGAAACTAACCCGTGAGGGATGGCGCGGGCGGCCAGTACGGCGGCATCGTACAGAACACTGAATGTAAAGGGGGGGTGAAAGGAAATGTTGTCTCGCTATTTTTCGCGAAGAGTGCTACAACTCGTGTTAGGAATTATTTGGTTACTTGATGGACTCTTACAGTTGAAGCCAGCCATGTTTACAGTCGCCTTTGTACAACAGGTTATTCTTCCCATGGCCCAGTCGCAACCGAGTTGGGTTTCTGTCCCCATTATTGACGTGGCAAGCTGGATTACGCCACACATTGCGGCATGGGGGGTTGTGTTTGCCGCAGTCCAGCTGGTTTTGGGGCTTGCTTTGATATTGAATATCTTGCCGAAAACAACGCTGTTGACAAGTTTCGCTTGGTCTTTGATTGTGTGGTGGTTTGGGGAGGGCCTAGGTCAATTGTGGACAGGCCAGGCAATTGCGCTCACGGGGGCGCCTGGCTCGGTGGTGCTCTACGTCATCTTGGGGATTGCGGTGTGGCCAGGCAAACTCGGCAATAGAAACCAATGGTCTGCGGGTGGGCTACAAGTTGCCAGGTGGGCCTTTGCCGTTGTGTGGATGATGGATGGACTCCTGCAGTTTCAAAAGGCCTTTCTGTCCAGTAAAGGGCTGGCTGGGTCTGTTCAACCACAGGGATTGGCGCAGTGGGTTGGCCACTTGGGACCCACTTTGAGTATTACTTTAGGGGGGATTCAACTGGGCATTGGATTATGGTTGGCGGTTGGCCGAAAGCTACTTGTGCCACTGGTTGGGTCTATGATTTTATCTTTTCTATATTGGTGGTCCGGACAAGGGTTTGGACAAATTTTCACACCCTTGGCAACCGACTTTAATTCGGGGCTGTTGTACATCCTACTCGCGCTGGGTCTGTTGCCACTTTGCGACTGTCGCGGGCAGAGGTTTCGTAAACTCCATCCGATGGAAGTGGAATCGTAGCCATAAGGGCGGGGGGGAGGTAAGGGAATGGCGCAGACTTTGCCCATTTTGTATTCTGCAATGGGTTGTAGCTTTTGTGAACAGGCGATAGCTTTCCTACAGAGCCAAGCAGTTGTGTTTGAGGTGCGAGATGTCGGCGAAAGAGAAGAATTTTTGCAGGAAGCCGAGACTTTAGGCCATCGTTGGTTGCCAATTCTAAAGTATGGTGAAACCGTATTAGTCGGTCCAGATGTGACGGAATTAAAGAAATTTCTCCTTCAGCACCCGCATATTTCTTCATAGGGGTTTCTTCTGCAAATTATCCCCCAGCTAGGATTTACTTAGGAATTGAATCGACGGTCTCAAATAAGCGACCACAGGTCGCTTATGGGCCTTTTCAAGCCGCGTTTCGCATCAATAGGCGTCCGCCAGGCCCTTATTTCAACAAAATCGGTGCAAACACAGGGGGAAAACGCGCAATAGGCGACTTTCACACCCTTATTTGTGTTTCATCGCTCGATATTTAATGATTTAGCGACTGGGGGACGCTTATTTCCTCTCCCCCTGCTCCACTACCCTAAATTTTTTTCTGAAGGGGTTGCACAAAGGTCAAATCTGGGTATAATAAAAGTCAGAAGGTCAAAGAAAGTCAAAGTCAAAGTCAAACTTTGCTTCCGCTTTGCTCCCGCTTGGGTCCCGGCCCTTCAGAATTTCCACCGCTGGGAGCAAAGTGGCGGACCAGAAATCGTAAATTTAGGAGGAATGAATCATGGCCGTGTGCGAAATTTGCAAAGCGAATCCGGCAACGATTCACTTACACTTACAATATCACAATGAGGTACAAGATTTAAACTTGTGCCAGGAATGTTATGCAAAACTTGGGAACCAGATGAATCCTGCAATGGGTGGTTTCATCCCCAGCAGTTCTTTTG
This sequence comes from Alicyclobacillaceae bacterium I2511, assembly GCA_003584005.1. Classification (GTDB taxonomy): domain Bacteria; phylum Bacillota; class Bacilli; order Alicyclobacillales; family Alicyclobacillaceae; genus QXHL01. The sequence continues at coordinate 11,830 of QXHL01000025.1, read as the reverse complement.
GTGGGTTTGGTGCCGGACAGGCTGGACAGGGGTCTTTGGAAGATTGGTTGCAGGGGATTTCTGGAGCCCCCAACTCGTCACAAGGAAAACAGGCGGGACCACAAACCATGACCGCGGGCGGCCAGGGTGGCGGTGGACTGTTGGAGGAATTGGGTCGCAACCTGACCGCTTCCGCACGAGCTGGAAAGGTCGATCCGGTGATTGGCCGGGACAAGGAGATTGCCCGGGTAATTGAAATTCTGAATCGGCGCAACAAAAATAATCCGGTGTTAATTGGGGAGCCAGGTGTCGGGAAGACAGCGATTGCGGAGGGTTTGGCACTACGCGTGGCTGAAAGTCGGGTCCCGAGAAAACTCTTAAATAAGCAGGTGTACTTGCTGGATGTGGCGGGCTTGGTGGCCAACACAGGTATTCGGGGGCAATTTGAAGAGCGGATGAAACAGTTGATTGCAGAGGTGCAACAACGCAAAGATGTCCTGTTGTTTATTGATGAAATTCACCTTTTGGTGGGGGCAGGTTCGGCACAGGGCTCCATGGATGCCGGAAATATCCTCAAGCCCGCGTTGGGCCGGGGGGAACTACAGGTGATTGGCGCTACGACGCTGAAAGAATATCGACAGATTGAAAAGGACGCGGCGCTTGAGCGGCGGCTGCAGCCAGTGTTGGTGGAAGAGCCGACTGTCGAGGAAACCCAGAGAATTTTGGAGGGACTGCGAGAAAAGTACGAGCAGTATCACCAAGTGAAGTTTAACGACGAGGTCCTGAAGGCTTGCGCTGTCTTGTCCCATCGGTATATCCAGGACCGCTTCTTACCGGACAAGGCGATTGATTTGATGGATGAAGCGGGATCGAAGGTCAACTTGCGGGAGGGAACACAGACCCCGTCAGAACTGGAAGCCCGTGTCGTCGCGGTGCGGCAACAGAAGGATTTGGCGACCAAAGAAGAGCGATATGAGCAGGCGGCCCAATTGCGTGATGAGGAACAGCGGTTAATCCAGCAATTCAAACAACAAAAAGACGTTACGGCAGCGACGGTCACGATTGCCGACATTGAGGCTATTGTGGAGCAAAAAACGGGCATTCCGGTGGGCAAGTTGCAGAAAGATGAACAGGCTAAGATGAAGGACTTAGAAGAGCGTTTGGCGAGTAAGGTTGTGGGTCAACAGCCAGCGGTGGCCAAGGTGGCCCGTGCCATTCGGCGCAGTCGGGCTGGTTTGAAGGCCAGTCATCGGCCCATTGGGACTTTCTTGTTCGTCGGCCCTACAGGGGTGGGCAAAACGGAGTTGGCAAAAGTGTTGGCCGAGCAGTTGTTTGGGGACAGGGATGCCTTGATTCGCCTCGATATGAGCGAATACATGGAGAAACACTCAGTGTCGAAGATTATTGGTTCCCCTCCAGGGTACGTGGGTTACGAGGAAGCTGGGCAACTGACGGAGCAGGTGCGCCACAAGCCTTACAGTATTGTGCTCTTGGATGAAATCGAAAAGGCCCATCCAGATGTGCAACATATTTTCCTACAAATTTTGGAGGATGGGCGACTGACAGATGGGCAAGGTAGAACAGTCAGTTTTAAAGACACGGTCATCATCATGACCAGCAATGCGGGGGCTGTGGACAGAAAGGTTGCGGTGGGTTTTGGCCAGAGCGAGAAACCTGTGCAAAACTCCAGTGTTCTGAGTTCCCTGCATGTCTACTTTAAACCAGAGTTTCTCAACCGGTTTGACGCAATTGTGGAATTTGACAGTCTGCAGGCTGGGGATCTGGTACAAATTGTCTCTCTGATGCTGCAGGAAGTTGTGGACAACCTGCATGAGCGGGGGGTACAGATTACCTTTACAGAGACAGCCAAGGCTAAATTGGCGGAATTAGGATACAGTCCTGTGTTTGGGGCGCGGCCGTTGCGGCGCGTGATTCAGGAGCAGGTGGAAGACAGGATTGCGGACGTCTTGCTGGAACACGAAGACGCCACAGAATTGCGGGTGGACGTTGTGGACAAAGTAATCACTGTAGCACAGGTAGAGCTGCAAAAAACCGTTTAATTGGAGGCATCCTCCTTCCACAGGCATTGGCCCTGTAGGCACTGGCCCCGTTTCGGGGCTTTTTTTTTGGCCTGCGGCGGCAGGCCGCGGCGAGAGTTCTGGGTGGTCTTGGTGGTCTTGGTGGATTGTATTCAAGCGCCCACATAGGATATGATCAACGTACAAATTGTTGCAGCAATTCTAACGACGGGCCGATATTTGGCCGTGGACAGGGGTGATTTCATGACGCTAGATTTTTCCGCATTTATGGGTCAAAGTTCTTCACCTGTGCGCAATGAAGTGGAAAAGGGAGCCATTCGGCGCTTTGCCGAAGCATTGGGCGATCCGAATCCTCTTTATCGGGACGAGGTGTATGCGCGGTCTATGGGCTATGCGAGTGTGCCGGCACCCCCAACGTTCAGTCGTACTTTTGATTATGGCACGATTGCCGGTTTTACCTTGCCAGAGGAGGGACTCATTCACGGCGATCAGAGTTTTACCTATTATGCCCCCATTGTAGCGGGCGATGTACTGTACTGTTCCAGCCAATTGCTGCAGGTAAAAGAACGCAAGGGGAGCCTTGGTAAGATGGTGTTTCTGGTGTTGGAACAGTCTGTCCGGGATGGCCAGGGACAGTTGCGCTTGCAAGAGCAAATGACAGTCATTTACACCGAACCTACAACCACCACTGTGTCATAAAAAAGGAGGGATGGCACTATGAGTCCAAATACATTTCCGCCTGACGGCGGAAGCCCGCTTTCCTCCCCGCGACTAAAGTCGGGGGCTTCTCGCGGGCATTTGGTGAATGAAAAGTATGTACAAGGGCAGGTCCTTGGCCCGCTGGTTAAACCGCCCATTACGAGGATTCAATTGGTGCGCTATGCTGGGGCCTCGGGTGATTTTAACCCCATCCATACGGTGGCAGAATTTGCGCTTGCCGCAGGGTTGGGGGGAGTCATTGCCCATGGCATGTTGACGATGGGCTTTGTCGGGCAATTGCTGACAGATATCATGGGTCCGCAAGGAAGAATGGAGTCTTTCAGTGTCCGGTTTAAGGAAATGGTACACCCCGGGGATGTTCTCACTTGCCAAGGGCGGGTTTCTAGTAGCGAGCAGGTCCCAGAGGGCAACCGAGTGCACTGTGAGGTGTGGGCCACCCAACAGGAGGGAAAACAGGTGGTGACAGGCAAGGCCAGTTTCTTCGTTCCAAACGCACAATTACAAAAATAATAAGTCACAAAAGCAATAGCAAACCCTCTACTGTTTGGGTCAGGTCTCGGGGGAGGTGTCCCTGGCTAGTCTGGACTGGGCCTCTGGGTTGGGTTGGTTCTGGTTAGATTGGTACTGGTTAGATTGGTTCTGGTTGCTTTTGTGTGCATACATGGCCATGTCTGCCTGATGGATGAGGGCATCCAAGTGATACCAGTCCCCATGTGCCAGTCCCAGGCTCAGGTGGATGGGCCGGATGTCAGGCAACTTGTTGTTTAACACGGCTACGCCGTCAAGAATCTGACGATAAACCTGTTCTTCCACACCGATGATTGGCGCCGGTAGCACAACAAGAAACTCGTCACCGCCGTAACGAACGACAAATCCTCTGTCCCGGGTGATGTGTAGCAGCAACTGGGCCACGTCTTGCAGCCGTTTGTCGCCCACGGAATGACCGTTTTGGTCGTTGAGCTGTTTGAAATCGTTAATATCGACAAAGAGTACGGTAAGCGTGGGGTCTTTTGGCGTCGGCAAGCCAGTCACTTCCTCCAACAGCCCGCTGTCCGGTTGGTCTGCGACCTCTGTTAGAAAGCGCCGATTCATCACGTGGGTGAGGGAATCTTTAAAACTCGCCTCGCGCAGGTCATAGATGAGCTTGAGCGAGCGTATCCCCGCACTGAATTTGCCCGCAATGCGTTCCATTAGTTGCACATCTTGCGAATTGTACCGGTGGGGTTGCACACTCTTTACGGTCATCACACCGAGCACTTGGCCAGCGGACAGTAGCGGTAAACGAACAATGCTGCGCAGTCCCATGCGAATAAATTCCGCGTCTTCAACAAACTCTGGTTGGTGTGCCACATCCGGGTTGTAATGGAAACATCGCGTGTTGAACACCCGCTGTACACCTGTGTTTTCCACCAGCATGAGCGAGCCGGCCGGAACGGGTTCCATGTCTTGTCGGGTGACCACTTCATGAATGATACAATAGTGGTTATTGACGGTGGCGACGAGAATACCAAAGCGGTCAAACTCAAACCGCTCCATCATTCCCGCACGAATATGGTTCATCATTTCTACGACGTCGGTAGCTGTGGTGAACGGTTCTGAACACCTATCCAACCACTCGTAATCCCGTACTTTTCGTAACAAGGTAGCGTAGACATCGTCTCCGTCAGGCATTTTTTGGCTTCATTCCTTTCACAACTTGCGGAGTCGGAAGGGGTGAATGGGTAGATTGTCGAGAGAACCCGTGGTATAACGAAAAGGGCAACCATCAAAGGCTGCCCGCAATAAGTGGTGGCAGCAACCTGGCCATCTGCCTGGAGACAGACCCGAGGCTTTGCGTCCCAGCGTCACCGCTGGTTTGCCTTTAATATACCAACCGTACCTTACTATCTGGTACATATTGTCCCACTTTTTTGATTCCGTTTCAATCTATTTAGAGCCATACCCAGGGGATTGTCGATGTGAAATTCTATGATGTGAGGTGAAGCAATTGCACTCCTATTGGTTTTGGATTGGCCCGTTTCCCATCCGCTCTTACAGCACCATTTTTGCTTTGGCGTTTCTGCTCGGGTTAGGAGTTACAATGTACTTTGCCAAGGTGTTTGGGGAGAAGGGGGATACGGAGCACTGGTGGAATATGGCCCCCATGATTCTGATTTTTGGCATCGCCGGGGCTCGCTTTTGGCAAGTTTTTTTCTTTGACTGGCCGTTTTACGAGCATCACCTCGGCCAAATTGTCGCAGTCTGGAATGGCGGTTTGTCTATCCAAGGGGGGATTGTCGGCGGCGTTGCGGCCGGCATCTGGTATTTGCGCAGACACAACAGGAGTATCTTGCTTTTTGCCGATATGGCGGCCCCCGGCATTCTGCTGGGCCAGAGTATTGGGCGGGATGCTGATTTTATGAATGGCAGTGCATACGGTGCCCCCAATCCGCACGGATTTGGCGTGGTGTTTCCGCCCGGAACATTGGCCAATGAACAATACGGATTGCATCCCTTGTGGCCCGCAGTCATTTGGGAGGGGATGGCCGATGTCATCTTGTTTGCCATTCTTCTGGTACTCTTTCAACGAAAAAAGGGTTGGCCCGTGGGTTTCGCGTTTATCTACTACCTGGTCACCTACAACATTGTGCGGTTTTTTATGGAGATTATGCGGGGGGACTCACCTCGTTTCGCCTTAGGGTGGGATGCTGCACAGTACACGGCCGTCGTTTCCGTGGTAGTGGGACTGGCCCTGGGGGTTTGGATATTTAGAAAAAACCGCACAAATCGCCTTGGTTACACCCACAGTCAGGCGGATGAATCACCGCCCACCACGTGAGTTGTGGGCGGTGATTTGCAAAAAAAAATGTTGACAATGAAATTTAGAAATAGTAGATTGAAAGTGTCTTCAAGAAGCGTCCTGAGTGTTCAAGTAGTTTATGTAAAAGCAATAAGTCAAATAATCTAATAATATTTTTGCGCCAATTGGGCTGAGTAATGGAGAACACCCAATTGAAAGCTAAGCAGATAGCTTTGCTGTCTGGTAGTTTTCAATTGGGTTTTTGTATTTACTTTAAATGTTCTTCATTTGAAGCATATAAAGGGGGGATTAATGGGGTATTAAAAGCACAATTGATGATACACAAGTTGGGAGTATATAATCGTAGAGCTTATAACTATATTCCTAATTGCAGTTTGGTCATTTAATTAGGGGGGAAAATGATGAAAAAAAGAGTAAAGACTTCTTTGCTTTTGGCAACGTCTCCTGTATTAACGGCTATGGTTCTTAGCGGATGTGGAACACAGACCTCTGCGCCCACATCTACACCTGCACAATTGCCTGTTAGCGGAATAGCAACGTCCACATTAGTATCTCATGCAAAATCTGAAGGCGAAGTTGTGGGATTTGGAATGCCGTCAAATTGGGCGAATTATGGAGGGATGTGGAAAAACTTTTCCACTAAATATGGGCTAAAAACTCTTTATGTGGCAGAAGGCAATATGTCTTCTGCGCAAGAACTCCAGGCCTTTCAGTCTGAAAAAGCGCATCCCATCGGTGATGTGGGCGATATCGGTATTTCATTTGGTCCAGAAGCAGTGAAAATGGGGGTACTTGCACCCTATAAAAATCAATATTGGAATCAAATTCCGAGTAATTTAAAAGACGCGAACGGTTACTGGGCTACTGCTTATTACGGTGTGATTTCTTTTGTTGTGAATCCTGCTAAAGTGAAAACAATACCCACCACGTGGCAGGATTTATTAAACCCACAGTACAAAGGACTCATTGGGGTGGACGATCCAAGGGCCTCTGCCGAAGCTTTTGATGCGGTTGTAGCAGCGGCTTACGCTTTTGGAGGAAGCGCACAGAATATTCAACCCGGTATCAATTTTTTTGCTAAGTTACATCAGGATGGTAATTGGACCGGCGCGTTAGGGGATCCGAGTGAGTTACAATCTGGGCAAGCAGCCATCGAAATTACATGGAATTATTTAGGCCAGTCTGATGCTCAAACTTTTAATGGGAATCCGCCTGTCAAAGTCGTTGTACCCACAAATTCAACTGTGGCGGGGCCCTACGTTGAAGTGATTAATCAATCTGCCCCACACCCTTATGCGGCCAGACTATTAAATAATTATTTGTTTTCAGATGCGGGACAGATTTCCTACGCTGAGGGGGGAGCGTTTCCAGTTAGACTTTCCTACATTCATTTGCCCAGTTCCGTTCATCTCCCCAAAATCAATATGAGCGCTGTCCACTTTCTCACAGGAGATTTAAGCGCTCAACAAAAACTAGTGAACACAGAATGGGGACCTGAGGTGTTGAAATCGTGAGGCATAGATTTTTATCTCGTAAAATGGGGCTAGGGACGTTGGTTATTCTAGCCCTTTTTCTTTTTTTGTTTGAAATACTTCCCGTTTTGGGCATTCTATCAGGGACATTCCTGAATAACGGTAGTTTTTCTATCCATAATCTAAGTTCTTCATGGTCCACACAATATCGCTCTTCTTTTCTTACTTCGACGTACGTGTCCTTGATTAGTGCGCTGATTGGGTTGGTTTTAGGAGTTATTGCGGCACTTGCCATTTCTCGTGAAAAAAATCAGGGAATGGCCCGTGTTTTGGAGAGCTTTTCTGCTTTGACTGCCAACTTTGCGGGGGTGCCGCTAGCTTTTGCATTTATGGTGAGCTTAGGTGCAAATGGAGTTTATACAAATCTTTTGCATCATTTATTTGGAATCAATATCTATGCGGCTGGCTTTAGTTTGTTGAGTATTACCGGCCTGGTAATTGTCTACTCTAATTTTCAAATTCCATTAACGGTTCTATTAATCCTTCCTGCAGTACTGGGACTGCGTCAGGAATGGTTGGAAGCACATCAAACCTTAGGAGGCTCAAGACCCCTTTATTGGTGGAAGGTTGCTTTCCCAATTTTGCTTCCGCCAGCATTAGGAGTATTTGCTCTTTTGTTTGCAAACTCCTTTGGTGCGTACGTGACAGCCTATGCATTAGCTGCGGGTACCATTAACCTCGTTCCTGTACAAATTGGGTTTCTTATCAATGGAAATGTTGGGATGAATATTGGCGTTGGAGATGCCTTGTCCATGGATATGATTGTTGTGATGCTAATTGCATTATTCGCCTATCGTTGGAGCTTGCGTTGGACTGCCGGTTGGCGATAGTTTGGTCTCTTATAGAGCCATACTGCTAAAAAGTATTATTAATTTACAAAAAATGCTACATGAGAATGATCCGTAGGACGGTTGGGAGTGCTTTTTATGCGTGGTTCTCGTGAACAGCATGGTTTTCAAGGGTATAAACTAATAATTTTTTTGTATGTTATTGTACTCCTCAGCCCTTTGCTTGGTTTGCTATGGGAAACTCTCCATGGTGCACGTGGAATATGGTCGGTTGAAGCGTATGTGAAACTGGTGGAAGACCCAAATTTCACAAGTGCAATGGTAGAATCGTTTATTCTTTCTTTAACAGGTGTGGCCATTGCAATTATTATTTTTGTGCCAAGTATGTATGTCTTGTATGTGTATTACCCACGCTGGATGCCTTTTCTGGAATGGTGGACATTACTGCCCTTTATGGTTCCTGGAGTGGCCTTAGCGATTGGTTACGTTTCCGTGTTTTCATCGGGGCCACTGCCATTAGTTGGGACACCCTACTTATTGCCCTTCGCCTTTGCTGTTCTGGGTTCGCCATTCTTTTTCCGAGCCTGTTACAACGCTCTTATGGGAGTGGACGTGCGAACTCTAACTGAAGCGGCTTCAACGCTAGGTTCTTCTCCCTGGCGAAGTTTTTATAAAGTGATTCTTCCAAACTTGACTCCGGGTATTATAAATGGAAGTCTATTGGTTTTTGCTTTAGGAATGGGAGAGTTTGCAGTTACACAACTGACGACGGGAGGAAATTTAATTACATTTCCACTGTATATGGATTCTATTTTTATGTACAATCCGCAGGAAGGTGCTAGTATGGCATTTTTAAGCTTTTTTATTACATGGATTGCGTTAGCAGTTACGATATTTATTATTCCCAAAATCACACATCGTTATCGTGCTTCCTAGTCGAAAACAAAATCGTTCAATGTAGGCATGTTTCACAGTTTTCCTTATGGGGTTCTTTTGTAAATAAATTCCTGGTGTAGTTTGACGAAATGGAGCGGGATTAATGGCCTATTTACAGTTAGACAACTTAACAAAAAAATTTGGGAATCATATGGTGATAGATCACGTTTCGTTGAATATTGACCAGGGGGAATTGGTATCTATTGTGGGTCCCAGCGGAGGGGGCAAGACGACAATCTTACGCATGATTGCTGGCTTAATTTCCCCTGACGAGGGCCATATTATTATGGATGGTTCGGATATCACTCAGGTGCCAACACATCGGCGCAATATTGGAGTCGTGTTCCAGTCGTATGCGCTGTTTCCACATTTAACAGCATGGAAAAACATCGCGTACCCTTTAGAACTGCGTCACTATTCAAAGGAGGCGATTCAGAAGAGGGTTGATGAATTAGTTGATTTAATCAAAATTTCCGGTCCCAATCGCTATCCGGCACAGCTTTCAGGTGGAGAGCAACAACGTGTGGCCATTGCGAGGGCATTGGCCAGTAACCCTAAAATTATATTACTGGATGAACCCTTGGCTGCTTTAGATGCAAAGGTTCGAGTCATCATGCGCAGCGAATTTGCCAGGTTATATAAAACACTAGGTGTCACTATGATATTGGTTACCCATGACCAAGAGGATGCCTTATCCTTGGCCACTAGAGTGGCAATATTGTCCCCAGAGGGGATATTGGAGCAAATTGGAACACCCGAGGAGGTCTATAATCATCCATCTACACCGTTTGTTGCAACCTTTATTGGTACAACGAATGTATTTAATTTAGAAACTTATGATGCAACGACACACCACTGTCGCTGGGCAGGGTATGAATTGCAATGTTCCACCACGCATCTCCATCAGGATACAAGCGGCAAGTGGTATTTTTATGTTCGGCCCGAGTATGTTGTGATGCAAGAAAGTGATGTGGGCATGGAAGCACAAGTACTTAGGAAAACATTTTTAGGGTCCATTGTGCGGCTCACTTTAAGCATCAAGGGTGCTGAAGTCCTTATGGACACACCAGCCGCACAAGCCATGGAGCTTGAACTTGGGGATTTGGTTAAAGTATCTTTAAAAGGTATTTCTGTTTTATCCGCACCATAAAATATTGTCCGAAATTGTTCCTGCTTCATCCACCCACAAGCGCATCTTGGTTCTTCGTCAGCCCGTGGGTGTAACGGCGCACATCACACCTTAGAATTACCCGGCCACCATGCAAGCCGCCGCCCAGCAAGCCAATAGTGTGTTACAATAAGTTTTACCGTTTCCTCTTGAATTGCTCCTGAATTGCTGCAGATTATGATTTTTGTGGGAAACCCTGGTCTTGCCACTGCCACAGGTGTAAAGAACTGGTGGAGATGCCAATACAGCCGGATTTAAGGACCATCCGCACGTGATCCGTTGTCGACAATAGACCGCCGGCGATGATGGGAGAATGGTTGCCCGCCTGTGTCATTGGCAGCACATGCGGAATCACCAATCCCGGTAGCACTTCCACGGCATCGGGACGGGAGTCTTGCATGGTCTTTAAGGCCTGGTCTATGGAAACAGAGTCCAAAATGAAGGTGCGTTGTACTGTCATGAGGCCATGGTGTTTGGCGATGGAAATGAGGTTGGTGCGTGTGGTGACAATGCCGTCGACGCCCATTTGCTCGGCTAAATAGCGAATTCCGGAAGCGTCTCGGGCGATTCCCGTCATCAGGTCCAGGTGCACGAAGCAAAGTTTGCCTGCGGCCTGTAGTTGGGATGTGGTCTCAGATAACGTCATGATGTCTGAGTTGAGCAGAAAGACCACATTGGCGCTTGAACTCACAGCTGTGTCAAGGTCCTCATCCCGTGTGACAGCCGTAATAATGGGCTTTTTCTTCAGGGCGTACTCTAATGTATTGATGATATTGGCTCCCTTCTAATCAATAGCAGCATGTATTCTTATTATAGGGGTAAAAGATTTGGCGTGAAACACAGATTTTGACCCAATACAGGGATGATGGTCATGGGCCGGAGATGATGAGAGCCCCGTGGTTTCCCCTTCCAGCAGTAGGGAGGGGTGTGCCATGGGGTTTTGTTTTTCTGGAATTTTAGACATCGATTGGAAGGAGTCGTTCTATTGCTAAACCAATCATTCATATTAGCCCATCGCGGCTGGAGTGGACAGTATCCGGAAAACACCCTGATGGCATTTAACGAGGCGTTAGCGCTGGGTGTGGATGGACTTGAATTTGATGTGCAACTGTCCTCAGACCATGTGCCGGTTATTTTTCATGATGCAACTGTCAACCGTACTACCCAGGAAAGTGGCAAAGTCTCCGAAAAATCCTTGGCCCAGCTGCGTCGTCTCAATGCGGCCCAGGGTTGGCCCCAAGTGCCTGCCCAACCCATTCCGTTGCTGGAAGAGGTTTTGCAGCTGATTGCCCAAACCCATCCAAACGGTTTTTACAACATCGAAGTCAAGGTTTACAACGAGGATTGGAAAGCACTGGTGGACCGCTTTATGCCCATCCTGCTGCAGTACCCATTTGGCAAACACGTCTTGATTTCTTCTTTTTATCATCCCTGTTTGCGTTACCTGCAGGAACAATTCCCAGGTACGCCGGTGGGGCTTTTATATGAGGACAAGGGGACAGACCCCTGTCAGGATGCAAAGCGGTTGGGGGCCTACTCGGTGAATATGGATTACCAATTCATCACAAAGAAGCTGGTGGAAGATTGCCATGCTGCGGCCGTGAAGGTCTGCGCCTGGACCGTGGACGATGCCTTGGATTTGCGTACCCTGGCAGCATGGGGGGTAGATGTGCTCATTTCCAATCACCCCAATGTGGCCCTACAGGCGGTACGCACGGTTTAGGGCCGTGGGTAAGTTATTGGGGTAAGTTGTTGCGTAAATAGGCCGCACCAAATATAGTGGAAGGCTTTATTGCGGGGGAGCGTGTGAAGAATGGCGAATGATTTTTCAGCAGCAACTAGAAACACCCGGATTTCCAATCTGTGCT
>QXHL01000024.1 GCA_003584005.1 Alicyclobacillaceae bacterium I2511 | reverse complement strand
GTACTGGAGTATGCCTGGTACTCGGTAATCGCACCCGAGTCTGCAGCGGCCATCATGTGGAAAGACTCCAGTCAGGCCGCTCGGGCCGCAGAAACCATGCACATCAGCGCACAAGACCTGTTGGAACTCGGGGTGGCAGACGGCATCATTCGAGAACCTGAAGGGGGTGCACAAAAGAACCCTGTGCAGGCCATTCAAAGTGTGAAACGCCAAGTGCAGCACGCACTGTCTGATCTCCAGCAGCTTTCTATTGCTGAACTATTGCAGACAAGGTACGATAAGTATAGGAATATGGGAGTATACTTTGAACAAGTGGCAGATAAAATTTCTACTTGAGGGTACAGACGCCCAGTCGCAGTGGCTTGGGTGTGTCAAAGCGGGTGAACTTTGAACATAATGATTAGATTTACGGTTCATCCGTTTTGTAAAATTAGGGAACTGGGAATTTGCGAGCATCAATAGGGACTTGTTACGTCCCCCAGGGACAAAATACGTGTAACGAGTGATTGCTTTCGCTTTCAGAAGGGCCGATGTCCTGTGGGCTGATGTCGGAAGGACTGATGTCCTACGTAATGCGGCGTCAAGATTTAGAAAGAAGGCGACCGATGTTGAAGAGAATAGCGGTAATGACAAGTGGTGGAGATGCGCCCGGAATGAATGCGGCCATTCGAGCAGTGGTCAGGACGGCAATTTATAATGGAATGGAAGTGATGGGGGTTCGCAGGGGCTATCGAGGGCTGATGGAGGACGAGGTAGAGCCTATGCCTCTGGGTTCTGTGGCCGACATTATTCAACGTGGCGGAACCATTCTCTATACCGCTCGGTCCAAAGAATTTCAGACTCCAGAAGGGCAGACTCGTGCGGCCGAGGTACTAAACAGTCGTGGCATTGACGGTTTGGTAATTATTGGAGGGGATGGTTCCTTTCGAGGTGCACAGGCCTTGACTCGATTAGGCATAGCCACCATTGGTATCCCTGGGACGATTGATAACGACATTGCTTGCTGTGATCGCACGATTGGCTTTGATACGGCTGTCAATACGGCCATTGACGCAATAGATAAAATTCGCGATACCGCAACCTCACATGACCGGACCTATGTGGTGGAGGTAATGGGGCGCAATGCTGGCGACATTGCCCTGCATGTAGGACTGGCAGGTGGAGCAGAATCGATTTTAATTCCGGAGCGGGCTGTCAGTATGGATGACGTGATGGCAAAACTAGAACGGGGGGCCGCCCGGGGGAAAAAACACTCGATTGTGGTTGTGGCCGAGGGTGCGGCCCGGGGCATGGAGGTGGGGAAGTACCTAAGTGAGCATACGCGTTTTGAGGTGCGTGTGACGGTGCTTGGACATATTCAACGGGGTGGCGCGCCGACGTCCGACGATCGCATTTTAGCCAGTAAACTGGGAGCCTACGCGGTTGAATTGCTGCAGCGGGGGGAGAGCGGTAAAATGGCTGCGACGCTTAACCATGTTTTGACTGCGGTAGATTTTGATACGGTTTTCACCACGCCCCGCGAGCCGGATTTTAGCCTGTATGATCTTGCAGAAAGGCTATCTATTTAATCTACTGATGCATTTTATGCTATTTAGATATCTATTTATCAGAGGCGGTGTGGTTCATTGCAAAGAAGACGAACTAAAATTGTGTGCACAATTGGCCCGGCCAGTGAGTCTCCAGAAATGTTGGCATCCTTGATTGAGGCGGGTCTGGACGTGGCAAGGTTGAACTTTTCCCATGGGTCCTATGAGGAACACGGGGCACGAATTCGGCGCATCCGCGAGGCAGCCGCAAAGCTTGGAAAGCATGTCGGGATTATGCTGGACATTAAAGGCCCAAAAATCCGCACCGGTAAGATTCAGGGGGGGCAGGTAGAACTGCAGGATGGGGAAGAACTAGTGTTAACCATCGACCCACTGGAGTACGGGACCGCAAAACGAGTTTGGATTTCTTACGAGGGACTGGTGGAGGACGTGTATCCGGGTGCCCCCATTCGCATAGACGATGGTCTCATTGGCATGGTGGTGAACCGGGTGGATGGACATGACATTCACTGCACGGTGACCAATGGGGGCACCCTAAAAGACAACAAGGGCATCAATGTCCCCGGTGTAACGCTCCGCATTCCTGGAGTGACGGAGAAGGATGCGGCAGACTTGCGTTTTGGGATAGAACAGGGTGTGGACTTATTTGCTGCCTCTTTTGTGCGTAAAGCGGCGGATGTTTTGGAAGTGCGCAGAATTTTAGAAGAACACCACTATCATGCGGACATTTTTGCCAAAATTGAAACCCGGGAGGGGCTGGACCGTCTCCCAGAGATTGTGGAAGTGGCAGATGGTATTATGGTAGCTCGCGGAGACCTTGGGGTTGAGGTCCCTACGGAGGAAGTGCCTGTGGCTCAGAAAAAGATGATTGCCCTGTGCAATCGAGCTGGGAAACCAGTGATTACGGCTACCCAAATGCTCGATTCCATGCAGCGGAATCCCCGGCCCACCCGAGCAGAGGCCACAGATGTGGCCAACGCTATTTTTGACGGAACCGACGCGGTGATGCTCAGTGGGGAGACGGCTGCCGGGCGGTATCCGCTGGAGTCTGTGCGCACAATGGCGCAAATCGCTTTGCGATCTGAGGCAGGATTGCAGGCAAATGAGGTTGTGGACAGGCATGTGGTTGTGTCTGGCCAGACGGTCACAGATGCCATCGGTCACGCCGCCCAGGCAATGACGGACGAACTTGGGATTCAAGCTATTTTAGCGGCCACAGCATCTGGGCACACGGCTCGTATGCTTTCTAAGCACAGACCGAATGCTCCTATTATAGCCATGACGCCACGCGCAGAGGTGGCTCGCCGACTGAGTGTTAGTTTTGGGGTGTATTCGGTAATCATTCCCCCTGTGCAAACCACGGATGAGGTTTTAGAAACTTCTGTCCACGAGGCTTTGGAAACTGGATATGTGCAACATGGGGACTTGGTCTTAATTATTGCGGGGGTGCCTGTAGGCCAACAAGGCACCACTAACCTTCTAAAAGTGCATACCATCGGTGAGGTGATTGTACAGGGCACTGGTATCGGGTCAGGATCTGTGAGTGGCCGTGCGGTGGTTTGTGGCCCAGGGGAAGACTTGCTAGGCCGGGTACAGGTTGGGGATGTCCTAGTGGCTAAAGCCACCGACAAGGACCTGGTTCCCGCTATCGAGAAGGCGGTCGCCTTGATTACTGAGGAGGGCGGTCTGACTTCCCATGCTGCGGTGGTGGGATTGAGTTTGGGGAAGCCTGTTATCGTGGGGGCCAAGGGTGCACTGGCACAGATTACTGATGGCGAGTGGGTCACCATTGATGCCAACCGGGGATTGGTTTATAAGGGGAGAGCAATGGTTCTGTAGTGGTTACACCTGGTAGACACGCCCCCTACCCTATTGTTTAGTTAACAACCACGGACCCGGAAATGAAGAATACGGCCCGGAAATGAAGAATATGGTGTGATAAAATGAGAGCCAACGCGGACGGCGGTGGACTCTCATTTTAAAGGTGTCTCTGCACGTATCTTCATGACAGAAGGGGTGTTTTGTTTAGTGATTACACAGAGTTTGAAGACTTCACAAGGGCAGCCACAACTTGACGAACCAATCAATGGCTCCGGCAAACCAGTGGTTTTTTCCGGAATCCAGCCGAGTGGGACCCTGACGCTTGGAAATTATTTAGGTGCCATGAAAAACTTTATAAAACTCCAGGAAGAAGCAAACTGTTTTTTTTGTATTGTGGACCTGCACGCGGTTACGGTGCCCCAGGACCCTGCAGCTTTGCGGACCAATACCAAGAACCTGATTGCCCTGTATTTGGCGGCCGGGATAAACCCAGAACAATCTACGCTGTTTGTTCAATCACACGTGTCGGCACATGCGGAACTAGGGTGGTTGCTGCAGTGTGTCACACACTATGGAGAACTGGGGCGGATGATTCAGTTTAAGGACAAATCGGCGAAAAAAGATGTGGTTACAGCAGGATTGTTTACATATCCGGCGCTGATGGCGGCGGACATTCTGCTCTACCAAACGCAATGGGTACCCGTCGGTGAGGACCAAAAACAACACCTCGAATTGACCCGAGACATTGCGGACAGATTTAATCACCAGTATGGGCAAACCTTTACGATTCCAGAGCCCTATATTCCCAAAATGGGGGGGCGCATTATGAGTTTGGAAGACCCAGAGAAAAAAATGAGTAAGAGCGATGAAAACTCCGCAGCGTACATTTCTATGCTGGATGGACCAGATGCAATTCGCAAAAAGGTGTCTCGGGCGGTTACTGACAGCAGTCGGGAGGTGCACTATGATTTGGAAAACAAGCCAGCCATCAGCAACTTGATGACCATTTATGCGCTGTGTTCCGACAAGTCTATTGAAGATGTGGAGTCGATGTATGTGGGGAAAGGGTATGGGCCCTTTAAAAAAGATTTGGCGGAAGTTGTTGTGGACATGTTGGCACCGATACAGACACGTTACCATGAGCTGGTTGAATCCCAAGCCCTCCTAGCCCTCCTGCAAACCGGAGCCCAGCGGGCAACAGCGGCCAGTCAAGCCACTCTTGCCGATGTGAAGAATAAGTTTGGCTTTATCCGCTAATGGGCCCTATTCAAAGCGCGTAACTGGGTTCTGTCAAATGAGTCAGGGCGAAGGGTCAGTTTGGGTTTATCACGCTATCCAATTGTGGTATCATATGTGGTGGTAATTTGCTATGTCTGAGCGTTCCGGCCTAGCGCATACGGAGGAGTTGCAACTGCTCCCACGTGTCTACGTGTTTAGGCGCTTTTGCTACCGCCTAAATTGGACCCTGCTGTGGCCGGAGGCCGCGCCGCCAGGCGCAGAAGTCACCAGAGGTTTTTATACTTGGTTACATAGGGGAGGCGTATTTCGTGGTGCAGTTAAAACAGTTTCAGCCTCCGCGTGAGGGAGAATCCATCACGCTCAAGGACGGAAAGTTGGTCGTACCGAACCATCCTATTATTCCATTCATAGAAGGGGATGGCACGGGTCCAGACATTTGGCAGGCGTCTGTAAGAGTACTTGACGCAGCGGTAGATAAGGCGTACGCAGGTGAGCGTAAGATTGCCTGGTATGAAGTTTTCGCTGGAGAAAAGGCATTCAATCAGTATGGCAGTTGGTTGCCGGAAGACACTTTGACGGCGTTACGCGAGTATTTAGTGGGCATCAAGGGACCTTTGACTACCCCCATTGGTGGTGGCTTTAGATCTTTGAATGTGGCTTTACGCCAGGAACTGGACCTCTACGTATGTCAGCGCCCGGTGCGCTACTTCCAGGGTGTTCCCTCACCTGTGAAACATCCAGAATTGGTGGATATGGTTATTTTCCGGGAAAACTCAGAAGACATTTATGCAGGCATTGAGTGGCAGGAAGGCACAGAAGAAGCCCGAAAATTGGTTGCCTATTTGCAGGATGTGTTGGACGTCACTAAAATTCGTTTTCCTGAGACTTCTGGCATTGGCATCAAGCCCGTCTCCAAGGATGGGACACAGCGTTTAATGCGTTCAGCCATTGAGTATGCTTTGCAGCATGGCCGCAAGAGCGTGACCCTGGTACACAAGGGCAACATCATGAAGTTCACTGAGGGTGCCTTTAAGAACTGGGGATATGAGGTGGCCGAACAAGAATATGGGGACAAGGTATTTACCTGGGCCCAGTATGACCGCATCAAAGATGAGCAAGGTCAGGTCGCCGCAGACGCAGCACAGCAGGCCGCAACGAAGGCAGGCAAATTGGTGGTCAAGGACGTGATTACCGATGCCTTCTTACAGCAAATCCTCACCCGACCTGCAGAATATGAAGTCATTGCCACCATGAATCTCAACGGAGACTTTATCTCTGACGCTTTAGCCGCGCAAGTCGGTGGTATTGGCATAGCTCCTGGGGCCAATATTAACTACACTACGGGTCATGCGGTGTTTGAAGCCACACATGGCACAGCGCCAAAGTACGCCGGGTTGGACAAGGTGAATCCTGGCTCATTGATTTTGTCTGGCGTCATGATGTTTGAGTACATGGGCTGGATGGAAGCGGCACAGGTTATCAATGAAGCTTTGGAAAAAACTATTCAGCAAAAGACGGTTACGTATGATTTTGCCCGCCTCATGGAGGGCGCTAAAGAGGTCAAGACCTCTGGTTTTGCAGACGCAATGATTGCCAATCTGTAAAATCTGGATGGTCTTTCCCATTGCCCTGTGTGGGGCGATGGGATGTGCTATTACTTTGGTTTCCACAAAGCTTTTGCACTCGTGAATTCTCAGGATTGTGGAGGAGGGATAACCATGTTGAAACGGAAAAAGATTTCAGTGATTGGCGCTGGTTTCACAGGGGCCACTACGACGATGATGCTGGCTATGCGCGAATTGGGAGATATCGTGTTGGTGGACATTCCACAACTGGAGAACCCAACCAAGGGGAAGGCACTGGATATGTTGGAAGCCATGCCTATTCTTGGAGCGGATGTATTTATTCATGGCACGGCAAGCTATGAAGACACTGCTGACTCGGATGTCGTCATCATCACCGCAGGAATGGCTCGTAAACCCGGAATGAGCCGAGATGATTTAGTAGGCACCAATGCAGCCATTGTCAAGGCCGTTACCGAGCAGGTCGTGAAATTCTCTCCGAATGCCGTCTTGGTCATCTTGAGCAATCCTGTGGACGCTATGACCTACGTGGCCTTTAAGACCTCTGGTTTTCCGAAAAATCGGGTTGTGGGGATGGCTGGCGTGCTCGACACCGCTCGCTTCCGCACCTTTGTTGCAGAGGAACTGAGTGTATCGGTGGAAGACGTACACGGGTTTGTCCTGGGAGTTCACGGGGATGACATGGTTCCCTTTGTTCGTTACTCCAATGTCGGCGGCGTGCCTTTAGAGAAGCTGTTACCGAAAGACAGGATTGACGCCATTGTGGAGCGGACCCGCAAGGGTGGTGGCGAAATCGTCAACCTGTTGGGAAGCGGGAGTGCCTACTATGCACCGGGTGCCTCACTGTTGGAGATGACCGAAGCTATCATTAAAGACAAAAGGCGCGTTTTACCTGCGATTGCTTACTTGGAAGGCGAATATGGGTATCAAGATTTGTTCTTGGGTGTTCCAACGGTGCTGGGTGGCAATGGGATTGAGAAAATTCTTGAGGTGGACCTGTTACCGGAAGAAAGAGAAGCCCTTGATAAATCTGCGGAGTCTGTCCGCAAAGTTGTCAAGATAGCTGGGGGTCGCTAGTCGACGCGAGTCTGTGGCGAGTTTGCCACAGCGGAATTATCGATGAACGACTGCTTCAATTTAACTTTTATAGCAAGCCGCTCCGGTATCTAGCGACGGGGCGGCTACTTTTCTAAAATGAGGTGCGTCATGTCCCAACCCCACGAAAAACTGTTGCTTGTGGATGGAAACAGCATTACATACCGAGCCTTTTTCGCGTTACCCCCCTTGTCCAACGCCGAAGGGAGGTTGACGAACGCCGTTTTCGGATTCATTCAGATGCTGCTCAAGGTGTTGCGAGACGAGCAACCTACACACGTTGTGGTAGCGTTTGACGCCGCAAAGAAGACTTTCCGTCACGATTTGTATGCCGCATATAAAGGAACGCGGGATAAGACACCTAATGAACTGTCAGAACAGTTTCCACTGGTACGAGAGGTTCTGACCGCTTTTGGCATTGTCATGGTGGAACAGACACCTTTTGAGGCAGACGATATTATTGGCACCTTGTCCCTGTCTGCAGAGCAAGTGGGGTTGGATGCGGTAATTGTGTCGGGGGACAAGGACCTGCTGCAATTGGTTTCCCCACATGTCCAAGCGCTTTTGACACGTCGCGGTGTCACCGATATAGACCGTTATAATCCCGCGGCAGTCATGGAGAGGTTTCATCTCACACCAGCACAAATTGTGGATCTCAAGGGATTGATGGGGGATTCGTCGGACAACATCCCGGGCGTACCGGGGGTGGGGGAGAAGACTGCCATCAAGCTGCTCACAGTCTATCCGACGGTGGAAGAGGTCTTGGCCCACATGGACCAAATTTCTGGAGTGAAGTTGCGTGAGCGTTTGATGGAACACCAGCAGGATGCCCGAATGTCCAAACAACTGGCTACGATTCGGCGTGATGTTCCCCTGCCTTTAGAACTGGAAAACTTGCGCTATCACGGTTTTTCTAAAGACGCAGTGAGGCGCGTCTTTATGCAGTTAGGGTTCCAGTCTCTCCTAGAATCAAGTGAGTTGTTCTCCCAGCCGTATGCGGACCAGACGCGGACCAACCAGACGTCGTCACAACAGGATAATTTGGCTGAAGTTCCGGTTACCGTGGTGCAGTCTCGCGAGGAATTGTCACATGTTTGGCCCCGCTTGGGGGAATGGGTGGGAATTATCCCAGTTTTGGATGCAGAAGACTACCAAACGGCTAATTTATTGGGGTTTGCTTTGGGGAGTCGCGATGTAGGGTATTACATTTCACTGCAAGGTGAACTGGAGATGGCCGACTTGCAGCAGTTATGGTCGCCAGCGCAGGCACGAGCGGTTTTTGACCTGAAAGCACTGACTGTTGTTCTAGATGGGCGAGGAGAAACTTTGAAACCTGGGGATTTGTGGTTCGACGGAATGATTGCGAGCTACTTGTTGAATCCCTCGGACGGTGAACTGACACTGTCTGTAATTTTGGAGCGAGAGTTGCATCGATCCGTAACGTCGCCTCCCACCCTAGGTAAAGCCAATTCTCGACCAACGACGGCAGTGGGTGTAACGTCCCCATCCTTAAACTCTGCCATGAAGTCGCCCGAGCAGGAACTGACTGGAAGTGAACTGACTGGAAGTGAACTGACTGGAAGTGAACTGACTGGAAGTGAACTTGCCGGGGCTCGCCAGTGGGCCGCCATGGCGAGCCTGTTGCCCGAACTGAAGACAGGGATGTCCGAGGGGTTGCGAGCACAAGGGTTGGATGATTTGTATTATCAAATTGAATTGCCTTTGGAGTTTGTGCTGGCACGCATGGAGGTTTTAGGCTTCCGTGTCAATCCGGAACGTCTGAAGGACTATGGTCGGGAATTGGAGATGCAAATTGGCCAGTTGACCCAGGAAATCTACACTCTCGCGGGCACAGAGTTTAATTTAAATTCACCGAAGCAGATGGGGACGGTTCTTTTTGACAAGCTTGGACTGCCCGCCGTGAAAAAGACCAAGACCGGGTATTCTACCAGCGCCGATGTGTTGGAAAAGCTAGCACCCTATCATGAGGTTGTGGCAAAAATCCTTGACTATCGGCAATTGGCCAAGTTGCAATCTACTTATGTGGAAGGACTGTTGAAGGTCATTCGGCCGGAGACTGGACGGGTGCACACGCGGTTTCATCAGGCACTCACCGCAACGGGTAGACTATCAAGCAGTGAACCAAACCTGCAAAATATCCCCATTCGCGTTGAAGAAGGACGGAAGCTTCGTCGGGCTTTTGAACCCAGTTATGAGGATTGGGTCATATTGTCTGCGGATTACTCCCAAATTGAGTTACGTATCCTAGCACATATATCCAGGGATGAGGCTCTTATAGACGCTTTTCGACAGGGCTTGGATATTCACACCAGTACGGCTTCCAAGGTGTTTGGGGTTTCCTTGGAAGAGGTGACACCGCTCATGAGAAGACAGGCCAAGGCAGTGAACTTCGGGATTGTTTATGGCATCAGTGACTATGGCTTGTCCCAGAATTTAAACATTCCGCGGGCAGCGGCTGCGCAGTTTATTGCAGACTACTTTGCCAAGTTTCCCGGGGTTGCACGCTACATGGAGGACATTGTGGCGATGGCGCGCAGTCAAGGGTATGTGACCACCCTACTGAATCGTCGCCGATACCTGCAGGATATTCGTAGTTCGAATTATAACCTACGCAGTTTCGCAGAACGTACTGCCATGAATACACCGATTCAGGGGACTGCGGCAGATATCATCAAACTTGCCATGGTTCGCATAGACAAGTCTTTGATGGAATCTACGTTGCAAGCAAGAATGCTGCTACAGGTGCACGATGAGCTGATTTTTGAATGTCCAGTAGGGCAGGTTTCCACATTAACAGAATTAGTACAGGAAACAATGGAAAACGCGTTGATCTTAAACGTTCCTCTAAAAGTAGACATTCACTCCGGGAAAACCTGGTACGACGCGAAGTAGCAAGTGGTGGTACACTGACGGTATGTCCGCTTGTGGACAGTAACTTTTTGGCATTAGATTTCGGGAAGAGAGGGGGAAGAGGTAGTGCCAGAATTGCCTGAGGTGGAGAGCGTGCGCCGCAATCTGGAAACTCAAATTGTCGGTAGGACGGTTGTCCGGGTAGAGGTGCGACTGCCGAGAATTGTAAGAACTCCCCCCAATCCAGAAGTGTTTGCCGCCATGTTGTCCGGGGTCACCGTGACAGGGGTGGGGCGGCGGGGGAAGTACCTGCTGATTTATACCGACGCGCTTACCCTGGTTTCTCACTTGCGGATGGAAGGCCAATACCGTCTGACAAAAGCGGGCGAGGAAGAATCCTCCCACACCCATGTTGTGTTTTATTTTAACGATAAAACGGAACTGCGGTACCGGGATGTGCGCCAGTTTGGCACCATGGACCTGGTTTACGGGGGTATGCCTTGGCCGCGAGGACTGCTGGAACTAGGCCCTGAGCCATTTGATTCGCTGCTGGAAAAAGGGGGGTTGTGGCATCGCATCCACTCGCGTCGGGCACCTCTAAAATCAGTGTTGTTGGATCAGACAACCCTGGCGGGTCTGGGAAATATTTATGTGGACGAGTCCTTGTTTGCCGCTGGCATTCACCCAGAACGGCCCGCCAACCAAGTGACAAAAGTCCAAGCGCAGGCTTTGTTGTCTGCCATTCGCGAGGTACTCACACGGGCTATTGCGGCGGGCGGATCGTCTGTGAGGACCTATGTCGATGGCTATGGCAGACATGGAGGGTTTCAAATCCAGTTGCAAGTGTATGCTAGGGAAGGCCAGTCTTGTCGGGTTTGTGGGGTACCCATTGAAAAAATTCGTGTGGCAGGTCGGGGTACCCACTTTTGTCCGCAGTGCCAACCGCGTCGTCGTCAAACCCGCCCGGCCATCGCTTTGCAGACGGGTGTTGCAGTGAAAAGAGCGATCGACTTTTGGTAGCAGGGGAGGCGGGCAGCGTGATTATTGGGTTGACCGGGGGTATTGCAACAGGGAAAAGCACAGTGACAGGGATGCTCAGGGAACTTGGCGCGTTTGTTGTGGACGCAGATTTGTGGGCGCGGCGGGTGGTAGAACCGGATCAACCGGCACTGTTAGAGATTGTAGAATTTTTTGGAACTCGAGTTTTGCGAGCGGATGGTAGTTTGAACCGGTCGTTATTGGCAAATATTATTTTCCAAAACGAAACGGCCAGAAAAAAGCTCAATCAAGTCACACATCCTCGGGTTAGAGAAGGAATGTGGGAAGAGACCACCGCTTTTCTGGCGGAAACACCCAATGAGCCTGTGGTATGGGATGTACCCCTGTTGTTTGAAGGGGAAACACGACTTTTAGTGGATGTGACCCTGTTGGTCTATGTTCCGGTTTCTGTGCAGCGTCAGCGTCTCGTGGCGAGGGACCACTTGACAGAGGCTGCGGCGAACGCCCGTATTGCTGCACAGATGTCCATTGAAGAGAAGCGAGCACTGGCAGACTATGTGATTGACAACAGTGGTGGACTGGAACAAACGAGAAGGCAGGTGAATGAACTGTGGCAGACCCTACGGACACTGGGTCATCCCACTGGCGCCTGATTCTCATTCCGAAGCGGATGCTTGCTTCGATTGTGTTGCTGGTTGCCGTTGTGGCACTCGTTACGTCCAACACATTTTGGCGATGGATGTACCCTATTCAATATCAAATCGTCATCCAAAATGCTGCCACAACCAATGGGGTAGATCCCCTGCTGGTGGCTGCGGTTATCCGCGTAGAGAGCAAGTTTGATACGCACGATGTCTCACAGGCTGGGGCCATCGGCCTGATGCAGCTGATGCCGGGCACCGCCCAGTGGATTGCCCTGCGTTTGGCTGAGTCGGGGGCTTTTGTGGCCGGTTTCCCACAGGGTGCCCACAACAGCCAATTAACGGTTCCAACCGTCAACATTCAACTGGGGACTTGGTACGTGCGTTATCTCATTGAAAAATTTGACGGCAATCGCGTGGCGGCCATTGCCGCCTATAATGCCGGGCCTAAACGGGTACAACAGTGGCTGCAAAGTGACACTTGGAACGGACAGTTGAATTCCATCGACAGGATACCGGTAGGGGAAACGCGCCATTTCGTAGACCGGGTATTTTATAACTATGACTTGTACCAGCGCATCTATGGCAATAGCTTAAAAACTTAGGGATGGCACGTGGAGGGGGTGGATTTCCCGCCGCGCCCGGTGTGAACGCAAAGCGGATGGTGTGCACGTAAAGCGGATGGTGTGCATGTAAAGTGGATGGTGTGCACGTAAAGTGGATATAGATGAAGTGAAGTGTGCCCGCATTTAGCCTGGAATTCGTGAAGTTGAGATTTTTAAGCGGAGACTTTAATAGTGAGTATCCCAACCACGATGCTGGCAATGGCCAGCACCTTCACCCACCCCAAGCTTTCATGGAGCCATATGCGGCCAATCAGCATGGCAAACACAATGCTCGTTTCGCGAGTGGCCGAGACATAGGCGACGGGAGTGGTTTGTAGCGCAAAAACAATGATAGCATTGACACCAAAAATCAGCATACCCCCTGTGAAAGTTGACTTGGGATATGCTTTGACAAGTTGAAAATAGGAACCTGCCACCCTGGTCCCTTTATCATAAAGCAGTTTTCCCAACACAATTCCGATGAAAACGATGTATTTAAACAGGATGGGGGACATCAACTTTGCACCCACAGAGTCTGCCACACTGTAGGAAGCGGTGCATGCACCTGTGAGCAGTGCCCAGAGCGTACCTGGATTACGCAGAGAGGTAAACCTATTTGTCAGAGAAAAACTCGGTTGCGAAATCCATAAAATCCCTAGCGAAACCAGGCCTATTCCGACTAAGCCAGTGAGGCTCACAGATTCCCCTGTCAAGGCAAGGCTGAGTACTGTCGCGAACACAGGTGCCGAGCCCCTTGCAAGCGGATATGCAGTTAGAAATGAACTCGATTGATATGCCTTGGCTAAGGTAGCAAAGTAAAACAACTCAAACAAAGTGCTTGCACCTATCCATGGCCATGCTTGCGACGGAATGGGGTGTGTCTGTGCAAGCCAGAGGGCCAATGGGAAATATAAAATCACAGCTGTCATAAGAATCAGCGTAAAAAACGTATCACGCTCCGGAATACGCCGCGCAATTCCGTTCCAAATCGCATGACCGAATGCTGCTAGCATGAGCAAAAGAAAGATAGTGTTGGACATAACCGCGCCTCCGCGCCGCCAATAGCACGATGGGCGGCGCCTACATTCGCATGTTCCTCGACCTAAGGCGACTCAATTACATTTAATCTTTGCATGAACGCAAAGTCGGTTGCAAGGCTTTTCCGCGAAGTTTTACAAATTAACTTATGAATTGCTTGCTTTTATAAATATTTGAACCAAATGTTTAAAGGAAAAATACAGATAGATGGCGAAATGATTTCATTGGCGTTCTTCATTGATTCAATGCACATCTTTGTACAGGAAGACTGTTTCTGGGGGGACTTCAATTGTACGATTTAGTCATCATCGGGGGCGGTGTTTGGGGCACTGCGGCAGCACTTGCCGCAGTGGAAGCGAGACACGGGTCTGTACTTTTACTTGAGGCGAATCCTTATGTGGCGGGAGAAAGTAGCGCGAAAGCTGGGGGGATTGTCACTGACCTCGTATGGAATGCCGAGGATCTTTCCTGGGTGACCAGAAGCCGTGAATTATTTGCAGCGGCACAGCGGTGGAGTGAAGACAACTCAATGATTCGGCACTATGGAATGCTGACCCTCTTCTCGCAAAGTCAAGCAGAACTGGTGCAACGTCGGGCAGATGGACTTTTAGACAAAGGAATTCCTGCCGAGCTATGGGATTTAAATCAAATTGTACGAACATACCCCGAATTGGATAGGGTGGCTGATGGGGTGAGGGGGCTTTGGACACCTAACGATTGGTATGTGAACCCAACAGCCTATGCCACTGCAACACTTTCGGCTGCTGTGGCGAAGGGCCTCTCGGTGAAACTCTCCTACCGCGTTAAGTCTATTCAGGTTGAAGATAGCAAAGTCTTGATTGAAGGTCCGGGAGAGACCCTCGTGGCAGCAAAAGTGTTGGTAGCTGCAGGGACTTGGACACGGAAATTGGTGCAGACAGCTGGATTGGACATTCCGCTGCGACCCTATCGTGTACAGCTCGCATCGCTGAATTTTCCTGTGGGGCATCATCTGCCCATTCTATGGGAATTAGTGAGCGACATGTATATTGTACCGGACGGAGAACACAATCTTTTAGCGGGGGACGGGACACAACTTTGGGAACACAATCCGGACGACTACCAAACCACAGGGGACGATGCTTTTAAATTGTCGATTGCGCAAGGCGTGATTGGGCTCTCCTCCCGTGCGGAGCAGGCCGGCTTGCGTTCATCCTGGGCGGGTTTATGTGGGGGAACTCCGGACAGACGGCCCCTGCTGGGTGCTGTAACGGATCGCCTATACGTCGCCTGTGGAGACGAAGGGTTTGGCGTTATGCGGGGGCCTGCCATTGGCGAGTTAGCGGCGCGACTTGTTGCGGAAGATGCGGCCGTGCCCCATCTGAATCCAAACCGTCATCCAAGCACAGACTTTACCATCCGACCGGGGTTTACCTTAGAAGAGTAATTCTGGAGTAGAGTGATTTCGAAGCGTAATTTTGAAGCGTGATTTCGAGCCGCGTTAAAGATTTGAAGGGTCCCCAACCCCAGGCGGGTTAGGACGGCACACTTACCCAGGTGCTGCTCGCAAAGTCGAATCGCTTCACGACGCGTGCGGGGTTGCCTGCCGCCACGGAATAGCTCGGCACGTCGTGGGTCACCACGGCGTTGGCACCAATCATCACATGCTGTCCAATGGTTACGCCCGGGCCGACGAATGCACCCACACCTATCAACACATCGTTGCCAATCGTGACGTGGCTGGGGCCCGTGAGACCGGAAACAAGAATACAGCAGTCTGGGTTCTCATAGGCGTGGCCTACGTCCGCAATGAAAACCCGCTCGCCAATCAGGCAACTGTCGCCAATCTCAATTCGATAGGCGCAAGACATGCCAAAGAAACGACCCAATTGTGTATTGCTGCCAATGATGATTTCAGCTTCAGGACGTGGCAACGAGAACCAGGAGTGTTCCGCAATAAATACATTTTCACCGTAGGTGATTTTCCCTGGACCGTATACCGCATGCGGTTCCACAATAATTGGGATTCCCATACACCTCACCACCCGACCACAGTATATGACCTGTAGCACTGGCTGACCCGGACAGGGGCCACAGACGGGTGTGGGACATCTATACGGGTTTTGACGTGGGTAGGCTCCTGCGCAGGCATTACGTACGCCGTACGTCGTACGGCGTACGCACGTGTAGGCACTCACATAAAAATCTTACCGCAGAGCAAGGGCGCACACATTTGTGCTTTTTCCCTCGTCCTTCAACGCATAGTGGGTTGGGAATCCCTTAATTTGGAAACCAGTCCCAGTCTGGAGGACTCCCATCTGGTCCTGCCCGCAGGATTGGGGTGGCCCTCCTTCGTGTGCAGGGGATCGATTTTTACGGTTCTGGAAATAAGGGTCCCCCAGTCGCTAAATCATCAAATATCGAGCGAGGAAACGCAAATAAGGGTGTGAAAGTCGTCTATTGCACGATTTCCCA
Organism: Alicyclobacillaceae bacterium I2511; assembly: GCA_003584005.1. Classification (GTDB taxonomy): domain Bacteria; phylum Bacillota; class Bacilli; order Alicyclobacillales; family Alicyclobacillaceae; genus QXHL01. Next base: position 27,247 of record QXHL01000024.1, on the reverse strand, counting down.
CTGTGTTTGCACCGATTTTACTGAAATAAGGGCCTGGCGGACGCCTATTGATGCGAAACGTGGCTTGAAAAGGCCCATAAGCGTCCTGCGGTCCCTTATTTGAGACCGGTGAATCAGTTCCTAAGAGAATTCTAGATGGGGGGGTTAATTTGCAGAAGAAACCCCTATAGGGAATGTGAATGTCCTATGAATCCCAGTGAATCGACAGTCTCAAAATAGGTCTTATGGTAACTGAAAACGGGACGAAAAGGCCGAATAAGTACGATTGTAGTGACTATTTCCGTGTCCCCTGTACTCCACCCCCGAGGACAGGGCAGAGCTGAAGTCCCGCAAAAAAAATCCAATCTGTGATCCGCTTAATCTCGGCATGTATTCCCGATATGAACTGTTCGGTAAGGAGGTTCTGGCGTAATATTGAGGATATTACGTAAAACGCTTGTCATTCTCTTTGGTAAGGTTTCTATGTGAGTGGGCCAGTCTCACTTCAGTAAGATTTTACCTGAGTAATTGCGACGTATTGACAGTCGCCGACAGGGTTCGTATAATCAAAAGCGTTAGTCGTCGTTTTTTACATTGAGGTTTTGTTTTTCTTTCGTGTCGGGGTGGCGGAACTGGCAGACGCGCACGTTTGAGGGGCGTGTGGGATAACCGTACGGGTTCAAGTCCCGTCCTCGACACCAAAAAATTCTGGAATGCCGCAGTATAGCAGGGTTTTGAGCCTTTGGGCGCAAGAACCCTGTTTCTATTTTATAGGGGGATTTTGCCTCAAATTTTGCGGGAACGTGTGGGCATACACGTCCGCAAAAGTGCGGGCAAATGGGGCCGAGTCCCCCACACGTCTCGGAAAAGGAGTGTGGGTATGGCGAAACGCAGAAAAAAATACGGTTGATTTTGTGGAAGAGGTGGCCGTGCCGCAAGAGCGGGTCATCTCATTGGCGGATGCGAAGGTGCAGTTTTTGCGCGATATCCGAGGATTGGCGAAACAGACGCAACGGTGGCATCGCGAAAACTTAAATGCCTTGGAAAAAGTTTTGAGCATGCAAGGCATGGTGATAGACGATTGCCGAAAACTCACGGTTTCGTTTCTGAAGGAGCATTTTGTATTCTAGATGCTTGAGGAACTCGGGCTGAAGGTGAACACCATCAATGGGCGGATTCGATCGGTTCGGGGGCTGATTCAATTCCTGCATAGGGAAAGTTACCTGCCCCGCGATTATAGCGCGGATTTGCCCGTTCTAAAGGCTGAGAAGGTCATTATCCAGGCGTTCAGTGAGGAAGAGATTGCACGGCTGCTACGATAACCGGATCAGAGCATATTCACGGGTCTACGCGATTACACGATGATGCTCTTGCTGCTGGAGACCGGGATTCGGATTTCGGAACTGGTTGGCATTCAATTGTCGGATGTTCATCTTCGTGACGGCAATGTCCTCGTGCATGGGAAAGGTTCTAAGCAGCGTCTAGTGCCCATTCAGAGTAAGATGCGGCAAGTCCTGCAGAAATACATAAAGGAGCGCGGAAACGCGCTCACAGACGCGCTGCTTGTCACCATCGATAATGAACCGATTGCCATTGGGACGATTCAAAAGCTCATCAAGTAGTATGGGGAGCAGGCGCGGATTGCAAATGTGAGGGTGTCACCTCATATTTTTAGACATACAATGGCTAAATATTACATCTTGGCGTGTAGATACATTTTCTCTCTTCAGCGCATTATTGGCCATAGCAGTATGGAAACGGTTCGCATATAAGTTGAGATGTTCTCGCATGACGAGAGCTTGCAGCACAGTAAGTTGAGCTTTGTGGAGCATCGGCTGAGTTAGCGATGGGGATGGCCGGGAGAGATGCTTCCGGCCATCGCTGACTCGATGATTATGAACTTATGGAGGACTGACAGATTGTGATGCGAAGACGTGAACGCCCAAACCCGCTGTTGAAGCATGTGGAGGAATATCGTAAGTCGTCGAAACGGTTGTTTAAACTGGAGCGCGAAGACTTAAAGCGATTGGCTCACATGCAAGCCGAAACTTTTGTGACTCATCCAGATATGCAAATCAAATTCAAGGAAATTATTGGAACATAGAGCTTTTGAGTCAACTTTGTGTAATGGTTTACCGTTAGATTTAGCAGTACACCAGCACAGCCTTCTTGAACATTCGCCCCCGATAGATAGCATTCAATTGTACGCAACTAATATTTTGGGTCGATGTAGTAGGGACACATCATCTTTCAGAACGTTCGTCCTAGACCTCTTATGATTTCTTTTTTAAATTTAAAGGGATAATTCCCGCCGAACATTACCGTAAGGTAAACCCTCCAGTTTCACACAAACAGCTTGAATGCGCTCTCGCTCTGTCTCGGAAATTTCCGTACACTTTGAAAGAGACCTGTACAGAAACGCCAAGTTCGTCAAAAAACCTGTATGGTGCCTGAATGTAAGTCCTTCCGTGACGTTCAATATCCTGACAATATAACTTGCCATCCACGAATGATTACTTTTGACGATAAATGCAACGGCACGAATGCTTTCGCTGGATATCTGTGGGTTAGAGTCCAGGCAACCCGCAAGAACCATATCCAGTAGAAGTTGGTGGTCTAAGTCAAGATCCACCGTATCCTTTAACCATTGTCCCGACAAGAAGATATAGTCTCTCCTCTGTCTTAACACAGTGCTTCGGATTCCATCCATCAAAATGCGCGGTACATTAAGGTCATTTGGTAAGGAACGTAGTGTTCCAAATAACTGAAAGGCCTGTTGCCCCAGGTGTTCATTATATTGACGTATCGCTCGAATGAGAACATCGGGGTCATTGAGAATATCCGCTTGTAACAGACTGTTCAACAAAAGTAAAAATGCGGTAACTATCTGATGTTTTAAAAATAGGGGATGTGGTCGCTCTGTGTTTTGAATTTTCCTGTCACATACATTGATTAAGCGCTCTGCATCGCCATGACTGAGATATTGAACTAGATACTGAGAGACCATGAGGTAATCTACATCCCGTGAACTGTCTCTTTCGAAGAGGGCACTTAACTGATGTTCAACCATCCTGCGTGCCATTTCCTCGTCCACAGAATCCGTGAAAAATCGCAGAAATAGGAATCCCACATCTATGCTAGGAGCATTGCCTGTTTCATCTTTAGGGTATAGCACTTGTCGTACCGCTTCCCGTGTCTGTTCGGGTAAGAGGTCGTTGGAAAGCATCGAATACATAACCCCAAAATTATTGATGAGCAGTTGACCTGCCAATTCACTGGAGATATCCAATGGCTTTTCAAACAGATCCCACGGAACACTACTAAAAGCTGTCGCTATCCGCATATCATTAGCAGAATCCTTAAGCATTTCTATAATATAATTTCTGGCGTTATCGTCATTAGTGTAGAAGAGGACTTGTCCCATAGAATCAACCAGTGATTTCCTACACAGTCCAAATGCGTCCAATCCGCGGTTACCCTGGATTCTCCGAAATAGTGAAAACACATTTTGTTCTGTTTGCTCCATTTCATCTGGAGCCAATATCGGCATTAAAACCGACCAAAATTCCGCCAGCACTGTCAACCATTTGGACATAACATTAAAATACCGCATTTGTTCCGGACGGTTCAGCCACGCCTGTATCTTGGTATTAACGTCTTGCGCGAGTTGAACCATTTCCCGTCTCTGTTCTGGAGAAAGCTGCGCCACTTTATGAAACTCCATAAACTTTGAAATTACACTGGTTCGCCCGAAATAAATTGCTGATCGCACACCATCAGCAATGAGTCCGTGTTCAAAATACATGGCAGCCACACGACTGTATTCCTTCCCTTCTAGATACGAATCGGGGAATCCGTGTGTTTGTACAAAAAGAACCAATTTGAAATAATCAGCAAGGATGTTGGTCGTCTCACTGTTATAGGACAAGCCTCCTTCAGCGTCGTGTTCATTTTTCCACAATTGATATTCATTCCAACGTTCCTTTATCTTCTCCAACTCTTGAAGTTGCTTAAAACGGGAATCTTGCGGGGTAGATTCACGGAGCTTCTTTGAAACGGAGTAGACCTTCTTGTGCAAATCTTGGCCCTCGGCAGTAAGGGCGTCAGTCATAGAAACCATCGAGCGTAGAGTGACATATTCATTCCAAGTGTCTCGTGTTTCCATAGCTGTTTTCAGTGCACGTTGGAAAAATGCATTCGCCGTTACATCGTCGCCGAGTAAAAGATGCACGTTTCCTAATCGGTTGAACCACGTGGCGTCCTCTGATTCCAGATGAATTTGCCTCATTAAACTCGATATCGTTGTTAAATCAAAGCCAAACTTGGCGGCGATAAAGCGAACGAAGGTAATTTCGTTTTTATAGTTTAGGGGTGTATCTGGATGTCTTTCAACGAATGATTCACCAAACGCCGCGGCTTCGGCATATTTCCCAATTTCAATCAGATAGCTGATCTTTTCCCACATGTAGATGTACAATTTGTACTTTAGATCCCATTCTGGATTTTCCTCAAGAGAAATTATGAGATAATCAACGAGTTTTATATCACCAGGAATCAACCAAAACGCGCTTAAAAATCGTGACCACGCCGAAAAAAAACGATATCGTTCTTCGACAGTTAAGTCAGTTGCATGATTGGCAGTCGACCTGAATAGGCCTTGTAAGCGTACAAAATCCGCCCTGTCGTCGCTATCAGGAAGCTTCATTAAATCATCTGTCATGGATTTCGCATCAATTGTCGGTGAGTTGGCATACCTGCGAAGGAATTGGGTTACAACTGACTCTGTTTGGTCTACGTCCGTGACGTCGCCCTTGAGATAAGCAATGTAAGGCTTGATTTCTGCAATGAATGCCTGTTTTCTATTCAAATGTCCTTTAGTCTGGATAGGCAACAGCACAATATTGCGCTTCAGCCAATATTGTGCTGTGTATGGGTCAATGTCGTCCTCAAATACGAAAGCATATGCCTTGCGCTGAAAGTCTCGACTTAAAACATCACTTACCCATCCATGAATGATCTTAAAATCAGGATCGGATAAGCTGTAGCCAACGAACACCACAGTGTTTTCGGAAAACAATGATTTTAGTTTGACGAATAGAAGCGGATGATTCATCTCGTATGTACGATAATGTTCTTCAGTAAACACGATTGTCGACGGACTTTCAATACTGCCATGCATTTTGTACAGCCTTTTGCCTCGATTTTTCGCCGGTATGTCCAAATCATCGACGATTACGTCGAACGACTCGAATTGGTCGTTCAATGCCCGTTCAATCAGGTTATCCTGATTCGTCGTAATAATGTCCTTCCAGTTCACAGACAGTAGCAGGCGATGCGCTTCAGAGGGCTTGTAGTCGTCCGTAGGAATTGCTTTAAGCAATTCAGCGTAAAATGCCTCAGTGCCGAATTCCTCTTGGTATAACTGAGCCACATGAAGATAATTGCCTAATACTTTCTGGTCAAATTTCCGCCGGTTATTATTGTATAAGTCACTCCACAAACGTTGCCCTAGTTGCTCGATAAATTGTGACCACGTTTTGAAATGTTCAGTAGTCTGAGCCGATCTTGGATCAGCATTGAGTGATAAACCAGCACCTACGAAGAGGATAGCCTTATGGTTGTCAAGATGGCTACGAATTAAATCTAAATGCGCCTTATATTCTCTCCAATTAGCCATGTGCTTCCCCCATTGTCACCATGCGCAATCACTTGCTGATTCGATCTGAATAAGTAACTCCTTTTACCAAGGTCTTGACGTATCCGACTTAACATCTTGACGTGCAATATCTCGCTTCGTCTACGTTCTACACACTAATACCACCATACTCATTAGGCATGTCAACGCGGCTAACGCATCTATAACGCAATAGTTTAAAAAGAATCAGCGTCGTCTTGATAATGTCGATATCGGTGACAGCTGTACCTGTCGTTCTTGGCTCCGCCCTCGCTACAGTCAACTATCCCGACATTCGAAGTCAGGCGGTTTTTAGAAACGATTATTGGCATCCAACGTTAAATCAACCAATTCGTCTTTGGTAAAATTTTACCATATAAAAGCAGTAAGTGACTATTAACCACTTCAGCCCGTTTGTTCAACAACTTAATTTTATCATGCGATAAGCCTACTGCGTCGAATTTTAGTAGGCTTATTTTCATGTTGATTCATCAGTGGTCTTTGTACGCACTAATCGCCGAAGTCAAGGATTAGCTACCCCAATGTCCCCGAATCATCCTCAACGTACTCTAGCAAATCGCCCGGCTGACATTGTAAGACCCGGCATATGGCATCGAGCATTTCCACATCAATACGTTTGATGGTCTCATGATAAAAGACGTTTACTGTGCTTGGGCGAACGCCCGCCAGTTGAGCCAATCGGGTTTGTGTCATTCGCTTTTCACCCAACAGCTTGCTTAGGTGCATTTTGATCAATATTCCTCACCTCACAAGAAAAAAGTATTGACTTATAACTTCTGAAGTTATAGTATAACTACAGAAGTTAATTATATGCGTACCCACGTTAATCATAACCATAAGACGGTGGGTTTCGCAATTACGGGAGGACCATTATGTCAGAAGAACAGCAGCAAGGCTTCAAGGAAGAAGAAAAAAGATGATGGAAGATTAGGAATTTATGTTTCGTCAATGGGCGAACAGTTCGCCACAAGATATCTCGCTGGAGTACGCAGTAGCTCTTACGATCACGCTGTTCAAGTTCAGGGACCTTATGAAAGAACTGCCGGAGGAGTTCCGGGACGGCTTCGCGGAAGTCGATGATGATTATAACGAGCTGGTCAGCGAAGCGAGCAAAGCATTTTACAGGTTAGGTTGGTCCGATGCGTTGCAACATCTTCAGTCATCTGACAAAGGAGATCGGTAAGCATGGCTATCGCAATCAACGAAGTATTGTCACCTTGGCTGGATCGCGATTATACGGAAACAGACTTCGAGCGGATTACCGCTCGCTTCCCGCTTCCTGAAATACGCAGGGCGGAAAGTCCAATCAGTATCGAGGATCTACAAATTGGTGATAAGGTCGAATATTTGGGTACGTCCGTCAAAGTGATTTGTCGGGCCAAAACACGCTTTGGTCAGCCCTTTCTCCTGCTTGATCTGGAGGACGAGACTGATCATATGCAAGGTGTCATGTGGGAGACCGATGAATCGTACCTCAACACGTTGGTCGAAAAGATTGGTAAGGGCAAGGAAGCGGTTGCCAGTGGTTTCGTTCAGGAGTATCCATCAGCATCGGGCAAGTTGCAAATGGTCGTCAACTCGCTTGATTTTGCGGGCATTCGCGTGATCATTCCGGATTCTCACGTTTTGGGATTAAGCCATACGGTCATGCAGACGATGCTCATGATCGAATCCCTGCCTGAACCTTATAAGGACCTGGCATTGGGTGGTCTTGAATTACATTGGGACTCACTTCTCAGTGCCGTTGACCCCGAAAGTAAGCGACACAAATACAGCGCGGGGATTCTGACTCATCTGCGTTGGGTACTCAAAGCCTTGACGTATTTGTACAAGAAAGCGTTCAACCCCGTTCACGCGATGCTGGCGATTATTCTTGGTGTTCAACCGAGTCTGACCGATTTCATAGCCGGTGGACGCATCGAGAAATATCCCGGATCGGTGGATTATCTGAATTGAATCCTGGTTAAAGGTGTGCGTTATTTTACGCACACATTGAAACGAACATGGGCATTCATTCGTTTGAAGAACAACAGTACATGAAGATTTTGGCGCAGTGTAATACGATGACATTCGTTGGACTTCGAGATAAAACGATCATGGCTCTTATGTTAGATAACGGCATTCGGTTGCGAGAACTGGTCGATTTGAACGTTGACCAAGTGGGTTTGTAAGGAAAAGTTTTGAAAAATGTAGATGGCAAAACGAATACTACGGATGACCTCCCACTGAGCGAGCCCATCGTCCACCTTCTTGCAACGTACATCAAAGAGAGAGGTAGATTTCCAACCTCATCTTCCGCCCTCTTCGTGACATTGGACGGCAGGCGCCTGAACCGCTCAACCATCTAGCACGCCATTGCACATTACGTGAAGCGAGCCGGGATTTGCAATGTTCGAGTCAGCGCCCATACATTCCGGCATACCTTTGCCAGAATATGGATTCTAAACGGTGGCGATGCATTTACCTTGAGACGGATTCTGCGCCATAAGACGATGGACATGGTCAATCGGTACATCCACTTGTGGGGACGTGAGGTTGTCTTACATCCGAACACCATCTGAAAACGTATACTGTGATGGCCCGTCGCTGTATAATGGATGCATGGAATTCAGGAGGTGACAGCGGACCGTGGATATCGTTCATACCTCACATGAACTGATGGAACGCATTGAAAAGTTAGACAAGGAGCACTCTGTGTGTCAAGTTTTCATTCCGGGAAAGGGTCAGGTCACGATTGTATTTCAAGCCAATGATGTGGAAACCATCGCTTCCGAAGTGCAGGCTGACCCTCATCTTGGTGAATTGATTCAGAGTAGTCGGAATGCATACCAACGAGGAGATTTCATGACGACGTCAGAATTGCTTACATTTTTATCCTCGTCTACTTCGCTTTTTTCCTCTTTCACGTCGTTTAATTGAACATTATTCGTTCCTTCGTCAAGAAACTCCTCACGGGACTCTAACCCCACATACGAACTAATCCACCCAAGATCCGCTGTACAAGTTTGTTACGTTCTCGAATCATCCATGTACTTCCTATTTTCGTTGGCAATAGAGGGCAGCAAGAAAAACTCGGCTTGACAAGAGGCAATAGATCTCCTATAGCAGGAAATTGCACCATGCAGAACGAATAGAATCAGTACTGAAACGCAGTATCAGGGATCACATTTGATTATCTCTGGCCAAGTCCATTGCCGTTTCAAGTTCAGTGCTACTTCCGGAGGTACATACCCTTGTCCCAACTTGAAAACATAGAAGCCATCGAAAAACGCCTGTGGGGAGCAGCAGACACCATGCGGGCAAACTCGAACTACGCCAGCAACGAATATTTCATGCCTGTCATGGGCCTGATTTTTCTTCGTCATGCCTACAGTCGGTTTCTGGCCGTAAAGGATGACATCGTTGCGTCACTACCTACCCGTGGTGGGCGTACCCGCGAGCTAACCAAAGAGGACTATTCGCAAAAAAGTTCAATCTTCCTGCGCGAAATTGCGCAATTTGATTATCTAGTTGCTTTGAAAGACAGCGATGATCGCGCCCGTGCCATCATTGACGCCATGGAATCCATCGAAGCGGACTATGAGTCTTTACGTGGTGTCCTGCCAAAATCGGAATATCAAGAGTTGGACAATGATGTGCTCGGCCAACTGCTTCGCACGCTGAATCCCGAAGCCTTGAAACGTGCATCCGGCGATATCTTCGGGCGGATTTACGAATATTTCCTGACGCAGTTTGCGGACCAGAAGGCCCATGATGGTGGTGAATTCTTCACGCCCGTCTCGCTGGTCTCCCTCATCGCCAATGTGCTGGAGCCAAAAGACGGGACTGTGCTCGATCCCGCCTGTGGCTCCGGTGGCATGTTTGTTCAAAGTGCTCATTTCGTTGAGCAGTTGCACGCGAATCCGTCCGAACGCTTGACCTTTTACGGCATGGAGAAAAATCCGACCACCATCCGCCTGGCCAAGATGAACCTGGCTGTGCACGGTCTGGAGGGAGACATTCAGAAGGCCATCACCTATTACGAAGACCCGCATAATTTGCGTGGCAAAGCGGATTTTGTCATGGCCAATCCCCCCTTCAACGTAGACGAAGTGGATGCGGACAAGGTCAAGAATGACCCTCGTCTGCCTTTCGGCCTTCCGGGCGTCAACAAAAACGATAAGGTGTCCAATGGCAACTACTTGTGGATCAGCTATTTCTATAGTTATTTGAACGATCACGGTTGTGCCGGGTTCGTTATGTCCTCTCAGGCATCGAGCGCGGGGCGCGATGAAGCGGAGGTTCGGCGCAAGCTCGTTGAAACCGGGGATGTCGATGTCATGATCGCCATCCGCTCCAACTTCTTTTATACCCGGACGGTTCCTTGTGAACTCTGGTTTCTGAATCGCGCCAAGCCAGAAGCGCACCAGGATAAGGTCCTGATGATGGATGCCCGCAACATCTACCGCAAAGTGACGCGCAAAATTTACGATTTCAGCCCGGAGCAATTGCAAAACCTGCTCGCCATCGTATGGCTGTATCGCGGAGAAAACGCTCGATTTGTGGACCTACTGACCAGGTATTTGCACAGAACGTTGGTCGAAGCCAGTCATTGCTATTTTCTTCGGGACAAAGCCGATAACGAGATCGATCTATTACGTGGTTATGTGTCTGCACTGCAAGATTTGCGCGAGAGGATACATCCATTCGTGTCATCCGTTTCTGTCAACAACGCTCAAGGGTTCGCAGATGCGCGAAGCGAGTTCGAATCTGCCTTTGCAACGTTTTCTGAAGATGTGACTCAATTCTTCAATCTGATGATGAAGAAGGACCGACTTTGGGTCGATCAGAAGTTTGATTTGCTGTCTTTGAATAAAGCCGAGAAACATATGGGTGAGCTGGCTCAGCAAAGTCGAGATTTGGTGAAGCAAGCGGATCACGTCAATAAGTTGGTGAACCGTCTGGTCGACCTGTGCGAGAAGGACCTTGGCGCGAAGGACAGTAGTTTGTGGGTAAACGGCGACATAAACCGTGCGAAAAAAGCGGTAGAGTCCTCCCGGCAAGAAGCTGTCGAACAGTTGAAACTCGTTCGCTACTATTATCGACAAGCCGAATGGCTGCTGGAGCGGTTCCCGGACGGAGAATACCGCGATGTGCCGGGATTGGTTAAGTTGGTAGACCGGGAGGAAATAAAGGCGAACGACTGGAGTCTGACGCCAGGACGCTATGTGGGTGTTGCACCGGAGGAGCAGGATGAGGATTTTGATTTTGAGGAAGTATTACGGGAAATACATACGGAGTTGGAAGGGCTTAATGAGGAAGCAACGGAGCTGGCGCGGAGAATTAATGCGAATTTTGAGGTGATGGGAATATGAACTGGCCTGAAGTCCCCATCCAGGAAGTTTGTCTTGAAGCAGTGGACTGTGTTAATCGGACTGCGCCCATAGTTGATTATGAAACACCGTATAAAATGATTCGCACATCTAACATAAAGGGTGGATTTATCAATACAACAGATGTCAAATACGTGACTGCTGAAACATACGAAAGATGGACGAGGAGACTGGTTCCTGAAAAGGGGGATGTTGTTCTAACACGTGAGGCTCCTCTCGGACAGGTTGGTAGAATTACTACAGACGAAAAAATTTTTCTAGGACAACGCATAATGCATTATCGTCCAAAGCCCGACGCTGTAGACTCAGACTATCTCGCCTACGCTCTTCAATCGCCAGTGGTTCAATCAAGGATAAAATCTACAGGATTCGGTGTAACAGTAGAACATGCCAGGGTCGGGGATTGTCTTAATTTAAAGCTGCCATTACCGCCATTGGATGTACAACAAAGGATTGGCCTTATACTTGCTTCGTATGACAACCTCATCGAAAACAACCGTCGCCGGATCGAACTGCTTGAACAGTCAGCACGATTGCTCTACAAAGAATGGTTTGTGCATTTGCGGTTTCCTGGCCATGAACATGTGAAGATTGTTGATGGCGTGCCAGAGGGGTGGGAAAATGGCTCTGCTGTTGATGCGATGGATATTCTAAGTGGAGGTACACCAAAGACGACACAAGCAGATTATTGGGGTGGAGAAATTGCTTTTTTTACTCCAAAGGATTCTACTGATAGTTTATATGTAATGGCGACCGAAAAAACCATTACGGATAAGGGGCTTCAAAGTTGTAATAGCAAGCTATACCCTAAAGATACTGTGTTCATCACTGCTCGTGGGACAGTTGGGAAAGTAAATCTCGCACAAGTGCCCATGGCGATGAATCAATCATGTTACGCCCTGGTTGCAAGAGCACCGGTGAATCAATACTACCTATATTTCGCCTTAGTTGAGGGTGTACATAAATTCAAGAGCCAGGCTTCGGGGGCTGTTTTTGATGCGATAGTCAGGGATACATTTAAACGAATTCCATTTTTTGTTCCTAATTCCGCGCTTATTGAACAATTCACTTTATTAGTAGAACCAGTGATTAAGCAGGTAGAAAACCTGACAATACAGAATCAAAAACTTAAGGTAGCCCGCGACCTCCTACTCCCTCGTCTGATGAACGGAGAGATTGCCATATGAGCCGGATGACCGAAGACAATCTCGTGCAACAAACCACGGCTGACTACATGCGGGATTCCCTCGGTTGGGAGCCCGTCTATGCATACAATTCGGAGGACTTTGGCCCGAACAGTCTGCTTGGACGAACTTCGCGAAAAGAGGTGGTTCTCACTCGCTATCTCCGGAAGAGCTTAGAGCGTCTGAATCCTGGTCTGCCCAACTCTGCCTACGAAGACGCCACTCGCGAAATCGTGGAATATAGCACCAGCCAATCCACACTGGCGACAAATCGCGGAAAATATGCACTCCTGAAGGATGGCGTCCAAGTATCCTATCGTAACGTGCAAGGGGAATTGAAACTGGAACGGTTGCGCGTATTTGACTTTGACGATTCGCTTCAAAACCATTTTCTTTGTGTTCGCGAACTGTGGATTTACGGGGACATCTATCATCGGCGCGCGGACATCGTTGGTTTTGTTAACGGTATTCCTCTTCTCTTCATGGAACTGAAGAATGTACACAAAGACCTGCGCCATGCCTACGAAGATAATCTATCCGACTATAAAGACACGATTCCGCACATCTTCCACCATAACGGGATTATCGTCCTCGGCAACGGCATCGACGCCAAGGTTGGCACCATCTCTAGCAAATATGAACATTTTTATGATTGGAAGCGCTTGAATGAGAACGATCCCGGCGTTGTCGAAATGGAAACTCTCCTCAAAGGTGTCTGTGATAAGCGCAATTTCATGGACCTCTTTGAGAACTTCATCTTGTTCGACGACTCCCCTGGAGAGACGGTGAAGATTCTAGCGCAAAATCATCAGTTTCTCGGTGTGAATCGAGCCATTGAGTCCGTCAAAAACAGGCACGAGCGATTGGGCAAGCTCGGGGTGTTTTGGCACACGCAGGGCTCCGGAAAAAGCTATTCGATGGTGTTTTTTACTCGCAAGGTACACCGAAAAATCGGCGGGAATTTCACGTTTCTAGTCGTTACGGATCGCGATGATTTGGACACGCAGATCTACAAAACTTTCGCTGGCTGTGGCCTGACCAATCACGAAAAAGATCCTTGTCGCGCATCCAGTGGCGATGATTTGCGCCAATTGCTGAGTGAACACAAAAGTTATATCTTCACCTTGATACAAAAGTTCAATCAAGCAGTCGATCCGAATACTGGATACTCCCTTCGTGACGATGTCATCGTCATTTCGGATGAAGCGCATCGTACCCAATACGGATTGCTCGCGCTCAACATGCGCAATGCTTTGCCGAATGCCAGCTTCATTGGGTTTACAGGAACGCCCCTATTCCAGGGCGATGAGAAGACGAAGCAGATGTTTGGGGATTACATCTCCACGTATGATTTTCAACGGGCTGTTGAGGACGAAGCCACGGTTCCTCTATATTACGATGCACGTGGGGACAAATTGGGCATAGCCACGAATGATTTGAACGAGCGGATCGCGGAGAAGTTGGAGGAATTCGAAACCGACGACATCAACGTTGAGGAGCGTTTGGAGCGAGAGCTGCGTCGTGACTATCACATCATCACAGCAGAGAAACGGCTGAAGCAGATTGCACAGGATTTTGTGATCCACTATTCCAACGCGTGGGAAACAGGCAAGGCTATGTCCGTGTGTATCGATAAGGTGACTACGGTTCGAATGTACAACCTGATTCAGGATGAATGGCAAAAGCGAATCACGGAATTGAAATCCAATTTTCCAAAAATTCACGATATGCAAGAGTTCGTCTACCAACAGCGCCAGATCAACTGGATGAAGGAAACGCAAATGGCAATTGTGGTGAGCGAAGAGCAGGGCGAGATTGAGAAATTCCGCAAATGGGGACTGGATATCAAGCCCCATCGCCAACTCATCAAAAGCGGATTTGAGACGGATGATCAAAAGCGGTTGGACATTGAGTCGGCGTTCAAAAAGGAATCACATCCGTTTCGAGTGGCGATTGTATGTGCCATGTGGTTGACAGGGTTTGACGTGCCTAGCCTATCCACCCTGTATTTAGACAAGCCGTTGAAAGCTCACACCCTGATGCAGACCATTGCTCGTGCCAATCGTAAGAACGAGGGCAAGAACAATGGCCTGATCGTCGACTATTGTGGAATACTCAAAAACCTGCGTGCTGCTTTGGCGACCTATGCGGGGCGGGGGGATGAAGGCCGAGGTGGAGATGGCGAGGACGGGCGCGATCCGGCCAAGCCCGATGAAGAACTGCTTGCCGATTTGGTGGAGTCTATCGCTTTTGTTCGGGCATTCTTGCACGAAGGTCATGCACCTCTGGACGACATCATTGAGCAAACCGGATTCGCTCGCAACGCTGCTATCCTAGCAGCCAAGGAAGTCGCCAATCAGAACGACGAGACCAGAAAGCGATTTGAAGTCATGTGCCGTGAGGTTTTCAAGAAATTCAAAGCGTGCCTAAACGTCTCCGGCATCAACGCGCATCGTAATGAATATGACGCCATCAATATTGTCTATCGCAGTCTACAGGAAGACCGGGACTTGGCAGACATCTCGGATATCATTCAGAAGCTGCACGGTGTGGTTGACCAGGCAATCACGACCAGTAACCAGCGGATCGGAGAGTCGACTACACCCTACGACATTTCAAAGATTGACTTTGACCGACTGCGAAAGGAATTTGAGCGAAGCTCAGCCAAGAACACGACGGTTCAGAATTTGAAAAACGTGATTGAAAAACGTCTGCGACGCTTACTGATGCAAAATCCATTGCGAACGGACTTCCAACAACATTACGAAGAGATTGTGGACGAGTACAATCGCGAGAAAGACAGACTGACGATAGAGAAGACGTTTGAAGCCCTGCTAAAGTTTGTCGAGGGTCTGAATGAGGAAGAGTCTCGGGCGATGCGCGAGGGTTTGGACGAGGAGAGCTTGGCCATATTCGATCTGCTGAA
Source organism: Alicyclobacillaceae bacterium I2511 (assembly GCA_003584005.1). Classification (GTDB taxonomy): domain Bacteria; phylum Bacillota; class Bacilli; order Alicyclobacillales; family Alicyclobacillaceae; genus QXHL01. The sequence continues at coordinate 12,091 of QXHL01000024.1, read as the reverse complement.
GAAGCCGAATTTGTCCGCAAAAGACGTGAAGCGAATCAAGCAAGTGGCTGTTGAACTTCTCCGAATCTTGAAGGACGAGAAGTTGAAGATTGATCACTGGCGGGATAAGGAGTCGACCCGTGATGCCGTGAGGGTGGTCATTCGCGACTTCCTGTACAGCGATTCGACGGGTCTCCCGGTCGATAGCTTCACAGATGAGGATGTGGACGAGAAAACAGACTTGGTATTTCGGCATGTGTTTTGGGCGTATCCGATCGTGCCGTCGCCGGTGTATGTATAGTTATATAGGGTCATTGTTCGGGGGTTAATCATTGCTGAGATCATTGCGAAAAACTGCTTCAAAGGAAATAACGGTCGCATTGGGAAAAATGCGCTCTCGCTCGGGTTGGGTCTATAAGTCAGTGGGACTATTATCCGCCTTACTTCCAATATTGGTAACTATACAGCCCTGGATTAGGGTGTTTCATCCCAATAGCGTGAATTACGATAATAATTGGATTTTAGGGATATGGGGAGGTTCCATTACTCTGTTTGCGTTGCCTGTTGCAGTTGCAACTTTGTTGACTGGACTGCAGTTGAAAGATGATGACAGGAAAAGCATATTCCTAGAATTCAAGAAACACGGGTTTGATGCAGTGATAATGACTGGCTTGGTATACATAGGAACATCCGGCATACTGATAACCTATGTATTAGGTGTAGCCCGTGAATCTAATCTCGATTTGTTGGGGAGAATGCTCTTTGGACTAATCTTGGCATTTGTCTGTCTTGTGTTCCTAGTTGGACTCGTTGTGTTTCAAGCATCAAACCTATTTCTTAAAACAAACATAATAGACTTAAGCCGAAAACGGTTGCTTTATCATACAAGACTAACTGTGCGGAGGTTAGGCGTACTCCGAGTATCTGAACGTATATTGAACGACTGGTCTAACAGCCATTCCGTTGCTATTTCAAGCCTTTTAGATCATTTTGATCAAGAATTTCAATTTCGGGCTAACTGTTCAAGTATTCTCCAAGACATCAATTTGCATGCCCTGAATCATTGGATAAAGAAGGTGAAATTTTCCGTCAATGATAGAACTGATATGAAGGCATTCTTAAATTTGGGCTTGGACAAGCAGGTGAGACCGAGAACGACCCTTGCGGTCGTTTCAGAACAGTCTAGTCAGACTCAGGAAGATTTCTTCCGGTCATTTAAATGGAAAGATGAAATTAAGTCATTGGACTTACCACTTATGGAGGGGGAATTAAAAGCGATTCGTGGCTCTGCTGTGTCCGCGAGTGAGACAGAAAACCAAGTGGACTTTGAGCGAATTCTAGACGTATGGATGGATTTCTATCGACAAGTTCTTGAGGACGCGCATTTGCTTAGAGAACACTGTCATGTCGATATAGGTCAAGACATTTTCTTTACCTTAACTTGGGTAACCTATCTTCGTGATATTGGATCCGTCGTTGCAAGAAGGAAATCTGAGTTCATTCGCTCAAGCTGGTTGAGATTCATCTTCAACTTACTTAGGATTTCTCGTGAGTTTTCTTTTGATAATAGCATTCGCGAAATAATGAACCTCATTGTTCAGTTTTCGAGAGGAGCTAAGGATTTCACAGTATTTTGGACATTCATGAGAGCCTATACACTGGACCTGGATTATTACATTACGGATAGAGACTCCTTAGACACCAAAAATAGTTTGGCACATATGGGAGTTCAGATATCTCATTTGGCCCCTCAATTATTGACCACACTTCCTAACGAACAGTTCGATTCAATTACGAAGTGGGTGGACGAAATCGGACAAAGCATTAGCGCCCAAGACCGGACGGATGACGCATGGACGTCCGTGCGTGAACAATTAGCACTTCAGAAGAAGCACCTGTGGATGTTATACGGAACTTGGCTCATCAAAAATCGATATCAATCTACATCCGACCGTCCGACCGTGGAAAAACAGTTTAAATATTTGACATCACAATTTAACACACTTCAAGAGTTATGGGATACATTTGGGTCCGTAAGCATTTTTGACGATTTTACGTGGGAAACATTAGAAAACACCACATATGAGAACATGCCCCTTTTCCGCGATCCTCATGCAGGGGCCCAGTTATTCTTTATCATAGAAGCTCTGAACCTTCTTTGGTCGAGCCCGCAGTCAGAATTGCATCCAGATGTCAATGCCAGTTTAGAATTTAAAGAGATTTTTAGGCAAGCAATAGTCACAGTAAAATCCGATCCGGAAGAGTGGGAGCCTCTCACAAAGGTGCCAGCAAATCAGCTAGATGGACTTCTCAAATTACTTGAGGATATGTTTTTGAATAGCTCAGACAGGGCCCAGAAATTATTGGCTCAGAGGGTTTCAGGGGCAGACCTGGATGATAATTTAATTGAGTCATTCGTCAAGCGGTGCAAGACGACGGTTGTAGGCGGAGGACTGCGAATCGTTGGGAGGTTTGTTGACATGGATGCACTTTTAGATGACCACATTTTCACATCAGAATTCTCACGTTCCATCTCGGACACTTTCCTTCCACGGAGAGCATTTATAAACACGTCTGACCATGAAGATATGCCTCTGGTTATTCGGCCCTTGTGGGTGAATGAGGACGCCTTCTTTTTCTCGGAGGCCGACAAAATCGAAGCAAAAATGGTTTCTTCAAGAGAGGATGCCATAGATACTCTCATGTCAGTAGCATCACCACTGAGAAGTGCATCCACATCTTGTATAATAGTAGTTCCGTCCGACTGGAGACTCATCAAACTTCTTGTGTCATTGCCCGATTATGAAGTAGAGATTAACGAGGCTTGGTCACAGATTGGAAGGTTATATGGTATTTCCGTTTGCCGGGGAATTGGATGGACGAATAACAAGGCGCTTGTAGCCAGACTGACTGACTGGCTTAGCGTATCCGTAAGCAGCACGGATGTGGATGATCGATTTGAGGTGCAAGTCGAGTCTGCCACTGTTGAAGATTTTGACAAAGCATGTAAAAATGGATTGCTGATGCCGCCAGATCCAGAACGGCTGGATGAAATTCGAGAAGAATTTATAAGTTTGAATGTGAAATTTGCAATGCGGGAAAGAGCTAAGTACGTCACTATCGATCCCCAAGCATGCACGGTTATCAAATACCCTGTATCTTAGCCTGTATTTTTGTATCGTGTAGACGCCACGATCATGGAGTGACTCGATTGCTGAACTTCAGCGTAACGAATGTTACGGATTAACACCTGTAACTTGGACATTCTTTTCGAACTCTCTACACCCTTCTCTCGTGAAGGGGATTACTTGGGCCGTCTTGATGGCTGTAGGACAATTGGAAAGCCCAGAATGTACGGTAGATGGTGAAAATGGAGGTACTAGTGATTGGTTAGGGTGCTATCGGTATTGAAAAAGGGGCTCGTTGTTATTAAAGGGGCCGCGGTGTTATTGATGGATAAGGTCCTGTTAAATTTGTGTAAATTAATTCTTATATCAATAGCAATAATTGTAGTGACAATCCTTGTGGCTCTCTACATTCACAGCCTTCATTCACTTTATGTCCAGGGCCATTCGATTAATTTCGTTTATGATCTTGGAACTCTTATTATCGCTCCAGTTTCTTTAGTTGTTTCCAGTGTTCTAACATTATTTATGTACCGTGCCACTCAGAATTCTGTAAATATAGCTAAATTGGCATTGAAGCTTACGAATGAATCAAAGAAAAGGGAAGAGGAAGAATTTAAATCAGTACGTCTCTTATACTTACCAACGGTTTTACAATATGTTAATGAGAATCTGTCCACAGTGAATGAAATTTATATGAAACTCAATAAGTGGGAGGAGGAACTAAAGTCAATTAAAATATTGTATAACCTAAAGCAAAATGAATTTGCAAAACTAATAGCCAAGTATGAACCGGATGGTGAGGAAAACTTGTATTGGTATTATGAACTGAAAAATATTAGACGTAATATTGACAACAGTCTTCCTTTTGTTGGGATTAATGATTCGGCACTTGCGATTAATTCCAACACAACAGAGAAAACGACAATTCCGGCAGATAAGTTCGGTAAGTATTTTCAAAGGGAGAGTCGCACATTGCAGGATATCGGGGAGGCATTAGATGATCTTTTTAATGGATTAAAGAAACTATTGGAAGAATCCACGAATAGAGCAATTGTAATTGCTACGCTCCAGGCTAAAGTTACAGAGTCAGGTGAGGAGCGAGGAGAATTATTTGTTGGCATTCGTTATACATTAGTTCGGGTGAATTACATAATGGAAAAATTGAAGGAAGTTCAAATGTCTTTAAGGCATAACTACTTGTAACCGTGGCCTACAGTGATGGATAAGGAGCCTGATGGCTATATAAATGAGTCGCATCCCATAGTATGGAGATAAAATATAACCTACCATTGTTGACTGTACCAAGTACCACAGTACGGAAGATAAATAGAGGCCCTTATTTACGTTTATTTCAAAAACCTGGATATTACGGAGAAATGTATTATGTATCTAAGGGAAACCATGAAGATTTTCTAGATAATTTTGAAATTAAAGGAAGGGTAGCTGGGTTAAATATCAAAGAGAATAAAGAGAGAAAAGCAAGCCAATACGAGTTCAATCAAGAAATCAACAGAATTCTATCAGACTTTTTTGATGAAGAAGCTGTAGAGATGCTGAACCACTATGATTCTGGAGAATTAGATTTTCCAGAAGACTTGTATAATATTGTAATCTAAGGACTGGAATTGGTAAGGGACAAAATTTCGATCCTCTTCAACTCATCCCATCTGAAGCATATAAAAGCAAACGATAAGGCTTCTTTAGACAAACTTGTAAACTTAGCCAAGGAAAATCTGAAGTGGTATCAATCCGATGATTATGATGACAGTCCGGATTTGGAAGTTGAAGAAATCATTTCAGTAATTAGAGAGATCCATGAATTCTATAGGACTGCGCACGAGAGGATTATAGGTGTTTGATGGGGCGTCACTATCCTCTCAAGTACGCTACCGTTAGCCCGACACATATTTTGAAATAGCTTTCTAGTCCGGTGTTACATACGTTCAACACAGAGCCTGAATAGAAATGCCAACCGCCGCTACAATGTCTGGAGGTCCCTTGCATCTCGGCTAAAGAAGTGTAAAGTAGTTCGCCTCGGACGCCCGGTTCCTAAAATTAAGGTTGTGCAGATTACGTCTAACTTTCTCTTGCTCACACGTCGTCGGGAGTGTATACTTCTCCTTAGAATCACCAAAATTATGCAGAAATGTGTGGGAACTTCGACAAAAGCGGGCCGCCAAAGTGCTCAAAACCGTTGCTGCACAAGGGGTTACAGACTTTCTTCCATGCCCACACTATTGAGGGGCGTGTGGAGAAATTCGTACGGGTTCAAGTCCCGTCCTCGGCACCAAAAAAGTCTAAAATGCCACAGTGTAACAGGGTTTCTGGGCCTTTGGGCGCAAGAACCCTGTTTCCATTTATAGGGGGATTTTGCCTCAAATTTTGCGGATACGTGTGGGCATACACGTTCGCAGCAGTGCGGAGTAAAAGGGTTCAAGTCCCCCACACGTCTCGGAAAAAGAGACGTGTCGATATTACTTCGTCAACCGGATCAGTTCACGTTCACTGGCCTGCGGGGTTTCACGAGGATGCTCTTGCTGTTGGAGACCGGAATTTGAATCAGCGAACTGGTTGGCATTCAATTGTCAGATGCTCACATCCGAGACGGAAACATCTTGGTTCATGGGAAAGGGTCAAAGCAAAGGCTAGTGCCCATCCAAAGCAAAATGCGACAAGTATTGCAGAAATACATTCGGGAGCGCGGGAATGCTCTGACGGATGCATTGTTCGTGACCATCGACGAAGAATCCATCGCTATCGGAACCACACAAAAACTGATCAAACAGTATGGGGAACAGGCGCAAATCACGAATGTCCGGGTGTCGCCACACACGTTTCGCCACACTATGGCAAAGCTTTACATCTTGGCTGGTGGTGATATCTTTAGTCTTCAACGGATTCTTGACCATTCCAGTATGGAGACGGTGCGAATTTACGTCGAGATGTTCTCGCACGACGTAAATATGCAGCACAGCCAATTCAGTTTCGTTGAGCATCAACTTAGTTGAGCGACATGGATGATGGCCGGGGACCCTTACCCGGCCATCACGAACTCTACGGTTGAAACCGTTCGATTTATGAAAGGGTGGATGGACGTTGACAGTGCGAAGAGGGAACCGCTCTAATCCATTACTGATTCACCTGGAGAATTTGGAGAATCGTCGAAAATGGTCTGAGCAACAGATAAGATCAGAGCGTTGATCGTGTTCAGTTTCTGGCACACATGCAGGCCAAAATCTATATGGATTGTCCTGAAATACGTGAGAAAATTAAAACCGCCATTCAGAAAGCGAATCGCCATTAATGATATCCTCGCATGGTATTCCTGTTATAATGGAAACACGAGGTGAGCGACGATGGGCAATGTAAAGAAAGTCTCTTTAGACCCATCTGTTCAGGAAAGCCTATGGCAACTGCTCCAGGATCAAAATGACATTGTGGCGAATGTGATGGGCAGGGAAGTACGCTTAACCGTAATCAATTCGGACTTCGATGAGATTGCCAACGAAATTGAGTCTGACCCGGAATTGCACGAGGTCTTGTTGGCGTCGGAACAAGACATTAAAGAAGGACGCACCTATACAACGCAGGAAGCAATTGAGTTCATCCTAAAGGAACATTCGCTTTGACCCGCCAAATTATTTTTCTCAGTCCGCTTTGAAGCAGATATCCCGAATTCAAAGTGATCACTTTTCCCTTGCAGAGATTGCCGATTTTCAGATTCAGATGCGGATGATTCTGGAAATTGAAAACCACTTGATGAAGGTTGGGCCAGAAGAAGGATTCCGTGAACACTATCACGGGTCATGGGCAAATACGAGAAGGGTTATCGTCCTCGGCTACCGAGTCTATTATGTTTGCAAAGCTGATGAGAAAGTGACGGTCAGAGGTCTGAAAGCACCAAGAATGAAATGAAGTCCTTCGACAACTGCACTGCATGGAGTTTGAACTGTTGATCATATTTCTGTGTCACGTGGCTCCCCTCGAATCACCTTATTCTTACATTTTCGATTCGCTGTGTCCACCCTTATAGCCTAACACCAATGCCCCCCGTAAGGCTGAAAAAGAGAGAGAAGTCCCTTATCTCGGTGATTCGCTTCCGTAATTGTCTATTGATATGCTTTGCGTGCGTGGGCGAAGCTTAAAACGCCCTTTACACGGAAAACTGATGTGTTGTGCCAAGCTGCGGATGTGCTGGCCAGTTGGCGGGCACGGGTCTATTGGCAAGCTCAAGACAACCATACCCCCGGGAAAGAGTAACCGACCCCACACGCAAAAGACCTTCTGGGGGCCGAGGTGAAAGTTCAGGGGCTCTCAAGGTCTTGCTGATCCAGCTCACACCCAAATCGCTAGACGAGAGGAGTTTTCACAGATGTGGACAGAACAAACCCTGGAACACCTGCAGCAAATGCGCCTTCATGGCATGGTCCAAGCTCTCCTTACGCAACAGGAACAACCGGATTCAGCCAGTTTGTTTTTTGAAGGACGCCTTGCTCTCTTGGTCGACGCTGAATGAAGCAGTCGGGAGAATCATCGTCTCACCCGGCTGCTCAGTGAACTCTCCATGGCCAAAAGGGATGGGACCTACACAAAGCTCCTGGCGAAACTTGTTAAAGTGGAAGTACTCATTCTGGATGACTTTGGGTAACTCTGCTTCGGAATGGGTGGCAACTTTCGGGCTCTCCCGCAAATTAGTTGATGATAACCCCCTCACTACAAAATAAAACCATTAAATGGATCAAATACTCTTTTAAATAATCTCAGAATATCCTTTAATTATAATAATTTACTTATTGTTTTAATTCGGGTCTGTACAGGCCAAAAATAGCGAACTCAATTCTAATCGACAGACAAGGCCTTCTGCTGGCTAATTCGTCACGGGACCTCGCTTAAAACCTGCACGAGCTCTTGGAAATGGGGAATTTCGTGAACCAACCTGTGCTGTTTAAGTATTCCAGGGTAAACTGCCACCCGATGAGGCATCAACTAATTTGCGAGAGAGCTAATTTTCATCGTAATATGCAAATATCGAGCGGAACATAGAAACGCGCCTTATCCTGACCCAGTGGCACAGGAGAGACGGTTACGTTGCAATCATGAAGCAGACGCGCTGATTCCTCTAGAATGATAGATTTCCAATCGAATTCTGGAGCTGCAATATCGAGGCGTTAACGCAATGTGGGACTGGAGGGGACTGTGCCAATTTGCAACGCAGCGAAAAAGAATTCGTCATCACGAAACGGCTCAATGTGGGCGAAGTCACTCTTGCCTTGGCACGGTAAGCCAAGGTATGAATAAGCGACATCACGATTGGAGATGTATGGGGTTCCCATTCCGGGCAAAGCGGTTTGGCTCAGTCGTGATCCCAGATGGGTCTTATCTAACAGCAGCCCAATAAGTGATAGGCCGAAATGTGTCATAATGGTCTCGTCAGATTGTTCGATGATGAAGCGCAAGAGATCACCCTATTGGTGAGTGTGGAGAATTAGAATTATCTCCCGATCTCTCTATTTAACTTTATCATGCTATTTTTTGAGCTTTTTTAAATACTTCTGTCACGGATTCAGGATAACGCTGATACTCATTCATGTAGTCGTGTATGTAGTCCAACAAGTGATGGGTCAAGTTCGCACGAAGTTCCTCCAAATTAGCACCATCTGCAACAATAAACTCGATCTCTTCGATAGATCCCGATCCGCTTCATACTCGTAGTTTAGTTCGTAGGCGGACTATGGTGGACCCCTACATAGCCCTACATAGCCTCCACACTGAAATCCATTTGGTATCCCTTCCCAAGGGCTTAACCCTTTGTCCGCTTGAGTATTCGATAAACCTCATCGTCATTTCGTTTGCCAATCAGCACAACTCGAAGGTCGTCCCCCTCCCCCTCATAGACAACCCTATACTCTCCGATGTCTACACGATGGTAGAGATATCCCCTCAACTGTTTTGAGTCATGTGGATAAGGCTCAGACAAGAGCCGAAAAACAGTAGTGACAACCTGACGAAATTGTTTTGGCGACAATGTATCCAGGAAGTCACGCGCTACCTTACTCAGTAGGAGCTTCATTCAGTCGCTCCGCAATCCAAGATGTCGTTTCATCGGCACTCATAAACCCTTCAGTCGCCGCTTTGCGTGCCTGTTCACCCCACCAGGCATCCTCTAGCTCCTGGAACCGTTCATAAGCCTCATACGACAAGATAACGGCCACAGGCCGCCCACTTTTCTTCACCAATACCGGTTCTGTTTTAAGCCCCTCAACCACTTCGCCAAATTTGTGCCGCAATTCTGTTGCCGTCAATGTATAGTGGACCCATGGATTCGGACAGCAGAAAGGGGTTCGCGTAAGCTACACTATGGGTATGCGAAAACATTACACAGCAGCGTTCAAAGCCCAAGTCGTCCAGGAAATCCTCAAGGAGGATCGAACCATCGCCCAGATTTCAGCGGAGTTCGGGGTTCATCCAACTATGCTTCATAAATGGAAAAACACTGTAATCGAGAGCATGACTGACCTGTTTCAAAACGAGGCCAAGAAGAATGTGTCCGTCATCAACAAGGAACACGAAAAGGAGCTGGAGGCACTCTACTCAGAAATCGGCCGGCTTACCACGCAACTGACGTGGATTAAAAAAAAATCTGGCCTCAACCCTGAGTAGACCGGAGCGCATGGAGATGCTGGAATGGGACAAGCCCGAGCTTCCACTGGCGACCCAAGCCTACATTCTAAGCATTAGCAGATCGAGCCTGTATTACAAGCCTGTGCCGCCCTCCGCAGAGGAGGTCACGCTCAAGCATCGGATTGATGAGATATATACAAAGCGCCCCTACTACGGCTCTCGAAGGATAACCGTTACGTTGAAGCTGGAGGGATGGGATGTCGACCGCAAACGGGTTCAACGTGCCATGCGTGAGATGGGAATTGCCGGGGTTGGTCCTGGTCCGAATCTCAGTAAGCGCAACATGGCGCACAAAATCTATCCGTACCTGTTAGGCAATATCACAGCGAGCTGGCGGAATCACGTGTGGGGAATTGACATCACCTACGTCAGGCTCAAGCATGGATGGATGTATTTGGTGGCAGTAATCGACTGGTATTCTCGGTACGTTGTGAGCTGGCAACTGGAGCAGACCCTTGAGATAGACTTCGTACTCAGGGCGGTCAAAATGGCGCTACAGAAGGCGAAACCAGAGATATGGAACAGTGACCAGGGAAGCCATTTCACGAGCACACAATACACAGATCTGCTCAAGGAGGCAAGTGTGCGAATCAGTATGGATGGCAAAAATCGCGCACTTGACAACATTTTCACCGAGCGCCTGTGGCGCACGATCAAGAACGAGGAAGTGTATCTGAACGAGTACAGTAGCCCAAAGGAGGCACGCCAATCCATTACGAAATACATCGGATTCTACAACTGTGGACGTCCACATCAGTCACTGAATTATCACACACCGGCGGAGGTATACCTGGATGGCATTGCTCCAGAATCTCCTCTCTTCCCTCCTCCTTCTCCTGAAAATATGGAGATCGGGAGATTAGAAATAGGCTCGGTAAGTATAGCTTAACTACTAGAAAAAATGTGTCTTGACAAACGGGGCGTGCGGCCGAGCAAGGTCGTTGAATTGAACGGGTGGGAAGCCCGTCAGGAAAGGTATAGCCAGCCACCTGAAGCGAGTCTTGGAGCCTATCAGGCAACTGATATGGTTTAAGCGTAGACAGTGAGGTAACGGGCCGAAAGCCAGAGGCTGAAGGAATTGAGCCCTGAAATTTGTCATGAGACGGGAGGGTCGATGCTGTGACCCATGCAGAAGACAACACGACGAAATCGATATTGGCAAGATTATCGTCGCCTCCCCGGGGTCGGAGACCTTGGCACGTTACACATTGCGATTCAACGGGAACTCGGGAGACCCCATGCGTTCTCCATGAAGGAGTATGACCAACAAGCGATACAAAGTGAGGCGGTCAAACGACGATGGGGAGTCGGATTACGGCGTAGTATCTGCGAAGTCGGGTAATGCTGATGGAGAGAAGGCCGTAACATGAAATCACCCTTGCGAGGGAAACAATCCCCACACACAGAGGTGGAATTCGGTTGTCAACAGCACTGGCAAGGATAGCGGAAATTGCGCGAACACAACCAACTAGCAGATTCACCTCACTCGCCCATTTGTTGGATATTGAGATGCTCAAGCAGTGTCACACGGAGCAGAAGGCCAAAAGGGCATCCGGCGTGGACGGAGTCACAAAGGCGGAATACGACGGGAACCTTGAAACCAACCTTGGCAGATTGCATGAACGACTGAGAAGTCAAGCGTACAGACCGCAACCTGTTCGAAGGACGTACATCCCGAAACCGGGTTCGCACAAACGGCGCCCGCTCGGAATACCTGCGTACGAAGATAAGCTGGTTCAGTCAGCGGTGAGCAAGATTCTTACCGCAATCTTCGAAGCTGACTTTTTGGATGTGTCTTATGGTTTCAGGCCACAACGTGGAGCACATGATGCGCTCAAGACGCTGAATCACTTGTTCATCACGAAGAAGATAAACTATGTTGTTGATGCTGACATCATGGGCTTCTTTGATCACATGGACCACCCGTGGCTCATGAAATTCCTAGCACACCGTATAGCTGACAAGTCGCTCCTACGACTTATCCATCGATTCCTGAAAGCAGGCATCATGGAGGATGGAACGTGGCGAGAATCTGGCTCCGGTACACCGCAAGGCGGTCTAGTGTCGCCAATATTGGGAAATCTGTATCTACACCATGTCCTGGATTTGTGGTTTGAGAAGGCCGTACGTACGCAATGTTTAGGAAAAGCGTACATGATTCGCTATGCCGATGATTGTGCGCCACGAAAGTTTCAGGTCGGCTGAGAAGGTGACTTGAGCTATGCTTTGCCGAAGATGAGGGAGGGCCCCTCGAAACCGCCATACAGGTGGAGGTTTCAAACCACCGTAAGCTGCTATGGACA
>QXHL01000023.1 GCA_003584005.1 Alicyclobacillaceae bacterium I2511 | reverse complement strand
AATTAAAACAATAAGTAAATTATTATAATTAAAGGATATTATAAGATTATGTAAAAGAGTATTTGACCCATTTAATGGTTTTATTTTGTAGTGAGGGGTTTATCATCAACTAATTTGCGGGAGAGCCTGAAAGTTGCCACCCGTACCGATTCAAAGTTGCCACCCAATCCGAAGCAAAGTTGCCAGTCATTCTAACGCAAAGTGGCTCTCCATTCTGGCCAACGTTGCCACGCTTAATCCCCTCTTAATGGACCTTCCGAAACTCCATAACTGGAAAAGTGTGTATGGGGACTGGAGTACATTCCCGCCATCTTCTACATTATCCTTTGGGGTCATGAATGCCCCAGGGAGGCGTGCTGTTTTTGGCGAATCGGAGGTTACCCATGCGCAAGATTCGTGAAGTGCTCTATCTACGTTATGAGAACGGACTGAGTTCGCGTCAAGTGGGGAGAACACTCTCAATCTCCCACACTGCGGTGGATGAACTGTTGTATCGGTTTCAGGCGTCGGGGCTCTCTTGGCCCTTGCCCAGTGACTTGGAGGATGCCACATTGGAACAACTCCTGTATCCACCCACTACACCCTCGCAAGAACTCAGGGCTCCCCTCGACATGATTCGAATTCAAAAGGAGCTTCGCAGGAAAGGAGTGACCTTGGCCCTTTTGTGGGAGGAGTACGTGGCCGCTCACGGGAGTGAACCTTGCTACGGTTACTCGCAGTTTTGTCACTTGGTTCGAGACTGGAAAAAGTCTCTGGACGTGTCCATGCATCAGTCTCACAAGGCGGGCGAAAAGGTTTTTTTGGATTTTGCTGGGCCGACCGTGAAGGTGACTCGACCGAGCTCGGAAGGAGACTTGGAGGCTCAAATTTTTGTCGCTGTCCTCGGAGCGAGCAACTACGTATATATTGAAGCCTGTCCGTCTCAACAAGCTCGTTTTTTCATCGCAGCGGTCTGTCATACCTTAGAATTCATAGGGGGAGTCCCCGAGGCCTTGGTACCAGACAACCTCAGATCGGCCGTCAAGACCCCATCCCGCTATGAAGCCGAGTTGTTTCTTGGTTTTGAGCAAATGGCAGAATACTACCATGTGGCCGTATTGCCCGCCCGTCCCCGTCATCCAAAAGACAAGCCAGCTGCAGAAAAGGGTGTCCAATTTGTGGAGACTCAGGTACTGGCGAGAATTCGCAATCGTTCCTTCTTCAGCCTTTCAGAACTCAATAAGGTGCTGCGGGAATTGATTGCGGACTTGAATCACAAACCCTTTCAAAAAATGGAGGGGACGCGGTGGAGCCTATTCCTTGAGGTGGACAAGCCCGCACTGCGCCCCTTACCCGCACAATCCTTTGCTTATGCAGAGTGGTCCAAGGCGAAGGTCGCCTCAGATTACCACATCCAGGTTCAGTCTAATTTTTATAGCGTTGCTTATCAACTGGCTCATCGAAAGGTCGACGTGCGTCTGACCGACCACCTTGTGGAGATATTCTTCAAGAATGAACGGGTGGCCAGCCATCTTCGCGTCTCTGGACGTGGCCATTACAGCACGCTTGTGGAACACCTTGCACCCCAGCACAAGGTCGTGCGGGGGTGGTCCTCAGAGAAGTTTTTAGCCGACGCCCAACTCGTGGGGCCCTATACCCGGGCTCTCCTTCAGGCCGTGCTCGAATCTCGTCCGTACAAAGAACAAGCCTACCGCACGTGCCGGGGGATGCTTCGGCTAGCGGATATGTATCCTGTCGAGCGCATGGAAGCTGCCGCAAAAAGGGCCCTCGCGTTTCGAATTCTCAGTTGGCGGAGCATGAAATCCATTTTAGAAAAGGGCCTGGATCAAGTGGCCCAGGATCCACCTGTGAAAGACGTTCCTCTGATTCATCACGGGAACTTACGGGGTCCGTCCTACTTCGCAGACTGATGCAGATTTATCCGCGAAAAAGCTCTCTTTGGACCTATGAATTCTACGCATGTTCGCAAGGGGAAGGTACGTATGAACGCTATGAACACGGAAACACCCCTCAAGGTCTGTGACGACGTGAAAGAAACGGCGCATTCAGTGGACTCTCCGTGGCAGTTGTCCATTCGAGCCCCGCCGATACTGGAGACGCTCCGATTTGCGGGTTCTCACCCCAACCGGGTGAAAGGGTCCGGTAGAAACATCCATGCAGGGGGCTGGTCATGACATCTGATGGCACCCCGCCGATCTGAAAGGGAGTTTTCTGATGGCCTTTGTCCGTTGGCGTAAAAATAGTGCTCAGCTGGTAGCCACTCTATACGAGCAGGGACGGAGTCGACAAATCGTCTTGGCCCCCCTAGGAACCGGGTTTCGCATTCCACCTGGGTTGCAAGACCAGGTGAAAGAACGTTTTCCACACATTTCTGTGGACTGGCCTGCCATAGCCCGCGCAATGACGAAAGGTCCTCCAGGCAGTCCACCAGTTTCTGTACAGGAGTGGGGGTTTTCGGAGGTTGAATATGCTTTGCGAGCGTGGGCGAAGCTCAAAACGCCCTTTGCACGGGAAGCCGATGTGTTGTGCCAAGCTGCGGATGTGCTGGCCAGTTGGCGGGCACGGGCCTATTGGCAAGCTCAAGACAACCACACCTCCGGGAAAGAGTAACCGTCCTCACACGCAAAAGACCTTCTGGGGGCCGAGGTGAAAGTTCAGGGGCTCCCGAGGTCCTACGGATTCTCACTCAAAGCGCTAGACGAGAGGAGCTTTCACAGATGTGGACAGAACAAACCCTGGAACACCTGCAACAAATGCGCCTTCATGGCATGGTCCAGGCTCTCCTCACGCAACAGGAACAACCGGATTCAGCCAGTTTGTCCTTTGAAGAACGCCTTGCCCTCTTGGTCGACGCTGAATGGAGCAGTCGGGAGAATCATCGCCTCACCCGGCTGCTCAAGGCAGCTCATCTGAAAATCCCCCAGGCCTGTTGGGAGGAGGTGGATTACTCCCATCCACGAGGTTTAGACAAATCTCTCTTGCGTTCCTTTGTCACCGGTCAGTGGATGACGGCACACCACCACATTCTCATCACCGGCCCCACCGGAGTGGGAAAGACCTACCTCACTTGTGCCCTAGGGAATCTCGCCTGTCGCTTGGGGCACAGTGCAATGTACGCTCGCACCACCCGGCTGCTCAGTGAACTCTCCATGGCCAAGGGGGATGGGACCTACACAAAACTCCTAGCGAAACTCGCCAAAGTGGAAGTACTCATTCTGGATGACTTTGGGCAACTGCCGCTCACGCCTCTAGAATGTCATGACTTGATGGAGGTGATCGATGACCGCAACGCGCTACATTCCACTGTAGTTGCCAGTCAATTCCCCATCGATGGCTGGCACCAGGTGATGGCCGATCCCACCCTCGCAGAGGCCATACTGGACAGGCTGGTCCACAACGCGTATAAAATCAAGTTAACGGGAGAATCGATGCGAAAAATCCAGGGACTTTCCCCGGAAAAATCCAACGTAGAGCCCGAGTAAATTTCCAGTTCGCCCTACACACTCTGGTGAGTTCATAAGAGGGAAAAAGAAGTGGCAACTTTGAACCGGAATCGGAGCCGGATTTAACTCAAATGTAGTGGCAACTTTGCTTCGGATTTGGTGGCAACTTTCGTCGTAATATGCAATCATGGAGTTCGGACGCTTTGCCAAGCAACATTGTGACGCGTCATCCAAGCCAGCGACATTCGACTTTCTCGGTATAACTCATTACTGTGGACAGAGTTATCAGGGAAAATTTCGTGTAAAGAGGAGAACAAGCCGGAAGAAATTTCAGGCAAGCCTACAAAGGATGAAGATGTGGATTCGCAAGAATCGCTCCCGTCCCGTGGCAGAACTAATGCACGAATTGACCCGAAAACTGCAGGGGTATTACCAATATTACGGCATCACAGACAACGGACCGAGGCTTTATGAATTTTTCTACCATGTGAGATGGACCCTGTTCAAGTGGTTGAACCGCAGGAGTCAACGGAAAAGCTTTGACGCATCGAAATACACTATGTTTCTTGCTAAATTTCCGTTGCCTGCGCCGAAAATACATGTGAACATCATGAACTTTCGGATGACGCCGACATATTTCCACGAATGATTTTATGAGGAGCCGTGTGCGTAAATAGCGCAAGCACGGTTCTGTGAGGGGGGCGCGTCGCAAGATGCGCTTCTACTCGACCACCTTACTCATCTTATCTACAAAGGTAAGAAGTTGCTCCGGGACCCATGCCCCAGCGCCCGAGGCGACAGTGCACCAGAGCCACGACGGCCAGTGAGCGTCCCGTTGACCCACCTTTACTTGCTCCCCAGCGCGAAATCGCAGCGCTTCATCATAGCTCCGATTGTGTCCCCGGATCACACGATACTGAACCTCCATATGCACCATCCTGTGGACATATCAACGCGCCATTCACCCTGGTCAGTGCCGTCAAACCACCCGGCTCATGGCGCAAAGTGGACGGAATACTTTGAAAAGATGGAGCCAAAGCTGTCCAATGGCTCCGGACGCGCCATAATCGGCGCAGTTGCTCTAACACTGCAGCACGCGCTTCATCGGGGCCGCGGTGTCAGACCGCGGAGTAACTTGTTCGGATTCCCCGTCTTTGCAGCTGTTCGGATATCACTTCAACGGGGCCGCGGTGTCAGACCGCGGAGTAACAACAACCAAGACTTTCTCACAATCACGCTCCCAAGCGACTTCAACGGGGCCGCGGTGTCAGATCGCGGAGTAACATAGTTCTTGGAATGATTTTCAAGCTGCCGTCACATTGCTTCAACGGGGCCGCGGTGTCAGACCGCGGAGTAACTCCATGGAAATAGGCTGCTCCCATCGGATGGGTGAGCTTCAACGGGGCCGCGGTGTCAGACCGCGGAGTAACTCCACGTCTTGCGTGACTCCCTATACCTATGGGGCGCTTCAACGGGGCCGCGGTGTCAGACCGCGGAGTAACGGCTAACGGATTACGAAATGAGTCTGCCTGTGGGCGCTTCAACGGGGCCGCGGTGTCAGACCGCGGAGTAACGGCATCTGCAAGTTGTGCCACAGAATAGTAATAGCCAGCTTCAACGGGGCCGCGGTGTCAGACCGCGGAGTAACACCTTTTGCGCGCCTGCATAGGCATTCAACACGCCCTGCTTCAACGGGGCCGCGGTGTCAGACCGCGGAGTAACTGCCTGTGCTGTCGAAAATTCGATTACCACAGTTGGCTTCAACGGGGCCGCGGTGTCAGACCGCGGAGTAACATGAATGCGAGAGCCGTTCTTAAACCGAACTTCAGGCTTCAACGGGGCCGCGGTGTCAGACCGCGGAGTAACAAAAATTGAATTTCTATTTGCGGATTCCAAAATAACGCTTCAACGGGGCCGCGGTGTCAGACCGCGGAGTAACCGGAAACTATCCCCCACTGGGGATTATACATTTGGGCAGCTTCAACGGGGCCGCGGTGTCAGACCGCGGAGTAACATAAAGCTTTGCGCCACATCCGTCATCCCGATATTGCTTCAACGGGGCCGCGGTGTCAGACCGCGGAGTAACGCCCTCATGAATCCAGCATTCCCCATCCTCTATTTCTTCAACGGGGCCGCGGTGTCAGACCGCGGAGTAACGTGCATGATAAAGACTACAAAAGGAGATGAGTAGGATTCTTCAACGGGGCCGCGGTGTCAGACCGCGGAGTAACATTCGAGCCGTATGACGCAAATGGCCTTGTTCCGTTGGTCTTCAACGGGGCCGCGGTGTCAGACCGCGGAGTAACCATAATCCGACACTGCCGCGCGCCGCTCTAAAATTCTTACTCTTCAACGGGGCCGCGGTGTCAGACCGCGGAGTAACTTTCGTTAGCTTCGTCTTCGTCTTCGGGTAGCGGACTCTTCAACGGGGCCGCGGTGTCAGACCGCGGAGTAACGTCATGAGGGGCGTGAACAGATTTACGGCCCAACAAATCTTCAACGGGGCCGCGGTGTCAGACCGCGGAGTAACCTGAGAACTCCATCACACATACGGTCGCGGTGATTGAAGTCTTCAACGGGGCCGCGGTGTCAGACCGCGGAGTAACGAGCTTCGTCTACATAAACTAGGTCGTATTTCATGTCTCTTCAACGGGGCCGCGGTGTCAGACCGCGGAGTAACCTTCTGTGCGGAACTCCACTAGAACCTACTATACGGACTCTTCAACGGGGCCGCGGTGTCAGACCGCGGAGTAACCCCTCGCGGGATTTAACAAGGCATTGCCGCCCATCCTTCTTCAACGGGGCCGCGGTGTCAGACCGCGGAGTAACGCATGGTATCGTGCCACTGTACGAGGGGCGTATAATTCTTCAACGGGGCCGCGGTGTCAGACCGCGGAGTAACGTGGGTACCGTTGTAGCCTTTGTGCAAGGGACTGCGATCTTCAACGGGGCCGCGGTGTCAGACCGCGGAGTAACTCTCCGTTTTACTTCGCGAGCGGATAACGCCAACGCTCTTCAACGGGGCCGCGGTGTCAGACCGCGGAGTAACTCTTCTGCTCTCAGGCCAGACATGGCACGGAATTTCGACGTTTTTTCGCGAACCTCCCAAAAATCGTCCGTTTACAGACTTGTTCATCCCCAGCATTGTGCAACAACTCCTATCATACCAGGAAAAATTCGCTTGCGCGAACCCCCCGGGAAAAACGTTATCACTATAGGTCCGCGCTCGTCACAATGCCTTACCAGCCTAAGAGCATAGCCAAATCATCAAATCTAACATTTGTGGACTCCGTCACAGCCGCCACTCAAGAAACTCCAAGCGGTTGCCAAATGGATCAGCCACATAAAAGCGGTCCGCTCCAGGAAGAAGTTCATCATCTTGAACGGGAATTTGATGTTCTGCAAGACTCTCTTTCAGCACTGACAACCTCTTGACATGAATCGCTGGATGGGCTTTCTTGGCTGATGAAAAATTTTCCTCCACTCCAATATGGATTTGCTGCAATCCACAGCGAAACCATACCCCGCCCCGTGTGCGTAAATCCTCCGGCTTGGCAATTTCCTCCATGCCTAGAATGTCGCCAAAAAACTGCCGGGCCTGCGGCTCACATCCCCGAGGCGCCGCCAACTGAACGTGATCGAGACCGTAAAAGGAATGAGCCTGTCGCATCTGTGCCATCAAAACTCCCTCCAGATTGTTCATGCTCTAGGCTTATTTTATCTCAATCAAGGCGCTCTGTGGATTAACCTCTCTAGCGGATGCCCTTACCTGCCAATCCCGTTGTTCTCCGTCAAGTGTATTGGTCTTCACGTGAACAAACCCGCCGCACAGCCGTGAGATGGCTATACTCGTTTCGCCAAGACCGCCGCAAACCTTCCTGGCTCGTGCAAAAGCTGTGGGCGATCCCCGAAAGGCGGGAGCCAAGGGAATACGCGCCGGATACCACTGTGTGGCCGACACAGATTCCCCGCTCGTGTGCGAATTTCTATGCCAACTCATACGCCAGCCCCAAATCTTGCTCCACACCTCCACATCACCCACCCCCCATACTGACGAACACTTCTCATCCTTCTTTGCACAGAGGGAAACCCTAGTGTCCGCTTATGAACGAGAAGAACACGCGCGAGTTGAGGAGCGCATGAATATGGGCCAGCCGACTTCACGATATGATGGGCCAACACTGGACTGCTGTTATTCGCGCGTTAGATGCAGCAGACGCCACCCACAAACCCTTGCGGAGAGAATTTATGCACAGAGCCCGCGAAGCAGCCATCACGGGATTGGAGGAAATGCGGGAAGTGGTGCAGCGAGGATATACGGATCGATGAACTCATCAAGATTGGTTGGATTACGGCTTGGCCTCTGTCCGCCGATTGTGTGCACGATGCGGTGTGGGGCTTGATGTGAATCTTCAGCCACCGGATTGGCACCGCTTCTTAGAAGGCGTCAACGTCGGAGAGGTCCTGGGTAGGGCCTTGATTGAAGCCAGCACCAACATCCTGGAACACACCTTTGCAAAACACATCGCAGTGCAGTTGCAAACGTCTACCAGCGAGGTCCTTCTTTCGGTAACTGGTCTTGCTCTCAGATGTGAAAAAGGCGTGGTCCCAACCATAAAAGGTGCTGCGGAGAAGCTGGACATGAGCAGCTCTGGCATGGGCATGGTGGAATTACAAAAGCGCGTGGAATCCCTGGGAGGAACACTTTGTCTGACAGTTCCCCTCACTCCCTGAGCGAGAAAATTGCTTTGTTAAAGCGCACCCCGCTGGTGAATAAAACTTGTCATACAGAATCGAGAGATGGACTGGAGGTGAAAATTTGTGATTCGAATCGGCATTGGTGAAGACCAAACGCTTGTTCGCGAAAGTCTCGCAGTGGTACTGAACCTAGAGCCGGACTTCCATGTTTCCTGGACCGCCGCTGACGGCGGTGAGACGGTGCGACTGGCCAAACAAGACGCCGTGGATGTGCTGCTGGTGAACTTGCGAATGCCTGATGTAGATTCTTGCGGCAGGCGCGTCCGCCTGTTTTCTCAAGGAGGTGCCGCCACAATTGCTGGCACAGCCATTCGGCAAATGCACGCGGGCACTTGGAATCCAAGTCAATGGGACCCTAATTGGCGTCGCTATGCTCCAGAAGTGCAGTTTAGGTCCACCCACTCCGGATTACAACACGCCATTCATACACAAGATGGTTTTGTAGAAACCTTAACCCGCAGGGAAGGGGTGTTATTACATTTATTATCTGCTGGAAACAGCAACGCCGACATCGCAGAAAAACTCCACTTATCTGTGGGGACGGTGAAAAACCAGTTGTCTAGCTTGTATGGAAAATTTAGCGTTCAAAGCCGGACAGAAGCCATTCGCATAGCGAGGGAGCGAAGATGGGTCTGAGAGAACGGAGATGGGCTGACGGCCTGACGGTTTGAACAGACAGCACGACCCCATTCAGTTCGAAGTTTGTAAATCCCCCCATCCCACGGATGCATATACTCTTGCAGAGGCATCAGTGGGGCGATCCCGCTTCTCCCTTCGTTATCCAATCCTCCATCTCCCATCCTGACTCCACCGAACCCGTGACAGCCCACCTGACGCTGTCTGGGTGCTACAACCACTCAAGGAGGCCATCCCCATGCCTGAAGAAGCCTATAGAATCGTCGTCAACCTGACGAATCGCCAATTACATTTATTGAAAGGGGACCGTGTAATCAGCACCTTTCCGGTCGGCATCGGCAAGGCATTGACTCGTACCCCAGAAGGTGAATACAGTATTGTCAACAAGGTCCCTCATCCCGGCGGACCCTTTGGTGCCTATTGGCTGGGATTGTCCAGGCCGCACTATGGGATTCATGGCACCAACCGCCCCTCGTCGATTGGCAAACGCGTGTCTAAAGGCTGTATCCGCATGTTCAACCGAGATGTCTTGTGGCTGGCAAATCAGGTACCCGTCGGGACACGCGTCACCATTCAAGCTTAATAAAGGTTGGTCGGAACGGACATGGCCTGACGGCCACCCCCACGCTCAGCGCTTGAGTCTTCCCTGTTTTTATACGTAGAGACCTGGGGCCCTTATCGGAATCACTCGCTTTGCAAACGATGTACAAAGAGAAGATTCGAGCAAGGCTGTACCGCGTGTAGATCAAAAAAAGCCAAGTCTGTGACGACCTGGCTCTGTCTTGTTGCAATGGTTAATGCAATTCCTCTTTGAGTTTCTGGACTTCCTCCAGCGGCAAGTCTGTCGCTTTTGCGACTTGGTCTGCGGTCATTCCCATGTGCAACAAATTCCTAGCTGTGGTCACGGCCCGGCTGTGTTCTCCTTCCTGACGGCCTTCTTGCCAACCTTCCTGACGGCCTTCCTGGTATAATTCCTCTGCAATCTTGGACATTTTTCGCAACTCCTTTCGCAATCGTGTCCGTTGCTGGTCATTGAGCGAGTGGTCCCCAAGGGCCGCAATCGCACTCACAACCAGGTCTCTTTCCGTCTCATCGGCGACTTCTGATACCAGTTTAAGCACTTTTTCAAATGCCACGGACATCTCTTGTAAACTCATATTCAGCGCCAAAGCCAATCGGAGTCGATCCTGCGGTACCCATCGCCCCGTTTCCAAGTGTTTCTCGACTTCATCTAACGCGCGATCCCCATCCATTCGGGATAAATACACATTTTCCACGTGATACATTGCGGTGCCAATATTCAACTCGCTGGGAGCCTCGTTGACCTTCGCGTGATATAAGACCACCGTCCGAATCTGCGTGAAGTGTTGGCGGGCTAAACGGGCATCATATTCTAGGAAGCGGTGCAGCGTTGGTTCTCGTGTGCTTTGAAACTCTAGGTGAAACACGCGCCCGTCTTGCATCCGCCACGCTTTATCCATGCGCAGGGTGTTTGCAGGCAACTCGGTCGGCATGGGTTCCGTCAGCTCGACATCAAATACTCCTAAAGCATCCAAAGCCCCACCAGATAATGAACGGGTAAGAACTTTCATCAACGTATCTTGTCCAGCCATGGGAACACCTCTAATCCCTAGTATAGGGAGAGAGACCCGTCTTCACAAGACACTTTGTCTTTTTTAACCTAACAGCTTCAACTGGCCCCTGTCCTCTACTCCGAACCACTTTGCCTCTGCGGCATCTGGCGGATAATCGTAAACATACGTCCCAAGATACGAAAGCGGTATGGGACGAGTCTCCATTTAGGTCGTTGCGACGGAATTTAATGGTTTAGCCAGGGCGCATGTGTTCAGTAGTCGCTCGACCCACCCGCTATCCACTTTCTGTCGGTCTCCCTCCGAACCGGGCTTGCAGCTTTCACTGCACCCGGCTCTCCGGTGTCTTAATCCAGATCTAGGTTATTGGCGTCCAGCGTGAATGTTTTCATGAGATTTGCGGCAGACGATAAGTGTTTTTCATCTCCATGCTGCCATGCTCTTAACCCATTCAGGTTGCTTCTTTTTTCCGTTGCGGCTAAGGTCTTGCAAGTGTCAAATGTGGTGCACCTTGAGGTTGTCATGAGACTCACACAGTTCACAAGTGTTGGTTAGAAGGCGCTGAATTAGTTCCAAGTGCTGACTATTCCAGATAGGTAGCGGCGAATCATTCAACTCTGCTTAGGACAGGGTGCAGGCGTTCTGTACAAGAATAGTCGAGCGCCTCCCACGCGATTTGGATGACCCGTATCACCTCCGCATATTTGAGAGGACGCACGCGTCTCTTTGGGGACCTCCGTGCTTTATTTTCGGTTTCATCGCGACAATCGCGTACTTGCGGGAATATCCCCACATTTGCTCCAACTCATCTAGAATCCGCTACTATTCGAGCTGTCCATCGGCTTTAAGGTAACGAATGCACATCACACTTAGATACTCTTGCCAACTCTGCGTGGACATCCGCACAACGATCCCTTTGGTAAGGTTTCTATGTGAATGAGCCCATACCCTCTCGGTAAGATTTTAGCTGAGTGATTGCGAGGGCTTGACAAATAGCAGAGTTTTGTCAATAATAAATCAAGCAAGTGAATTCGATTTCAGAAATCGATTTCACGAACTACAACTCTTTTACTTTTTATAAGGTGGTGAGCATACGGCAACAATTAAGGAGGTTGCAAAGGAAGCGGGAACGTCCCCAGCCACGGTGTCACGTGTTTTAAATGGTGTTACCACCGTGCGTCTGGAAATAGCAAAGCGTGTTCAAGAAGCGGTAGAAAAGTTGAGTTACCAATCCAATGTGGCAGGTCGCAACCTCCGCATGGGCATTGATTTTGAGTTTGGACCAGACTTTGAACTAAGGTCACGCCAGTATGAGGATGTAAAACGCAATATGGCTCAATTCGCTGTGCAATGGGTGACACCTTCTGATGTTGTAATTTTAGACTCCGGTTCCACTGTGGCTTATTTAGTTTCCTATTTGCCAGAAGAGACATTGGTTTATACCAATTCTTTAGCTATTTTGCAACCAGCGGCCAAACGACAATTGAGCGTTCATCTGGCTCCAGGGCTTTATGTTCCCAATTTAGCTGCAGTATTTGGAGAAGAAACGGAATCGTACTTTAGAAATAGAAAAGCGACCAAGTATTTTTTTTCATCGGCTCGCGTCGATGTACAAAAAGGACTTTTTAATGTGCACCAAACAACCTGTAACGTGAAACAAGTCATCTTGGAAAAAGCGGATATGTCGATTTTACTTGTGGATCACAGTAAATTTTGCGATGCAGATTTACCCGCCTACGCACCTTTATCCCAAGTCGACTTGATTATCACCGATTACGTGCCAGAACCCTTTATTGAATCACTGCAAGAGACAGGGGTCCAATTTGTTGAGGTCAACGCGGTAAGCTCAGATAGGAGTGGTGTTGAATGAACAACACACAACTCCGCATTTTTGTGATTGCCGATGACTTGACTGGTGCAGCAGATACTGCAATTCAATTTCGTACCAGCGTCCGCAAGGTGCGGGTAGGATTTAGCGAAACTATGCCGTGGAATTTAACTTTGGACAGCCAAGTCGTACAGGCTTATGATTCCGAATCGCGCGCACTTGATTCAGAACAGGCTTATCAAAAGGTGCTGAAATCCACGTCATTGCTCAAACCTATTCTGCACCAGGGGGTGCACGTTTACAAAAAAGTGGACGCCACTTTGCGTGGCAACATGGGTGCAGAAATCTTGGCTATTTTAACCGCTCTGGGGAAACGAACAGCGCTGTTGGCGCCCGCTTTTCCTTCCACAGAACGAACGGTTGTCGATGGAAGATTACTCATTCACGGCATCCCCGTGAATGAAACAGTTTTTTATTCAGATCCAATTCACCCTATCACTTCTGCTGTTATTGCGGATTCCGTGACAAAAGGTTTCCCATTCCCAATTCACCAGATTCCTCTTGCCACAATCCGTGCCGGTGAAACCGCCATACTGCAACAAATTCAAACTAGCCAAGTGGAACCGAGAATTTTCATCGCTGATGCGGAGACAAATGAAGATTTGCTCAAAATTGCACGTGCCATTGGGGATCGCGAGGAAGTGCTTCCCTGTGGGTCTGGTGGACTGGCCTATGCATTATCCACCTTGTGGAATGTGGGTTTTTCGGGGGGCTCCATGCTAACAGAAACTCCTGCAACACAACCGTGGACAGAGAGGCACCCGATTTGTGAAAAAGTGATGGTGACGGTAGGCAGTGCACACACAATGGCGCATCAACAGTTCAATTGTTTGAAACAGCAGGTGGGAATTCATGCCATCACATTATCTTCGACTCGACTTACAGAGACTTCTCAGAGAACAGACGAGTTGCTCCAAGCCAGCAAAAATATTCTTTCTGCCGAGGAAGACATTCTGCTCATTGGATTGGCCTCTGAACGGGTATCCTTGTCAAAATCAAAAAATTTAGAATCCACTTTGTCTTCTTTGGCTGTTATGAAATTGCAGCAGTGGTTGAAACAGCATTCCCATGGTCAGATAGGTCTTGTTGCAACTGGAGGAGATACCGCTTTGGCAGTATGTCAGACCCTCAACGCCACAGCCATTTGGTCGGAAGGAGAAGTGATGTCTGGAATTCCATGGAGTCGTTTGGAACTCAACGATGGTGAAATAATTTTCGTATCGAAAGCAGGGGCTTTAGGAACCGCTAATACTTTGGTGGATATAGTCGAATGGATGACTGGACGCAGTGCCAAGATTATTGAATGCAAATAACTAGCCATTCCCACGGGGCATCGCCACAGTAAATTTATTAGAACACTAAGGTAATTAAAAAAAATAGGAAAATTTATATCACCGCTAATTTTATATAAAACCTTATGGGGGATAGGGGATAAATATGGAAGCGATAATAATAAAAACAAAACAAGATATCTTCAATCTCGTGAATTCCGGTTCACTCATCAGTCGTAAAAGCTGGATGATTGTTTTAATTGCTTTAGGTGGGACATTTATTGATGCCTACGATTTTACGAGTTTAGGAATTGGCGCCGTCCAGTTGAAGGGTCAGTTTCATTTATCCGCGTTTCAATTAGGAAGTCTGACCGCAATCATGGCGGTGGGCGCACTCGTGGGGGCACTCGTGGGCGGGTACTATGTAGATAAAGTCGGACGCTTAAAAATGTTCATGCTCGATTTGGTTTTCTTTGTCGTCTCAGCGATTGCTGCCGCATTTTCACCCAATTTACTTTGGCTCATTACATTTCGTTTTTTGATGGGTGTGGGTGTAGGCTTGGATTTTCCTGCGGCGCTCAGCTTTATTGCAGAATACACAGGCATCAAACGAAAAGGTCGGTCTGTGAATTCATGGCAGATGATGTGGTATATTGCAGCATCCTTTGGGTTTCTCATCATCATTCCCATATATTATCTTGGAGTAGGCCCAAACCTTTGGCGATGGGCTGTCGGAATTGGCGCTGTTCCTGCCATTATTGTGTTGATTTTGCGGTACATGTATATGGATGAAAGTCCCCTGTGGGCAGCGAGTCACGGCGACTTGCCTGGGGCAGTAAAGATTCTACAGGGAACCTACGGAATCCATGCGGTTTTAGAAGAGAATTCCTCCAACCAGACCGTTACCACTGCTCCTTTGTCCTCATGGAAAGAATACGCTCAATTGTTTAATCGCCATTATCGTACAAGAACGACACTGGTTACAGCCATTGGGCTCACACAAGCCATGGAATATTATACGGTCGCGTTCTATCTGCCTACAATTAGTCTGCTGATTTTCGGGAAAAAATTTGTCTTCGCCATCCTTGGTTCTGCTGTATTCAACTTGTTCGGGGTATTAGGAAGCTCCTTAAATGTATACAACACCTCAAAATTAGGAATAAGGCGTTTGGCCATTGTTGGGTATGTGGGAGTCTTGATTTCATTGATTACCATTGGGCTATTTGACAAGAGTCTACCCATTCTCATTGCAGCGGCTTTGATTGCCCTGTTTATCACTTCTCACTCGTTTGGACCCGGAGCCACCGGCATGACAATGGGCGCTATGTCCTATCCCACAAGCATTCGTGGCGTGGGCTCCGGCTACGCTCAAGGAATTATTCGTGTGGGTAGTATTTTTGGCTTCTACTTTTTCCCGTTAATGCTCGCGGCTTTGGGACTACAACACACGCTCCTACTTATAGGCGTTGCACCCTTAACTGGGCTTTTAGTCACACTGTTCATCAAATGGGACCCGACTAAAATAGATATTGAAAGTGAACAGATATAATTCTTGCAATTAAG
Organism: Alicyclobacillaceae bacterium I2511; assembly: GCA_003584005.1. GTDB lineage: Bacteria > Bacillota > Bacilli > Alicyclobacillales > Alicyclobacillaceae > QXHL01. The sequence continues at coordinate 30,485 of QXHL01000023.1, read as the reverse complement.
AAAAATTAGCAATCAATTCATTGCCTTGTCTGTAACATCTATGGTCTGACGGTAATCCCAAAAACAGTAACATCTAGGTATTATAGGTAATACCTAGATGCCAATTTTGAGCTTTTTTAAGAATCACTTGAATTCGTGACATCATAACTCCTGGATAGGTTTGCTTCTTTTTCCTTGAGTTATCAAACAGTATAGTTTTCAAAATCGACTCTATTGTACTGATGATACTAAAATAAAAGAAAATAAGGGAACTTAACAGAAAGGGAGTGCTAACCGCTGTGGATAATTTACAATTAGAAATTGAAGCAAATATCGTAAATCGATTAGAGAGGTTGCCCATTACAAGCTATCAAAACAAATTGTTCTCAATTATAGCAACGGCTTGGTTAGCTGATCAGGTCAACTTTGCTCTATTGACGTTTCTCATTGTTCCCATCAGTCTCTACTTGCATCTGACTGCCATTCAAATTGGATTCTTAGCATCCATGACGTTTGTCGGTCAAGGGCTTGGGAGTTTTCTTTCGGGATGGGCTGCTGACCGCTGGGGGCGAAAAGTCCTATTTCAGTGGACCATGGTGATCTGGGGAGTAGGCAGTTTGTTAGCTGCGGCATCCTGGAGTTTATCATCTTTAATGATATTTCGCTTTATCATTGGGTTGGGAGTGGGGGGAGAAGCTCCAATTGCGCAAGCCATGATTTCTGAACTCGCGCCTTCCCGCAAGCGTGGTCAATATATCGCGTGGTTTGAAGGATTTGGGCTCACTGCCACGGTATTGGCGGGGCTGATATCATGGTTCTTGGTCCCTATGTTCCCTCACAATGGATGGCGTGTCATCTTTCTGTGTGTTGGACTGCTGGCTGCCTTAGTGTTCTGGGTGCGCAGATCCTTACCGGAGTCTCCACGGTGGCTGGCCGAACAGGGTAAAATCAGCCAAGCCGATAATGTCTTGAACGGGATAGAACGTAATACAGAAAAAAGTTATGGGCGTTCGCTGCCGACTCCGAATGCAATAATTTCCGTCACAGAACATGTGTCGGGACATCCCTTCAAAACATTATGGCAGGGCATTTACCTCAAGCGTACAGTGATGTTAGCGGGATTATGGTTCTTTGCACTCCTTGGTTTTTTTGGATTGAGTTCGTGGTTAACGACCTTGCTCCATGCTCAGGGCTATAGTGTTGTCTCATCAATTGGTTTTGTCACGTTGTTATTTATCGGTGGCATCCCTGGATTTTTAAGTGCAGGATATTTTATTGAAAAAATCGGGCGAAAATGGTCATTAGCTTTGTTTTTGTTGGGCGGAGCAATCATGACGTTTCTTTATGGCCATCCAGTGCCTGGATTCTTATTTGTTGAAGGATTTGCGATGCAATTTTTCTTTGGTGGAATGTGGAGCACATTGTATGCTTATACTCCGGAACTTTACCCGACACGCGCAAGGTCGACGGGAACAGGGCTGGCGGCATTATTTGGCCGCGTCGGCGCCATCGCGGGACCCATTATCGTGGGATTTATGTTGCATGGGATGAAAGTGGTGGAAAGCAGTGTCTTCACCTTAGGAGCAGCCTGCTTTATTGCCGCTTTGATTTTAGTGAGTATGCTTGGACCGGAAACACGCGGCAAAGTCGTGGAGACTATTTCGCAGTAAATATACTAATCATAGGAAGCGGAATTACTTGAGCGTTTTGCAGAATGAATCTTTTTTCGAAAACAAAAAAACACTGCCGAGTTAGAAAGATAAAATTACATTTTCCGCTGGCACTAGTCTTGCAGGTTGAGGACCAGCATCATTCTGCTGTGAGGGAAAAATGTAGCCACCCCACCAGGAAGGGGCACGAACAAAAGACCTACAGTGAGAATCGTAATCAAAGCGGCCGTTCGCTGTTCACCCACGGGTAGAGTCACAAAGGTTCTCGTCACCGCCACTGTCCCTTGAGAACATTGGTCTTACACAAGATCAGATGTTTCCCGCAGACATCGTGATGGGCGGAATAGAAATTGCCCGGTGCATCAAAACTGGTTACACTGTTCTCACATTTTAAAAAATCTTTCATACGACTGGTCAAACAGCTACTGCCTGGTGTTGTTACTACCACGATATTTTGTCAGAAGGTTGGCAGTGTCTGATGTCCGGATTCTGACGAATGCGATGTCCGAGTCAAGTGATTGCTCCATTTTGACTTGCCAGACTGACGAGATAAAATGTCCATTTTCAGTCGTTTTTGTTAACATAAGTGCCAATGACGACGTGAATTGTCCGTTCAGGGCATTTGGGGGGAAGCACTGGACATTGACGGCCGACTTGTTGAGGAATGCTCCCCCTTTTTTGTACGATATCCGGAATCGCACAACAGCGATTGAACCAACTACTTGTGAACCAACGTACCATCCATGTTGTGGATATTCATGCAGTCTACATATGGCTTTCTTATTGCACATTAGCGCCCTTATGTTTAAGTAGACTCCGTGATGGACCTATGCCTAAGCTACCACACACTTCGGCCACCGAATCTCGGCCTCTATGGCGAGGCTTCAATGACTTAGTAATTCCAACATGAACCGTACCATTTCATGTCTGTCTGCATTATCCAACACGGAAAAAAATGTACGATCCGCTTCTTCTACAGCGCTATCAGCACGCATTGCTAAAAGAATCCCTTCTCGGGTGACTGTGATAAGGTTTGCCCGTGTGTCAGTTGGGTGCGGTCTACGATTAATGAGGCCGCGCTTCTGCAACGCTCTCAGAACCTGGGAGGTAACGTTCACATCCACCTTCGTGTGCTGCGCCAGTTGAACTTGTGTCACGTCATCCCGCTTCGCTTCTTGATGTAGCCAATAACAGGAATACAACAGGACAAATTGAGGGTGTGTCAGATCAAACGGTTCGAGCGCTTCACGAATTCTTTTTTGCCATATTGTGGTTACCTGCCATAGTAAAAACCCTGGACTGTCGTTTGCATCATTGAAATATGAACTCATCATAATCCTCCACCATGACTCGCGCTATTGTAAGAAAGTCATCCTTCCCAATCTCGAAGTGTCCGAGTCGAAAAGGGTAGCCCCAATTTCGCTTCCCACGAGTGAGGTTGAGATTTTCCAGAAGCTCGGTGATGGCCGCTTTCCTACAGGGAATATAGCGAATGTTTCGACGAAATGGTGCGAATGACTCCGACATCATGTATTCATAAGTGTGTCATCATCAACCACCTGTCCACTCAACTTTCATGTTCTCTTTCCCTTTCAACTGCCAATGCCGCAAGCCGCTCCATTGTTTGTGGAATGCCTTGTGATAATTCAGCAATAAACTCTTGCCCGAAACGTTCCGCATTGGGACCGATGATGGACACTGCGTGCGTAATGCTCGTTCCATCTTGGGCATTCTTCAAACGATGTGAAAATCGAATCTGCATCCCCATAGCAGGGATGTCTGTAACGTCCGAGAATCCATGCCGGGGTTCGACCTCTGTAAGCCTGAAGGAGAGTTTATCCTGCCCGCGCGGTTGCAGCAATCCATAGGTTCCTGTGACGAAAGGTCCCTCCAACGATGCATGCTCAATGCCCTCATCCCACACTGTCCAGGACGTGATATCGCTGTATAGCTCCCAAATCGTCTCCACCTTTGCTTGCGTAGTTATGCTGTGCTCAAATGTACACAAACCCGATCACCCCTTGTATAATATGTATGTATATTATATGTGTACATATCATATGTCAAGCGATGTTCTGAGGATTCACAAAGATGAACGTTTCGGTTACAAAATGCTTGTCGTATATTTCGCGTTCGTTCTAAGGCAGCCTCCAAAATCAGGGTACAAAGAATCCACACATTCTTCCGCTTCCCATTTCGCTTCAAAAATTCGATTGCTCTCCGTATACTGCTCGTTGATCCACTCGATTTACATTGGAACACCACCACCTTGATGAGAATAACTGCCTCAAGAGTCCCACAGCGACAGCATAACACCACCGCGTTTTTATGCAATCATCACGGTACTCCCGCTTGCTTCCTGAAGATAATGCCCTCCGCTTATTCAGGACGGGTTGCCGCTTGACTGCTGCCACTTTTCACGGCGTAACACATATTCTACTTCCATCAGTTCTGAATCGTACTTGGGATTGCAACGTGGATACAAACGAACAAGTTCAAATCCTGCACTCTCCATGGATAAATAGGAGTTTGTGTTTCGTTCTCATGCTGACGCTCGTATCTCTTCTACGCCGAGGTCTGTAAATGCGTAATCGTAAACGAGTGACCTCGCTTCTCTTGTATATCCTTTTCTCCAATAAGGTTTTGCCATGCGTTGTGCGTCAAATGGGACTAAGCGGTGTTCGTCCGATATAAATGGGACACCAATCCAGTATATCCCGACCATTTTATCTGTTTTGGACTCCCTGATACACCAAGCAAAAATCTCAGGATGAATGGCATAGGTTGCTAAAACAACATCCCTAACTTCATCTACATCAATCGGGATGTTGTTACCTGTCCACAAATGCATTTCAGGCTCTTGCATCGCCTCAATCCATTCTGGAGCATCTCGTTCAACGTCAATTGGACGAAATGTCACAAGTTGTCCTTTAAGAGCGTGTCCGAAAAGCATCAGATACAGGAGTGAACCCGCCCAAATGTCGGGGCCTCCGTTTCCGTATATGGAATTTAATTACTTGGAAATTGAGCGATTCGATCTGGAAGAGGCGGTATCGCTAGCACACCCTCGAAAATGGGCACATGACCCCCTTGTCAGTGACTGCAGCTTAATTTGCAAAAGCAGATGTGGCTCGTCTATGCAGCGATATCAAGTCGGACTTGTCCTCGCAACTGCATCACTTCTTCTTATATCCGTTGACGTTAGCGTAGATAGGGCGTGAATCGATGGCAGCCAAGGTGTCCTGAATGAGCCCCTCGATTTGAACAGACTGACGGATGAACTCGTCACGGATGTTCTCAAATAGCACTGGCCCGACCTTCCTACGAAAGTCGCTCAAACTCTGGTGGGACGGCACCAAGGCGGGGTTATGTACATCAATGAAATTGCGCCGCCATGCATGGTTCTTGGCATCCCGCAATTGTTTGCATCATTGGCGGAACGACGTGATTTTTGGTCTGGTGAAGTACAGAGAGTGCATACGGAAGTAGGTATGAGGCAGAGCGGGTCTGCGACCGTTTGTGCTATACAGAGGGCCAATGAGTTCGTCGATAAACGAGTCATCAACGTGACCTATGTAATCGATCCGTTCAGGGTCAAAGCCAAGTGTGTTATAATCAGCGTATGGAAGCAGTTCCGACTGCAAACCCATGAAAACGCACCTCCGGAATTGGTAAATTGGACGGTTTAGTCACCTTCAATTTTACCAGTTTTGCGGATCGGTGCGTTTTGTTATTTAGTCAAAATCGAGGGCTTTTCGGACACGCTCTAAAAGGGTATCCGGAGTTTATGGTGGAATGAGGTTCATACATTGACGGATTTCCATGGTGCGGTTAGATTGGAAATAAGCCATCGTCGCTCTCTGATATATACTGATATAGCATGTTTATACTGTTGTTTTTCGTGCTTGTTCTTGACCTAACGGGGCGGAATATGCAGTAAGAGGTATGGGACTTACTTCTTGACGTGGCTGATGAATAAATCCATTGAAATCGGGATTGGGAACACATGGGGGGTACGAACGGAAATAGAAGATGAAACGGAGACTGAGCATTAAGGCATCAGCCGTCTCAGCAAGGTTGACGGAGTTTATTTACGATTTTGGATTCGTCACACAGTTTTCATCGTGAGTCGTAACGAAGGGGTTAAGAGGATGAAAAAGAGTCGCAAGGCATTTAAACTTTTGATAGGAATTGCTGGAGTGTAACAAAATGTAATTTCCAATCGTCTAATGTGTCACCTGAAAGATGAAAAAAATGGTAAACCTGGACGCAGCAGAGGCAACGAAGAAGTTGCTTGACTCATACACAAATGTAGGATATAAGTTCTCTTCCTTTGTCTTGCAAAACCCCACAGAGGCAGAGGATGCTGTTCAGAAAATCTTCATGAAGGCCTTTCGATCCTGGGATACATTCCAGGGGCGAGCAGATGCGAAGACCTGGCTCTTGTCCATCGCCCGCAATCACCTCTATGACAGACTGCGTGAGCAGCAGCGAGAGAGACGTTTGCTGCGCAAGGCTCTGTTAGAGGCCCAGACCAACGACCGACGAGAATATATCATCCTGACATAGAAATGGAAGAGTTGCTTGGGGGACTTTAATTGCCCTACAAGCAAGTGATTGTCCTGCGCTACATGCACGACATGACCATTGCAGAGATTGCTACGGTCCTTGGCTGGAGTTCGGTCAAGGTACGTACCACCCCTTCATCGAGCCGTGCAAACACTGCGCAAACAGTCTCAGGACAAGTTCTCTGAGTTCACTGCCGAGGGGAAAACAGGTGAAAACTATGGCATATAAGTCCGTGAGATCCCGGCTTAAGAACCTCTCCAAGAAAACGTCACTGGATCCATCTGTAAAACAGCAAATTCGAGATCAATTGGGAATGGAAATGGCGAAAGAGGCCTCTGAGCCTTCCAGCTCTACCCCTTTGCAGCTTCTTCGTAGGCTACCGATGGCGGCAGCCGTGGTTATCCCTTTTACCGCCATTGTCGCTGGAGTTGGGTACTGGAGTAGCCCTAGGCTTCACAGTCCGCAGAAAACCATGGCTATCTCTAACACTACGACATCGAACAGTACCCTTAGCCCATCGGTACCAACCATACCGGTAGAAACCCAACCGAAGTATCCGACCCTTCGCGTGGATGATTCCGGTATGACTGCAAATGCGGGGCCCCTGTCCAATTTCCTTCAGGGGGCGACGATTCATTCGCATCCGTTTCCTGGGTCGTCCGGTACAGGTGCTTCGGTGTTAGCCAGCGTTGACGGAGACGGAAGTTTGGTAGCGGTGAATGTTCATGGAGATGGGTATGTGACCGCACCAGGCTATATATCGACCCTTTACTTTGTATCACTAACATCCAATAAGGTTCAAACCATTGCCAAACTCAGCGATGGACCCAGCTTCGGAGTAGTGACCGCAGCAGTTTTATCGCCTCAGTGGATCGCCTGGACAGATTTTGTACCTAACGCCAACATGCAGAACGTAGGAATTTTAGATAGGGCCACGGGTAAGTCTTGGTACGTAGTATCGTTGAAGGACGAACAGCAGTTCCTAAGAAAAGGATTGGGGACGACGCTGTTTCTCCGCGGCAACACCTTGTACATGCAAGGACTTACGAGTATTCAAAGTTACAATATCGTCACGAAAAAATGGAGTACCTTCTACACTCCTCCAACTGACGGGAATTTGCAATTGTTGGGTTTCGAACTGACAGATCAAGGTGCCGTCGCAGAACTAACAGGTGGGAATTACGATACTGATGTTGTTGTACAGTTGAATCAGCAAGGAAAGCAGGTGGGGAAAATGTATCACCTGCCTAAGGGAGTCTTAAACCTTACAGGCGTTAGCGCCAATCAGGTCGTCTTCGACGGGGACAGTGATACGTACGCATGGACGCCAGGGAATTCCAAAATTAAACAAATCTCCAATGCGTCGGGATGGTTCTCTGGCGTGGGAGGGCGATACCTAGCGGGATGGGATTATAGTCAGCAGACATCTGGGCAACTGGTGGATTTGCAGGCAAAGACACATTACAATTTGGACGCCAGTTCTGCCATGGTCACGTCTACTGAACTCTACTGGGCTCAAGGGAACATACTCCATTGGGTAGCGTTGCCTAAATAGAGTAAAGGAGTCTTCTCAGTCAAGATCACCATTAAATGAGTTGTCACCTTAAGTAGGAGCATATCCATTGTCTATTCCGACTATGGTTAGGTACTTTATTAAACTTACGGGCATATTATTTGAGGTTTGACTCCTTTCGGGGAGAGGACCATTTTGATTTTTGAATTAGATCTGTACATTGCGGAACTTCCCAATTGAATGAATAGATAGTTAGACGGCATCAGTTTCTGCTCAAGAATTGAAGGGGTGTGCGTGTGAAAAAAACGATAGGATTTATCGCTCTTGTGATATTTGCGCTGACTGGGTGCTCAACAGGTTCTAGTCCCAAAACGAATTCAATACAAAATGACAATACGTCCATCGTAACTTTGGCAAATGCACCTGTTCCTGTGTCAATCTCCTCCGCCTCAGAGAACTTGAAAGTAGCTCAAGCTGTTCAAGCTTATTTGGAACGAGTGTCCGATCCTAATGTTTTTGAAAAAATCACGATTTTAAATGTCACTGACGAAGGAATGAACTTTGGCAAAGAACAGTGGACTGTCAAATTGGATATACAACATCAGACGAATCGAGCATCCGCTTATAACCAGGGAGTGAATTATCAATATATTATGTATACAGACAATAATAATCAGTTAACGGTAACTGGGTTGGCAACGGGAATGCCGACAGAGAATAACAGTCAAACAAATCCGTTATTCATCACAATGTTGACATTGCCTGATGGGCAAATTGTTAAACCAGACCCACCGAGTTCTGTCGTGCATTGGAAGAACCTAACGTTAAGTCTTCTTGTAACTAGCCTGCCACCAGCAAACTCGGGTTTAAATGGATACTTCGGGATCGTTGGAAATCATGCGACCATTATCAGCCACCAAAGGGTATTTACGGCTCTTGGTTCTGCGATGCTTATTTATTTTCAAAGAACGCAACCTGCCGCGGCACAATCGAACGCAGTAACAAATGAATACTACGTCATCTTCTACGGTAGCCAATATGCTTATGTACTTGATGTCATTTTCAATGGGAACATCGATACCGCAAAGAGTGAGATTATGGGACTCTTACCGTATTGGAAGTTGCCACGATGACATCAACTGAAAAAAGGCGTTGGAGAAATCCGCAACGAAACTCCTCGACGGTATTGGTGATATGTAGAAGAATGGTGACGGGGGACTGCGGGTTGCTGCATGATGGGACTTTTGGGGAGATAAATGTAGCAAATTATGGAAAGAAAGATTTCTGAAAGGCTAATATCAATGAAAAAGCGCATCGGTGTTGTAGCGACGTGGTAGCCTGCGCTAGCTGAGATTGAGAGACGTTTCCCGCCAACTGAGCAGCATAGAATCGGTGCTTGGCTGTTTAACATCCATATAGACCGAGAAATGGAACTGGTATACGTTGCCTGCGGTATCGGCAAGGTATACTCTGCAAGTTGCACTCAGACGCTTATATGTGGATTTTCTTCTTCTGAGTTATACATGACAGGAATATGCGGTGGATTGGGAAGTGAACTAACGGGTCTATCGCTAGTTATTCCTGAACGGACCCTTCAACATGATGTTCAACCACCTGGAAGTGGAAGAGACCCATGGAATCTATACGATGGAAGGTCATCAGTCTATATGGGGTCCCGCCAACAAAACGCGGATTTACCCCGGTAGAAATACCTTTATTCGGTTAAAGGAACGTGCCGATACCGCATATCGACGATTTTTTTGAGATAGTGTGCGCTTGAAGGATGCTCGGCGGGTTTCGATTCCAGAAATTTACGGAAGTTTCTCTTCCCTTGCGAATATCTTAGACCCCAGAGCATTAAAACCCCAGACGCATCGCCATTATTTTCTTTTTCTGACGTGGTTGAGACGCGTTTTGTTGGCGGGACCCCTTCTACAAGTCCGTCGAGAGAATTGGCTGTCGATAAAATCCCTTTGCCAAGGATTCATGCCGGAGATCCAAAGAGCCACACGGTCGTCTGGGCGAATGCAGCCCGAAGCCATCCAGGAGGTGTGTGAAATTTTGATTCGTAAGGTCATCACAAAAAAAGTTTAAAACTGTGTAATCAAAATCGAGGGTCGATGTCTTTTATAGAAGTAGAGGGGCAGGACAAGCCCTTCACCACTCCGGCCGGGTGGAAATATCGAGTAGAAAGAAGGAGTTATTATGACGGTTCAAGTCTTGTTTCTAGAAAAAGACGAAATTACAAAAATTAAAGACCAGATAAAATTGAACGATTTAACAAGCATGTATCAGTCATTACTTGAACATTAGAAGACAATTTTCGTTCAATTCTTAAACAACGGCTGCATTTTCATAACAAATCTGTTGATTGCTGTGAATTTTGGGTGACGTCAGTCCAATGAGTCGTTAGCACAAACATCATTTACTTTGAGAGCAGCGGTACAATGTCAAGACCCTAATTTCATATTTTTCCTGTAAATATATAAATTGATTTACCTGCTGTCAATCGTAATTCTGCTATGCGTGCTGTCGGATCCCCTCCGGAGTGTAGAGTCGGTTGGTCTTTAGAAGATAGAAGGGTATGTGTAGCAATGCGGGTCACGTCACGAAACGGGAAAAATCGTACGTTAAGAATTCGAATAAGTCATAATCCCGTTTTTTTGAAACTTTGTCACCTTGCTCAAAATGGGATTGTCTAAAATGCCGCCTTTTAGTCTCGAAAATTATTTTGGAACTTCGGTACAAGTGGTACAAATAATGGTGACGCAAATAGCCAGTTAAGTTTCAGTCAGAATATTGGTTATGCTAACACTGTGACTGGAACAAACAATGTATCTGATGGGACTTTATCATCATCGGTGGGCTTTAGTGTAACATATTCTTTGAGCAGCACTGCGCAATTTTCGATGACCTTGCTGCCAGGACAATCAGGTGAGATTGACTGGAGAAACACGTATTCCTCTAAAAATGTTACTGAAGAGCAGTATGAAAAGCCCGTAATCGGAGGAAGTTGGCAACCGGATGGAAGCTATGCATTTTGTACAGCAAATGAATGGATTGGATTTAACTATTAAGGCTATAACACATAAGAGGAGTGCCGAGTGATAAAATGAAAAAATATTTATTTCAATCGGCTGTTGTTATGATAGCCTTAGCTTTAGTCGGGTGTGGAGCTAAGCCACATAGCGTTGGTGGGACTCAATTCTATAACCATTGGGACGGATATGGCTATGTGTCTAAAAATCAAACGATTAATTCATCTTTTGCTATTACAGGATCAGTCACAAATTTCTCGTATATGTTAAAATCAGACGCTCCTGCAATAATAAATAGCTTTTCATTTAATGGGGGTAAATCTGATCCTTGGTGGACAATGGACGTTACATGGTCGCTAAATAACATTGGGTATGTGAATCTGAATCCTTTTTCAGTAACACTGTCTTCTTCTAATAAGAAAGTGTACTTATCACTTGGAAAATGGCATATAGATGTCATTCAGCCTGTAAAAGATTATCCTTTAAAGATCTCTAGGCAATCTCTCGGGGAAACACTCATAGAGATGCCATCCAATTATCCATTTTCAATTCAATTAACGGCTAAACAGCCTGTGGACATGAAAACTTTCTCTTTACTAACGAATGTGACTCCGAATATCCTTCAAGTCAAAGTACAGAACATCACACAGAAAGGCAATGGTGTGGATATACACGGAAATATCGCATTTAGAGACCGTTCAAACCAGATTTATCTCATACCAGCGCTGGCATATACATCTAAAGGAATAAAGTATACACAACCTTTATGGCCAATGGAATTTGCAGTTATTCCTTCACAATCCACAAAGACTTATGCAGAAAGTATTAAACTACCGTAGGTGCTCATTCGGCGTGCTACCATTCTCTTGGGGGAAAGGTATCAGCAGTTAGTTCATGCTTCGAAAAACATGCCTGGCAACAAGGCTGGAATACCAAGAAACGTCTAGTTAGACGCTTGACACATGAAGTTTTGTTGATGTACGTATTAGAAATACAATCGGCACAGCGATAGGACTCTTGATGAGGTGATATCATGTCTGCTTTTCAAGCATCCCGGGAATTTGCTGAAGCACTAGACCGCCAGGCTCCGCTCACTCAATTCCGCGAAGAGTTCTCACTGGCCGCACACCGTCTCTATCTCGATGGCAACTCATTAGGCCTGTTGTCGCGCCGTGCTGAAGCATCTTTAGAATCCGTACTCAACAGTTGGCGCGATTATGGTATTGACGGTTGGTCTGAAGGTTCTCACCCTTGGTTCGAGCTCTCTGAACGGCTAGGCCACATGATGGCTCCGCTGGTTGGCGCCCAAGCCCACGAAGTCATTGTCACAGGATCTACGACGGTCAATTTACACCAGTTACTGGCCACCTTTTATCATCCCCAAGGGCCGCGCAGGAAAATTCTCGCCGATTCTCTGGCCTTTCCATCGGACATCTATGCAATTTCCAGTCATTTACGGCTTCATGGCTTCTCACCCGATGACGCCTTAGTGCAAGTGACCAGCCCCGACGGATTTACCCTCAACGAGGATGACATCATCGCCGCTATGACGCCGGAGGTAGCTCTCGTCATTTTACCGTCGGTACTCTTCGTCAGTGGACAATTACTCGACATCGCTAAGCTGACCGCCGCCGCCCACGAACGCCATATTCTCATTGGCTTTGACCTCGCGCATTCCGCAGGGGTCATTCCGCATCATCTCACCGCCTGGGGCGTTGATTTTGCCTTTTGGTGCACCTACAAATATTTGAACGGGGGTCCCGGCAGTGTGGGGGCCATATATGTTGCCGGGCATCACTTAGGTCAACGCCCCGGCCTAGCTGGCTGGTTCAGTTCGGAGAAGACGGTTCAATTTGATATGGCGCATCACTTGGTGCCCGCACCTGATGCCGGCGCATTCCAAATTGGAACGCCCCACCTACTAAGTCTAGCTCCGTTGATTGGGTCGCTGGAAATGTTTGCAGAAACTACGGTGGAGGCCATACGGGCAAAATCCTTGCAATTAACCCGTTATTTCATGGACTTGGCGGAGATTCGGCTCAAGGATTTTGACATGCGAGTCGTGACACCTAAAGATGATACCCGGCGTGGGGGGCACATAGCACTGGTCCATCCTGAAGCCGTCCGCATCTGTAAGGCTCTCAAAGCTCGTCATGTGATCCCCGATTATCGGCCGCCGGAGGTGATCCGTCTAGCTCCTGTTCCGCTCTATACCACATACACGGACATTTGGGATGCTGCGGACCATTTGTGGCATATTATGGATCAACGTGAATATTCCCAATATTCGCAGCACCGCGACATTATCGCGTAAGTTTACGCGGCCCACTTGTTGGGGGCCAAGCCTACGCGGCTGCGAATGCGAAACTAGTTCCAAATTCGCGTTCGCAGGTCTGCAGCGGTCTGGACGGGGTCCGGGAACAGGTCGGAAGGCGACGGACAGGCATGAAGGGCTTCGCCCAAACGCAATGTTGACGCTGGGATGGTCCGATGGACATACGTTTCTTCCGGTTGACTTTGCTCTGCTCAGTTCGGTTAAGTCGCGGATCCAGGACATCAACGAAACGATTGACAAGCGTACGAGTGGGGACAAACGCCGAATGGAAGCCCTCCTTCCTGCGACAGAGGTCATCCCGTCGATGCTTAATCGGGCCTTGGCCGCGGGGATCCAAGCCTCCTACGTTTTGATGGACAGCTGGTTTACATATGCTCCGCTGATTCAGTCGGTGATTAACAGAGGCTTGGATGTCATCGGCATGGTCAAGGCGGACAACAAACGGTATCTGCTGAACGACCGTCGGCTGTCACTCCAAGAACTGTACTTTGCGGCCACACCCGCTCTCGGTGCGAGTAAAGAGACTCTGCGTCATATAGATACCCAGTTGAGCCCTGGGATTCCAGTGCGGATTGTATTTGTTCGACACCGGTCTCAGTGGTTACCGCTTTGTATAAGTCAAGCAAAATTTGTCTGTTGAAATATCATCTGTTGAAATACCAAACGATTGAGGTTAATCTTTAAACAAACCACAGAGACTCTTTTTTATGGAGGAAAACCATCATGGCTGAAAAATCCGTGTTAATTACCCTGACGACTGGCAAGGAAATATTTGTCCGCACCATGGCTGTACTGCAACTGACACTGTCAATGGCTCAACAAGAAATGGATATGGAATTTCTCGCACTGGGTCCGGGAGTAGAAGTCTTGCGCTCAAATCAGCGTAATTCTGCACAGTTCGGTGAAATGTTAGACAAAATGAGAAATGCCGGAGTGAACATCAAAGTCTGTCAGATGTCCCTTGAGAACATTGGTCTTACACAAGATCAGATGTTTCCCGCAGACATCGTAATGGGCGGAATAGAAATTGCCCGGTGCATCAAAACTGGGTACACTGTTCTCACATTTTAAAAAATTTTTCATACGAGGGGTCAAACCGCTACTGCCTGGATTCCCGTAGAAGTCAAAGAAGCACCTAAGTCCGTTACTGAGAAGGGTATTTGTTTGCAGATAGAACAAATAATGATAGAAGTGAAATCTTACTTTTCCGGACAACTTCTATAAATGTTTGTGTTACACGAATTCACGTCCTACCTGGTTGCATAGAAAGTCGCGCATTGCGGGCCACACAACGTCAGGTCGTTCAATATGGGGCGAATGTCCAGCATCTTTGACCACCAACTCCTCAAACCATCCGCCGTTAGTACGATACTTCTCCAAAACCTTACGTGTTTGGGTCACCATGGGTTGCGGCGGAAATACATCATTCCCAGGCCATCCTGGTACAAGCCCGAATTTTCCGAGTGTCCCTAAATCGAACATTGAGAGATCCGATACGATTTGGTCCTCATTTCCTCGAACCCAGAGTATCGGAAAGGGCTTGTGGACCTCTGCAATCCCTGCAAGGTTCACGTACTTCGGAGACATTGCATTTGCAATTCCATCTTCACCCGGCGCGGTACCTGGCCAGTTTTTACTGGGAACGAATCCGCCGGGATAAAACCCTTCTCCAATCCTCGTTGTCAGCATCGATTCTACAAATGCGTCTTCCTCCTCCTTCACGACACGAAACGGAGGTCGAAAGTAGAATTGATTCATTACGTTACGCGGGCTGTTGGCGTCTTCAGAACCACTATCGCCCTGCTGAATCCGTTCTACAAAGGTTGGATTCACGGTGCCACCGCCTGACCCTGCAAAATCTGCCCAACATGGCGTTCCAACCGAATCCCGTGTCCCGCCAAAATACGCTCGAGGACACGTTTCCGTGCAGGAGAATGACGACCGGTTTATCTGGATCACTTGCCTCCAATGTTGCAAATTGGAGTCGGCGGGTTGATACCATACGCTGATTGACACTCGGCATAACGATTCCCTCCACCACTGAAAGATTTATATCGCCAACACTGTACCATCCACCAGTTGCAGGTGAGTTACAGGAAATCGCTCCTGGCTTGAAGGTGAAGCAGGTGCAACTCCGCGATGATACAGTCTGATTGCACAGGAATCCGTTTATAAAAGGGGATTGTCTAAGAAGGAGAAAAAGTGAATCAGGGAAAGATGAGGACTAAAAAAATGGGAAAAAACAGTCGGAGTACAAAGAATATGTGGCGCATGGCGGCCCTAACGGCGCTGGCGGGATGTGGAAGCCAAGCTACCGGGGGCACATCTGGCAACGGATCGCCCAGCAATATGGGGGCCAACGGCAGTGCTTCGGGTAGCGGAACGGGATCACCCATCACAGTGGGGGTTGTCACTTCCTTGAGTGGAGCTCTGGCAGAATACGGGAAAGAGTGGCAAAGAGGTTTTGAAATTGGCTTGCAGTATGCCACTCAGGGCACAGATGCAGTGGATGGGCACAAAATACAAGTGATTTGGAAGGACGACGGAACCGATCCCAATCGAGCCGTGACGGCGGCGAAAACCCTCTTTCAAAATGACCACATCAACATCTTGGCGGGTGGGGTGAACAGTGCCAGCGCCATTGCCATTGAACCTTTAGCGAAGCGGTATCAGACGGTGTACGTGGTGGGTCCTGCAGTGGCGGACTCCATCACGGGGGAGTATTACAACAAGTATATTTTTAAAGTCTCGCCCAACTCTTTCATGGAAGCCATGGCGGCAGCGATTGCAATTGTCGATGGTCTGAACAAAACGAATGGAAATTCGAATGGCAACACCCTTTCTCAGGCCCTGTCCGGAATGAGTCTGGGGGAGGCCACGGAGGTTTTAGATCTGGTGACCCAGTTAAAAAACAGCGGTCAGTACGGAATGATTTTGGTGGAGCACAAACTGGAGGTTGTATTGAAAATGTCGCATCGGGTCATGGTGCTACACCAAGGGCGACAACTGGCCGTGGGGTCTCCAGACGAAGTGATGGCCAATCCCGCAGTAGAAAAGGCCTACTTGGGAGGGTACCATGGAAAACTTGCTTGAAGTGGACTCTCTAGCTACAGACATGGGTCAGTTTCACATTCTCACGGGGGTGTCTTTCACAGTGCCTGAACATCAAATTACGGTGCTGTTGGGACGAAACGGCGCAGGGAAGACCACCACGCTGTGCACGTTGATGGGCTACCTGCCACCGCGGTCAGGACAGGTGCGGTTGCGGGGTGAATCGCTTCAGGGGGGGTACCCACATGGCGGATTGCCCGTCAG
The DNA here is from genome assembly GCA_003584005.1 of Alicyclobacillaceae bacterium I2511. Taxonomy (GTDB): domain Bacteria; phylum Bacillota; class Bacilli; order Alicyclobacillales; family Alicyclobacillaceae; genus QXHL01. The sequence continues at coordinate 14,066 of QXHL01000023.1, read as the reverse complement.
GGTGTGGGGTATGTGCCAGAGGACGCCAACATTTTTGCCAATCTGAGTGTGGCAGAAAGTCTGTCACTCTCGCTACCTGGGAGGCGACATCGGCACTCTGGCAATCAGGCGCTGACACAGGTGCAAGAGCACTTTCCAGACTTGAGAGAACACTGGGAAAAACCCGCAGGAATTTTGAGTGGCGGTCAACGGCAGATGCTGGCGATTGCCTGTGTCCTTGTGGGAAGTCCCGCAGTGATGCTGATTGACGAGCCAAGCAAAGGGCTATCACCTTTGTTTGTAGATCGTTTGGGAGAAGTGTTATTGGCACTGCAAGGCACTACCACAATTTTATTAGTAGTGCGTGTCCGGAAAGGGGTCTGGTCAGACCCAAGCAGTGCCAGGAGGCCAGCCCCAAATGCGCACCAAGCGTACGTTTCTGGTACGTGAGGGAGCATTTGGGGCGACGACGCAGCAATGCGCCGGGGAGTTCTGACCCCTTTCCGGACAACCTCTAGTAGAACAAAATTTTTACTTGGCCAGTCGGGTGGGTCAGCAGTATGTGCTGATGGATGACGGGAAAACGGTGGCAGCGGGTCCCATGCGGGAGTTGTTAGCCACATCCGACTTGCAGCAGCGATATCTGGGCATCCGCATCCTCAGTGAGGAGATGAACACCCCATGAGTGTGGTTGTCACGTTGATTTTTAACGGTTTGTCCAACGGGGCCCTGTACTTTTTAATGTCCGCAGGCCTGACGCTGATTTTTGGTTTGTTGCGGGTTATCAACTTCGCCCATGGAGCTTTTTACTTGTGGGGGGCCTACGCAGGCGTGTTTTTGTACAGTGTATTGCACAATTTTCCCTTGGCCATCCTCGGAGGAGTCATGGTAGGGGTGGTACTAGGTTTTTTGACTGAGCGAGGGTTGATGGCCAAGGTTTACCAAGACCCCACACGCCAGTTGTTATTAACCATGGGTGTTTTATTGGTATTGACGGAATTACTGAAAATTCCTTTTGGGCGCGATCCAGTGGGGGCCACCACTCCGAGTATACTGGCAAATTCTTGGTTACTGGGTCACTTCGTATTGGTGGAATACCAGGTGTTCACCTTGGGGATTCTGTACATTTTGATTGTACGTTTTCTGCCACAAGGCATTCTGGGCAGTGTGGTGGCGAGAGGGGGAGTCGTGTCGTGGAGAAATCTGCCACGCTTCAAGAAGTCGCAGACCTGACGAGCCGCGGGATGGGGGTGGATCCGGATGCGGATGCACTGGTTTATCGTTGGCCTAAGGTGGAACGGAGGATTCCGGGATGGTTGTGGCAGGGACGCATGCAAGGGGCCAAGAGCCGAGTGCAACTGCCCCGTCCGGATCTCTGGAATGGCAGGTTGTTGATTGGAGGCACCCCCGCAGTGCGGGGAGAAAGGTCCTTGGATGGGGTTCTGGGAGACATCGCTCTCCAGGATGGCTACGCCTTCGCCACATGTGACAAGGCAACGCCGAGCTTGGTTTTACGGGATCCTAATCGATCCATGGCGGAGTGGCTGCCTGTATATAAAGCACTCACAGAGCAGGCACGCGAGTTGGTAACGGAAGTTTACGGGGAGAAGTCTCGTTATACCTACATCGCGGGATTGAGCAATGGAGGATATGTGACTCGTCGCATGCTGGAAGAGTATCCGCAGTTGTTTGACGGGGGCGTGGAGTGGGAAGGGGTATTCTGGCATCCAACCCGTCGCCATCTGCTGACCACTCTCCCCGAATGGGTGATGGATTATCCGGTTTTCCTCAATTGGCGTGGGGATTACACCCTTACAGAACGCAGACAAGCGCATGAACGTCTGTTGTCTACAGGATTAGCAGCGGTATCGGAACCCTTTTGGAACGACTATTTTATGGTTTACTGGGTGGTGTCCTTGTGGTTGTACGGGCGTAACCTGGATCGCCAGTGGCAACCGTTTGCGGTGCAGTGGTCCAACGATTGGCTCCGAGATCCATCCTTCATTGGCAAATACCCTTGGGCAGAGCGGAGGCAAGAAATAGCCACTGAAATAGATAAAATTGCTAATACAGGGTGTATCGGCAAACCCCTGCTGTCCGTAGCGGGAAATTGGGATTGTCTTATTCCTTTTCAAAATCACGCGCAGGCGTATGCCGAATTGGTGGCGTTTCAAGGCCGGGCGGCTTGGCATCGTCTATACGAAATTGAAGCCGGTAATCACGTGGATGCCATGTTGCGTGGAAAGCGTCAAGGACAACAACCTGTTCAACCCTTTTTTGAAGCAGCGTTACATCATTTGGAAGCTTGGGTGGAGGAAGGGATATTGCCACCGCGTGCAGGAAAGTACACCCGCATTGAAGAATTTACAGGGATGCAACTGTATTCAAAATTTTAAGTTCACCTGTATTTTGAGTCCATTTCTTCATGGGATGTTTTTGGTTAATAACGGCATACCGAGGGTTTGTCAAGAGTATGGCGGGAGTGTCTACTCCAACTGCAGGGTGGATGGTCACTTCAAGGGGGAGGATAAGAATGGAGGCAGAGCACGGGAGGGGGAAAAACTTTTACGGTGCACTTCCCAGATTGCGTAGCACCCATTTACCGCGACCACGCATACAGACGATATTATCTCAAATATCTGATTTCAATGTTACCTTAATTAAAGCGGGTGCTGGTTATGGGAAAACCACGGCTGTGGTGAGCTATTTGAAACAGAGTCGAATTCCGTCACCCAATGCTGTGGGTGGATAGAGACGTATTTCTACAGGTCCTGCGTGAGGCCAATGCCAGCGTGGACAGGGAGCAACGGCGTTCTCAGCTTGAATTTGCCCTGTCTCTGTACCAAGGAGACTATCTCCCAGAGGTGCGTTATGAGCCTTGGTGTATGGGAGAACAGGAACGCTTGCGATTGTTGTTTGTCCAGGCTGCCGTGGAATTTGCGGCCATTGCCTGTGAGCAGGGGGATTATGGGGAAGCGTTGGGGGCCACTGAACGGGCTTTGCGGGCGGAGCCTACATGGGAAGACGGGTACATTTGGCAGATGCGGGCTTATGCGGGCATGTACCACCGGGCCATGGTGATGCAAACCTATCACACCTGTCAGCGCGTGATGAAACAGGAATTGGGAGTTGCAATCAGTCCTACGACGCGTCGAATATTTGAGGAACTGATGGGCGAGTTTAGGTATCCCCGTGAGCCATGAAATTTAAACATGAATCCGGAAGTGTCCAATTTCACCACTATGACATCAACGCCTCGACCGCTCGTAATTTCATTTACTTTGGTCGAAAAATATGCGCCATCGCGGGAAATTACCTGGTTGCATCCCATTTCCAAAGCAGTTTGAACCTTAGATTCACTGCCCACCGTCCCGATTACACAGCTTGCTCCCAGAATTTTTGCCAATTGCGTTGCTGTCGTTCCAACCCCACCAGCCCAAAAGATTGAGGAGGCCCTCCTTAGGGAGAGGGGACCGATTTTTACGGTTCTGGAATTAAGCGTCCCCTAGTCGCTAAATCATCAAATAACGAGGGATGAAACGAAAATAAGGGTGTGAAAGTCGCCTATTGCACTTTTTCCTACCGTGGTTGCACCGAATTTACTGAAATAAGGGCTTGGTGGACCTCTATTTACGCGAAAGATGACTTAAAAAGTCCCATAAGCGTCCTGCGGACTCTTATTTAGGTCTTATGGGACTTGAAAGCGAGTCGAAAGAACCGAATGGATACAATTAAAGTGACTATTCCCTGCATCCTTCTGCACTGCATCCTTCTGCACTCTCTTCCCCTGTGCGTTCAAGATTGGAACAGATCCCCTTCAATATTTTGAACGATGTATCTCTGGCACACCTTCATTCTATCCTGGAGGTCATCTTGGCGGTAGAAATCATCCATCCTTTTCGTGGTGAAACACGTTCATTCCTGGGATGAACTGGGGAACTCGGCGCTGGTAGGCGCGATACGCATCACCAAACGTTTCGATCATCAGCTTTTCCTCTGATCGCATTTTCAGAGTGAATATCACAATCATGATGAGCCACATCATCCCCGCCCATGGTTCTCCGCTCATCCAGGACCCCAGGGCCATGCCCAAGATGCCTGTATAAATAGGATGACGGGTGACAGAGTAGGGGCCTGCGGTGTGCAGTTGGTGGCCTTCTTTTAAGGTGACCGCAGAAGACCACATTTTTCCTAACACAAAGCGGGACCATAGGGTAAAACCTGTGCACACCAGTAAGCAGACAATGCCCAGGGTGCGGATGAATTCCGCCCATGGAAAGGACAGCGGAAGCTGCCAGAAGAGCTGCTCTGCAGGTTGTCGGAAACTTACCCATGCGACGACAATCGCTCCGGCGGGCCAGAGGAACCCTATTTGCGATCGCGTTTGGGCCACTTTTGGGCCTCGGATTGCGTTGTAAATCATCCCCAATATCCAAACGACGCCAAATAAAGTCCAGCATAGGGTGTTGATTTTGGCATCAATCATTTCTACAACGACCTTCCTCTACGGCGCTGTCAATGATTCGGGCTGCTTTTCTGCTGAATCAGTCGCCCCTGGACTTCAACACCGTCACTATCAGATTCCAACCCAGGGGTCTTCTTATTTTAACCCATCAAAGTGGTGGACACGTATGTGTAACCGTGGTATTATATCGCCGCTGTGAACGGGCGCCTATTCCTCATTTCCCCAGGCTTTCCGACACCTATGACATCTAAGAACAGCGGGAGGGACTTTTGTGAATCAGCAGGTTGAAGTCCATTCCGTTTCGGGATGGCGAGCCGTCCTCACTTTATTTTTTCTCACTTCCATGGTCGAATCCCTGGTGATGAGCCACGTGTTTTCATTTTTACCCCTGTATCTGACCGAACTTCATACCATCCACGCAAAACTGTGGGTGGGGATTCTGAACGCTACCGTCTTCGTCTTTGGTCTGCCTTTGGTCCCCTTATGGGGAATTTGGGCCAATCGTTACAGTGGGAAGGCGGTGATTGTCCGCAGCGCGTTTGTGGAAGCGATTGTTCTAAGCATACTTGGTCTGAGTCACGCTTTGCCAGGTGTGCTCTTTGCGATGTCTTTAATTGGCTTTCAATTGGGGAACACGGGCGTCATGTTGGCGGCCATTCGAAGGCTTGCACCTATCCATCGCATCGGCTTTGCGGTTTCCCTGTTCAGCGTGTCGTCGCCAGTGGGCATGGCCCTTGGTCCCCTTTATGGAGGGTTGCTGGTCTCACACACTCGTTTTAATCTGCACGCATTGTACCTATCGGATGGCGTCTTATCCCTCCTGAGTGGGCTCATGCTTGTGTTCCTATACCGCGAAATGAGCCCCATTGCACCCCCAAAGGGTCCGCAGGACTCGGCCTGGGTGGCGGCGTGGAAATCGGTGCGCACAACGTTTCGGTTACGGATTACCTGGGTCCTGTTTGGGGTGTTTACGTTGTTGATGCTCGCACGGCAAATGGTCAACCCGTATGTGCCGGTGGCGATTTTGCAGTTTAATCCGTTTCCGAAACAGGCCACCTTGGTGATTGGGGTATTGATGGGAATTGCCGCGTTAACGGGGGCACTCATCACCATTGTCGCGGGGCGATTCGGGGACGCGATTGGTTTTCGCCGGGTCTTGGCGGTTGCTTTCGCGATGTGCGCCGTATTTGTGGTTTGGATGGGCTGGACCCATGCACTCGTTCCGTTTGGGCTCGCATTGGCAGGCTATAGTGCGGCCACTGGCATTGGCGGCGCAATGGTGTTTTCGCTGCTCTCTACCCGCGTCCCGGAGACACACCGAACGACCGCGCTTAACCTTGTCTACCTCCCACTTTACCTGGGAGGCATCGTAGGTCCGGTGCTTTCGTCAGGCCTATCCCATTTTGGGTTGCTGGCACAGTTTTCGGTGGCTGCGGTCCTGTTCACTGCTGGGTTGGTGGTTGTGGTGGTGGCATTGCGGGAGCAGTCTGTGGGCGCAGAGGTTTTTGAGTAAACAGTTCTGTGCGATTTGAGTTAAATTACAGGAAAGTTTGCTATATTGATGGGGGTGTCTGATGTCTGGGGAAAGGAGATTGCAGGGTTGCCGATACACATTAAATTAGTGGAAACAATGGAAGACGCTGCCGAATGCAGAAATCTCTCGACGCGGGTTTGGGGCGAGCCTGCGGCGTGTTCTATTGCGCAAATGGGCGTACATGCGAAGTATGGCGGTGTTTTGTTGCTTGCTGTGGCCGATGGAGAATCTATTGGTTTTTTGTTCAGCTTTCCAGCGCTATACCAGGGTAAATGGGTTTTGTGGTCACATGAAACAGCAGTGCTTCCGGGATACTTGCACCAAGGCGTGGGCACACAACTGAAGCGCGCGCAACAAAAACAAGCTGCAAAACTCGGCTATCAAAAAATTGCCTGGACGTTCGATCCGCTTGTGTCGCGGAACGCCTTCTTTAATTTGCACAAATTGGGTGCCCACATTTCGGAGTACAAGGTGAACGCCTACGGGTCCGATAGGAGCGATGCAGTGAACCAGGGGATGGAAACGGATCGATTTATTGCTACTTGGAATGTCCATCCTTTGGATCAACCTCAGAACTCAAATTCGGACACCTCATCCCCATCGGTGTGGCTAACCGTGGGACAAGACGGTAGCCCCAGCTTTGCCGAAGAGAATGGGATGGGGGCGACTGTCGCCACCGAAATCCCGCTTCATTTTGAAACCCTCATCCGTTCCTCCAGGGACATGGCCGTGGCATGGCGTTTGGCGTTTCGAAGGGGTGCAGTAAAACTGGTTGAAAAAGGTTTTTTACCGACGAAATTTGTGGTGAAAGAAAAGTGTGGCGAGTACATCTGGACAAGGGGAAGGCGAACTCCATGAAAATCAAATCCATTCAGCTCAGACGGCTTCATTTGCCAATGAAGGAACCGTTTAGGACCTCGTTTGGCGTAGAATCTGAAAAAGATGTCATTTTAGTGGAAGTGCAGACAGAGGCTGGAGCCGTTGGCTTTAGTGAATGTGTGACCAGTTCTGAACCCCTGTACAGTGAAGAGACAAATGGCACCGCGTGGCACATGATTCGTGATTTTTTCGCACCAAAGGTGCTGGACACAGAATTTCATACACCTGCGGAGTTACTTACTGTTGGGGACAAATTGCACAGTTTTAAGGGCAACCGTATGGCCAAGGCTGCTGTGGAAATGGCTTTATGGGACGCTTATGCAAATGAAACGCAAATCCCCTTGCATCAATTGATTGGTGGTGAGAAGACCGAGATTGCTGTCGGCATCAGTGTCGGGATACAGCCCACTACGGATGCTTTGGTTAAAAAAGTAAATGGGTACCTGCAACAGGGATTTCAACGGATTAAGGTGAAGGTGAAACCGGGATACGATTTGGAACCGCTTGCTGCCTTGCGCCGGGAGTTTGGGGATATCCCTTTAATGGTAGATGCTAACAGTGCGTATCGTTTAAAAGACTTGTCTCATTTGCGGGAGTTTGATGGGTTTGGCTTGATGATGATGGAACAGCCCCTGGCGAACGATGACCTTGTAGATCACGCCCGGCTTCAAAAGGAACTGCAAACCCCGATTTGTTTGGACGAGAGCATCCACAGTGCGGAAGATGCAAGAAAGGCGATTGAGCTTGGGGCCTGTCGCATCATCAATGTGAAGGTGGGGAGAATTGGAGGATTTGCCGAGGCTCTTCGCATTCATGGGGTCTGTCAAGACGCCGGCATTCCGCTGTGGTGTGGTGGCATGCTTGAAACCGGAATTGGACGCTTGCACAATGTCGCTTTGACAACCTTGCCTGGGTTTACGTTGCCTGGAGACACGGCACCCAGTGCACGATATTTTGAACAGGACTTGATTGAGCCTGAAGTGGTCTTTTCGCGGCCGGGTTTTTTACCGGTTGAGGATGTTTTGGGTGTGGCTTCTCGCTTACGAATGGAGAGAGTTGAAAAATGGCAAGTGGATGCAGAGACTGTAAATAAGTAAACGAAGTGACTGCAGCTAGGGGGATGGCGCGTGGAATGGATGCGACAGTTGGAGACGCAAAAAGAGGAGCTTCTGGGGGTGTGGGAGTATTTGCATCAGCACCCTGAAACAAGCTGGAAAGAACACGAGACCACACGCTTTCTAGCCCAAAAACTGCAGGATCTCGGATTACGGGTGCGGACCTTTGCCGAAAAGCCGGGACTTGTGGCTGAATGGGGTCCGAAAACTGGCCCGGTTGTGGCCCTGCGCTCTGACATGGACGCCTTGTGGCAAGAGGTACATGGGGTCTGGCAGGGCAACCATTCTTGTGGCCATGATGGTCACATGACCGCCGTGCTGGGTGCGGTCTACTTGTTAAAGCAAGCGTTCCCTTCCCCTGGGGTGCGGTACCGGGTGCTCTTTCAACCTGCTGAAGAGGTGGGAGAGGGCGCCACTTTCATGGTCCAACAAGGGGCCATGAACGATGTATCCTATTTATTTGGGCTACACCTACGCCCCATCCAAGAGCTGCGCAAAGGGCAGATGTCTGCGGCCATTTACAATGGGGCCGCTGCCCCGCTTCGGGGCAGCCTCATGGGCGTCGATTCACACGGAGCACGGCCCCAGCTTGGGATTAATGGGATTGAGGTGGCTTTCGCCGCTCTGCAGGCCGTCACCGCCATACACCTGAATCCTATGGTGCCATACACCGTAAAAATGACGCAAATTGCAGCTGGGGGGCAAAACACAAACATTATCCCAGGCAAAGCGGAATTTTCTTTTGACTTACGAGCCCAGACGAATGAAACCATGGACGCCTTGGTGGAACAGACAGCAGCGCGGATTCGCGCGGTCTGCACTATGTATGGTGCGGATGTCAACCTCCAGTGGGGGGCTCGTAGCATGGCGGCGAAAGTTGGACTTGAGGCGCGCGGAATTTTGGCGCAAGCGATTACAGATTGTCTGGGAGAAGGTGTGCTGGCTGCGGATGTCGTTACACCAGGTGCGGAGGATTTTCACTTTTATACGGCTCTACGTCCACAGTTGCAGGCTACCATGCTCGGGCTTGGTTGTGACCTTTCGCCCGGACTGCACCATCCCTACATGACCTTTGCCAAAGAGGCACTGTTAGATGGGATGGTTGTGCTCGCCGATGCCGCAATGAAGGCAGGCCAACGGTTGGTCAGTGTGTGAGGATGTGTTTCAACGGGGCAAATCAGAGGCTGCAAAAGTTGCCTCAAAGTGCGTGTCTGGAAAGGGGGCCGGACAACCTCTTGAAGTTGCCTTAAGGAGAAATTTTACTTCGGTTCTTGTGAAGGGGGCAAATTACTTGTGGCGCAAGTTTACAGATGATGTGGATAGGTCTTTGGAGATAATGTGGCCGCCGCAGCGAATCATTTCACTTTGCCCTTCCATCACAGAGACACTCTATAGTTTGGGACTCTCAGGCCAGGTGGTGGGCAGAACACGGTTTTGCATCCACCCGCAGCCAGACGTGAAGGCGGCGCAAAATATCGGTGGCACCAAGCAGGTGGACTTCGAGCGGGTGGCCAGGCTGTCCCCAGATTTGTTGATTGCGGAGAAAGAAGAAAACACGCGCGAAATGGTTGCGGCGCTAGAACGCAATTATCCAGTATATGTGGCCAATGTGACGTCTGTTGCAAGTGCTCTGAAGCTAATTCGCAATCTCGGTGATTTGACTGGGCGAACCGAACAGGCAGCCGCGTTAGCAGACGCTGCGGAAGCAAAATTTCGCAGCGTTTCGTCAGCAATAGCACGCAGCATGGCCTATCTTATCTGGCAGAAACCATTTATGGCCGTTGGTGCGAACACCTATTTGGATGATTTGCTGATGCGCTTTGGCTTTACCAACGTTTTTGCTGGGGCCACAGAGCGTTACCCTGAGATTTCACTTGCTGAGTTGCAGCGACTGCGGCCTGAAGTTGTATTTCTGTCTTCAGAACCGTTTCCTTTTGGCCAGCGTCACCAGGCGACACTGCAGGCGGAGTTGCCGGATTCCCGCGTCGTGCTTGTCGACGGTGAGATTTCCTGGTATGGTTCACGCATGGAGTGGGCGGTCCCATACCTTGGACAAGTGGTCGCAACCTTAGCAGCAGTGTAACACCTATCTGGGTAGTGAACGTGTGTGAGCTTTTATCATCGTAGCTTGCCCAGCCATGGGAACATCTCTGAATCCTAGTTTGTGGGAATTTACTCCTATTCACAATACGACTTGTCCCAAAACTTTATCCTAACAGTTTCAATTGTTCCTTTGTTCCTTGATTGCCCATTGACGGACGTTCGACCTGCAAGTTTAAACACTATTTTGAAACTGTCGATACACTAGGTTTCGTAGGAGGTTAACATTCCATATTGGGGTTTCTTCTGCAAATCATCCACCCCAGCAAGGATTCTCTTGGTGACTGAAGCGACAGTCTCAAATAAGAGACCACAGGACGCTTATTGGCCTTTTCAAGCCGTTTTTCGCATAAATAGGCGTCCGCCAGGCCCTTATTTCAGCAAAAGCGGTGCAAACACGGTGGGAAAACGTGCAATAGACGACTTTCACACCCTTATTTGTCTTTCAACCCTTGTTATTTGATGATTTAGCGACTGGGGGACGCTTATTAATTCTAGAACCATCAAAATCGGTCCCCCTCTCATTTCTTGTTTGGATGCGGTACACTGAAAATAGTTTTCTACGCAAAGGAGCGAATTGGGTGATGGCGAACGAACCGCAGAACGAACCGCAGAACGAACCGCAGAACGAACCGCAGAACCAACCCATGTCCCCGGAGGATTTGAGTCGGGAGGAATTATTGCTTTTTATTGATGACCTTGCCAAACGGTGGCTGGCACATGATGGACTTTGGTTCCAGGCAGTGGAAAAACATTATGGAATGTCTGCGGCGATTGAATTGGATGGGGAGGCGTGGGCTGATTTTACGCGTAATGAAGCCCAACGGATTTTGAATTTTTTAGGAGAAAAGCCAGGCGGTGGACTGGATTTGTTACAAAGGGCGTTGGCCTTCCGCCTTTACGCGCGTGTCAATACACAGGAAAGTGAGCGCGTGGAAGATGGAAAGATGGTGTTCCGAATGACGCGTTGCCGTGTACAAGAGGCTCGTCGACGCAAGGGACTGCCCGACTTTCCCTGCAAAGAAGTAGGAATTGTAGAGTACACAGGGTTTGCCGCAGCCATTAATCCACAGATTCGCACTCGTGTCATCGCCTGCCCGCCTGATGATTTGCAAAGGGACTATTACTGTGCCTGGGAGTTCACCTTGCCTGAGGCGCAAGACACCAGCAAAGACGAAAATCCCGTTTCAGCACTAGGTCAGTGATAAGCTGCACTAGGTCAGTGATAAACTGCACTAGAACAGTGACGAGCTGCTGCTTCTAAGTGGATAGGGAGTGGCATGGTTTTATGGAAATCTCCAATTACGGTAGGCATTGGAGCTTTTAGAAAGTGCCTACCGTCTCCGTTTGACCCCGCACAGTTTTTAATGAGAAAATTAGCCTCATAAATGTGAAAATTCGGTATTTGATCTTCACAAATCTCAAAGTTTACGTAAAATAGAGTTAAGGACTGACTTAGGACAGTCCGACTGCCGTGGCGCCGTTGCCCAGCCGGCCCCCCATCACGACCGAGGGACGTCGCGCTCGGAAACCAAACAAGGTGGTGCATCAACCATGATGGACAAAATTGATTTGAAGGCGCTCATTGAGGCAGACCGAATAGGGCATGAAACGAGGAATTGGCAGGGGACACTGATTCAGTACCTGGAATTGGTGCGGGAGCACCCTGAGATTCCGCAACTTGCCCACCGCAGGCTGTATGGCGCGGTGATGGCGCACGGCCGTGTACCACTGACAGATGTTGCAAATCCGTTGGTGCAACGGCTGTTTAAAGACTCTCCACTGTTCCGTTATAACGCCTTTGCCGATGAGTTTTTTGGCATGGAGGAACCCATCAATCAGCTGATGGATTACTTGCATGGTGCGGCACAACGGGCAGAGGAGTCGCGGCAGGTATTGTTTTTTCTGGGACCGGTGGGGTCCGGCAAATCGACATTGGCGGAAAAGCTGGAGTCTCTGTTGGAGCAAAGTGGTCCCTTTTATAGCATTTTGGGATGCCCCATGCAGGAGGAACCGTTACATCTGATTCCCGCCCACTTGCGCACACAATTTTCACAAGTCCTGGACGTCCACATTGAGGGGGACTTGTGCCCGGTCTGCCGCTTCCGACTGGAGAACGAGTTTTCTGGGGAGTGGGAGCGGATGCCTGTGACAACCCTGCAATACAGCAAGATACGCCGGGTGGGGATTGCCAAAGTACCCCCCGTGGATGCAAACAACCAAGACACGGCGCTGTTGATTGGGTCAGAGGATATTTCTAAGTTGGATAAATACTCTGAGGATGACCCGCGGGTTTTGTCGTTGACAGGCGCCTTCAACCGCGGAAATCGCGGCATTAGCGAGATGATTGAGTGGTTCAAAAATGAAATAGAGTTTCTTCACACCGCCATTACGGCCACCCAAGAAAAGGTCATTCCAGCTCCGGGGCGGCACGGGATGGTGTATGTGGACACCGTGATTCTCGCACACTCCAATGAGTCCGAGTGGCGCAAGTTTAAGAGTGACCCCACCAATGAGGCTATATTAGATAGAATGGTGGTGGTAAAGGTACCGTATAACCTGCGGTTGAGTGAAGAAGTAAAAATTTATGAGAAAATGTTGAAAAATTCTGCCTTTAATGTTCACGTGGCACCACACACCCTGGAAGTAGCGGCCATGTTTGCAGTGCTGTCCCGTCTTGAGGCTACCGCAAAGTGTGACCCGGTGACAAAAATGAAAATTTACAACGGGGAATCGGTGTTTGAACCGGGAAAAACAAAACGCTTTGAGATAAGGGAGCTACGACAGGATGCGAAACATGAGGGCATGAGTGGGATTTCTACTCGGTTTGTGCAAAAGGCTATTGACCGGGCCTTGGCCAACAGTCCCGACAATATGGTGACCCCCATTACGGTGCGAGAGGAATTGACAAAATCGGTGCAAAGGTCCGATCTTGCCGATGAGCTCAAAGAGCGCTACTTGGGTTTCCTCAACGATAGCATTCACAAACAGTATCTAAAACTTTTGGAAACCGAGATTACCAGGGCCTTTGTTTATGCGTACCACGACCAGGCGGAAACCCTGTTTCAGAATTACTTGGACCACTGTGAAGCGTTTTGCAATCGGGCCAAGGTCAAGGACGCAGTGACAGGGGAGGAAATGGAACCCGACTTGGACTTTCTCAAGTCCATCGAAGAACAGATTGGTATTTTTGGCACTGCGGCCTCTGGGTTTCGCCAGGACGTGATGGTCTACTTGATGAGTGCAATGCGCCGAGGTGAGGGGTTGTCATACGGATCGTATGAGCCACTCAAAGATGCCATCGAGGGCAAACTGATGGGTACGGTGAAAGACTTGGCTCGCATTGTTACGCAGGCTCGGTCACGGGATGCGGAGCAACAGAATAAGTACCACGACATGATTCGCCAGATGTTGGAGATGGGGTATAACGAGAAGAGTGCAGAGCAGGTATTGACCTATGCCAGCATCCACGCCTGGCGAGATTGAGGGGGGATTCTCCATGGGTTTCTCTCCATATTCACCTGGAGTGCGCAGTGACCGTAGCGCTGGGGACCGGGCTCGTCATAGGGAAAAGTTAAAACAAGCAATTCGCGAGAACTTGCGTGAAATTATTGCCGAGGAGACGGTGATTGGACAAGACATTCACAAAAAATTCAGTGTGCCTGTGCGGGGCGTTAAGGAATACCAATTTGTTTATGGCGATAATCCAAATGCCCGTGGGGTGGCCACTGGGGACGGTAGCGTGAACAAGGGGGATACGCTGAAATCTCGGGATTCATCGAAACAGGGGGTGCAGCGGGGGCAGGCCGGGTCTGACCCTGGGGAGTTGTGGATTGAGGTGGAAATCGACCTGGCGGAATTGGCGGAATTGTTGTTTGACGACATTCGGTTGCCAGACTTGGCGCGCAAGCAGCTGCGTTCCTTGGAAACAGATTTTGTCCTCAAACGCAAAGCCTATCGCCGCCAAGGCATCCGGGTGAGACTGGATTTAAAG
>QXHL01000233.1 GCA_003584005.1 Alicyclobacillaceae bacterium I2511 | reverse complement strand
TTTACCATTAGTATCCTACTCATTGATGAAGGATAAACATAATCCTCAGGATTAACGCGAAAATCCTGTGAGTACCACGGATTTTCTTGACATCCTGAGGATTAAATCTTCATGAGCATAAGCTGCGGTTATTGTCAATTTCTAAATGTCCATCTTCTAAAAACGCCGTCAGCTTACTCCACTGATTGAGACAGTACGTGATGGCACCACC
>QXHL01000232.1 GCA_003584005.1 Alicyclobacillaceae bacterium I2511 | reverse complement strand
AGAGGAAATTGCCAAACTGTGTGGCCTTCGGTAAAAACATAATCCTCAGGATTACTACGAAAATCCTGTGAGTACCACGGATTCTCTTGACATCCTGAGGATTAAATCTTCATGAGCATAAGCTGCGGTTATTGTCAATTTCTAAATGTCCATCTTCTAAAAACGCCGTCAGCTTACTCCACTGATTGAGACAGTACGTGATGGCACCACC
>QXHL01000231.1 GCA_003584005.1 Alicyclobacillaceae bacterium I2511 | reverse complement strand
GCCGTCGGGGTCACCGCTGTAGCTGTGCCGCCATTCACGCTTTGCGTCACCGTAAAGTCACTCACCGTTGGTGCTGTCGACAGGGCGGAACTGAATGTCACCGTGAGGCTGCCGTTCACCGCACTTAGGCATCGTTTGAAATGAATATTTTCCCTATTCCCATTCCCCTGTAGCCCCCTGCGTTTTTTCACCCTTTGTAGTTGCTTCCTTTGTAGTTCAAAGC
>QXHL01000230.1 GCA_003584005.1 Alicyclobacillaceae bacterium I2511 | reverse complement strand
GCTTTCGTTGCAACCGACGAATCTTCTTGTGGTCTCTCACCACTTCATCCGCAAATTGCGTTAACGTTGCCTGGGTATCACCCACAATAGCAATGGTGGACGGCCCGATATCCAGGCCAATCGTTTCGTTGCCAATAGTATGTTCCGGTTTGTGATAGGGCGTTCCCTCACACACCAGCTGGGCGTAGTACCGAGAATGGCTACGGATTTCTCGTTTCATCAGGCGAACATACTTGATGC
>QXHL01000229.1 GCA_003584005.1 Alicyclobacillaceae bacterium I2511 | reverse complement strand
TTTGTCCAATACACGCGCATCCACATGGGCAAGGATACGCCCAAAGTCAGTGCCATAACGTCGATTGTGTTGATCGGTGTAGACTTCCGTGGTGCCCGCATCCAACGCGATATCGTTCATGCGATACTAGGTACACGTCTTTTTGCTTGGCATAGGCATCAATGAGGGCATGAAGGCGCACGGCTTTTTGTTTATTCGGTTGTTGAATCAGCCGCCGCATTGTCCTCATCATTGTTTGTCGCCTCTTTCATT
>QXHL01000228.1 GCA_003584005.1 Alicyclobacillaceae bacterium I2511 | reverse complement strand
TGTTCATAGCAGCTTACGGTGGTTTGAAACCTCCACCTGTATGGCGGTTTCGAGGGGCCCTCCCTCATCTTCGGCAAAGCATAGCTCAAGTCACCTTCTCAGCCGACCTGAAACTTTCGTGGCGCACGGTGAGTAGCCCCAGGGAATCGCACCCTGAGGCCCTCTCAGAACCGGACTTGAACCTCGCGGCTCATCCGGCTCCCATCATCCAGCCGCAGGTACAATCCCCATTTGCCAGTGAACAAACAGCTGCG
>QXHL01000022.1 GCA_003584005.1 Alicyclobacillaceae bacterium I2511 | reverse complement strand
CTACAATACATCACAGCAACTTGCCCAACAGGTGTGAAGGAGGAAGGCGTATGGTCAAACCAGTGGTCAAAGTGGCAGGAATCCTTCTCCTCTGTCTCAGCCTCACCGGCTGCTGGGATGCCACAGCCATTGACAAGTTGGCCATTGTCACAATGTCTGGATTGGACGTCCCCAAATTGGGTGCGAAAATGGGGGACAAAACACACTCAGGTGAACAGGAGGGGGCAGAGCAGGCTACCGACCCCTCAACACAGCCCAAGCGTTCAAATGCAGCCCCTACTGAGGGTATAGATAAGGAAACAAGGGGTAAAAATGCCCCTGTTCAACTCACCATGCAAATTGCCCGGGTGGCACAGCTGGGTTCTGGACAAAGCGGCAGCGGCCCTGCCACTGGCAGTAGCGACAACTTTGTGGTTGTCCGGGCAGTGGGCGCAACCACGATGGACGCCTTGGAACACGCACGCAATGAAGTCTCTCGCAGACTGTACCTGGCCCAGCGGCAGGTGGTGGTGTTAGGTGAGGACTACGCCCGCCAAGGTGGGGCGATGGACATACTAGACGAGGTGGTACGCAACCCGTTTTCTCGCCTGCGCACCGACGTCTTAGTTGCCTACCACACCCAGGCGGCTGAAATTTTGCGGCGCCCCTATCTGCTCAACCGTCTGCCCAGTGATGCCGTCCATGGACTAGAAAGGGAGTCTCCCGTTCCCCATGTAAACGCCAACGAATTTCTGCGCAATTTAACGGGCCAGAGCGACCCCTACGCGGTGGGCATTGAACCCCTACACACAGCCTGTACGGGGGAACCCAACACGTTCAACTTGGAACATGTCGCTGTATTTCAAAAAGACCGGCTGGTGGGGTGGTTGGAGGGAAAACAGGTGGTGGGATTCATGTGGCTGACAGATAGGATGAAAAACCGTTACACCAGTATTGCCATTCCGAATCATTCTGGCTATGTGGGCACCCGTCTGCTGCGTGCCCGAACACACAGGCAAGTGCGCCTCCACCACGGTCACCCCGAGGTGTGGCTGACGGTTCAGACCGAGAATGACATTGCAGAAAATACCACCCACCTAAACCTGTCCCACTCGAAAGATGAAGCCTTACTGCTGGACAGTATGCGCGGGGAAATTGAAGCGGAAATACGCTCTGCCCTCACCCAGCTGCAACAGGAAACCCACTCCGACGCCGCGGGTTTTGGCGAGCTCATCTACCGCCACTACCCTGCGACATGGCGACAGCTGCAGCCCCACTGGCGACAGGAGTACACCCGCCTGCCGGTCCACATCCAGGTGCAGGTAGTCCTGCAAAGGGCCGGGATGACCGGAAAGAACCTTTACCCCCAAGGAGGTAACCCATAATGGGAACCCTTGTATTCAGCCTACTAATCAGCATCAGTGGTATGACACTTGTGGATGGACGCCACCTGTGGTCGGACAGCACCTGGCCCGAGCGCAGCATTTACTTCAGCCTGTGGATATTGAGTCAGGGAATCATTGGCTGGTATGCCCTGCACTTTGCCGCCCCCAGCCTGATATCCCTGCTGATGCACGTCCTGCCCCATGCACACACCCTGGGTGACACCCCTTGAAAGTTCTGACAGCGCAACCCCACAATCATGGAAACACCGCCACACCGACGGTCCTTATTAGTAACCTGCAGTTGTTCACCATGGCCATGGTCACCCTGTTAGCCTACGGTCACTTCACTTACGTTCACCTAGTTTTACTGTGCGCCGGACAGGAGAGTTGGGTCTCCTTAGGTCTGGGATGGGGCTTGGGGTTGGGCATTCTTTGGGTCCAGTTTGTCTGGTTTCCCATGCTTCCGGGCCAGAGTTTAACCCATGCCCTGGTGATGGCCGTCGGCAAAGTGTTTGGCACTCTGCTGGCAGGAGTTTACCTGTGCTTCTTTCTTTTCATCGGTGCCGTCACTTTGAAAGAACTGGTTGACTTCCTTGGTCTCATGTATCCGCGCACCCCCACACCCGCTTTGCTGTTTATTTTGGGTGCAGTCGTTGCCTGGGTTTTGCGCGCTGGGATTGAAGTTTTAGCCCGTTCCCTGTTTTTCTTTGCCCCTGTACTGGTGCTCATTGGCCTTTTTGCCAGCATTGCCACACTTCCAGACAAAGACCCCGGCCAGCTACTCCCCCTGTGGCAACACTCCTTTGGAGACATCGGTCACGGGGCGATGTTGGTAGCCATGATGTTTTCAGAACTATTTGCATTTCGTCCCATCGCCCCCCATACCCTGCAGGCAACCAAGATACCCAGACAGGGCCTGTGGTTTATGCTGGCCATGCTACTGGCTTTTATTGGCCCCATCACCGGACCTGTGATGATGTTTGGCGAGAAATTGGGGCAAAGCCTGGCCTATCCTACGTTTACAGAAATCCAGTACATCCACATCTCCCCACTGGTAGAGAGATTAGACATATTAGGCATGTTCATGTGGATCTTCGGCAGCTTTTTCCGCATCTGTATCGTGCTTTACGCGGCCATGCGGACAGCTGGCAACCTGTTTGGATCTGCGGCCATGAACCTGTACGCCCTGCCGGTGACCCTTTTGACCTTAGCCCTAGCGATGTCCATGGCCACTGCTTCGCGCAGCAGCCTGCACCATTTCCTGTTGTGGCCCGCCCTGTGGCCCAACTTCACTCTGACTTTGGCGGTGCCCCTGTTGGTTGGGCTCATCAGTCGCCTCCGCGGCAACAAATCCCCAAATCCCCCCCAGACTTGATTGAACGAGTTCACAATGGTACGGAAAACTTTATGATACAGATGACAAAACTGGGGACGAACCTTTCCTGCTACGAACTGAATCCTTTTCTTCCTTCTCTGTTATGATAAGTGTGAGACGTCGGCTTCATTTTGCTGCGAACAGCGCTGAAAATTTAGCGAGACCGTCCGTGACGTTTCATCTGTCCCTAGGGAATCTACTCCTAGAGAATCTATCCCTAAAGAATCTATCCCTAAAGAATCTATCCCTAGGTAAAGGAGTCCGCACATGCACATTGATATTCAGCTCTGGATCCAGCACTTCGGTTATCTAGGGGTGTTTTTCATTATTTTCATGGAGATGGTGGGCATTCCTTTTCCGGCGGAAACCACCCTCACCCTGTCCGGCATCGCCTGGACCCGGGGCTTGTTTACGCTTGTTCCCTTGCTGCTAACCGCAAGCCTGGCCAACATTCTCGGGTCCACAGTGGCTTACGAAATTGGCTACTTTCTGGGCAGACCAGTGATTCTCCGCTTTGGTCGCTATGTGGGCATCACCGAGGCTCGTTTGAACGCTGCAGACCGCCAGTTCTCCCGCTTTCGGACACCTGTGGTGTTTTTCGGCAAATTCATTGCTGGGATTCGCATCATTATTCCCTACCTGGCTGGCATCAACCGCATGTCTTTCTGGATTTTCAGCCTGTACAACGCCATCGCCACAGTCGCCTGGGCCACCCTGTTCATTCTATTGGGGAGTACGCTCGACGTTTTATGGATCCGTTACCACGTGCTGATTCGCCACGACCTGGGTGTATCCATTAGCGTGTTATTGTTGTTGGTGGCCGCTATCGTCTGGTGGAAGGTGCGGTCCCACCACAAGAAAAAACAGCGCGAAAGGGAATACGCGGCGAGTCAAGCCCACCAGGAGCACTCCTCTCTCTAGGACACGATGTGTGCGCCCAGGCAGGTCCGGAAGTGTTCCAACGCCCAGGTGTGTCCTGCAGGGTTAAAACTGGCCACAGAGTCTTCATGGACCACAATGGAAAAACCCAGATTATAGGCATCCACCGCCGTGTGTAAAACGCAAATATCGGTACACACACCTGCAAGGTGCAGGGTGTGTACTCCACGCGTGCGGAGCTTCAACTCCAAGTCTGTCCCCGCAAAAGCACTGTACCGGGTCTTGTCCAGCCACAGCACGTTGCTCGGCAACCCGCGCTGCTGTAGCCCGCGGTAATACTCCCCCACCCGTCCATACAGCTCACGCCCCGCCGTATTTCGCAGGTTATGGGGTGGAAACAATGGCGTCTCCGGGTGATATGGGTCCTCTGGGTCATGAACATCCACGGCAAATACCACCCAGGCGTGGTCTTCCATAAACTGGCGAATTTGTGTCAACAGCGCCGTTTCAATTTCCTGACCAGGCAGCCCGCAGGTCAACTTACCGTCCACCGCAATGAAGTCGTACGTGTAATCCACCACAATCAGGGCGTCGCCCTGCTGCCTGTGTCCAGCCTGTTTCTCTCGCTGGAGGTCGTCCGTTTCGTTCATCCCAAAAACACCTCACTGTCTGGTTTCGTGGCCTTTCACTGTCTGTCTGGTTTCGTGGCCTTTCACTGTCTGTCTGGTTTCGTGGCCTTTCACTGTCTGTCTGGTTTCGTGGCCTTTCACTGTCTGTCTGGTTTCGTGGCCTATTGAAGCAATCCTGCGGGCTCGCCGGCGTAGGGCAAAATCAATTGGACCTCCGTTCCCCAGCCCACCTGACTGCGTACGTGCAGTTCCCCATTGTGACGCTGAACGATGTGTTGGCCAATCAGCAGTCCCAGGCCAGTTCCCCGTTCATCCAATTTGTAGCTAGGCTCACCAAGTTTGGCGAGTCTATCCTGGGACATGCCCTTGCCTTCATCTGTGAAGAAAATGACAACCTTCTGCTGGCCTTGCCGCGTTTCCCGTTTCGCGCGGATGTGCAAAAGTCCCCCGTTTGGCATCGCCTGAATGGCATTTTCGACAATGTTTGTAAAAACCCGTTTTAAATAAGCTGGGGCTCCCGGTACAACCAAAGATTTGCCTACCAGGCCCACGTCCATCCAAACGTTTTGCAGTAACCCCTGCGGCTCCATCAACCCCACAACATCCTCAATCAAACTAGAGACATCGACGCGGACAAAGTGAGACCAATGCGGATTGGCCAGTTCCACAAAGTTGTTAACAACCCGCTCAATCTCCGCTACCTCCTCCTGGAGGACCGCCAAAAATCTCGGAGTGGCTTGCGGCTGGTCCATCAAGAACTGGGCAAACCCTTTTAAAGTAGTGAGGGGATTGCGAATTTCATGGGCCACACCCGCCGCCAACTGACTGATGACCTCTAATCTGTCTGACCGTCGACTCCAATTCCGGTCTTGCTCGGCCTCTGCCAATTCACGGGCCTCCAGCACGGCCCCTAGAAATCTTCCTTGGTGCTGCACAGGGATGGCCTTAAAGCCAATGCGAACCTCGTGTCCGAAGCGGTGCACCATCACCAGACTGGCATTGGTCCGCGGTTCTTGGCGTCTGGCCAGCAATGCAAACTGCCGCCAAGCCTGCCGTCGATGGCTCTGTGGCAACAATTGAGCAAACGGGCGGCCGACAATTTCCGCCAGAGAATATCCAACGAGATTGGCAAAAGCCGTGTTGGCATCAAAAATACGCGCACTGCGGTCCAGCACCCACATGGCTGCAGGATTTTGGTAGACAATTGCGTGATACAATGCTTCATGCATCGGCTTCACCCTCTACCCACCCCGCTGTTCTGTGGACACATCAGACCCCTACAAGAACGAGTCCGCATTCACTGCCGCACGCACACCGTGCAGTGCTGTTCAATCTCCGCCCAGGTCATGTAGCGGCGGGTGATGTCCTCTTCTGTCAAAACACTGCCCCGCTGCACCTCCACCAGCTTAATCGGGGTTTGCGCCCGAATGGCGTGCCACTGCTCCGCATAGACCCGCATTACATCCCCTGCGGCCACTTTCACGAGGCGCCCATCTACAGCCATTTCACCTTCCCCAGAGACAATGGTCCACACCTCGCTGCGCCAGGCGTGCTTTTGGTAACTCAAGTGATGTCCCGGATACAGTTCAATCCACTTGGTCAAAACCTCTGTACCATCTTCCAATTTTTGATAGTCTAAAACCCGATAGGACCCCCACAAACGCTCCTCACACATGGGACGAGTATCATAGCGTGCAATTATGTCCTTCAGGCCTGCGGCCGATTCCTTGTCGGCTACGAGAATGCCATCCGGGGTAGCCACCACCATGATGTCTTGCAATCCCATGGTAACCACCGGGATGCCCAATTCATTGACCACGTGTGTATTCTCACAGGACACAGTCTCACCCAGTCCCACTAGAGTATCATCCATTTTTCCGGAAAGGGCTCCCCAGGTACCGAGGTCTTCCCACATCCCATGATAGGGGGAGACAGCCACAGAAGTCGTCTGTTCCACCACCTCGTAATCGAAACTACGCTTAGGTAATTGGGCAAAATTCCGTACTAATTCTGCGTAGTCTGTCGGGTATCCCTTAGCTGCCAGCACTTGTTCCAGGTACCCAAGACGAAAGCAAAAAACCCCACAGTTCCACAGTGCACCCTCGGCCATTAATTGCGCAGCCCGTTTTAGACTGGGTTTTTCCTCAAACCCCACCACCGGCCACCAGGGTGCACGTGCGGTGTGTCTCTTAGCAGGGTCCACTCGAATATAGCCAAACTTACTGGTGACTTCTGTCGGTTCCACCCCCAATAGGGCCAAATCTACATCCGCCTCCTGTAGCACCTGCTCCAATCCAGCAATGCGGACAAAATACTCGTCATCCACGTAGTGATCTACGGGCAAAACGGCCACCGCCTCGTCCGGTGTAGCCCCCACACGCTGGCGCAAATAAGTACAGGCCAAAGCAATGGCTGGAAAGGTGTCCCGCCGAGCTGGTTCTGCAATCACTGGTACTTCACCTAGTTGCGATAGAATAATATCTTGCTGGGGTCGTGACGCACAGACATAACTGTTAGATTGCAATCCCACTTGGGCTAATTGGCCCCACACCCGCTGCAGCATAGAAACAGGGGACTGCAGGGTGGAATCCGGCAAAGCGTCTGGTGCTTCCGGCTTCAAAACCTTCAAAAACTGTTTTGAACGACTGTCATTGGACATCGGCCACAGCCGCTTGCCGGACCCCCCAGACAACAGCACAATACGCATTGCCATCACCCTCTCGTGGTGTTGTGGAGCAAATTTCTCATTGTAAATTCATCCACAGTCCCCTGAAAAGCATGGACGTGGGCGCAACACTTCATTAAAATAGACCTGTTGGAGAGCCTCCATTAGAGTACAGCCTGCGGCCACTGTCACAAGCCGTTGTGAGGGGTCTAGACTGTGCTAAAACCGGAGGGTCTACGAAATGGGGTCTATGTATATGATGCTGAGTATTGTCATCCCGACCTTTAATGAACGGGAAAACGTCCGCACCATTGCGGAAAGGATTCACACCGCCTTAGCGGGTGAACCCTATGAATACGAAATTTGGTTCATTGATGACAGCCGAGATGATACTCCTATTATATTGGCGGAATTAGCAAAACAGCAACCTCAAATCCATTATTTTCACCGCGACCACGGTACTGGCTTGGCCTCCGCCGTTGTAGAGGGATTTGCTCGCAGCCAGGGTGAGTATCTGGTGGTCATGGATGCGGACCTGCAACATCCGCCCGAGTTGCTCCCCACACTGGTGCAACGCTTGCGTCAGCACATCGACATCGTCATCCCTAGTCGCTTTGTAGAGGGCGGATCGGATGGGGGATTAAACGGCTTTCGGAAACTAGTTTCTTGGACGGCCCGGGTGGTGGGACAGTTGGCGTTGCGACGACTGCGACAAGTGTCCGACTGCACCGGTGGCTACTTCGGATTGCGTCGCAGCGTCATTGAACACGCAAAACTGGACCCAATTGGTTGGAAAATCCTCATGGAGGTCCTGGTTAAAGGGGAGTATCAACGCGTTCATGAACTTCCTTACGCCTTTGCCGCTCGCCAAGCGGGTGAATCGAAAATGAGCCTGCGAGAACAGTGGAATTATTTGCATCACGTGTTTCGACTCGTCGTGCAAAGCCCAGAAGACCGGCGCTTTTACCTGTACTGCCTGGTGGGTGGCTTGGGTGTGGTGGTGAACCTGATTGTCATGACCGCGGTGATGTACGGACTGCACCTGCACCCAGTGCTCGCCTCCATCATCGCTTCCGTGGTGGCCATGATTCACAACTTTTTATGGAATGACCGGGTGACCTGGAAGGAGCGCACGCCGTCCGTTCGCTGGCGGAGAATGCTGCAGATGCCCGTCTTTATGGCGGTGTCTGGGGTGGGCATTGCGGTTACGGCCTTGTTTGTAGAAGTCTTTCTTCGCCTCCATTGGCCAGAGCTGGTGGGTCAACTGGTAGGTATTGTGGTGTCCACGGTGTGGACCTTTATCGCCAACAACCGCTGGACTTGGACAGAACGTGCAAACCAAAAGAAGTTGCGCCACAAGGTGCGCGTTACACAGGAATAGCCTCTATGCGGTGGGTACGGCCTTGGCCTTGCCCCACCGCCTAAGCGTTGCAAGTTACGGTTTCTTTTGTAAAACGACATCCACGCAGGTACCCTTTCCAGGTGTACTGCGAATGTCCAAACGTCCCCCATGGGATTGGATAATTTTCGAGGTCACCAACATTCCCAGCCCATTTCCCTGCTCTTTTGTCGTATAAAAGGCCTGTCCCACCCGCTGTAATTGATCCGCTTTCATGCCCACCCCCTCATCGCAAATTCGCACTGTGACCTCCGCATCCTCCGGTTTCGTGTGAATGCTCATCCGAATGGTTCCCCCTTTTGACATGGCCTCTATAGCATTCTTTAGAATGTTGATAAATACCTGTTTTAACTGGTTTTCATCACACAAAACCTGCACAGGTTGCGAGCAGG
Organism: Alicyclobacillaceae bacterium I2511; assembly: GCA_003584005.1. Lineage (GTDB taxonomy): Bacteria > Bacillota > Bacilli > Alicyclobacillales > Alicyclobacillaceae > QXHL01. The sequence goes on along the minus strand of QXHL01000022.1, from coordinate 39,271 downwards.
GGGTCACCCGAATGGCCGCATTGTAGACGATGGCCTGGCTCTGCATCAAAGCAGAAACCTGCTCCACCAGCTGGTTGAGATTCTGCAACTCTGAGTGTGGAGAGTGCGGACGTGCGAGATTGAGAAACTCAGTTACAATAAACTCAATTCTCTGTAGTTCAGACAACATCAGGTCCAAATAGTCCTGCTGACCTGTCACTCGCTGTTGCAGAAGTTGTACGAACCCTTTCAAGGTGGTCATTGGATTGCGAATTTCATGCGCAATTCCAGCAGCCATTTCTGCCACTAAAGACATCTTGTCAATCTCTTGCATGTGGTCCTCAGCCTGCCTAACATGGGTCACATCCTTGCCAATCACGAAGCGGAACAGTCGGGGAGAAGCTGGCGGCTGGACAGAATACTCGGTCCATTGGAAAACACGCGACTCCCCTTGCACTGTGGTCACTAGCTTTTCGCCTTTCCCCACAACCTCTGTCCCCCAATCCTGCGCCCACCAGTCTGCCACCGCTTGTGCAGAAGCGGGGGCCAATCCGAGGTGTGTCAACAAATCAGCAGTGGACAAATCCGCCTGCTGCTCCTCGAGATCATGCGGAGAAAAGAACAACTGCCGCGCCTGCTGGTTGACCACCTGCAGGCGGCCTTTTGCGTCTTTCAAGATGAAAACATGTTCCAATAAATCGAGAAGTTGTTGTCCCCATCCGGAATTTAGCGTTTGGCTATCTTTCTCTTCATCCAACACCCTACCCCCCATAAGCGCACTCTATTGCGATAGCACTATCGTTGTTTGTAAGCTGCGAAGAACTGGATTCCCCTGTGGAATGTGGGTAAAGAACAAATGGCAATTGAAAAGGGGCACATCTACCTTTCTCAACATCATTTTACAATTGGAATGAATATAAAACCACACAGGAATGTGTCTGATAATTCAGTTCCGGATATTTTGAGTTGTTGTCCCCTGGCTGAAGACGTTGGTAATATTTAAGCATGGTTAAGTTCACAGTCCCGTGTTAAGCTCAAACGGAATTGTTCCTGCCCTGTGTAGGACACATCAAGCCGAATCACCTGGTCGGTACCCGGCCTGGTGTACGGGGGATTTTCGTCCAATACCTGTATTGGACTGGGGTGAATCGGGACCCAAAAAACGCTCAATGTCCCGTAGGCCGCACTCGTCTGCCGAACCCGACAACTAACCCCGAAGGCGCCACGAGGGGATGAAAACTTAATGTTTACACACCTATCCACCGCGTCCAGCACAAACGGGGGTTCATCAAGTCGTGACCATTTACGGCAAATCAAAATTTCCACCCGCAACCTATTCATTGCCACAGCAGGATTTACGCTCAGCAGTCTGCTGTGCACAGGAACTGCGTTTGCCGCAACCCAACCTTCTGCCAGCACACCGTCGTCCACTTACAGCCAAACTGTCACCGTGCAAGCTGGACAGAGCTTGTGGTCCATCGCGCACAGCCGTGGAATTTCCCTGACAGACCTTGAAACGGCCAACCCAGGGGTGCAATCCCTGAACCTGCAAATTGGTTCTATTTTACAGCTGCCCGCAGGGTTATACCGTGTTTTACCTGGAGATACTTACTGGAACATCGCACAGCGCCTGCACGTGCCCGTAAGCGCGCTGATGACAGCCAATCCCACCCTACCCGCAAACAACCTGCAGGTGGGACAGGTGCTCACACTCCCTGCAGGCCTAAGCCTGGAACCAGCAGAGCAAACCGCGAATTACACCGCGGTGCCAAGGCAGCGTCCACTTCCCATAAAGGTCACTTCGCCCGCAGCAGTCGTGGCGACAAGTCCGGCGACGGCCAACCAGGCGGCGACAACCAGTGGCGGGACAAGCCAGGCGGCGACAAGCCAGGCGACGACAAGTGATGGGACAAGCTCAGCGGCGACGACCTTGGGGATCAGCCTTACGCCGTCCCCTAGTGGCACCCAAGCCCAGCAAAATCTGTACTGGCTGGCCAAGATTATTCATGCCGAGGCAGCTGGGCAACCCATGAACGCCCAAATAGCCGTGGGGGACGTGGTCTGGCACCGGATGCTTTCGCCCGACTACCCGAACACTGTCAAAGGGGTTGTATTTCAAATCAGCAACGGCCACTACCAGTTCAGCAGTGTGACACAGGGGTTTTTCCAGACAACTCCTAGCGCAAACAACCTGGCTGCAGCAACAGCCGTCTTGCAGCAACACGAAGACTTAGTGCCCGGCGCCTATGTGTTTTACAATCCATCACAGACACCGTCTGGCAGTTGGGTGTGGAGTCAACCCACCCTCGCCCAGTTGGGTGCTTTCGTTTTCGCTCGCTGACCCTTTCCATGTGGATGCCCTGTGCATTGCCCTGTGCATTGCCAAAACCCGGAAACAGGGATCCCTTAACAAGAGGTCCCTCCAGATTTACAGGTCCTTGCAGTCCTCACCCATGGAGCGATTGCAAAGACCTGGGGAATGGACCCATTAAGTTGGCCACTTGAAAGGCGGAGTTCCCCGAAAATAAGCACTACTCTGGGCTCTGTTCGTCTAAAACGCGCATGTTTTCGCATAAATAGGCATCAGTTTAAGACTGTCGGTTCACTCCGCTGCTTCAGACCCTAGACCCGCTCTGCGGAAGATTTTTTTGTTTTTCAGGAAAGAGTGGCCCCCCACCTGCACACCTGCCCGAAGGATTGGGGTGGCCTTCTTTCGTGTGCGGGGGACCGATTTTTCGGTTCTGGAAATAAGGGTCCCCCAGTCGCTAAATCATCAAATATCGAGCGATGAAACGCAAATAAGGGTGTGAAAGTCGTCTATTGCACGTTTTCACACCGTGTTTGCACCGATTTTGCTGAAATAAGGGCCTGGCGGACGCCTATTGATGCGAAATGTGGCTTGAAAAGGCCTATAAGCGACCTGTGGTCGCTTATTTGAGACTGGCGAATCAGTCGCCAAAAGGATCCTAGATGGGGGGTATAATTTGCAGAAAAAAGCCTCTATGGAATGTGAATGTACTGCGAAACCTAGTATATCGACAGTCCCAAACTAGGGCTTATTTTGGACCCGGCACCCGGTGCCAAGCGGTCTGCTCCTAGCGCCAAGCGCAAAACACACTCCCCCACTTCTCTCACCCTGACTGTGATAATGCGGACAGCGCCTGTTTTACTCCTGTGGCGGCCATAGCCGCCCCACCTTTTGCAGGAATGGGGCTGGTTTTGTCGAATTGGCTAACGTCCACTACGATGGGGACCACTAGGGTCAGAGCAACAACGGTAGGGACCACTACGGTCAGAGCAACTAGGGTAGGGTCGAATGAGTACACAAAAGCACATCTTTCTGGCAAGGGGACGAACTGGGGTTGCAAAATGGTTGGACTGCTGTCACATACGGCCTCGCCGAGCGGGATCTTTTGGTATTCGCTTACGGTTTAATCTGCGGCTCTTTTCTCACCGTGGTGGGTGACCGGGTTCCGCTTGGATTGTCCCTAATCCATCCGCCATCCCACTGTACAGCCTGTGGGCGACAGTTACGGGCCTGGGAACTCATTCCGGTTTTCTCCTGGTTGTTGCTGGGTGGCCGATGCCATACCTGCAAAACACACATCCCTGCGCGTTATCCCCTATTAGAACTGGCCACAGGGGCGTTGTGGTTGTTTACCGTATACCAGGTGCCCACCTGGCCTGCTCGGCTCGCCTGGTTTGGCTTTTGGCTGGTACTCTTGGCCGCCACAGCCACAGACCTGGCCACCATGCGGATTCCAAATGTCTTGTCCATGCCCGGCGCCCTCATGGTGTATGGGCTATTTGTGTTGACCCAGACGCGCACTTGGACCAGCTCGTTGTGGGGAGCGGGCGTCGGATTTGGCCTGCTCTTCCTCATCCACCTGCTTTCCAAGGGCCGCATGGGCCTCGGTGACGCCAAGCTGTACCTGTCCATTGGGGCTGCTTTGGGGCCCTGGCTGAGTTTGGAATCGTTTGTCCTGGCCTCTTTTTTCGGTACCCTGATTGGCTTACCCCTGCGCTGGAGTGGCCGCATTGCCGCTGGCCAAGCCATTCCCTTTGTGCCGTTTATTGCCTTAGGGGTAGTGACCACCTTTTTGTGGGGACATTCCCTCTGGCAGCTTTACTTGCAGTGGACCGTCTACCGGGCCGTTTGACAATACTTAGGGTGCGTGTCCGAAACAACCGCGAATGGAATGGACCGTCCAATCCCGGTGAGGTGAGGAGATGTGAAGTGAAGATGCAGGCGGAATTTTCCTTCCACGTTTTGCTGCAGCAGGCTGTGGCCATGGCTGCTTCAGACTTACACCTGTCAGCAGGATGGCCCCCGGTGTACCGAATTCAAGGCGAACTACACCCCATTGGGTCGCCTTTGACGGCTTCGTTTTTATTGGATACCGCAAAGTTCCTGATGACCCCCCACCAATGGGCCCTCTTTGAGCACCAGGGAGACCTGGACTTTGCCTACGCCTTGCCAGAGGTTTCCCGCTTTCGGATAAATACCTACAAACAACGCGGAATGATGAGTCTAGCCATTCGAGTGGTGGGGAACCGTGTGCCCAGCTTGGCTGAATTGTCCCTGCCCCCTGTCGTGCAAACCTTTGCGGAAGCGCCAGACGGCTTGGTTGTAGTGGCCGGCCCTACAGGTCATGGCAAGTCCACCACCCTGGCCGCCATGGTGGACCACATCAACCACAAACAAAGCCGCCATATTCTTACCCTGGAAGACCCGATTGAATACGTGTATGCAAAGGGTACCTCGATGATTGAGCAACGGCAGGTGGGTGAAGACAGTCTGAGTTTTGCCGCCGGACTGCGAGCAGCCCTGCGTCAAGACCCGGACGTGCTGTTGATTGGTGAAATGAGAGACCTCGAAACCATGCAAACGGCCCTCACCGCGGCCGAGACAGGCCACCTGGTGTTGACCACCCTGCACACGCGCGATGCGGTACAGACGGTGGAACGCATGGTGGACATGTTTCCCGCAGCGCAACAGCGGCAGGTCCGGCAACAACTGGCCTCGGTGTTACGGGGCGTGACTTGTCAACGCCTGTACCCGCGTCGGGAGGAACCGGGGCGCGTGGCTGCCATGGAGGTCTTGGTCAACACCCCGGCCGTGGCCAACCTGATTCGCACAGAACAGACCCACCAGTTACAGACCGTGATGCAAACGGGTCGAAATCAGGGCATGCAAACCATGGACGCCCATGTGGCAGAGTTGGTGCGAATGGGGATTGTTCCCATATAGTGAACTTGTTAATTTAGTGTTTTTTTCCTGAATAGAGAAATCCACATGTGGACGACACCTTCGGACAAATCTTGTCGTAAAAATTTCACACCTGTCGAAACTACGAATCTATTGACGAATATCTACTGAGATGCTCTAATAAATATGAAATAAATAGAAATCCTTATTGTGTAGACAAATTCATTAAAGACTCCACATCCGGAATTTTATTTTCCATTTAGAAGTGGTAACTTCATGGGGGTTCATTCGACGAAAGTCCAGAAGTTGCTTGTTTCGGCAACTCAAGAAAACTGTACGGGATTTTGAATGGTCTAGAAGTAGGCAGTTTCACGAGCATTAAACGGAAGGGTGATTTGTTGATGAAAAAGTTGGCGTTTCGAGCTTGGACAAGTTGGCAAAATCTTAAACACCGTGATGAAGGACAAGGCATGGTAGAGTATGCTTTGCTAATCGCATTAATTGCGGTTGTAGTTGCTGCTTTCATTCCTGGTGTGACGGGTGCTATAGGAAGTGTATTCTCTAGTGTAGCCAACACAATAAATCCGTAACTTTAAGAAGTGCAAGTATCTTTCTTTCAGGCCTCGTCCAGGGCACTGGGCGAGGTGTTTTTAGTGAGCATCCGGAGAAATCTCAAGACCTATGGAGCATCCCCTTACTTCTCGGCTTCGGGGGTCCTTTTCCGGCGTAGTCACGTCCTTCAGCTTCGTGACAACTATAAATTCAGTGGCAAGGTGGGATCATTCGTGCACTCTCTTTGGACCCCCAAAAACCATGCTCGGCGGGACGAAGGACAGGCACTGATTGAGTTTGCCTTGGTGCTCCCTGTATTTCTGCTACTCCTCTTAGGCATCATCGAGTTCGGTCTTATTTTTTCGAAATACTTGACCTTGGAGGAGGCAGCTCGCAACGGCGCCCGTTCCGTCAGTCTCGGATACTCCGCAAGTGATGTCTGTAGCCAAGTCGAGCAAAACGCGGGAGTGTCAGCCACAGGGGTGCAGTTTAATCCAGGGGGTGTCTGTATCCCCACATCCTCATGGTCCCCCGGTGAAGAGGTTACCGTCCTTGTTACGGCACAGCAACCGATTCTGGACCCCCTCATTTCTTCTGTGCTGGGTCGCAACTTCATGTCGCTCACGGCCAGTGCAACGATGCGGGTTGAGGGGTGATTGACAGCATCATGACCTTCCTAAGGACCCGAATCAAAAAAAGGACCCGAATCAAAAAATTGCTACTTGCCTTGATGCAAAAAGGTGCGGATGAACGCGGACAAGTCTTGATTCTGACGGCAGCCGCCCTCCTTTTCATCATGGTGATTGCTGCGTTGGTGATTGATGTCGGCATGGCCTACTTGCAGTTGCAGCGAGATCAGAACGGTGCGGATGCCATTGCCCTATCCGTAGCCCAAGACTTGGCAGCCGGTCAAGGACCACAGCAAGTCAATACGTCTTATCCAGTGAACAGTCAGGGCAGTTCTCTCTGGGAAACCAATGCCTGGCAGCTGGCCACAAGCAATGATACCTCTGCACAGTATACCGTCCAGCTTGTGTCGGCAAACGAAGTTCAGGTCACAGGTACCCAAGCTGTGCCCACATGGTTTGCTCGAGTCATTGGCGTAAACGACTTCCACCTCAACGTTTCTGCGACGGCACAAGTTGGCCCCACCCAACAAACCACAGGGGCAGTCCCGATTGCTGTAAGCTTAAGTACATACGAAGGTTTGACACCCGGACAACAGATAGACCTCATTGAACCATCGGATGGGGGACAGGACGGCAATTACGGGTTATTAGACTTCTCTTCGCCCTCTAGTCTTAGCACCTTGATTGCTGGAGGAAATCCACAACCCTTATCCATTGGAGATAGCTTCAGTACACAGCCTGGCGAACACACTGGGCTGGTGGGGTCAGGGATTAACTGTCGCTGGGACGCCGCCCATGACACGGCGTGCAGTAGCTGTCCAACCTACTCCTCTAATCCATTGCTCATGACAGTTCCCATTGTCAATACGCTGGATGTCAACGGCAAAAAAACTGTGCAAATTGTTGGATTCGCCGAATTTCAAATTACGGCCCCATATGACTCTGTAGGACACTGCGTACAGGGTTTGTTTGTCGAAAATGCGGTTATTCCGGGGGTACCAGAAGTTCCAACCGAAAATTCCCCCTCCGTTTCTAACGTCTCGGATAGCATCATTCTGGTAAAATAAAATCTGTCCCTGTGGATGGATGCCCCTGAACTCATCGATTGTTTCTGTGTTTTGAAGGAGGATTGATTTTGACAAAGCACTTCAATGCCATCTTGTTCGGAATTGCCCTTCTCCTTGCCTTCGTGGCTACGGTACTCATCATGCGTGTTGTCCAAACACACGCGTCACAGAGTCAAGGCTCGGAAAAAGCTGTGGTCCTTGTGGCCAAATCCCTGCCCCCAGGAACACAGGTGACGCAAAGCGATGTGTCAACAAAACAACTTCCCGCTGCAGGCCTCAGTCCAGGTGCCTTCACGACTCCGTCCCAAGTGGTTGGACAGTACACCCTGACCCAGTGGATACCCGGGCAACAAGTGGTGAATGGTATGGTGGGTCCCCCTAACAAGGTCAAATTTTCACTGCAAATTCCGAACGGAATGCGCGCCCTTACGCTCGCCGACAGTAGCCTTATTGGCGTGGACCACCTGATTGTACCTGGGGACCGTGTGGACATTCTCGCAGGTTTCTCCGCAAAGGCAAACAGTAGCAATACCATCGCAAAGACCATTTTGCAGGATATACTGGTGTTGTACGTGGACCAGCAGCAGCACCCAGGCCAGGTTCCTTCAACTGGAAATTCCACTACACAGTCGGCCAATAACGGCCCCAACAGCGATACCATTACCCTGGCCGTGACACCCAAGCAGGCGGAAGAATTGGTCTACATCGAAGCCGCGCAGGCAGCCCTCAGCCTAAGCCTGCGCAATCCAGAAGATGGGGGAATCGTTTCTATTCCAATACAATCCCAAATCCCTTAAATTAAAAGTCAGCACTATTTATCGAATCCTTAGTCCGCAGAACCTTGAACCAGCCCGCATGCTTGCGCCAAGGAGTGAACTCAATGGACGATCTCATTCGCATTTTACTTCTTGATGGCTCCGTGGAAAGCAGGGAATCTATCAAGTCCTTATTGAATGTCCTGCCACGCTTTAAGTTAGTTGGAGAAGGCAGTCTAGACAACAATGCTCCACTGCGGGTTTTAAGCGACACTCCCGATATTGTTTTAGTGTCAATTGAGCCAGGCGACACCGAAAACAGTATCATTTTGGAACACATTTCGGCCCAAAGCCCGGATGTAGGTATCATTGTCCTGTCCGAACACAAAGACTGGTACCTGGTACGACAATACATGCGAGCAGGGGCCAAGGACTATCTGTACATGCCTGTCACACCCGTGGTCTTGGAGCGCACCATCGACGAGGTCGTTCGCTTGGTGGAAGAAAAGCAAGTAATTTCACCGACATTACAAAGGCAACGCGAGACAAGTGCCCATTGCAAAACTGTGGTATTTTTCAGTGGCAAGGGTGGCGTGGGCAGAACCACTTTGAGCGTCAACACCGCCACTGCCTTGGCCCTTGCGGGAAACAGCACCGTTTTAGTTGACCTTGCACTACACGCGGGTGTAGATCATATTTGGCTCAACATCACTCCTACTTGGACTCTCGTGGACCTAGTTCAACAAGCCCAGCAACTAGACCGGGAACTTTTTCAGTCCTACTTGTCCTACCATCAGGAATCCGGCCTGTGGTTGCTGCCCGCACCCCACTCTCCCGAGGAAATGGAGCTTTTGACTGAGTCCGATTTGCGTTTAATTCTTAAAGCCTTACAGAACGAATTTGATTTTGTAGTGGTTGACACAGCGGCCCTGCCAGACGCTCTCCTCTTCGCCGCCCTTGAATTGGCTACCCAGGGTTATTTAGTAAATACGAAAAACATTGCTAATCTCCAAAACAATCAGTCTTTGCTCGCGGATTTGCAGGAGCATGGATTGTTCAACAAAGTTGCCGCTGTATTGAATAACGCAGATAGCCGTGGTGGCATTACCACTCAAGATATCGCCCAAACCTTGCAAATTCCTTTATTGTGGAAGTTCCCTAGTAACTACACTTTGGTCGAAACATCCGCCAATTCGGGAATCCCATTTGTACTAGGCCGAAAACGGAGCAGACTTGCAAAAAACATGGACACTTTTGTTCGCCGCGTACTCATTGCAGCAGAATGAAAATAAGGCAAGTACCCTTGTTCCCTATCTATTTTGTAGAACTATGAGCCCCAATCGTACTCAAGGTACTCATTCTGAACCACCAAGGAGGCCCCCGCAAGTGTCGCTGATGGAACGACTTGACCGCGAAAAAAACAAACGGCAACAACCCAATCCCAATATGCCCCTTGAGAAAGTGCCGGCTACCGGATTAGAATTACATTCCCCAGTTTCTGTGCCACAACCCCACCGTGGTAAAGAATCTTTATTATTTCAGCGAAGTGCTCGAATGTCCCCGACTGCAAACCCAAGTAGTGCCAAGGGGAGAATTCCAGATAATTTTCAGACGTGGAAAATGCGACTTCATGAAAGATTTGTCAATCTTGCTTTCGATCAACCCAATTCCACCGATCTGGAGCAGACCATTCAGCTACTCATTCAGCAGGAAGACCTGCCCCTGTCACGGGCAGAACGAGAGCTCATGGTTCAAGAACTTAAATCCGAAATTGAGGGGTATGGTCCACTCGATGTGCTGCTGAGAGATAACACGGTGAGTGAAATCATGGTCAACGGGCCCTACAAGGTGTATGTGGAACGGTCTGGAAGAGTAGAACTGACGCCTGTAGTCTTCGCAAATGAGGCGCACGTGATGCGAATTATTGAAAAAATTGTTTCCCCCTTGGGTCGTCGAATTGACGAGTCTTCGCCCATGGTGGACGCTCGATTGCCTGACGGATCGCGGGTTAATGCCATCATCCCGCCCCTAGCCATTACAGGCCCTACGTTGACCATACGTAAATTTTCCCGCGATCCGCTTCAGGCAAATGATCTGGTTCGATTTGGAACCCTCACCGAAGAAATGGTGGAATTTCTTCAGGGGTGTGTCCAAGCACGGCTCAACATTTTAGTTTCGGGGGGTACTGGAGCAGGAAAAACAACCACTCTCAATGTTGTTTCTTCTTTCATTCCCACTTACGAACGGGTTATTACCGTTGAAGACGCCGCTGAGGTACAGCTCCACCAGGACCATGTGGTGACCCTCGAAACGCGGCCTCCAAACATCGAAAACAAGGGAGCCGTCACCATTCGCGACCTGGTACGAAATACCCTACGCATGCGGCCAGACCGCATCATTGTAGGGGAAGTCCGGGGTGCAGAGGCTTTGGATATGTTGCAGGCCATGAACACCGGACACGATGGGTCACTCACTACCGTACACGCCAACAGCCCACGGGATGCCCTGCGCCGAATTGAGGTGATGGTGCTGATGACGGGGATGGAACTGCCACTACGCGCTATTCGGGAACAGATTTCATCAGCCATCCATTTGGTGGTTCAACAAGCCCGATTAAAAGATGGCACACGTAAAATCGTCCAGATTTCTGAGTTGGTGGGCATGGAAGGGGATAACATTGTTCTCCAAGACCTATTTGTCTTTGAAGAACAGGGCCTCTCAGACGATGGGGCAGTGCTTGGCCATCATCATCCCACAGGGGTTGTGCCGCGAGCTCTCGACTTGTTTAAAGCACGCGGAATTCCCGTGAAATACGAATGGTTTCAAACGGGGGCCGATCCATGGCAATCCTAGAAATCATCATATTTCTTACATTTTTTTTGCTGTTTCTGGTCAGTATCCGGGTGACGTTCAGAAACCGTACGCGAATGTCCCGTCGCTTACAATTACTGAGGAGTGACAATTTCGTCCAACCGCAGACGAACGGACAACTTCGCAATGAACCCCCCCTGCAAGCGAGGCCTGTGACCCCCCACCGGGGGCGTTGGCTGGAGCGACTAGAAAGGAAATTGAGACAAGCAGACCTCTCCTTGGAACCGGAAGAATTCCTCTCCCGCTGGTTTCTTGGAGTGGCTTTTCTAACGGCCTTGACAGGGACACTCCGCGGTGTGGGGAGTGCTATACTCATGCTTCTGGTTTCCGTCGCCGCGACATACCTGTATTTTCGTTTCAATGTAACCCGCCGCCAAAAGAGATTTGAAGCTTCCCTCACAGATCTGCTCACGATGCTCATAAACTCTCTGCGTGCAGGTTTTTCTCTATTACAATCCTTTGCCCTGCTGAGAGATGATATGGAGGGCCCCATTAAAGAGGAAATGAGCTACATCTTAGCTGAGACTCAAATTGGTATTGCCTTGGAGGAGGCGCTGGAGCGGTCAGCCGCTCGCGTGGGCAGTGCCGACTATAGCCTCATTGTGACGGCCATCAATATTCAACGAACGATTGGCGGTAACCTGTCCGAGGTGTTGGACCACATTGCTGAAACCATCCAAGAGCGAATCCGTATGAAAGCGGAAATTCGTGCCTTGACTGCCCAGGGTCGCATGTCCACTATTGTATTTATGGTCTTGCCACTGGCCCTGGCAGTTCTAATGACGCTGATGAATCCGAACTATATGTCCATCCTGATTCAAACTTCCATTGGCAGGATACTGATTGGAACAGGGATAGTGTTCCAAATTATTGGATATTTTTTCATTCACCGGATTGTTTCCATCGACTTTTGATTTAGTTCAATTCATTATTAAGCGGGGTCACAAACCATGAAATGGATACTTTTCATCTCCCTTGTTCCTCTATTTTACCTATTATTGCGACAGAGTACAGCCCATCGACGCAAGACCCTAGCCCGGTTGGCCATGCTTAAGGACAATCGACGTCCTAAAGAGGGTTCTGCTCTGGCTCCCCGCGTGAAAGGCCTCAGGTGGAGACAAGTCGCACGCGGTTTAGCCACAAAGTGGATGGGGCGATGGTCACAGGGACGCATTCGTCGGGTCCATATGCAACTGTTGCGCAGCGGTAATCCATTCAATGTCACCGTCCCAGAATGGATAGGCTTAAAACTGTTCATTCTCAGTCTGACAACCCTGGTCGGTTTAGCCCTATTTATCGCCACAAACGGACGTGGGACGAGTTTAGTTTTATTAATTTCTTTTGCCTTTTTAGGTTGGCTCCTGCCAGATTTTTGGTTGTTGCGAAAAGGAAAGCAACGGCAAGAACTCTTGGAGCGCCAGTTGCCGAGTCTGCTGGATTTATTGTCGGTAAGTGTGGAAGCAGGCTTGGGCTTTGAGCAAGCGCTAGGCAGAATTGGGCAAAAGTTGCCCAATCCCATGGCGGAAGAAATTCGCCGCTTGCTGGGGGAAATTCAATATGGCAGTTCCCGCACTGAGTCATTGCGGCGATTTGCAGACCGTGCCCATGTGGACTCCATTCGCAACTTTGTCTCTGCAACCATTCAGGCAGAAAAGTTAGGCATTGGCATGGCGCAAATTTTGCGCGTACAGTCGAAGGAGGTCCGAAGAAAGCGCAGAATGAGGGCCCAAGAACAGGCCATGAAAGCGCCCATAAAAATATTGTTTCCGCTACTGCTGTTTGTCTTTCCAGCCATTTTTATTGCCATACTGGCCCCTGCACTGCTCCACATCCTGCAGACCTTCAGTCATGGCTTCTAGTCGCAAGGATACAAGAAAGCTTTGCTTGGGAGAGGAGAAAAAGCCTTTGAGTGACCGCGTACGCACACTGCTGATTGCCGACAATGAACCCCTGAAAGAAAAAGTGGAGAACTGGTGTCCCACTTTGGATAATCTTGAGTATTTGGGCTTTGTTCCAGCTACTCCTAAAACACTGCAGGCGTTGCAACTCTATCTGCCCGATTTGCTGCTGGTTGGGATGACAAATTGGCAAGAATCTCTACAGGTGATTTCCCGGTTGTCCCTTGCCTATCCCCACGGGGCCTATGTCGTCGTCACCCCTAACCCAAATGCGTCCGCGATTCGCGAAATGATGCGTGCCGGCGTTTTGGACTACCTCGATGTAAATGCAGACATGAATCAAGCGGCTGTAAGTCTATTGCAAACTTATCGAGCCAGCCGCAAACGTTATGAACGCCTGAGCGTTCAAGTATTGTCGGAGCGATCCGTCCGGCCGGCGAAGTCCATCGTTTTTCTTGGCAACACGGGCGGAGTTGGCAAAAGTACCCTCGCCACCAGCATTGCAGCCGTCTTCGCACAGCGCGGTGCCAAGACGGTGTTGCTCGATTTGAACCTGCGGTCTGGCGTGGATCCCATCTACTTGGGGCTAAGTCCAGACCGCACGCTGGCAGACTTGGCGGCTGAAGTCACCGACTTGGACGCAACCGTGCTGAATCGCTATTTACTTCATCACTCCACGGGTTTAGATGTGTTATGCGCCCCCAGGACGGCAGCCGGTGCTGCGTCGATTACGCCCGCTTTGGTAAAAATTCTCTTGCAGGCTTTGCTTAGGCAGTATGAGTATGTCGTGATTGATACCCCCCCCTTGTTGGATGATATTGTGCTCACGGCGGTAGATGCATCCCAGGATTTCTTGCTTGTTTCCACCATGAATGTGAGCGCACTCCACAATGCCCGTCGACTAATGGACTTATGGAATAAACTCGGCTACTCTGAAACTGATTTAAAACACATCATCAATCGTTCTGGGACCAAGAGCGGCTTGCGCATCAGTGATGTGCACAGGATTTTAAAATCCTCTGTGTTTTGGCAAGTGGGTAACGATGAAAAAGCAATGAACCGCGCCATCAATGACGGCGAACTGTTGGTGCTAAAACATCCAAACCACCGCATCTCGCGCGAACTAAATAGACTGGCAGACAGCCTATTTGAGCGCTACCGTTATCGACCCACACGCCGCAGTCGCAGTAAAGGCAGTGGCTTCAACCTTCCTTTTGGCAAGAAATCTGCACAAGGGTAACCCTGTTGAACCGCCTGGGATTGAACTGACTGGGATTGAACCGGATGAGATTGAATTGAATGGGAATGGAGGACACGCCGTGGAACAGTGTATTTCACCAACTGGGGAGATTATTTTGGCCAACGTAAAACGGGCAGACAGCCACTGGCAGAAGCTGTGGGGATTAATGTTTAAGCGTTCTTTGCCAGCCAGTGAAGCGTTACTGCTGGATAACTGCCGCTCCATTCATTCCTGTTTTATGCGCATCAACATAGACGTCATTTTTGTCGATAAATCTGGTACCATTGTGTATCTGATTGACAACATGCAGCCATGGCAGTTTTCAAAATTTGTAAGAAGGGGGCGTGCAGTACTGGAATGTCCCCCAGGCACCATTCAGCGGCATGGATTGCAGATAAACGACAAACTCACCCTCCGTGTGGATTAAGCGATTTGCAAGCCCCCTACCATTTTCCTCCCTGTGTATTTCTGCTTCGAATTTAGGCCGGAAAACCGCGGGATTGGGGCAAATAAACGGCCGCCAACCCCTTAATTTCGGGCTTTAATTTAATCCCGTTTCCTTCGATTAGGCGACCTACTTGACCACCAGCACGGGCATGGTGGCCCGATGCAGGACGTGGTAACTGACACTGCCGAGAATGGCGCGGTCTAGGGCACCCTTGCCATGGCTGCCGATGACAATCATCTGTGCCTTCTGCTCCTCTGCAATTTGGCAAATGGTACGGGCGGGATCCCCTATTTCAGTGCGAAATTCGACGCGGGAGTTGGTGTCTGCAAACAGGTCTGCCCGGGCCTTGCGTTCCAATTCATCGGCAATGGCGTTGTCCCTGGAAATTTCACCGGGCATCATGGCCCAATAAGGGTACACGGAGTCCGGAACGATGGCAGGCATGACATAAATCATAATCAAGCGTGCCTCTGGCCAGGCCTGTAAAAGCGTGTTGGCTATCTTACCCGCATGCATGGAGACTTCGGATCCGTCTGCGGCGTACAGAATAGTTTTCATGGTCTCGCCGTCCTCTCCCGCCTGGCCTCCCACTTACAGAGTTGCGCAGGTCTGTATGGCTTTTCATCTTCGAGTGTAATCCGGCCGCGGTGTGGACGCAAACGTATCCAATCCTAAACGTTCCGGACTCCTTGTCATCCCTGTCCCCTTACCATCCCTGTTCCCTTACCATCCCTGTTCCCCTTGTCTGTCGGGCAATCCCCCGGTCTTTAACAGGTGTTCTGTCTCTTGACGAGTGGGAATGGCTGCTTGAGCACCAGGACGTGTCACCGTCAGGGCGGCGGCCGCAGCGGCGAAGCGCAGGGCGTCCGGGCGGCCCTCCATTTGCGCTACTGCAAACGCCCCGACAAATGTATCTCCCGCACCTGTGGTGTCTATTACGGGCACTGAAAAGGCAGGCACCGTTTCTGCGTTGCCAAATACGTCTGCATAGGCCACACCCTTGACACCTAAGGTCACCACCACGACAGCCGGGCCCTGTTGGCACAATGCTTGGGCCGCGGCCTCCCCCTCAGCGACATCTGCCACGGGATGGTTGACAAAGTAGGCAGCCTCCGTTTGGTTGACCACCAACAAATCTGTTAGTTTCAGCAACTCCTCGTCTACATTTTCCAGCGGTGAGGGGTTCCAGAGCACCCACACCCCGTTTTGCTGGGCCAATTCCATGGCTCGCAGAGTGACTTCCCGGGGAATTTCATTTTGCAACACCAAGGCGTCACACTGGACAAACAGCTTGGCCATGGTCTCAATATGCTGCCTCGTCACCAGGGCATTGGCCCCTGGGACCACCACGATGGTATTCTCCCCGGCAGCGTCCACCGTCACCACGGCCAAGCCGGTGTCTCCTTCAAGCGTGACCAGCCCCCGAGTATCTACGCCACTGGCCTGAAGACTTGTAAACAACTGCAATCCCCAAGAGTCTGAACCTACGGCACCCACCAAAAAGGACTTTCCATCCTTGCTGGCGCGGGCGGCAGCCACCGCCTGGTTGGCCCCCTTGCCCCCTGGAGCGTAATCGGTAGCTGTGGCACGAACCGTTTGTCCAGCCAGCGGATGGTGACCCACCCGATTGATTAAATCCATGTTCACACTGCCTACGACACAGATGTTGGGCATGCTGTTCTCTCCTTGCCGGAGGTTATTTCTTAACCTGCAAAACAATTTTTCCCTTGGCATGTCCGGACATACTCAAGGCATGTGCCGCCCGAGCATCGGCCAATGCAAACACCTTCCCTACCACGGGCCGCAACTTCCCTTGCTCCAACCACTCGCCTAATTGTGCCAGCTTTTTTCCGTCCGGTTGCAAGAAAAAGTAGGCGATGTCCACCTGATGCAAGCGCGCCAGCTCAGTGGAAGGGGGCTGTACAATGGATACCAGATGGCCGCCCGGTTTTAACACCTGAAAGCTGCTTTCCTGCACAGACCCACCCAGCAAATCAAACACCAAATCCAACCCCTGCCATCGCTGGGCGAAGTCTTCTGTGTGGTAATCCACCACCTCGTCCGCCCCCAAGTCCTTGACGAAGTCCCGGTTGCCCGCGCTTGTGGTGGTGAAAACCTGTGCACCCAGCGCCTTGGCCAATTGAATGGCGTACACCCCGACGCCCCCCGCACCGGCCTGAATGAGCACCCGTTGCCCAGCCTTCAGGTGGCCATGTTCCACCAGGCCGTCCCAGGCCGTCAATGCGGCCAGTGGAACAGAGGCGGCCTCGACAAAGCTGAGATTTTGCGGCTTGCGCGCCACCAGACTTTCATCCACGGCCAAATACTCCGCATAGGCCCCATTGCGATCCGTAGCCGGCCGCGTGAAAACGGGATCGCCCGGGTGCAAGTGGGTGACCTGTGGACCCACCTGCTGCACCACTCCGGCGGCATCCCAGCCTAAAATCAAGGGCATTGGGTAGTCTATCCGTTGCCGTAGCCGGCCCTCGCGAATTTTCCAGTCCACCGGATTCACGCCAGCGGCGTAAACCTCCACCAACACATCCCGAGGTCCCACCAGCGGCATGGGCACCTGTGCCCACTTTAACTGTTCCGGACCGCCATACTGTTCTATGATGATGGCCTGCACTGAGCCATTCCTTCCTTCTTGGCAAATTGGTTGCTTTACAAAGGAACTGGTTTAACAATTGCACTGATTTAACAATTGAACTGATTTAGCAATTGGACAGATTTAAAAGGGGAACCCGTTCGCAACTTTCGCGCTTTCGGTTTTCTCAATAGCGGCCGCGAATTTGTGCATGCACCTGGGTGGCATAAAAATTTTGCAGTTTGGCTTGCTCCTCCGCTGTAAACGCGGGCACAGACAGCGCCTTGAGGTTGTCTTCCACCTGTTGCCGATTCTTAAATCCAGGAATGGCGCACGTCACCCCGGGTGCATCTACCACCCAACGTAGAGCGGCCCTGGTCAAGTTTCCCCGATCCGCGCCCAGCCAGTGTAACTGCTCAGAAAGTTCAACGCCCTTTTCGAAGGGCAGACCGGCAAACGTTTCCCCCACATTAAACTGCTCTCCGTTGCGATTGAATGCCCGATGGTCTTCAGGATGAAACACGTGGCCCTGGTGAAACTTCCCTGTTAACAGCCCACTGGCCAAGGGCAGCCGAGCGAGTATTCCCACCCCCTGGGTAGCCGCTTGTGGGAACAACTCTGCCAACGGTTTTTGCCGGAAGACGTTAAAAATAACCTGTAACGCCTTGACTCCCGGGTAGCGCAGAGCCAACAGGCCTTCTTCCACCGTTTCCACACTGACCCCGTAATAGCGGACCTTGCCCTCTGCCTGTAGTTTATCCAGCACTTCAAAGACTGTTCCCTGTTCAATCACCCAGGTAGGGGGGCAGTGCACCTGGTATAAATCCAACGTATCGCGTTCCAAGCGGCGCAGACTGGCCTCGCAAAAAGCCCGTACAGAGGCCTCAGAGTAAGTGTCCGGGTTTTCAATATCCGCCCCTCGGCAAAACTTGGTGGCAATAAACACTTCTTGCTTGTGACCCTTTGTCGCTTGTGCCAGGAAACGTTCCGCCCTACCTTCACCATAGACATCTGCGGTATCAAAAAAATTCACCCCTGCATCGATAGCCACCGCCAGTCCCTCTAAGGCCGCTTTTTCCGCCACCGCAGCCCCCCAAGACCCGCCGATACCCCATGTTCCAAAGCTCAGCGGACTGACTTGTAAATCTGTGTTCCCTAAACGGCGATATTCCATCGTCAAACGCCTCCTGTGGCAGGGATATCGAACCAACTGCAGATTTCAGGCACATTCATTTGGAACAAGATCAACTAGACACGTTCATTCAGGCATATTCATTACGGTTGAATCCTCACTTGTGTCCCCACGGGCACTAGGTTGTATAGTGCCCGGGCGGTTTTTGGGGGCAATTCAATACAACCATTGCTCTGGGGGAAACCATACGTGGCCCGTGGATACCCGTGAATGGCGAAGTCCCCAAACAGCCCCATGACCCAGGGAACGTGGGGAATGTCATAGGTTTGCCCGTTTGGGTCTGTCCCTTTCATGTTTACCCAGGGAAACTTGGACTGAATGTAGTACGTGCCCGTTGGCGTCGTGGCCTGGGTCACCCCTGTGTTGCAGAGGGCCTTAAGAATCACATTGCCGTTTTGGTAAAGGGTGAGAGTCTCCGGCAAAGTCTCTGTGATGACAATTTGGTCTGTACTTTGCGTGAAAAAGGGACGGACAATATTTGTGGCCAAGTACTGCCCCTGAACACTGCGCGGACCGCCAGGTCCCCCCTGCACCGTCATGGTTTCATACTGGGCGGGGGGCAGGGGCTGGTTAGGTACAAACTGAGCCTGTTGTGGGGAGGTCCAAGTCCACATCCCTGAAACGGCTGGTGTGAAGGATACGGCCGAAGCCAGCGATGCTTTTACCATGGCGGCACTAAACTGTAAACGAAAAGGCCCACTGCGCAGCACATTATACTGCCCAATCCCCGGCACTGTAGCAACCCCTAAGGGCGGGGGAATACTCCCCTGCAGGTCTACCGCCTGGACTAAGGGTTTCACTACTGGCCCGCGTGCACCTTCAATTGTCAGATGGTATGGGGCACCTTGTCCCGGATGGACAGGGACCCACACCTGCTTGGCTGGCGTAGCCAGTTCCAGGACGTGTGTTTCGCCCTGCCAGACCCACTTCAGCGACTTCACCGGGGCATTGAACTGAAGTTGGATGCCTCGACTTGCATCGGCGTGCACCCCTTGTGTAATCAGGGTGAGTTGGGGGAATGCCAGGGGGTTGACCACAGACAATTTCCCACAGCCGGACAGCCCCCCGCTGAGGGCCAGAATCAATCCAACAGTGCCCCCCACTCTTCCCGGCCATTTCCACCTTATTTCCATCCTGGAAAACGCCCTTCTCTCTGCCTAGCGCCCAATTTTACAGTTTACGCGTGGACCCTCAGCTACGCCGAACACACAAACTATACCTATTCTACCATGAAAAAACCCGGAAATTTGTCGAATTGAGCTACTGAAAGCGCGCCTCTGAACGAATTTTTATTTTTTACGCTCCCCAATCCACCCGCAACTAAACACGCAAATTCCGTTCAATGTGTCCCCCAATAGCAGTGCAATACGAAATTCAATCACAGTTCAATACGCAACTTAACCAAAACAAACATAAATCCGTTACAACAATGCCACTGCTGTTTAATTTAAGTCAAGGAGTAAATTGTGTAGAATCGAGAGGAGTGCGCTATAATGGAATGCGAGAGGAGTGGATTTTCTATGTATGATGTGTTTGTGGTAGGTGCAGGCCCAGCTGGAGCTAGTGCAGCAATGTTTACAGCAAAAGCCGGCCTAAAAACGCTAATGTTAGACAGTGGTCAAGGGGTCACACGCCGTGCTTTTATGAAAAATCATTATGGCGCGTCAAACATTACAGGACCGGACCTGGTGGAAACAGGCAAGCGACAAGCCGTACAGTTGGGTGCCGAGGTGATGGATGGAAAGGTCTCCAGCCTGCGCAAAACGGACAGTGGGATTGAACTAATCCTTGACAATGGGGCCCATTACGAGGCCAGCCAAGTCCTACTGTGCACCGGCATGTGGACCGATGTCGCCGAACAAGCGGGAATTCAAACCCAAGCGGGAACAGAACCACGGATAAAATCCATCATCGTGATTGATGCCCAAGGCAAAACCAGCATGCCCGGCGTGTGGGCAGCAGGAACAGCGGCGGGTGTAAGCATGCACACCATTGTCACCGCTGGCGATGGTGCCCGTGTGGCCATCAATCTGATTAGCGAACTGAAGGGTGCGCGGTGGGTAGACCATGATGTCCTTCCCACAGAAAAGTAGGCTACTAAACATACGTAAGTTATGACATCGGAGCTCCTAGCCTTTCACTCGCCAGGTCTTTGGTCGCTCGTTGTTGGTCAACCCTCGTCGGTCACCGAGCCTGTCCGAAGGATTGGGGGCGTCCTCTTATTGTGTGTCCAAAAAGGGGTCAGACCCCTTTTTGGACACCCTCTCTTTAGTGTGGGGGAAGTGATTTTTACGGTTTTGGAATTAAGCGTCCCCCAGTCGCCTAATCATCAAATGAAGAGAGATGAAAGGCAAATAAGGGTGTGAAAGTCGCTTGTTACACGTTTTCCCGCCGCGTTTGCACCGATTTTGCTGAAATAAGGGCCTGGCCAACGCCTATTTATGCGAAAAGTGACTAAAAAAGGCCCATAAGCGTCCTGCGGCCCCTTATTTGAGACTGTCGCTTCAGTCCCCAATGTCATAGGTCAAACAGACAAAGTCGTCTCAATGCATAGGCCTGGCTGTGCCAGGTCTTTTTGTTACGGCACCTCCGTGATCCGATTCATTCCGCTATTTTCATACTTCTCCCCATTTTATGTCTTCCCTCATTGCATAATACCGCGCAGTCCTACAATTACACCTTGTTATCGTTCTCAATAAAGAATATAATGATTTGCATAGGATTATTTAAAGAACGACAGCCTACGCGTTCCGTTTGCTTATAAACAAATCATTGTATTGCATAAACCTTAGCAAAGGTGGGTTTTCATTGAGCAAACATCAGCACACCAAACTGCCCCCATGCAACGGCAGACACGGTTCTTCTGCCGTTGTCGTGAGTTCCACTCTGGCCTCCACCCTGCTGGGTCTAGCGGGCCTAGGAATCACCGCACACGCCGCAACCCAGCAGCAGTCTCAAACCACTGCTACACAGCAGAGCCAACAGGTCACCAGCAGCGGCCCGGCCAGCGTTGCCACAACTCAAACTTACGGCCTACAGTCGCAACAGACGGCCACTGACAACAGTTTCCCCACACAACCCGTGGTTGCACACAAGGATTTAACTGTGGGAACAGCCCAAATTTCCACAAACAACAGTCCCCAACCAGGCCAGGTGGTACAACAGCAGTCTGTCACCAGCCAATCCCAGCAGGCTACTGCCACAGCCGCACCCTCCGGCCCTTACCCCCTACTGTCCAGCGGCAGTAGCCAAGGAGGCACTATAGGAATTGCAAGTCATTCGCAAAGGACCCAGGTACAAGTGACCGGCTCTCCTACACCCGAGATATTTGCAGGCTACAGAATCTTTGATTTACAGGAGCACTTACTCAGCAACAACCTGACAAACTCGACAACCCAGCCAGACCATTCGGCGCCTAATTTCACCCCATTTTATCCCGGAATTGCCGTGACTTTGGTGGTCAAGGCGGTGGACACACAGGGCAACCCCATGCCCTCCCCATTTGGCACCCTTGTCTATCTCAAACCCACCGCATCCGATTGTATGCTGAGTAACGTTGGCAGTACAAGTTATATAACATCTTTAAATGTACCCTTAGGCTCCATGGGTGTCCCCTTTGTTTACACCAACACAGGTTTGCAGGCAAACCACGACGCCATCAACGCCAGCCTAACCCCTCCTTGGCATAAAGCACTTCCTGGTCCCACGGTGGTGCAACACATCCGACTAACAACCATGCAAACGACTGCGGTGTCGTCCACCAGTTCGGTACAGGCATCACAAACACAGTCCAGCACGACCCAAAACCAACAGAGTCAGCAGTCCGCTCCGCAGACCCTTTTCGGGGTAACACAAAGTCAAGTGGCTACCAGTCAACAGTCCCAATCACTGGTCGCACATGACTCCACGAGCGGCTCACAAAGTCAACTTGCCCGTTTGTCAGGGGCTCAATTGCAAAACCAGTGGAGCACAGGAGAATTAAAAGCCGACAATACAATGAACCTTCTGCAAGCGCAAACCCAACAGACTACAGTCCCAACCAACGGTAGCGTGAAAGCCTCGCAAACACAGACGCTAAGTTTCACTGCGACAGCCTGGATGCGGTTGTTCTTGTTGCAACAACAACGGGTATCCAGCACCAGCGTGACACAAAGCGAAGGGATGCAAGCAATGCTAGGTTATGCCAGCAATGCCCCCAGCAACTCAGCGGATTTGGCGACAGCTGTGGCGAAAACAACGGCGGCTGCCAGTCAGAGTCTAGCGCAACTTCCCGCGCCGTCAGCAACCTCGGCCACCCCTGTCAGCGCAACGGATCCCACCAGCGGTGGCTCAACGGACGGAACTTCCACTCCAAGCACCCCTGCGAACACACCGC
The DNA here is from genome assembly GCA_003584005.1 of Alicyclobacillaceae bacterium I2511. Classification (GTDB taxonomy): domain Bacteria; phylum Bacillota; class Bacilli; order Alicyclobacillales; family Alicyclobacillaceae; genus QXHL01. The sequence goes on along the minus strand of QXHL01000022.1, from coordinate 16,469 downwards.
AGGACTCTCTGCGGGGCACCCTGTACGTCTACTTGAACAATGTGCTCAAGAACGTATTTCAAACTTCAGGTGGCACGGTGGCAACTACCGAGCAGCAGTCTGCAAACACCGCCAGCCCCTCGGCTAGCAGCGAAAATGCCAGTGTTTCTTATGTGCTAAACGGAAAACAAGTCACGACAGCAGTTTCGTAGTCAATATCTAAGTGAACGATACGGTGAACTGAAAATTACACGTATGGACGCATAGAAATGGCCATGGCCAAAGCTGTATCCACCGGATTTTGGCAGTGCGTGTAGGTTTGTACCTGCAATAAACGGTTGTCCAATTGCCAGGTCACATACATTTGCAAACTCGGGTGTGTCAAATCTGGCTGTCCAGTGGCAGTCAGCCCTGGCTGCAATTGGACCACGATGGCCCCTTGTGTCTGCGGCACAGGCATGAAGTGTTGGGACAAATAGGCAATCACCTGATTCACTGTCCCCATGGGGAGAGTGGTGCCCCCATTTTCCGAGACAATCAGTAACCACCTGCCTTCTTGCCAGGTGACCGCACCAAACGAAATTTCCTTGGCATTGTCCCCCTGTGCCTGAAGCACGTGCGCCTGTCCGGACAATCCCGTAGCTAACTGCACCGTAGTGGTGGCGCCGGGCAGTGATTTAGGGAACCCGGATTGGCCACGAAAATCCTCCGTTGCTGTTCCTATGGAATTATAACGACTGACAGAAAATCCGCCCAAGCGATGTGTCGGGGATGAAAACAGTACCGAGTAGTTACGAATTGGACCCTGCAGTGTTTGCCAGGTCTGGTAGAATACTTGATTCGATCCGTCTGCATCCCAGGGCTGAACGGTGGGAGCAACCCCCGAGTTGCGCAAGGTGTTCGCCACATGCCCCATGGCCATTTGAACAATGGCTGGAAAACTGTTCTGCGCCTGGCCAGCCCCCTCGTCTGCTCCAGTCTGGCCATATCCAGCCTGGCTAGGTCCAGTCTTGACTGCTCCACCCCCCGTCCCCACCAAATTGCTCGGCCCTATTCCGTTTGCAACCGAGGTGGCCCCAGTTGTCGTGCCTGTGTTGTTGTTGACCGCACCACCAGCACCACCAGCGCCAGCGACACCCTCAGAACCACTAGCACCCCCGATACTGTCCTTGGTCCCTCCGCCAGGAGCCTGATTTCCCACTCCATTCCCCACGCTGGTCGTCCCCACCCCCACACCGTTGGACAAATTTTCTGCTTGCGTGGCCGTCGTATTGCCCCCGTTCGGTGTGGGGGACACACTGCCAACGGCGCTACACCCAGTCAACCCTACCAGTGCGCCCACAGCGCCAATCCACAACAACACCTTTTTGCTCCGACTGTCTGACTGTTCCATAAAGACTCCCCCTTTCCGTCTACCCTGTGACAGGCTTTTGTTTGTTTCTCAAAAAGACGGTTGCAAGGCCCTAAAGGTGACAACAGTCACAGACAACGCTTTTTTCACTACAAAGATTACAACCCTAAAATCTTAATAAATTTAAGGATGTATTTTTTCCGCTACCTAGGGAAACATACGGCATGTTCCAGAACACACTGTGATGTTCCAGTAATCTCCGTGAAATACTCCTGTGCAATCCTTATTAAGCCTGTTTGAGGTGATGTGTTGTGACGAAATGGCGTGATTTATTCATCCTATGTGCAAATATTGGGCTTGGAGGAATGCTTGTTTTGTCTGGGACGACAGGTGAAGTGTGTGCCGCACAAACGACGTCCCAAAACGGTCCTGCAGAGCTTTCATCCACCCTAAACACACCCTCTTACCATGGCACACTGGTGGTTCGCGTGGGCGACCCAACTGGCAAGCACGTGGCAAAGGCGAAAGTCATTCTAGTGGGCGAAAACGGGAAAATTATTCAATCAGGGGATACCAACCCCCAAGGGCAATGGGTGACACACCTCACCTATCACGCCGACCCACGCCTGTCAATGACTCGACCCTTGGGAACGACCACGGCCTTAGTTTTTGCCAAGGGATACAACGAAACGGTGGTATTTGAGGTTCCCCTGGGCCAGTCCAGCGTGGCACCTGTCACATTAACCCCATTTGTCCTGGGACAACGTAACGAACCACAGGCCACACTGGGCAACCTGCACCACATTCTTGTGGCAGACATGCTGGACTATTACGCTGCACAACTGGGCATTGCCCGCCAGTCGGTCAGTGACCTGCCGATGCGGGTCCCTGCAAACAACACAGCACCGCGGCCGTGAGCGGAGTTTCGTGAAATCATCCAAGCCTGTGAAAGGAGGGGGTAGCCGTGCGCCGTATGGTTCCCGCTCTGAGTCTATTGATTTGCCTGATAGCACTGGCCTGGTCTGCCAGTCCGGTGAAAGCGCAGCCCTTGCAGACCATCTATAACACCCCACAACCGACAGTGGTGCGCGTTGCCATCCGTGCCTTCAACAACCCGTGGGGGCCCATTCTGTGGGTGCAAACCGTGGGGTTCCAAGAGTACTGTTCTGATGTGTTGCCCAATGAATGGATGCCCGATTGGAATCCTCAAGCACTGGAAGCGGGTGCCCTAGCCGCCAAAATGTTTGCTTGGTACAATACTCTGCACCCCGTGACCCATCAAGGGTTCACATACGATGTAGACAACACAACCAACTACCAGTACTTCAAAGACTTGTCCGGCACGCCGCAGACAGACGCCGCAGTGCAAGCCGTTTGGAACATGGCTTATGTCCCCCCCAGTGGTGAAATTCTCCCCCTGGATTACAGGTCTGGCTGGCATGACGGACCCAATTGGGTGTTTGTGGGATCCACTTTCATGTCCCAGTGGGGGTCCCAATACCTGGCCAGTGTGGGTCACACCTTTTTGCAAATTTTGAACCTGTACTACCCAAATCGGCAACTGCGCTGGGTTTCGTGAATCGGCCCTGAGCCCTTTCCGGGCACGTTCCGGACATGTACTTAAAATTTCTACAGGAGTCTGCGTAACCGCTGCCACAAAGTTACCCCACCCGCGCCAATCCCGGTCATCACTAGGGGCATTAAGGGTTCACTGTAGCGGCCAAAGCAGAAATAGGCGGCATACAAAACAGTATAGTAAACAAAGGTGGCCAGTATCCACACGGTGTCCTGGCGGGAACGGGGTTGCCAAACCAACGTCACAAGGTAACCCAACCCACCCAGGATTACCAGTTTCCACTGCATCCATCGAACTACAGACTGGGGAATACGCAAGATGGGAATCCAGTAAAATGGGTCTTGCCACAGGGTCAACGGCTTAAGCACCAAATAACTGTACAGAAAGCTCATTTTGTTGTTTTTCCACCACTGACCCATGCGCTGCTCGGCAACCTTTTGCTGCAAGTTCATCCACTGTTCCTCATGTGCTGCGGGGTCTTTTCCAACCACTGGGTAGTCGATGGCAATCTGTTTGAGGGTTTGCTGAAAAGTGAGTTGATCCGGATATCCCACCCCTTGGTAAGTGCCCAGCAACAAGGGATTTCCAGAACCGTCATCAAGTGGAACGAAGTGATGAAAATCGTGGTAATTGCGCACCCACCAGGGGGTCATCACCGCCAAAACAATCAGCGCACCCACACCAGCCTGTTTCCATAAGCGCACAGTACTATGACGTTTCCAAAGGAAATAAAACAACAGCACCACTGGATACAAAGCCACCGTAGGACGAAAAAAGAGGGCGATGATATAACAAATTAGGGCACCAAAAAAGTCCGGCCAGTCGTGTCGGTGAGCAAGTCGGTGAGAAAAGTAAAGCAAAAAAGCAAAGCTGGCCAGAAACGGAGTTTCCGTGAGAAATAACGTGTCGGTCAAAATTCCGGGCGGATACATGGCAGCCAGCAAGGCTCCCACAAGACCTGCAACATGTCCAAAAATTCGGCGGGCCAACAGATAAACCCCGAAAACACCCAAAACCCCGACCACTGCTGTCACATACTTCGCTAACAACAGCCCCCAAGGTCCAGTCCCAAACAGCCAAAACAAGCCCGCCAGCCAAAAAGTCATCCCAGGCATCATATGCATGGTAGGCAGGTTCCCTTTATAATAGGTAATCATACCGTTTTGCAAAAAATGTAAGGCACTGTTCATGTATCCCTGGTCATCACTGTGCAGATTTAATCCCAGGCCATAGTGTGCAATGGTCAACCAGCGAACCGCCAACGCCAAGGCGAGCACCCCACCTATCTCCCAGCGCTCCCACTGTCGCCACACAGGGCTGTCCGACCCAGCAAAATCAACCGTTTGCGGCTGTGCGAAAATGTCTGTGTGCTTGTCCAACCCCATCTCACCTCGTTCGTTCTGTGCTCATTTCACCACCAGGGCCGCCCCCAAGAGAATCACCAAAACACCAATCCAGCGTGTGACGGAAACCTGCTCCTTAAAAATAAAAATGGCCACCACCACCGCAGCCACATACGCCAAACTCTGCAGTGGATACAGTAGGCTGAGCGGCAATTTTGACAAAAGGTAAATCCACACCACCGTGGCAATCACGTACAACACAATTCCCGCCATCACCCAGGGAGAAAATAGCGCCAAGACGGCACCCTTGATGCCGTGCAGGGATTTCCCGACAATCCCAATTTTCCACAGAGTTTGGCCCGCCACCAGCAACACAATATTGATTCCAATTAGAATGTAATTCACCGCGACACCCCCCGACGTCCCTGGGCCGCCGGTTCCCCTCTGCCCTCCACTTGTGCCACTTGAGCCCCCTGTGGCACCCCACTAGAACGGTTAAATAACACCTGGTACAGGTCGTTCTGATGTTTGACAATGGTGTCCAAAATAAGTCCGGAAGTTAAAAATACACTGGACAGCAACATCAGCCCCACGGCCAGAATTGCAGATGGAATACGTCGAATGGCATGCGTGGCTAAAAACTCAAAAATCACCGGCACACCCACCCACCAACCGCAGATAAAAAAGATCAGAAACAAAGCCCCGAAAAAGGCCAGCGGCTTAAAGTCTTTGAAAATCCAAAAAATGGTTCTCAGCACCCGCATGCCGTCGCCAACCGTGTTTAGTTTCGAAAAGCTTCCCTCCGGTCTATCCCGATATTCAATGGGTATCTCCACAATGCGAAAACGCTTGTCCAGGGCATGCAGGGTCATCTCGGTCTCCACTTCAAATCCTGCACTGTGAATGGGGGTGTTTTTCACGAAGTCCCGGTTGAAGACTCGGTAGCCGGACATGATGTCACACAAACTAGCGTGAAACAATCGGTTAATGAGACCCTTAACCAGTTGATTACCCAAGTCATGGAAGGGACGCTTGTTTTCCACCTCGTAAGACCCGTTGGAGTGCCGGTCCCCCACCACCATGTCGGCCATTCCCTCGGTGACAGGGGCAATTAAGAAGTGAACATAGTCTGCCGGATAGGTGTCATCCCCATCCACCAAGACATAGAAGTCCGCATCAATGTCGTGGAACATGGAGCGCACCACATTGCCTTTCCCTTGGCGGGTCTCCCGTCGAACAACCGCCCCACAGCCCCGAGCCAGGGCCAGAGTACGGTCTGTGGAATTATTGTCATACACATAAATATCTGCTTCTGGGAGTTCCCGCTGGAAATCCCGCACAACCTTCTCAATCGTGTGTTCCTCGTTGTAGCAAGGTATTAGAACTGCAATTTTCAATCCAGCTTCACCTGTTCCGCACGGCCAACGCGGAGTCCTCAGCCCTTTCTTAGAAGACCGCGGACTCCTACTGGACACGCTTAAAATTGCCTGCGGGCAGTGTCACAAACGTCCCCACCCAATCCCGCAAATTCCCGTCTTAACCCTATAGAATTCTGCCCTTTTAGTCAAGGCATGTGGCTTCACACAGACACACTCTGTGCGCAGTTGTGTGCAGGCCCACTCTGTGCGCAAACGGGGTGATGTAGGCCTCACTCTGTGCGCAAACGAGGTGGTATAGGCAAACTTTGCACTTCCCGTTCACTGGCCGCCACAGGAATTTTACGGTTGCCCCCAGCTTCGCGTAACGCTTGGTTCCCTCGGCGCGCGGCGCGCTCCTTGGCGCTGGCGTAAAACAACACCAGCACCCAAGCAATCGCCGCTAAAATAAAGGAAACGTAGAATGTGTCATTCAAGCCAGCGACAAACCCTTCTTTGCCAAGCAACCCCATCAATAGCGTAGTCGCCTCCTGTTTTGCGGCTGCTGCACTCATCCCGTACTGACCCTGTAGGGACAGGGCCGTTTTTTGCAACCAATCAGCGGTGGCCGACAGGGGGGTCACCTGCCAGTTTAAAGTTGCCTGATAAAGATTGCTTTGTGTCGTCATATAGCTTGTCAGCAGGGCCGTGCCCAGCGATGATGCCACCTGGCGGACCGTGTTGGTCATTGCCGTTCCCTGACTCACCCACACCTGGGACACCGTATTCATCCCCGCTGTCATAATGGGCATCATGGTCATCCCCATGCCTACACTGCGCAAAATATACAACCACTGGATGTCTGCAGAGCGACTGTACAGGGTCAGATGTGCAAATCCGAAAGTCCCATAGGCAACAATTAACAGCCCCACAATCCCCAGGGGGCGAGCTCCAATACGGTCCATTAGGCGCCCGCTGATGGGCATCATCAAAGCTGAAAGTAGCGCCGCCGGTGTCATGAACAAGCCTGTGCGCAGGGCCGTGTAGCCACGAATATCCTGCAAATACAGCGGCAACAGGAAGAGCCCAGCAAACAGGGCCACATTAATGATGGAGGTAATAACCAAGCTCATGCTGAACATGTAGTTTTTCAACACCCGCAACTGTATCACAGGGTTTTCTACATTCAATTCGGTAATCACCAGAAGTAGCAAGCTTACGCTGCCAAGGGTTAACAGTCCAACCACCTCAGCAGAGTGCCAGCCGCTACTGGGAACCTCATTAAAGCCATAGAGCAGGCTGAAAAAACCCACGGTGGAAAAAGAAAACCCCCAAACGTCTAGCTTGCCGCTCACATGGTGGGGCAACTCTTTCATCCACATCATGCCCAAGGGAACCGCCAAGAGGCCGATGGGCACGTTCACATAAAAAATTAAACGCCAGCTGGCGTATTCCACAAAATAGCCGCTGAGCGCCGGCCCAAAGGCCGGCGCTGCCATCATCGCAATTCCCAGCAATCCCATCACAAAACCCCGTTTTTCGGGTGGAAACAGGCGGAAAATCATGGCCATGGATACGGGCATCATGAACCCACCGCCAATGGCCTGCAGAATTCGAAACACAATCAAACTTCCTAAACTCCAGGCCGCCCCTGACAAGGCTGAACCCACCGTGAAAATTGCCAAGGAAATCAAAAACAAACGTTTGGGGCCGACCTTCTCCGTCATCCATCCCGAGATGGGAACCAGAATCCCAATTGCCAGCATATAGCCCGTCAAGACCCACTGAATCTGGTTTGTTGTGGCCGCCAAGTCATGTTCCATGACGGGAATCGCCACCGTCACCACACTGGTGTCTAAAATTGCCATGAACACTCCAAGAATAATGATGACAAGCTGTAGGTAAGCCTGCCTACTAATGGCGGGTGAAGAGTTCCCCGCTGAATTGTGTGCCTGCATGGACAGCCACGGCCTCCCTTAGTTAATCTCAGAGAACGGGCTGCCCGACCAGACACTGCTTATAGTTCCGTCAAAAAATGTCCCATTCTCTGGATGGCCTGTTCAATTTGGTCTGCCGAGGTGGCATACGAGCACCGCACAAACCCCTCGCCTGCCTCGCCAAAGGCAGTGCCTGGCACCACAGCCACGCGCTGCTGTCGGAGTAATTCCTCCGCAAACGCCTCAGCCGTGAAACCCGTGCTGCGAATGTCTGGAAAGGCATAAAATGCCCCCTGTGGCTCATGACAGGATAACCCCACACTGCGTAGGCCCTCCACCATCAATCGCCGTCTTCGGTCATACTCCTCCACCATGCGCTGCTTTTCTCGTTCGCCATGCTGCAACGCCTCGATGGCCGCCATTTGCCCCATCACCGGAGCACACAAAATGGCGTACTGGTGAATTTTCAGCATTGCTGATAGGATGTCCTCTGGCCCCGCAGCGTAACCAATTCTCCAACCTGTCATGGCAAACGCCTTCGACATGCCACTGACAACAACGGTTCTGTCCCGCATCCCTGGTTGCTCCGCAATGCTGTGGTGCTTGCCCCCGTAACTCAACTCCGCATAAATTTCGTCCGAAATAACCAGTAGGTCGTTTTGCACGCAAAAGGTGGCCAATTCCTGTAAATCCGTTTCACTCAACACGGCCCCTGTGGGGTTGTTAGGATAACACATCACCAATACCTTGCTGCGAGCGGTCAGCTGACTTTCAAGGTCGGTTGTGGATACCCGAAACTGGGCCTCCCATCGTGTGGGCACAGCCACCGGCACGCCGCCAGCTAAAGCCGCACAGGGGCGGTAGGACACGTAGGCCGGTTCTGGGATGAGCACCTCATCCCCTGGGCTGAGCATGGCTCGCAACGCCAAATCAATCGCCTCGCTGCCCCCCACAGTGACCAACAGTTCGCGGTCCGGATCATAGTGTAAATTATATCCCATCAAATAATCAGCAATCGCTTCTAATAGTTGCGACATCCCGCGATTTGATGTGTAGCTGGTAAATCCCCTTGACAAAGCATCAAAGCTGGCATCGCGGATGTGCCAAGGTGTCACAAAATCCGGCTCACCCACCCCCAACGAAATGACGTCTTTCATTTCGCTGGCTAAATCAAAAAAACGACGAATTCCAGACGGCGGCAAGTTCTCCACAACAGGAGACAAACGCGATTTAAGTTGCTTCACGGCGTAATCACCAACCGTTGGTCCTGTTCTCCGTCATCGAAAATGACACCATCCCACTTGTATCGTTTCAAAAGGAAGTGTGTCGTGGTGGAGTTTACGTGTTCCAAAGTGGACAGTTTTTCTGACACAAACTGGGCCACCTCGCGGATGTGATTTCCCACCACCACCACCTGAAGATCATAGGCTCCAGACATCAAAAAGACGGAAGACACTTCCGGGAAACGGTAAATACGCTGTGCAATGGCGTCAAAGCCTACGTCCCTTTGCGGCGTAACCTTCACGTCAATCACTGCCGTCACCCGACGTTCATCCACTTTGTCCCAATTCACCATGGCGGAGTAACGTACAATCACCCTGTCCCGCTCAAATTCATCCATTACTTGCAAAACCACAGCTTCTTCCACACCCAGCATGCTGGCAATCATTGCTGGAGAGCGACGCGCATTCTCCTGTAGCAAGCGAAGTATCTCCAACTTTTTCTCTTTTTCCATGGCTGAACCCTCACAATCCTTAGAATACACTTTGGGAATACACTTATTGTAGTCTGGTTCCAAACAGACCACAATTCCTCAACCACTCTTCAGGCCGCAAATGGATTCGCCATTTACACGAGATTTTTGTCCATATTGTTTGTATAATTCTTGAGAGAGGGGAATTTTCGATGACCGTGAAAATTGGCTATTTAGGACCACGAGGAACGTTCAGTGAAGAAGCAGCCAGCCGTTACTTCGGCCAGACAGATGTGGAACTCGTACCTCTTCCAACCCTAATAGATGTGCTGGAAGAGGTTCAGACAAAATCAATCAACAAGGGGGTGGTGCCCATTGAAAACACCATTGAGGGGTCCATCAACATAACCCTGGATGCCTTGGCGGACAGCCCAGATTTATTTGTGGAGGGTGAAATTGTCCTTCCCGTGGCACAGCACCTGTTAGGCAACCAGGGAACACAGTTAGAAAACATTCGGGAAGTCTGGTCTATTGCCCCCGCCTTGGCCCAGTGCCGCAGGTTGGTTCGCCAGCTCCACGCCAGCGTTCGTCACTTTGACAGCACCGCATCGGCTGCCCTGGCCTTGAAAGAGTCGGGCAGAAATGACGTGGGCGCTGTGGCATCGGCATGGGCTGCGGCACAAATGGACCTGCGCGTAGTGGTAAAGAATATCCAGGATAGTCCAGAAAATCACACCCGCTTTTTGGTGGTATCCCAAGACAATCAAACCCCGGCAAAAGCAGAAAAAACGATGCTGCAAATTATTCCATGTGCCGAACACACGGGAGTGCTGGCCAATATCGTCCACGTGTTTGCCGCATTGGATTTGAATCTTACGTGGATTGAATCGCGACCCACGAAAACCCGGCTAGGAACCTATTACTTTTATCTGGACGTGGCGGCTGGATGGCAGGATGAGGGTATCCAAAAAGCCATCTCTATCCTGGAAATCCTCGGCCATCAGGTACGCACCCTGGGCAGTTTTCGCAGCACTCGCATACCCCCTTTTTAGGCTAACTTGGACTGGGCAAATCCGTAGCAGGGGCAGACCCAGTGTCGACAGCATTTGCCGCTTCTCCAGACACGTTCGACTGCGTGCGTAATTGAAGCAAGGTGGCCCGTATGACGTCTCTGTCCACATGGGTGGGGACGCGAACCTGAACCGTGTAAGTATCCTCGCCAAACTCCCGCACAAGGACCGTGGCTGGGCCGGCGACGGCCTGCTGTAGTGCCTGCTCAAAATTATGGGCAGAAACGGTGTAGGGCAAAGGAAGTGTATACAACTGAATCCCCGTATCGGCAATAATGGTGATGGCAGAAATGAGGATGGAGGAATTGGGCAGAATCCGCTTTTGTGTACCATCCATTAATACAGTGTAATACCAGTTAATGTCAATCACCGTTCCGCTGTACTCGATGCCGCTAAACATCCAGGTTCGCAGTGTCACAAAATTTCCAATTGAAAAGGGGCGGAGCGTAAATAGCAACACCCCAGCAAACAGATTGGACAGGGTGGACTGTGCGGCAATACCAACAATCACGCCTGTGAGGGCACCCCCCACCAGAATGCTACCTATTTTAATCTGCAAAAGGTGGAGTGCTACAACGAGAACAAACGCATACCCGACAGCGCTCAACGCCCGACTCAGCAACAACCCCACCCGAACATCCAACTTACTACTTTTGGACGCAATGCGGAGGACCACGTGCCTCAGTTGGCGAATCAACCAGACCCCAATCATGGCCCAGAGTAAAACCAGCCCCCACTGTATACTGAACCGGTCCTTAACCGGGAGAAAGTTCAACACAGACGAGTCCTTGGCCACACTGAACACCGCCGCAGAAGCAATCAACAACAGTAAAATAATCAGCATTCGTCGCCAGGGATGCATGGGAGCGTCAGCTATGTTGTCGTGAAAATTGACGGGCATAAACCCTGTTTCCCCTTTCTGATTCTCAATCAAATTTTCAATCAAATTCTCGCTCAGATTCTCGCTGGGAGTCAACCTTGATAGGTCTAGGACAGAATCCTACAATAATTATTTTACCTGAAAACGCCGTGAAGCGTCGCTCTTTAGTACCGGTAATATAGGATTCACTCTTTGTTTTTGGTGTGCTTCCACACATATAAAAATATTGCCGAGCAGTTTGGAGAAAACCCTTCGCCTCAGGAGATGCAAGCAACAATCGAGAAATCAGTCAACTGGAAAATAGGGAAAATGCAACGGGTTGACCAGGAAACGAGAGGGAGGTGGGCAATCCACAATAGAATAAGGGACTACAAGTCCCTTCCATTCGTTCCTTCCCCTAATTGCCCATTCTCGGGTGCCCGTTCCGCAAGGGTAAGCACTAGTTTGAGGCTTTTGAGACTGTCGATTCACTCAGCTTTTTCAGACCCTTGACACGCCCAGCGAGTTTTTGAGGGTTATTCAAGGAAGAGGGGGTCCCACTTACCCGAAGGATTGGGGAGGCCCTCCTTAGTGTGGGGGGTCCCATTTTTACGGGTCTGGAATTAAGCGTCCCCCAGTCGCTAAATCATCAAATAACAAGGGTTGAAAGACAAATAAGGGCGTGAAAGTCGTCTATTGCACGTTTTTCCGCTGTTTTTCACCGAATTTGCTGAAATAAGGGCCTAGCGAACGCTTATTTATGCGAAAAGTGGCTTGAAAAGGCCCATAAGCGTCTTGGGGTCCCTTATTTGAGACGGCCGATTCAGTTTCCAAGTGAATCCTGTTGGGAGGGGGTTGAATTGCAGAAGAAACCCCTATAGGGAATGTGAATGTGCTACGATACCTAGTGTATTGACAGTCTCAGTTTGATGCTTATTGTCGCTAATACGAGTTGCCTCAACCAATGACGAAGGCGCCCACAAAGATCCGCTGCTACAGCACTGTGGAGTAGGTTTTGCCTCTGCATATTTGCACGCCGTACCTCCATCACCTAAAAACGCTGTCTAAAAACATCGCTTAAAACCTCCGTCTGAAAAATCCGTAACCAAAGGTACATTTTGAAAGCTACTGATAAAAAGTGCTATAATCATTGTGGTAAAAAATTACCCCTTTGCCTACTTCCACGTTCCTACCGTGGAAGTAGGCAAAAAGAGAGAACCGTACAGAACAATCATTTACCCGAGTGGAGGATTCTTACCATGTGTGACAAGTTTGTGATTTTTGTGCATGCAAAAGAAGACGAGGGTGCAAAAGCAGCCCACGCCTTGCTATACGCTAAGGAACTGAACGAGGCAGGCATTGAAGTGAAATTGGTATTTGACGGAGCGGGTGTCAAATCACTGGCCAATTTCGCGACAAACACCGATAAACCTTCACACAAAGTGTACGTCCAACTAAAAGAACAGGGTATCATCGCAGGCGTCTGTGAGTACTGCATGAATGCAATGGGAGTTGCGGAACCCATTTTGGCTACCGGGATTCCACGTTTGACTGAAATCAACGGGCACCCCAGTATCACCCAATTCATCAAAGAGGGATACACTCCCATTGTGATGTAATTTAAAAGACACGTAAGATCCAACAAGACCCCGGCAATCGCCGGGGTCTTGTTGGATCATCATGACGTGATAACTGAAATCTTTGCAAAATCCAAGCGTGCCTGCCATTAAGACGGACCTCCACCACTCAACAGCATCACCATCATCGGAAGGTACTTCCAAAACATTAAGGTTTGCATGGTAAATAACGGAACAGCAGTCAAGACAGCAATTACAACTGGAAAAATCGGCATGTTGTTCTCCCCTTCCGTCCTGTAGGCCAAACAAGGCCCCAGTCTGCTTTGATTCAACAACCAGACGAAAGCAGGATCTAAACAAGTCTGAAACAGGTCTGAAATAAACTCCCGGAGCATTGCACTGTAATTCAGAAAAAATTACCGCTCGATGTTGCTCCTTATTTTTTTCTTTTGTTGTAAGAGATTTGTGAAATCACAGATTTGTTCTCGTCCCAATTGTGACACTTGCAACCGCGATTACCCGGAGACAAATCAATCAAAACGTTTAATTGTATGAAAGCGTTCACATAACGCCGCTAAATTGCGATTTATCGTAAACTTTCACATTGATCTCACTTGTGAGAAGAATTATAATTCTCTTGCCTCTACTTTCGTAGAGAATCTTCAGGCCACTTTCGTCATCGCCTGAACGCAATTTTCTTTTTTTGTACAACAAGTGTATTTACCCAAAAGGAGGATACCGCATGGAAAACAAAAGCTTTAAAAAGGAATTGGGCTTGTTAGACCTTACCATGATTTCTCTAGGCGGCATTATTGGTTCTGGATGGTTGTTTGGCGCGTTGTATGCAGCAAATGTGGCAGGACCCGCAGCAATTATTTCATGGGTGATTGGCGGCTTTGCGGTTCTCATGATTGGTTTTGTGTATGCAGAATTAGGTGCCATGCTCCCCGAGTCTGGAGCAATTGTCCGTTATCCACACCTCAGCCATGGACATCTCACCGGTTTTATCATGGGGTGGGCCGCCTGGATTGCGTATGCCTCCGTCCCTGCCGTAGAAGCCGAAGGCGTGATGCAGTACGCCTCACACTGGTTCCCAGCCCTGTGGAATTCTAAAACCAGCCTGTTGACCGGGTGGGGGTTATTGGTGGCTGCTCTATTGATGTTTGCATTTTTCCTCATTAACTATGCGGGGGTTCGGTTTTTCGCTCGCATCAACACCTCGGTGACCCTGATTAAATTTATCATGCCCCTAGCCACCATCCTTATTTTCTTGTTTGCAGGGTTGCACTGGGGCAACCTGAGTCATGCGGGTGGTTTTGCACCAGACGGCAGTTCAGGAGTTTTGACAGCCGTTGCCACCTCCGGTGTCATTTTCGCTTACTTGGGATTCCGGCAAGCCTTGGACTTGGCTGCTGAAGCACGCAATCCTCAGCGGGACATTCCATGGGCCATTATTATCTCCATTACCATTGGGATTATTCTGTACGTGCTGTTGCAACTGGTTTTTGTCATTGGCGTTTCTCCGGCAGATCTGGCCAAGGGTTGGTCCAATGTCACCTTCAATGCTCCCTTCGCTGAACTGGCCGCCAGTTTAAACCTTGGGTGGTTTGCCATTCTGCTGTACGCCGATGCTATTCTCTCCCCTGCAGGTACTGGCAACGTGTACACAGCTTCCACAACCCGGGTTATTTATGCCCTAGGCAGAAATCGCTATTTTCCCAAAGCCTTAGCAAAAGTGGACGCAAAAACCGGAATTCCGGTGCTGGCACTGGTGGTCGCCTTCATCCTGGGACTTATCTTCCTGTTGCCATTCCCGTCTTGGCAGTCATTGGTGGGACTAGTATCGTCGGCTACTGTGTTCACCTATATCATTGGCCCAGTATCTCTGGCTGTGTTCCGCAAAACCGCTCCCCAGGGTAGACGCCCTTTCCGTCTGTCCGGTGCCGGATTCATTAACCCATTCGCCTATGTCATTGGATCTTTGATTGTCTACTGGACTGGCTGGAAGATTGATTCCAAGTTGCTGATTGCAATTCTAATTGGCATTGTGCTGTACTTCATCTTCTCTCTGGCCATGCCTGAGCAAATTCAACGCCCCAGCGCACAATCCTTGAAAAGTGGCATCTGGATGGTTTTCTACCTAATTGTCATGTTGGCTCTCTCCTACCTGGGGTCCACACAGCTGGGCGGACTGAAAAACGTGATTCCTTATCCTTGGGATATGGTAGCTGTTATCATAGCCTCTCTGGTGTTCTACTACTGGGGGGTGGCCAGCGGCTACCACACGCCAGATTTGGATGAGGCCTTAGTGGAACACGTCAATTCTAATCTCCGCCCTGGAGAAATGTTGGCTGATGAAATTGTGGAAGGCCCAATGCTATAAGCGCGTGTCCGGAAAGGGGTCTGGTCAGACCCAAGCAGTGCGAGGAGGCCAGCCCCAAATGCGCACTGAGCGTACGTTTTCGGTACGTGAAGGAGCATTTGGGGCGACGATGCGGCAATGCGTCGGGGAGTTCTGCCCCCTTCCCGGACAACCTCACAGTAGAAAACAGGAAGCTTAGGAATGGAGGCTTCGCGAAGCGAGAAGGTTTCACGGCACAGTTGGACAGGGGACTCGGGTGTGTCCGAGACCCCTGTTTTATGTCTGAAAACGTTATTGGGTCAAGCCAGCAGTCAGCTTGTCACACGTTCACCAAAGGCAAATTTACCATTCCAATAAGGTCCAAATAGGTTGAAGGCTGTCAACCCGTGTGTGGTGAGCGCCGCTACTTGGTCACTCCCCAAATAAATTCCCACAAAACTTGCCTGTGTTGGAGAATTATCAAGGTTAAAGAATACCAGGTCGCCTTTTTCCAGTTGTGCAGCGTCAGCAATGCGCGCGCCCACAGTGGCTTGCTGATTAATGGTACGGGGCAACGAAATGCCTGCCTGGGCATACACGTACTGGACAAAACCTGAGGCATCCCAATTTTGATTGGGTGGGTTCTGCAAAACCTGCTCCGCCACTTCATAAATTTTTTCTTGATTAAAGCTAGCCACCGGTTGCGAGGGTAAAACGGTCACCAACACATTGGAACCGTTGCCTAGGTTCACCCCACCCGTCAGGCCTGTTGTCCCTGAATTCGTCCGCGCCGGGGTTGACATGACACGGCTCTGCGGACGCACCCCAAAGGGAAAGTGTTGAATTAACGCGTACAAACCTGCTCCAGCAAAAAGCAGCGCCAAGTAAGACAATCCCAGCCACAGTTTGCGCCGCTTGTACAAAATCCCACACCTACCCATCTGCTCTAATTTTCCACCTGCATTTGGCCCATCTGCAAATCTTACGGATGCCCTATGCCCCTGTGAAAAACGGTTGCAAGTCCCTGGTTGGACAACTCCCCACAGTGACACACTATACTAAAAGTACCCCCTTGCCAGCCGATGGTCAATCGCTCCACTAAGTAGACGAGACAACCGTGGCCAACGTGACAGGACGCAAGTGGAGAAGAATGCAAAAAAACTCCGGATGTCTGGCATGATTCTTGCTTATTATTTAAGGTGTGTGGGAATCTCGGGTGCCCCAGTGGCAATAAATGGGACCCCACCGGAGAAATTTAATCACCGGGAGGTAAAAAACAAATGACTGTTTGTGAATTTCACAATGAACCCACCTTGGATTTTAACCAACCAGTCCACCGTGAGGCCATGCTTTCAGCCTTGGCAAAGGTCAAGTCCGAACTAGGACGG
>QXHL01000227.1 GCA_003584005.1 Alicyclobacillaceae bacterium I2511 | reverse complement strand
AGAGGAAATTGCCAAACTGTGTGGCCTTCGGTAAAAACATAATCCTCAGGATTACTACGAAAATCCTGTGAGTACCACGGATTCTCTTGACATCCTGAGGATTAAATCTTCATGAGCATAAGCTGCGTAATCCAATGATTTGAATTACGCAGCGAACGGTCAATCAAACCATTTGTAATAGGCCGCAAGGCGTGGCTATTCGCTAATACGCCACGCGGAGCCAGAGCAAGTGCGGTTACATACAGCATCGTGGAAACGGCAAAAGAGAAC
>QXHL01000226.1 GCA_003584005.1 Alicyclobacillaceae bacterium I2511 | reverse complement strand
AAAGCCACACTAGACACTTCGTTGAGCCAGACCGTTTCCGGTTGTTGCTTTAGTATCGTCAGCTTGGCAGATAGATCCTTGTAATAGAGGCGTTTGCCCTCGTTGTAGTAGGCGTCTGTTTTCGCCTTCAATGCCCAGTTGTAGACATAGCGAACACACCCGAAGGTTCGTGAGAGCAATTGCGCTTGTTCTGCTGTCGGGTAGAAACGAAACCGATACGCCTTAGAAGTTTTCATAGTTACATTATAGCAGAAGGTGTGTAAACAGAAAAGATTCACCTAACGGCGAGCGCCTTAGTTCCCTA
>QXHL01000225.1 GCA_003584005.1 Alicyclobacillaceae bacterium I2511 | reverse complement strand
GTCAAATAAATCGCTGCTTCTTTCACTAAGGAGGACCTCCCCAATCCTGCGGGCAGGTGGGGGCCCGCTCTTGCTCTTCCCTGAAAAACCCAACCTCCCCGCAGCGCGAGTCAAGGGTCTCCGTCGATCTCCTTGCCTGGGCTCCTTACCTGAGCTCTGTCGGGTACCTAAAAAGGAGACCCTGGCCTGCTGGCCTCGGGTCCCCTTTTACATGCTCTCTCGCCTGGCGGTGTCCTACCTTCCCAGGGGCTTGCGCCCCAAGTATTCTCGGCGCTGGAGGTCTTCACGGTCGTGTTCGGGATGG
>QXHL01000224.1 GCA_003584005.1 Alicyclobacillaceae bacterium I2511 | reverse complement strand
GATTCCAGACTCTCTCCATCCACTCCGGCGGCTCCACGATTTGCTTTGACTCGTTGGAACGCCTCTAGTACCCTATACTTGGAAATTTCATACGGCTTTGTCTTGTCCATTGGTTCCTCCCTCACGGGTCTTCCGCTTGAGACTTTTCCCTTTCCATCAGCCTGCAGGTTCCCACGTTCTTCACCGAAGCCTGTGCCATGTTCACGCCGCCTTCATGCCGGCCATCACCTGGACAGTAAACAGGTTTCCTCCAGATTTATCCCGGGTTAACGACTACCCCCCGGTTTTGATGACGTTCCTACGCTTTCGACACATTATCAGCGGTT
>QXHL01000223.1 GCA_003584005.1 Alicyclobacillaceae bacterium I2511 | reverse complement strand
GTTCACGCCGCCTTCATGCCGGCCATCACCTGGACAGTAAACAGGTTTCCTCCAGATTTATCCCGGGTTAACGACTACCCCCCGGTTTTGATGACGTTCCTACGCTTTCGACACATTATCAGCGGTTCACTGGTGTTCGTCTCCATTGGCACTCACCTGACGAGGTCAAGCCTCGCCTTTTCCGTAACGCTCACCACCATGGCTTTTGTCCATAGCAGCTTACGGTGGTTTGAAACCTCCACCTGTATGGCGATTTCGAGGGGCCCTCCCTCATCTTCGGCAAAGCATAGCTCAAGTCACCTTCTCAGCCGACCTGAAACTTTCGTGGCGCAC
>QXHL01000222.1 GCA_003584005.1 Alicyclobacillaceae bacterium I2511 | reverse complement strand
AGACCTCCAGCGCCGAGAATACTTGGGGCGCAAGCCCCTGGGAAGGTAGGACACCGCCAGGCGAGAGAGCATGTAAAAGGGGACCCGAGGCCAGCAGGCCAGGGTCCCCTTTTTAGGTACCCGACAGCAGAGCCCAGGCAAGGAGACCAGGTAAGGAACTCAGGTAAGGAGCCCAGGCAAGGAGCCCAGGCAAGGAGACCAGGCAAGGAGCTCGACGGAGACCCTTGACTCGCGCTGCGGGGAGGTTGGGTTTTTCAGGGAAGAGCAAGAGCGGGCCCCCACCTGCCCGCAGGATTGGGGAGGTCCTCCTTAGTGAAAGAAGCAGCGATTTATTTGAC